>CALUOK010000031.1 GCA_944322255.1 Candidatus Methanomethylophilaceae archaeon | reverse complement strand
GAGAACGATGGAAAGCACAAATCGGTCACACCTGCGATGAGGATGGGATTGACCGATCATGTCTGGAGTATCGGGGAGTTGATGTCTTTTTATTATAGACAAAATATCAACTAAAAAGTATCACATTACCTTTAACAAATACTAAGCAAAAACCTATATTAACTGTTTATAGCGATTATCACTCATGCGGAGATTTGATATTCTCTCCAAGCCAAGGCCGATTCCAGTCGGAGTTGCAGACGACTGCAAACCGAGGGTATTCGTAGCCTATTGGACAGACTCTGGAGACAACTGGTCCAACAGCTCGTGTTCCTGGAAAGATCAGGGTGGGGCACGTTGGTCCAACAGCTCGTGTTCCTGGAAAGACTCCGGTGGATGGTCCAACAGCTCGTGTTCCTGGAAAGACTCTGGTACAGGTCGCTGGTCCAACAGCTCGTGTTCCTGGAAGAACTCTGGTGGATGGTCCAACAGTTCAGGCTCTGGAGGAAAGTGATTGACTAAAGCACGGGCATACATCAACATTGGTACAGCGTGCAACCAGAAGTGCTTGTGCTGTCCGTGCAACCAAACCTCTTCTTTTTTCATTCCATTCTCAGAATTGAAGATGCAAGTAGATCACATGATCGACTTGGGTGTGAAAGCGTTCGTTATCTCGGGAGGAGAACCGACTATCCATCCCGATTTCCTGGAGTTGTTGAAGTACATCCTGTCCATGGATTGCGCTGCATACGTACTGTCCAACGGTGAAAAAATGGACGATCCTCTTTTCAGGAGACGTTTTATCGAGATCACAAAAGACCGCGACGTCACTGTTACCACCACATTACACAGCCATGTAGCAGAACTACACGAATTCCAGAACGGCTCTCCGAGTAGCTTTTCCAAAAGCGTCAACGGGCTCTTAGAACTTGATCGTAACGGAATCAGAACTTCCGTGAAACACTGCATTACTGCCCTCAACTATCGTTCATTGACTGATTTCATTGGTTTTGTTGCTAATCAATTCTCGAATAATACGGAAATCCAACTGTGGGGACTTGACTTTGCCGGAATGGACGAAAAGACAAGCATGAAATACAGAATCAGCTACGATCAGCTCAAGCCTGTGATTGAGAAAGCACTTGATACCTTCGAGAACATGGGATACAACCAGACACTCAACATCAACAATCTGCCCCTCTGCCTGACAGACCCGTATTACTGGCGCTATTTCTCCGAGCCCTCCCATGAAGAATACTTGGAACCAGATGGGAACCAGGGCATACCGAATCACGGTCCTGCCTCAAGTAATTGCAGAGAATGTCCAGTAAAAGAATGGTGCATGGGGACATACATTACCGCTTTCCAGAGATTTGGCGACGATATCGTCTCACAACCAGACATCAGCTTCCTCACAGACATACCCACAATCTACCAGGTCTACGATGAATCCAACATAGGACTGATGTACTTCTCCCCATACACGGACTTCTCCTTCTCCAAATCAGGCTTGATTATGACCAACCGGAGAGTAGGAATCCCCATCTCAATTAGATGTCACTCAGAAGCTCTAAGGAGACTACTTCGCTCTTTCATAGACGGCGTAGATGAGGAAGAAGCAGAAAAGATCTGCTTGGCAACTGGGCGTAAAGAGTTGTTTGAAGACCTCGTATATTTTGGAGTGGTTGAATGAACGAATGGCTAGAACCCTACAGTCTAGACGATTTTGAGTTCCTGGGATCGTACATTACCAGAGGAAAGAACCAGTCTATACTAATATCAAAAATAGGAACGACTATCACAATTTCAAATACACTCTGCGATACAATTATTGGAAAAACCCCTTCGGACCTACTCCGTGTTAAACTCTACGAGAGGGGCTTCGCACGGATGTTCGGAAAAACAATGTATAAGCCTCGCACGACCATCATCAGACCTACACTTTTCATGATTGACTTCACAACACGTTGCAATTTGGCATGTCGCTATTGTTTCCGTGAACTCGGCAATGGGCGGGAGATTGATCACGACACGATGATCAACATCTGCGACTACATCGTTAGTTACTGTAAGAAATACAATGTGTCGGGGATTACACTACAAGGATGGGGCGGAGAACCACTGCTGTCAATCGACCTAATAAAAGAATGCATAAGATATCTCAGATTCAAAGACATCCGGGTTAATCCAGTCATTCAAACAAACGGATTATTACTTAACACAAAAAAGTTACAGGAACTCAGAGGTGAGGGATTCTCTATAGGAATGAGCATCGACGGCTGTCGCGACGTCCATGACAAGCATCGCAGGGGTGCTGCAGGAGGCCCGACATATGACCTGCTGAAGACAAGTATGTGCAGTCCAGAGAATAATAACTTATCAGTCATCTGTGTAAACACCTGCCACTCTCTGGGAAAAATCAAAGAAAGTCTTGAAGCACTCCAAGACGATTTCGGAACTACATCGGCCAAGTTCAACATAATGCATCCATCCGGTGGACCATTGGATGCTTACGCACTGAGCGAGAAACAGGCAGCGGAATTGATAGACGAACTCTGGGATGCTCTTAAAGAGATGATGGGAGAAAGGGAAGGAATTTACGAACCGAACATAGTGGACAGAATCATCAACCTGCTTTCCTATGGCACGGACATGTGCCATTCACAAGGATGCCTCGGAGGCTATTCGTTCATATCTTTTGACATGGATGGCAAAATATACCCGTGCGAGACCATAGGATCCAAGGAGAACTGTATTGGCAATATATATTCAGACGAGGATTTAATTGAAGCCATAGAGAAATCCTTGGACAAGATACCGTTCTTTAAAGACAGGCACTCAGATGCCTGCTACGACTGCGAATACGAACCATACTGTAAAGGCGGATGCTATTCCTCAATCGTTTCAAGAGGATACGAATGTTGCGACCTCATGGAGTGCTCCATCAACAAGGCAATCTATGAGAATATCATCAAAACAATCTTAGAAGATTGGGAAATGATCAACAGACTGGCGATGGGCAGAGTGAAGATTCAACCTCCCTAAAACTCTCACGGTCCACTGAAAATATCAGGAGATCCGCATATCTGCCATCGCGGAAACGATAGTCCTTTAACCGTGCTTCACTCTTGAGCCCGACATCATTGAGCGATTCATAGCAACGCTCGTTATCCGAATACACCTCCATGAACACCTTCCTCAACGGATAGTCTCTGAAAATGCGATCTATGACCGCCAGTGCCATCTGGGCTCCCACTCCTGTCCCTACGAACTCCTGCCGGACAGCGATGCTTAGACATGCATGGCCGTCGATCAAACGAAAATCATAAGTGTATGCGACTCCAACAAACACTTCATTGTCGTATACCACAAAAAAATCGTTGAACCGTTCTGAGATGCAGTCTAGAAGCCATTTCTTGAATGACTGAAAGTCGTTGTGATCTGGCTTATTCATTATGTTGCCATTCACCTCAGGCTCTGTGAAGAGACGATAAACTGCCCCGTAATCCCTCTCATCCCTGTAATACCTCAATTCAATCATTCAAAATCCTCCTGAATAATTTCATTGATTGCCTCGGATATCTCCATGTCATCAAATTGAGACACATCGCGAAACGGACCAAACCCTTGCTGTCCCCACCCTTGACAAACTTTGGATTGTATCCATCCACACCCAGTCTGACATAGTCCAGTGCATCACAATCTCTCACTAATTCCGCAATCTCCCAAACAAAAGACGTATCCTCACCCACATCATATCCGGTAAGAATGCCACCAACATCTTCCTCTTTAAATTGGTGGGCATGGATTGCTGCCATCACAACTCTCATGCCCCACTCATCGTAAAACGGATGACGGTCCCTGAAAAGGTCAGCCCCAACCCTTCCGTGATTCGCAGCATCAACCGTGCGTCCCACGTCATGGTTGGATACAGCATCAATTGCCAGAAGCGTTTTGTTCTTACTATATCCCCTAATCACACACAGAGCTATGCAATAGACAGTGCAGCGAAAGGCATGGATGATACCATGGATATGATTGTCCTCATAATGCGAGGCATTTAGAGAACCAATTTTGTTCATGAATACATCACAATCGGGATGCTTCCGCATGAGCGAAAGAATATCAGCCACCCCCCATTGAGGAACATCTTTAATACTACGCAGCTCAGGACTCGCAGATATAGTAGCATCCACAACCGACTCCACATGAAGGATGAGATCTTGTTCTGCGAATTCGCTCATGAACCTTTCTAGCGGCTTCTCCGACCAAACTTGGACCTCAATATAACACTCTGTGCCATTATCGCACTCCTGGTTACGTTTCTGAGGCATACCACGCCGATTGACCACTTCACATATCTCATCCAGCGTGTAAACCTGACCCGAGCACTCGCCCTCCACCATCCCATTCATCACAGGAATGGAGTCACCATATGTGAATGAGATGATGGAGGGATCGAAGTTCTCCAAAGGAATGGACAACGATGCCCTAAAACCTTTTACTCCCTTAAACCAGCGATCGCAATTGCCCACAACCATGTAATATGGGTGATTCAATTCTGGCCTTCCCCCCTTGGACAAGAACTTCTCTCTGATGATCTCTTCCGTGCGTGCCCTCATCCTGGAATAGCCTGAATCGTAAGTTGATTCGGGAAATGTATCCAGAAAATCAAGCTCGTTTTCAAACACCCTGCGATGTCCAAAAGGCTCCGAATTTAAAGAGAAGTACCTGTAAAGGTCAGTCATCCTCGCCCTCCAGAATCTCAAACAAGTCCCGGACAGTCCTTACTTCAGAAAGGTTCCTATACTCCACGGTCAACCCATAGCTGTTTCTGAGCTCCCCAAGGACCTGCATCATCCTAAGGGATGACAGGCCGAGATCCTCATAGAGCAGACTGTCAAAAGTGAAATCGTAATCTGTATACTTGGACAGTACGCAATTCACAGCTTCAATCTTTGTGTCCAACTAATTTCACCTCTACAATTGATACTTTGTGTGGCCTAATCATTTCATCCATGCGCTCCACAATTCCTTTCAAATTACTGTCGTCCATGCACGTTACCACCAAACGAATGTCGTCACCGAAACGCTCCACCCTGCCACTAGTTATAGAAGGGACCTCATACAGCATATCAATCAGTTCGTCCGTATTGACTTTGTATCCATCATCGAACACTATGACCCCATCCTTACGACCTGTGATGAATAGTTTACCATCTTCGATCCAACCCAGATCATTTGTGCAAAACGGGCCATTCAGTGGATCTCCAGACGTGTATCCTATCATCACATTACCAGAGATCCTTATCTCCCCTGAGACCTCCTCGACCTCATATCCATCCAGAACAGTGCCACACGACTCACCATCATACGGGCCAACGGAAACACACAAACATTCCGTAGATCCATATCCAAAGTATAACTCGGCATCCCTTGGACCAGAGACTCCTCCTTTCGGAATGCTTGTGCCACCCATCAGTATAGTCCTAATCCCAGAGTTATCTGGTATGAAATCTGCCAGCTGAGGCAGACACACTATAAACGTAGGGCGCACCCTGACGATATCTTCAAACGTTGATAAAGACGAAGAAGGTATTGCAATGACACATCCAATCATCAGCTGAGCCAGAAGCCCGCATTGCAGACCGAAAATATGGTCAAAAGGAAGTAGACACATTGAGACGTCATCTGGACGTAGACCAACAACTGGTATCCCCTGTTGCAAGTCTCTAAACAGCCTCTCTTCCTTGTGCATCACATGCTTCTGAAGACGAGTTCCTGAAGTGGAGATGATGATGTCTGGACCTAGGCTAAGGTCCTTCTCTGTCGGCGTGTAGTCGCTCAGCACCCACGCCTTGCCATCGAGACGTGTCCTGAACATCTTTGCTATGAACTCAAGAATGGGATGTTTATTCACATTTGAATGTGTGTTCTCCACGCACTCAATAAGATCCCCGTAGGTATAGTCCCCTTGAGTAGTTTTTAGAAACACATATTCCGAATCACGTCCACAGATTGCTTCATACAATGTCCTAAATGACACTATATTGGATATGCACTTAGACTCATTCATGGTGTTACAACCTCGGGGTGAAGACCACCATCCGATCGGATCCATTGACTTGTCTAACACTAGCAGATAAACACGCCACATCACCCTTATCCTTGGGGAACATGACGTACTCCCTACCTTCGCGCTGTACAACTAGAACTGACGTTCCACCTCTGTTTTCGACTGAGTAGGGGTGTGCCTCAAATGCAAACGTGCGGCGCAAATAATCTGCAAATTCCTCATCGGCCAAGACCACATCAACGAGTTCCTCCTCTGTCAACCGAGTAGTTAGGTCCATCCACTCTTCAACATGCATATTCGATCCACGTGGAACTACAAGGATAATCGTGTGAAGAATCCGCCTCAACGTACGGAGCCTGCTGGATATCATCCGGACATTGATTCTGTCGGGAGCATCACTGGGTACAATACCGCCAATTAGAGCTCCAGAAATCAAAACATCCTTCCTGAAGTAGTGATGCATCTGGCGGATTATCTCCCTACCTGCGACTTCTAAATTAATGTTGTCGAAAGTCAGCTCCCCTGTCAAATCGAGGAAAACAGAGTTTGTTGATAGCGCATAGATCGATCCTTCCCAACCGGAATTGATCTCCTCCTTGTAGGCCCGAATTATCTCCAAATTCAGTTCTTTATAATGTCTGCTGAACCATGCTAACCTTGCCCAGAGAAAATAATTTGATGAGTCCTTACCGACAAGTTCCGCATCCCTGCAGTGTATGTAACTGTCGAGACATTTGTCTAGGAAGTTCACATCCGAGTTCCTACTACTCACCTTCAAGATTTTTATGCCGTCCCACCCCGGATTTTCATCCAATTCGTACGGCATAATGCTGAATAGGGCATACAGATAATCCAAATCGAACTCACTCTCGATCCTCCTAAAGGCCATTCCGCAGTGATCAGGACCTCCACACCATCCACAGAAGTGATTGCAACCATTATTCAGGAGAAGTACTGGATCCATGCCGCGACCCCTCAACGACTGAATCATCTCGTAATTGCGAATGTTCTTTCTCCCTATGATGATGTGCTTGTATTCATGGCCCATTGGTATGTCGTCTGGATTCTCTAGATGATTATTGAAGCTGTAATTTATAGACACTCCGTGAAATATCAAAGACACTTCATCATAATACTTGTCAGAGATGGTAATGGATGAAATCGATACACCGTGTGCATCAAGCTCCTCTTTAGACTTTGCTACATCCCCTTCTATAAGTGAGGAAGTGTTCAGAACCATCTCTAAATCAATCCCCTCAGATTCGGTAATTCTCAGAAGCTTCCAAAACTGTTCCACAACATTCGGATCATGGAACTTCTGAAGAACATTAGATCTTGAATGAAACCGATCTCCCAGCGGAAGCGAGAAGTATACAGAATAGATGTGTGGTTTATACTTGACCAAGAAACGTTGCCATTCGATTTCGTCATTAATAATCGGAAGGCCGACCATAAATCTTCTGCGTGGACTTTCGCTCATATCATACACCTCACTTAACGACTAGTCTCGCCTCAAACCCTGGGCACATGGACAAGTATTCCATCTCACTGACGATTTCATCTGATGTTGAACACACCGAATATGCATATCCATCCTCAATACTGAACTCACGAATGGCGTATTGAATTCCATCGAAGATCACAATATGATTGTACGAATCCAAATTGAGGTTGAATGACCCTGGATCTACTGCAAGTCCAGTACCCGATGCCTTTAACAGACTTTCCTTCATGGTCCATAAACGGTAAAATGCTTCTGTCCTCTCAGATCCATAGCAGTTTTTAGACAGGAAACGTAATTCGTCCTGATGAATGAACCACTGCATGGAATGAATGTCAAAATCTCCGATGAGTTCTACATCACACCCCACTGGCCATTCAGACACTGCACAGAGAATATGTTCCCCCGAGTGAGATATGTTAAAATCCATGGGACATCCCACAAGATACGGCTTACCATAGATACTCCTCTCAAGCTGATAGTCGTCATAACAGAGACCGTGTTTCTCCAGAACCTTGCGTAGAAGAATTTCAGCACCGACCGAAAGACGCCTGTCGCGAGGGGAACAAAGTTTTTTAATTGATATTTGGCGCTCCCTACTGACACTCGAGACTAATCTCTCATTCAGTGATGGATCCTTCATAGGACTCACATCAGTATAATATACGAATACGTTCAATCAATCAACCCTTGGTTTGAACAATACGTTCGTGAAGCGCACTCATGACATCGACGGACACGAATAGAAGTAATGATGATAGACTGTTAAAATAGTATAGCTTAGAATTACTTTGTTGAACAGCCATCAAATGACTTCAAACCAGAAATATTGATGATTCAAAAGAATGGGAAAGTCATAACATCTACACCTACTGTTATGAGTGCGGCGGTCCCAACAGATGTGTATACCGATGCAGCCAGGATTCTGCTGTATATTCTCGGCATTCTCCGACATCTTCAAATTCACAGTAGCCTAAAACGCCCAAAACCAAGATGTTGCATCTGAGGACTTTTTCCATTATCTGTTTTTAACTTGATAACAAAAATATTCAGATACGAATATTTTATAGACTAACCATTATCTATCAGGAATAACAGTCCACGTCGTCACAATTCAAAAGGAGCGAGGGAAATTGTCGAAGACATACGATGAGATCAACGATAAGATCCGTTCCGGCAAAGCGGTCGTCATGACCGCCGAGGAGGTCGTGGACCTCGTCAGGCAGAAGGGAGCGGAGAAAGCCGCAGAAGAAGTGGATGTCGTCACCACCGGAACGTTCGGAGCCATGTGCTCGTCCGGAGCTTTCATCAACTTCGGCCACTCGGACCCCCCGATCAGGATGACCGGCATCAGGCTCAACGGAGTGGAGGCCTACGGCGGCCTCGCCGCGGTCGACACCTACATCGGCGCCACGTCCCTCATCGACCCCCCTGGCACAGGCTACGGGGGAGCCCACGTCATCGAGGACCTCATCGCGGGCAAGAAGGTCCGCCTCCAGGCCTGGGGGCCGGGGACGGACTGCTACGTCAGGAAGAGCATCGACACGTACATCTCGCTGGACGATGTGAACGAGGCCTACATCTACAACCCCCGCAACCTGTATCAGAACTACGGCGTGGCCACCAACACGTCCAACAAGACGCTCTACACCTACATGGGGAAGCTCCTCCCCAGGATGAAGAACGCCACCTACAGCTCGGCGGGAGCGCTGTCCCCGCTGATCAACGACCCCCACCTGGACACTATCGGCATGGGCACCAGGATCTTCCTCGCCGGAGGGGAGGGGTACGTGGCATGGCAGGGGACGCAGTTCAACACCTCCTTCGAGGAGGTCAACGGGGTCCCCGTGAAGGGCTCCAGGACCCTGGCGGTCATCGGGGACATGAAGCAGATGGACGCCAAGTACGTCAGGGGGCTCGACATCACCGGCTACGGCATCTCGCTGGCCATAGGCATAGGGATACCCATCCCAGTCCTGAACGCCGATGTCATGAGACGCTGCGCCATATCCGACGACGAGATCTACGCGGAGATGGTAGACTACAGCCTCCCGTCCAACAGGCAGTGCATGCAGAGGTACACCTACGCCCAGCTGCGCTCCGGATCCATCGAGTACCAGGGCAGGACCATCAGGACGTCCTCGCTGTCCTCGCTGTCCGGCGCCAGGAAGGTCGCCAACCAGCTGAAGGACTGGATCGAGCACGGCGAGTTCCTGCTGAACAAGCCGTGCCTGGAGCTGCCCAAGGAGGGCAAGGTCAAACCGCTTCTGGAGAGGGGGCTCTGAGATGATCGAGAAGAAGTTCAGGATAGACTTCGACGAGAGCAACGTGCTCGAGTCCGTCACGTACACCCTGGTGTCCGAGTTCAACCTCAAGCCGAACGTGCTGAGGGCCGACATCGGAGGGGACGGCCACGGCTTCATGCTGCTCAGCCTCGTCGGCGAGAAGGACGACATGATCCGCGGCATCGAGCACATCCGCGGACAGGGTTTCAAGGTGAAGGAGCTCAACGGCCACATCTTCCACGACTACGACAGGTGCTGGAGCTGCGGCGCGTGCGTGTCCCTCTGCCCGACCAGGTCCATCTACTGCGTGCCCGAGACGCAGGAGGTCAGGCTGAACACCGACACCTGCATCGCCTGCGGTTCCTGCATCAACGCGTGCTCCGTCAAGGCCATCCAGCTCGAGCTATGAGGTTCGGCCTCAGCTACAGGGAGAGCATCCTCACGGTCGTCTGCGACGACGGCCTGAGGGACGCCGCCTTCGACGCCATGATGGAGGCCAGGTACTCCGTGGAGTCGAAGATCTCCGAGGACCCGTTCTTCGGGATAACCTACGACCCGTACCCCGCGTCTCCCGGAGACGACGAGCTGGTCAGGCGCATGTGCGACGCGTCGGCTGTCGCGGGCGTGGGCCCCATGGCCGGGGTCGCCGGAGCAGTGGCGGTCCACATCGCCGAGAGGCTCGTGGAGATGGGGTCGTCATACGCGGTGGTGGAGAACGGCGGGGACATAGCTTTCTACTCGCCCGAGCCGAGGCTGGTCGGGATCTTCGCCGACCATCCGGTCTTCAGGGACCTGGCGTTCTCAGTCTCCTCGGACCGCATAGTCGGGATTTGCTCCTCGTCGCGCACCGTCGGACCCTCCGTGTCCTTCGGCACCAGCAGCATAAGCACCGTGTTCTCCGACGACGTCATCCTGGCGGACTGCTGCGCCACCGCCCTGGGGAACCTGGTCAGGGACGAGGCCTCCATCCAGGGCGCCGTGGAGGACATCGGCTCCAGGGCCGGGGTCAGGGGCTGCATGGCGTGCTGCGGCGACAAGGTAGCCATGTTCGGGGACATACCCGAGATGGTGCCCGCAGACTGCAGCGAGCTCGGACCTTCTCCCCTGTGAACCGGGGCCTCAGAGGAACAGCCACAGGATGATGCCGGTGGCGATGAATCCGTAGATGAAACCACCCGCCAGCTGGGCGGGGGTGTGCTTGCGCCTGACGTAGCGACTCCACGCGACCAGGGGCACGAGCGCGAACATCGCCAGTCCCCACGGCCAGTAGACGAGGGACAGGGCCATCGACGGCCCCATGACCCCGGTGGCGTGTATGCTTATCTTCCACCTTGTGCTTATGAGCGCCACCACTGCCGTGCTTAGAGCATAGCTGAGCATCATGACCGTCATGATGCGCGGGGCGTCGACCAGGAACAGGATGACCGTCCCGACCACGTACGAGGCCACGCCGCAGACCAGAGGCCTGGCGCGGTCCTCCCTGCGGACCACGTCCCCGTCGGTGTTGCCGTACTTCACGGAGTAGTGCTGGACGACGGCCACCGGGACCACGGTCGCCGTCACCAGCGACACGGCCACCGATATGACGGCCATGCGGACGTCGTCCGCCGCCGCACCGAGCAGGATGAACATGAACGCCGAGAGGAACGGCGCATGGGTTACGGCGGAGACCAGACGCGCGGCGGACTCCGCACGGGGCGATGTCTCGCCGTCGTACAGATGCGTGGGGTCATGCAGCCTCATCCGTACCTCCGAGAACCCTGATGGCGACCTGCTCGGAGAGCTCCCGCAGATCCCCGCGGTTGTCCAGGACCACCCAGTCGTCCGAGATCCCCAGCATCCTCCTGCGGACCGCGGCCAGCCTCTCCTCCGTCTCGAAGACCTCCAGCTCCTCCCCGCGGTCGAATATGCGCTGGAGGGCGGCCCCGGGATCGACGTCCACCAGCACCTTCACGTCCGGCGACGGCAGGACGCGGGTGATGATCCCGTATGCGCGGGCGCACAGCCTGTCCGGCAGGTAGGCGACGGCCATGCTGTACCTCACGAACACCACGTCGTCGTAGGCCCTGCCCCTCCTCCCGCGCATGACGCAGATAGAGTGCAGCACGTCCGCCACGTACAGGACCGTGGACATGGCCACGTCCAGTTTCGAGTCCCGGCGGAGGAAGGCGAGCTCCAGCCTGCCGACGGCGGTTCCCCTGTTCGGATGGGCGATGACCATGACCGACCTGCCCCGGGACTCCAGCTCATCCCTCAGGATGTCGGCGACGGTGCTCTTCCCGGAGCCGTCCATGCCGTCGACCACGTACCACGCCATGGGATCAGAGCCCCAGCAGGACCATGGTCAGGGCCACCACGACCGGAGTCACTATGTTGTCGTACTGTCCGGGACAGACCGCCTCCAGCACCGTGGCCACCAGCCCTGCGACCGCGGCGGCGGCCCAGAAGGGCACGGCGAGGTCCGTCCCGCCGTTCGGGAACAGTCCGGACGCGTAAAGCCAGCCGTACAGTAGGATGATCGCCGAGGCCATGACCGCGGCGGCGGCGAAGACGCCCAGCGACCCCTCCAGGGACTTGCCGTTGATCGTCCGGTGCCTCCCGAACCTCCTGCCGACGATGCTCCCGAACCCGTCCCCGAATGTCATGGCCACGACGCCCACCGTGGCGGCCGTCCAGTGATCCCAGAAGAACACGATGAAGATCGCGATCGTCACCACGTACAGGAACAGGCCGGTCCTGTGGCCCCTGTTGTTGGCTATGTCCCCCAGCTTCGAGTCGGACACCGCGTTGCCGCGGAACATCGCGACGAACAGGATGACGGCGAAGGGCAGCGCGAAGAACACGAACATTATCCAGTTCTCCGAGAAGGCCCACCACACGAACACGAAGAACCCGACCCAGATGTGCACCACCTTGCGCACGTCCCTGTCGGAACCGCGCCTCTCGAGGGCCAGGGCGACGGCGAGCGACGTCCCGATTATGGCGTAGACCAGTGCGAGTGCGATGACGTCGGTGGCGTTCACGGGATCTCCGGACTCCCCATCGGGTTCGAGATGTTAAACCCCGCTGGCTCATGTCAAATAATCATATACCTGCAAAGGCATTGCGACGCGTGAACAAGTACCTGCAGCTGTTCAGAACGGGCAACGCCCTGATGGGGATCGTAGGAGTGGTGGTGGCATGCTTCATGGCCGCCGGCACCGACATGATCGGCGAGTGGGCCAACCTGGTCATATCGGCTGTGGTCGTCTTCATGTTCATATGCGGGGGCAACGCCCTCAACGACTACATCGACGCGGAGATCGACAAGACTGCGCACCCGGAGCGCCCGGTCCCGTCAGGCAGGATGCAGAGGAGGACCGCCCTCCACGCGGCCGCCGTGATGCTCGGAGGCTCTGTCATCCTGTCCCTGCTCACCGTCGACCTGGAGTGCATAGCCATCGTCATGGTGGCCTGCGTGCTGATGGTCGCCTACGAGGTGGCACTGAAGCAGAGGGGCTTCGTCGGGAACCTGACGATCGCCGTCCTGACCGGGATGATGTTCCTCCTCGGAGGTGCCGTGGTCGGCGACGCGGCGGACAACGTGGTCGTGGCCCTGATGGCGCTACTGGTGTCCGTGGGCAGGGAGATCGCCAAGGACATCGAGGACATGCACTCCGACGAGGGCGACAGGTTCACCCTGCCTATGAGGATCGGCCCCAGGAACGCCGCCGCGCTGGCATGCGTGTTCTTCGTGGCCGGACCCGTCCTGAGCGTGCTGCCCATGCTGGAGCACACCTACGGCCCGCTGTACTACTCCGTGGTTATCGCCGACGCCGTCTTCGTCTACTGCGCCGCGGTGGTGTTCTCGGACCCGCACAGAGCCCAGAAGATGGCCAAGCTGGCGATGATCATCGCGCTGGTCGCGTTCATCATCGGTGTGTTCAGGTTCTGAACAGAACTACAATCGCATAAATCAAGAATTACTTTCTAAGTTCCCTAATACTCACCTTAAAAACAGACGTGTTTGACCCGACTTAACGAAAATTAACAACTGTAGCTCTGAATTTAACCATCAATGCTCACTATTTTAACCTGAATAATACATACAAAGTTAGAACAGATTAAGATTCGAGACCATGGGAGTTCGAGATACCTCAGAGTGATTCTTCCAGGGCCCGATTGCATTCAGGGGAGAAAAGATGCGCGAAGAAGTTGCCCAGACGTCGGTCTCGATAAAACGGACTGCTGCTCTCATCTTTATTACCATAGTCATGTTGTTGTTGATTACAACAGGTTGCTATCACGACAATTCGGATGCAGCAACAACTGAATACAGCATTACAGTCGATGTAACTAATGGATACTCCGACAGTAGCAACCCGAGCAAATGTACTGCAGGTCAAGATGTGACAATTGTCATCCACGCTATAGTCACGAACCTAACTTATTTGAATAATTAATTCGATGTCCATCCATGGCAGGGGTGGAACAGATTGAGATCC
>CALUOK010000030.1 GCA_944322255.1 Candidatus Methanomethylophilaceae archaeon | reverse complement strand
GACCCGCGCATTCCCGTGTATATCGAAGAGGTATATAAGCCTTGTGTTTCAGGCTCTTCCTCGCCGACATACAGGTCTCGTGACTTGGATCGGAGTGACTCAGGTGAGTCACCCGCCGCATCGCGCATTCCCCTGTATATCGGGGAGGTATATAAGCCTTGTGTTTCAGGCCTGTTCCTCGACGACATACGTCTTGCGACTTGTCCGGTAGAGCCCCACTGAGTGGGTCTCTCCGACGCATCGCACAATACCCTTGACACACATGATGTATTTAAAATTTTCTTAATATCGACATGCGATGATGTGATTTTTTGATGATTGATGAACGATTTTATTCATTATTCATGCCGGACTTCCGGGAATCCGGCAGATTGTGCCGTGCGGCGGGGATTCCGCCGCCGCGGACGACCTTCCGGAGACTCTCCGGCTTGAATATTGATTGTTTAATTAATACCTATAATAGGGACCGTGTCAGGAGATCGGAACGTCGTGGTCCTCGCACCACTCGCGCACCGCATCATCGAAGAACCCGTCGCGGAAACCGTACCACTTCTCGAGGAGTCCTGCATCCTCCACGGTGTCGCGGAAGTACCTGAACGCACCCTTGCCGTGGATGGCCCTCTCGAGCCTGCTCCGGACCTCGTCCTCCGGCAGCTCCTGTATGAACGCAACCATGGCGTCGTACCCGAGGTTCGAATCGGCATACACGGTGACGAACCTACCGGACTCGTCCTCCTCCATGGCCTCCTGGATCTCCATGACCTCCGGTTCAGTGGAGTCGAAGAGCATCTCCACCCTGTCCGTCTCCCTGTCGTAGACGTAAGAGCCGAATCCGCTGTAGTCGTCGAGCGCCATCACTATATCGAAGAGATCGACCGTGTTATGTCATCCAGTTGGAGACTTATGTACGCTTTCCCTCAGGACCTTGACCAAAGCTTTAAAGAGAATGTGCACTTCACGCGTACTGAAGTGGAGATGGCCCAGCCTGGTAAGGCGTAGGACTGCTAATCCTATGTCCCAAAAGGACCCGGGGGTTCGAATCCCCCTCTCCACGCCATCATGTTTTCGACATCATTATCGTGACAGCGGAGATTCCCGTTCCGATCACCAATGGAGCTGGAGTACATCGGGCCGGAACGTGCCGAGGAGATCTCGGAGATCGCATACCCTCTCTTCGCGGAGGTCTACGACTACGTCCCCCGCGACATGCTGGACGAGTTCCTGGAGGAGACTCAGACCCCGGAGAGGATAAGGGAGCAGATCGCCGACGGCCTGAGGTACGCGTTCATCCTCGAGGACGGCGTCCGCGTCGGATACGTCTGCTACGGCATGGACGACCGGGGGATGTACCTCAGCAAGCTCTACATCTTCAGGGAGTTCAGGAGGAGAGGCACCGGATCGAAGGTCATCGACGCCGTCGAGGCCGAGGCCAGATCCATGGGTGCCGCCCGCATACACCTGGATGTGAACTACAGGAACGAGGACGCCATCCGCCTCTACCGCAGGAAGGGCTTCGTCGAGGGGGAGCGGATCGGGTACATGCGCGTGATCATGTCCAAACCGCTGACACCCTCGGATGATGATCCCGATCCGTGACGCATCAGTCCCTCAGGGACCTGCCGAGTTCGTAGGCCCTCTCGCAGAACCCGCTGCGCTCTGTCATCGACGACGTACCGCATCCGGTTCCCAGGACAATGCCCTGGTCATCGAAGTTCATGTAGCGGCACAGCGTCCCGTAGTACTCCGCCACCGACGACATCGTCCAGTCGTTGCTGTCCCATGCCGCGACTATGAGCGCCGACTTTAGGTGCTTACCCGAGAGCCTGGTAGTGTAGCTGTAGAACCTGTCAATCACCATCTTGAGCTGCGCGGAGACCCCGAAGTAGTACAGCGGCGTGACGAACACGACCATGTCGGACCCCAGCAGCATGTCCCTGACCTTCGAGATGTCGTCCCTGATCGCGCAGTCGCCGTTCATCCCGCAGTGGTCGCATCCCCTGCACGGATGGATGTCGGAATGCGCCGCATCGAACTCGACGACCTCGTGACCGGCCTCCTCCGCACCGCGGACGAAGCTGTCCGCCAGCATGTTCGACGAGCCGTGCCTGTGGGGGCTTCCCCTGATGACCGTTATCCTCATGGTGTCGCTTCCGTTGTGATGATATGACCTGAATCCAACTCCAAGTATAATAGACGGATGCATCCCCGGAGACAGGAACATTCCTGTGGAACCGTTAAATCGCCGGATGACCTGGAGACGGCATGGACGGCAGAACCCTCCGCGGGAAGACCGTGATGTTCCTGGTCATGTGCGTCTTCATGGCGGTCTTCCTGGCCCTCTTCGGAACCAGCTACGCCGTGGTGGGCGTGACCGTGGCCACCGCCGCGATGATCATGCTGTCCAAGGACCTGTCCGTGAGGCCGCTTGCCAACCTGGGCAGCATAATGGCGTTCATGGTGATGATGGGTGTGGGAGCGTACATCGCGTCCCTCGACCCGTACCTGGGCCTGCTGGTCAACTTCGTCGTGGTGTTCCTGATCGTGTTCCTGTCCATGCAGGACCTCCGGTCGCCGATGCACTTCCCCCTGCTGCTGTTCTACGCCACCATGGTCACCCTGCCGATCACCCTGGACCAGATGCCGGACCGCCTGCTGGTCCTGGCCGTCAGCGCCGTGTTCATCGTCGGTCTGAACGTGGCCGTCAACCGCGGGAGCCGCAGCAGGACCAGCCACGACGGGATAGTGTCCATGTGCGGGGAAATCGACGCCTGCGCCGACTCCGTCCTCGACGGGGGCCATCCCGACCACTCATCCATAGACCGTCTGGCGTCCGAACTGTGCAGGGACATGTACGACAGGCTGAAGAGCCACTTCTTCACCACCCCCAGGGACCGCACCGTGCTGGACCTGGTGGTCTCGCTGGCCGACCTGGGCAGGATTGTGTGCAGGGGCTCATGGTCCCCCCAGGCCCTGGCCAACCTGAAGGCGGTCACGGGGTCCATTAGGTCCCACGAGACCGGCGACGCCACCGCATCCGAGGTGTCGGCGGCCGTAGAATCATACATATCATCGAACCCCGGGGCCGCCCCCGGCACTGAGATGGTCCTCAGGGACATATCACGCGAGCTGTCCACCCTGGAGTCCGGGGGCGACGACAGCACCTACGGGGACTGGAGGTCGTTCGACATCGGCACCCTCCTGAAGGTGGTCGGCCAGGAGGCCGGCCGCGACTCCGCCAGGTTCACCTTCGCCGTCCGCATGGGACTGGTCTTCGCCCTGGTGGCCTTCGCCTGGGAGTACTGGGCCTGGGAGAACGCCCAAGTCCTCCTGTTCACAGTCGTCGCCGCCATCGTGCCCTTCCTGGAGGACTCCTGGAAGCAGTCCATGATGCGTCTGAGCGGCACCATCCTGGGTGCGCTGATGTTCGGTGCGGCCGTGATCCTCTCCGGGGACAACACCGTGGCGCTGATGGTCGTGGGGTTGGTCGCCGCCTACGCGTACATCCTGATGGACAACGGGCGCTACGACCGCAAGATGTTCTTCTACACCCTGCTGGTGATGATCGTCTCCTCCATGACGGTGACCTCCCCCGAGTCCTCCATGATCACCGACCGCATCATGTTCACCGTGGCCGGGATATTCGTTGCCACCGTCGCCAACCGCGTGGTGCTGCCGTACCGCATCAGGGACGAGAACATGGAGCTGGCAGTGAGATCGCTGAGGATCAGCCTGGAGAGGATCCACAACATCCGCGACATCCTGGACGGCAGGCCGGACGCCGAGGAGGAGGCTGGGCTGGCCATCCTGTCCGCCAACATCTCCCAGAAGATGCTGATCAACGCCGACCGCTCCGACGACCCCATGACCAGGAAGTTCCTGATGAGGCAGGACTCCCTGTCGGTGCAGTGCTCCTCCCTGTACAAGACCGTCCCCTACATGTCCGACCGCTGCCGCGACGCGGTGAGGCGGACCATGTCCTCCGATCCGGACTCCGACGACCCGTCGCTGCCCGCCGCGGTCGACGACCTGGACGAGTTCGAGACCGAGTGCGTCCACAGGGCGGAGGGGATAATGGCCACCTACAGGAGGAACAGGAGGCTGATGTACGACATCATAGTGGAGGGCTTCCTGGAGAACGGCCCTATCGCCACCACCAGGTCCTGACCATGGCAGGTTAGAAGTATCCTGGACGCGATTCCCGAGACCATGAAATTCCTCGTCATCACCGACCTCCACCAGAACACGGACATGATCGACCGCTTCAACGGCATCATCCGCGAGAAAGGGGCCGAGTTCGTCCTCTTCCTGGGGGACGTCACCGACTTCGGCACAGGGGAGCAGGCCGCGGACATCATCTCCAAGATCGAGTCCAAGGTCTACGTCATCCCCGGCAACTGCGACCCGCTGGACCTGCCCGAAAAGATAAGAGATGTCGCGGTGGACATGCACGGCAACGCCGCGGACATCGGCGGGTACAGGCTGGTCGGCCTGGGCGGATCCAACATCACCATCTTCCACACCGCCTTCGAGCTAGAGGAGGACGCCCTCTACGACGGACTGAAGAGGAACGCCTGCGAGGGCATGATCCTCATGACCCACGCCCCGTCCGTCGGGATCCTGGACGAGATCCCCTCCGGAGCCAACGTCGGCAGCCCCGCCATCAAGAGGATCGTGGACGAGTACCATCCGATCCTCGCGCTCTCCGGACACATCCACGAGGCCATCGGATGCAAGGTCATCGACGGCACCACGTTCGTCAACCCCGGACCCGCCAGGGAAGGCTACTGTGCGGTCGTCGACATCACCGACGGGAAGGTCGATGTGGAGCTCATCGGCCCCGCATCGCAGTGAAACCCCCACGGGAGGGGCCGTCCCCTCCTTTCCCAAACGCTTAACTTTAAATATGGAACCATGATTAGCCTGCTTGATTACAATGGCACTTTGGCAGGGTAAATCCAACAGGA
>CALUOK010000029.1 GCA_944322255.1 Candidatus Methanomethylophilaceae archaeon | reverse complement strand
AGTGGACCCAGGTGAGCGAGGAGGTCCCCGAGACCTTCGAGATAACCTTCGAGGTGGACGGCGGTTCCATCACCGTACCCACAGCGACTGCCGACAATGGAGCCTCATTCGTCCTCCCGTCCTACGACGGCGAGAAGGAGGGCTTCGAGTTCGCCGGTTGGAGAATCGGAGACGACATCCTCCAGCCCGGCGACTCCGTCACCGTCACAGGCGATGTGAAGGCCACCGCCGTCTGGAAGGAGGCCTCCGTCACCCCTGGTGGAGACGATGATGACCAGCCCGGAGACAACCCCGGAGGCGACGAGCCGTCTGGCGACGATACAACTGACGGAAAGGACGACGGACTCTTCGAGATCCTGGTCCTGCTGGGGATCGTCGTCGTGGTGATCGTCCTGGCCGCGTACGCCTTCCACGTGCGCGGAAGCGGAGGGAGGCGCTGAGATGTCCGCCTGGAGCTCCATCGCCAAGGCCCTGACCAATTTCTTCAAGGGAGGCGGAGGGAAGGTCGTGGCATCCGGTGCGGCCGAGGCGGCCCAGGCGGGAACCAAGGTGATCCTGACCTGGGGCAACACCGTCAAGGTCGCGGTCGTCGGATGCTTCTCCTACCTCTTCCTCACCGGGGGGCTGTCCAACGTGGTCTCCACCACGCTGGGCATCCCCGAGGAGGTGGCGCAGGTGATCATCATCGTGGTGTTCGTTCTCCTGCTGGCATTGGTCATCCGCTACCTGGTAAACTACGTCAGGGACAGGATGAACCTGAAGCAGGAGTACATCGACACACCGATCTTCACGAGGCGCTCCGGGCAGGACCACGATAACCTGAGGACGGGACAGCAGTACATCGACCCCCAGCAGGGGTACTACGACCGCCGCTTCTATGATGGATCGGACTGGAGGAGATACAGATGATGTGGATTCCCCTCATGTCCGGGATCATCAACGCGGTGTTCATCCTGGATCTGATCGTCACCCTCACCACGGGCGACGACCTGGCCCACCTCCTGCTGGACGCATCCGGGAACACCGTGGCTTCCGCCATCACGGAGAACATCCCCACCGACCCGGTGGTGTTCTGGCTGCTGTCGGGGTTCATCCTGGTGTTCGTCTGCGCCATCGAGTGCCTGCTGATCTACATCGCGTTCTACTCGGACATCTCCAAGTGCAGGGAGGCCGTCAGATGATGAACGTCCCGCGTATCATCGTCGGGCTCCTGCTCTTCGTCGGCTCGGCGTGGTTGGTCCCCCTCATATCCGGCATGCTGAACGTCGGGGAGGCACTCGTCTTCTCCACCATTGGCAGCGTCATGGCGTTCGCCGGAGGGATGATCCTCTATTCGGGGGTGAGGACGTGTCAGCGCTGGTACTGATCCTCTGTCTCGCAGGAGCGTTCATCGGGTTCAGATGGAGCTTCTCCAGGTGCCTCATGAAGGCCCAGACGCAGGTGAGCGATGTACTCTGACGACCAGTCCAGGGAGTTCGACCCGACGGCAGACGCCATGCAGGAGCTCCAGAGGGATGCCGTCCCCGAGCAGGCCTACGCCGACATGCCGAGGGAGTCCCCGTGGAGGAAGGTGGCTGCTGTCGCGGCGACCGTGTCCGCCGGGTTCTTCGGTGTGTACGTGGTTTGGAGGATGTTCGGCACCGACGCCGTCGTCGATGCCCTGCAGGAGTACTGGCCCGTCCTCCTGTCCCCGATAGCCGGCGCCCTGCTGGCGAGGTTCGTGGTCAGGTCCCTGTACCACCCCTCCGGCAGGGTGCTGGTCCACCTGGACGTGGAGAACCATCTCCTCAGGGCGGTTTTCGTCCCCGACGACATGTTCCGCTACATCCAGCAGACGGGGAACAACGTGGTGTACCACACCGTGTCCGGCATCCCCGTCTACCTGGTGGAGGGCATGGACCTCGAAAGAGGGATGGTGGACTACGGCTGGGTCCACACCGAGAACGCCCTCGTCGTCATGACCCGTGAGGATGCATACCGCAAGTGGTACTCCGTCCTGAACCAGGTGATGGAGGAGAACCTGGAGCTCATGGTGCATCCCAAGGTCATCGGCCTGGGATATGCCAGGTCGTCCCTGAGGAAGCACCTCGACAGGATCTCCTCCGCCCTAGGACTGATCGAGGCGGACTACGAATCCCACGACTCCGACGAATCGGTCCCGGAGGACTACCTGGACTTCACCGTGAATCCCAGGGATCCAAACGGCGGTCGTCCCCGTCAGGGCATGAGCCAGCGTCATAGAGGTGATTCCGATGGGCGCCAGTAAGGCGGTCGACTACATCTCCAGGATGGAGCACGGCGTGATCATCGCCGTCGGAAGCGGGAAGCAGGGCAAGTCCTGCTCCCTGCACTCCCTGATAGACCTGTGCTGGCACACCCGCCCTGTGTACCTCCTGGATCCCATGGAGTACGACGTCTCCATGTTCCCAGGCTACCGCAGGGTCTCCGACCCCAACGACATCCCCGTGGGTTCGGTGGCTGTCATCGAGGATGTGAACAGGGTGTTCCACTCCAGGGGCTCCGGGAAGGACGCCACGCTCCAGCGCTGGCTGGGGATCATCTCCCACAAGTCCACCGTTGTATGCATCACAACCCAGTCCATGGCCGGCACGGACATAGAGTTCGTGAGATCGCAGGACGCCGTGGTCATGTGCAAGAGGATGCACGACGAGGATCTGGCGTTCGAGCGTCCCGAGTTCAGGATGAACCAGGTCCTGGCCAACATCTGGATCGAGGAGTCGATAAGACAGCATCCGGAGCTCGAACCGAGGAGCTGGTGCTTCTTCCCCCGCTTCAACGAGTCCGTCGCGATACCGAAGGTCTGGTGGTGGTCCTACAGGAACAGCCACATGCTCAGGGACGTGAGACTGTGAGCTTCAACGTCACCACCGATCCGGAAACGGACAGGATGCTCTCTTTGAGGGCTTCCTCCAAGGTCCCCCTTCCCAGGGAGATCGCCCTCTGCGACCCCAGGGACGCGAGGGAGTACTTCTCCTGGATAGCCGTGTACGAGGCCTTCGGCCTCGCAGACCATCCGTTAGTGCAGCTCCTCGGCAAGAGGAGGCTCGACGCCGCGATGGCTTCGGCCGTCAGCAGGGCCGAGCATCTCGACCGCGTCGCCCACTACGGTGCGTGGCTCGGGAACGAGGGGGTGCGGATAGTCGACCTCGTGTCCCCCACGCAGGACGACCCGGAGTGACGGCGGTGCCGTCCCGGCATCCCCCGGCGACCTCCGCGGCGCACCATCCCGTCATCCCGCACCCTCACACAGCCACCCCTGTCCCTCGCGACGCCGAGGGAGCTTCGCGACCGAGGCGGAGCCAAACAGGCCGAGCGGTCGCGCCTGGCGCAGCCCAGCGACCGCCGGCCGCCTTCCCGGGACGGCTCCGCCGTCCCATCATCAGAGATAACATGCAGATCGAAGACTACGACATCAGGCTCGAGGACAGACGCCTCCGCGCATTCCAGCGCGACCTCGAGATGAAGGAGAGGCAGGGCCTTGCTATCCAAGCCGCCCTCGCCGAGCATTCCGTCACATCCTATGTGAGGAACCTGCCGGTGGAGGACGCCTCGTATCCTGCCATAGAGTACCTTAGACTTCATCCTCAGGATGGCGTCGACGTCGAGGGTCAGGAGGGGGTTCAGGAGATTCAGGAAGGTTCCTCCGGAAATCCCGTGCAGGAAGGACCTCGGCCCTACCGCCAGTACATCTCATGGTGCATGCCCGCCCACGACCTCACCCGTCCAAATAGGAAGGGCTGCGGGTTCATCCGCTCCCCGACAGGAGGCATCGTCTACTCCGCATGTCCCGACGATCCCGAGCACCACTGCAAGGGCAAGCGCAGGCATTGTTGGAGCCTCCGCTGTCCGAAATGCATGAACGACACCGCCCTCAAGCGCGGGGTACAGATCGAGAGGCAGCTTCTCTCGTACAAGGTGCTCAGCGAGAAGAAGGGCGTCCACGTGGGCGACATCGGTCATTGGGTCGTCTCCCCTCCGCAGGAACTTGTCAAGAGGCTCTGCCAGACCAAGCCGGAGTTCGACGACCTCTGCAGGCATGTCGACGACTCCATGGTCGCATTCGGTGCCACAGCCGGAGTCACGATATTCCATCCCTGGCGTCAGAAGGAAGACGAGTGGGAGTTCTCTCCTCATTTCCACATCCTCTGCTACGGACGCATCGACACCACCGAGTTCAGGAGGCAGAATCCCGGTTGGCTGATCAAAAAGGTCCATTCCAGGGAGAAGATCAGGAGCATCAGGCACACCGCCGCCTATCTCACCACCCATATGGGTCTCGGCATGGCCGAGAAGGACCCCGACGACATCGACTGGGACCTCAAGGTCCTCGACATGTTGGTCCCCGGCCTTCTCTCTCCGGGTGCCGACTACACCGAGAAGGATTACAACGAGAAGGGAGAAGGCAAGGGAAGGATGCTCGGAGACCTCTCGGGAGTGGACTGGGAGCAGTGGACAATGAAGTCGCTCTCCGTGGAGTTCAAGATCAGGTACTGGGGCGGTACGTCCAAGAGGAACATCCGCACCCTCGGAATCTACCGCCAGTACAAGATCCGCGTCTGCAAAGAATGCCACAAACTGTTGAGAACCTACGACGGCTATCACGACTGCGTCGGGACTTACATCAGATACATCAGGGACGACCCTGTCGTCGTCTTCGCTGAGGACTTCGAGCTCGTGAAGGCCGTCTTCCAATCATTCAAGTCGAAGCTCCGCGAGCAGCATCTCACGATCGTGGACTTCTCCAGGATGTGCCCCCTGGCCCTGTGCACACTGGACCTCGGCCTCCCAATGGACGACGACCTGGTCATGGCCGGGCCCTTCGAGGAGCCCGACGAGTACTTCCTCAGGAGGCAGCGCGAAGCCTTCGGAAGGGAAACGGAGGCGATAGCGTGAATCAGTCGTCTTCCTGTTCGGATTCGAGATCCTGTTTGATCCTCAGGCATCTCTCCCTGAGCGCG
>CALUOK010000028.1 GCA_944322255.1 Candidatus Methanomethylophilaceae archaeon | reverse complement strand
GACCGCGACCAGAACGCCGCACGGAACATCCTGGGCTCCGGCATGGGAGCCCTGCGCTCGAGCGCTGAACCGTCGGGGTGAAACCCGACGACATGGGATCCATGCGTTCTACGCTAAATCCCGAAGAGCCTAAAAGGTTCTGACGTTAGGATTGTTAATGATGAACTCCTACGGAGAGTCATGATAAAAGGGCCCCTTGTGAAGGCCATCGTCGTCCTGGCGGCGGTCCTGATAGTCCTGTCGTTCGCCGTGGTCCTGCTCCCCGAGCACATAGCCACGATCGGAATGGTCGCCGGAGTCGTCGCGCTCCTGGCAGTCGTCCTCATGGTCGTCATGCTCTTCCGCATGAGGGAGCACAGCTGATGCCCGGGAACGAGACCGACCTCGTGTGCGAGGCCCACGAGGTTCACAACGAGGCCGTGGCCAGGGCAAATGGCTTCATGCCCCCTCAGGACACCGTGGAGGACCTGGCCGACTTCTTCAAGATCTTCGGGGACGGGACCAGGGTGAGGATACTCCTGGCACTGGACTCCGGGGAGATGTGCGTCTGCGACATCAGCGAGACGCTGGGTATGTCCATGTCCGCCGTGTCCCACCAGCTGCGCATGCTGAGGGACGCGAAGCTGGTCACCTCCCGCAGGGAGGGCAGGTCCATCTACTACTCCCTCTGCGACGACCACGTCAGGATCGTCCTCGAGACCGCCCTCGAGCACGTGGGAGAGGACGACTGAGGCCGCCTGCGGATTTCGTAGAGGCGTTTTGGCACCTTGACAAATTCAAGCTGTCAGTTTAAATACGCTACGAATTCCGCAGCCACCCTTCACGTCACCGCCGAATCTTATTATATAATCATGCGATTACGAAATCCGATGGGAATGAAGGTTGGGATAGACCTCGGAACAACATACTCTGCAGTCGCAAGATATGACAGAAACGCGAACAAACCCGTTATGATACCCAACGCCTTCGGAAAGGAGATCACCCCTTCGGTCATCTGCTTCCTTGACGACGGCGACATACTCGTGGGCGAGGACGCCAAGGACATGCAGTCCAACGGAACCGGCGTCAACGCCGCCGCATTCAAGAGGAACATGGGGGACGGATCCATCGCCGTGAGCTTCAACGGCAAGGACTACACGTCCGAGGACCTGAGCGCCATGCTCCTGAAACACCTGATCGCCGACGCCGAGAAGGCCACCGGCGAGAAGATCGAGGAGGCCGTCATCACCGTGCCGGCCTACTTCAACGACTTCCAGAGGACCGCCACCATCCGCGCCGGCGAGTCCTGCGGCGTCAAGGTCCCCAAGATCATCAACGAGCCGACCGCCGCCGCCATCTCCTACGGTTACAAGCACTCCGCCGACAAGACCGTCATGGTATACGACCTCGGAGGAGGGACGTTCGACGTCACCATCGTGAGGATCAGCAAAGGCAACATCGAGGTCGTCGGAACCGAGGGCAACCACATCCTCGGAGGCAAGGACTGGGACGCGGCCATCGTCAAGTACGTCTGCGACCAGTTCATAGACGAGTACGACGTGGACCCCAGGGACGACCTGCCCACCAAGAACGAGCTCATCGTGGCCGCCGAGGGGTACAAGAAGACCCTCTCCATCGCCGAGAGCGTCACGATCCCGCTCAACTACGACGGCTACAGCGCCAAGTACACGCTGACCAGGGACGAGTTCGAGTCCATGACCGAGCACCTCCTGGTCGCCACCAAGGACGTCTGCGTCAACCTGATCCAGGACCTCGGCATGTCCTGGACCGACATCGACGAGATCCTCCTGGTCGGAGGGTCCACCAGGATGCCCGCGGTCGCCAGGTTCCTGAAGGACCTCACCGGCAGGGACGTCATCGCCCACGGCGACACCGACCTGGCCGTCGCCAAGGGGGCCGCCATCACCGCCGAGCTGTACTGCAGCTCCGCCACCGGCCTCAGGGCCATGCAGATCGCCGACGTCACAGCCCACAGCCTGGGGATCCTCTCGGTCAGCCAGGACGGCAAGAAGTTCGTCAACGAGATCATGATCAAGAGGAACTCCAAGGTCCCGTGCACCGTGCGCAGGCAGTTCACCATCAAGAAGGGCAACGTCACCGACAAGATCGAGGTCTTCACCCTCCAGGGAGAGTCCAGGGTGCCCCTGGACTGCAACGTCCTGGCCAAGGTGGTAATCACCGGGTTCTACAACAGGGGCCAGGGAGTCATCGTGGACATCGAGTACCACTACGACGAGAACGGGGTCGTGAACATCACCGCCTACCAGGACGGGGAGCCCCTCCAGGTGGAGGCCCAGCCCGTGCCCGAGGACATCAGGTGGATGGGCGGCAGCCCCAAGGACAGGCCCAGCGACGAGGCGATCCTCAAGAACATCGCCATCTGCGTCGACCTCTCCAGAAGCATGGAGGGCGAGCCCATCGAGGCCGCCAAGCAGTCCATCCGCGACTTCGTCAACACCCTCCAGGACGACGACACCTACTTCTCGCTCATCGGGTTCGGTGACAAGATCAAGGTCGTGCAGGAGCTCACCAACGACCCCCGCACCATCCTCGGGTCCATCGACGACCTAAAGGTCAAGATGGTCGGAAGGGGAACCGACGCCAGCCCGCTGGACGTGGCCCGCAGCATGCTCGCCAGGCCCGGGGTCGGCATCATCGTAGTGCTGACCGACGGAATCTGGGGCAAGAGGGACAAGGCGGTCGAGCAGGCCATGGGCTGCAGGTCCGACAACATCACGATCATCGCCATCGGCCTCGGCGAGGCGGACACATCCTTCCTCAGGCAGATCGCCACAGTGGACGACGGAGCCCTGTTCACCACCATCGACAGGCTCGGCGACACCTTCGGAACCATCGCAACAGCGATCACGTCCGGCAATATGGGACTCTCCGTCAGGGAGAACGGCCCCGGACGCACGAACGTCGCGGGCCGTGAGTGACGGGGACGACACATGGCAGAGAAGAGACAGAACTACTGTCAGCTGCTGGGGCTCAACCCCCTGAAGGAGTCGTCCTACAGCACGGAGGCCATCCTCAAGAAGATCGAGACCAAGAGGGGCAAGTGGGCCAACGACAGCAGGAACAAGCAGAACGACACCGAGCAGAGGTTCAAGTCCGAGCGCCTGGTGGAGATGACCTCCGACATGGAGAGGGTCATGAAGGACCCCATCCTCAAGAGGAAGGAGTTCAGCGACGCCCAGGCCCTGCTCAAGGGCAAGGCCCAGAAGCTCAGGATGGACTGCATCATCCTGAGCGACGGCTCCTACATCGCCCTCCCCGGTTCGGCTGACAGCTACACCAAGAAGCTCCACTGGGAGGGCGTCACCAAGAGCGACGTCCTCAAGCTCGCCGGCATCAAGGAGGGCAGCCCCCCGAAGCCCGCCAGCGACAAGGTCCTGAACGCCTACAAGGGCCTCAGGGCCGTGGACTCCTACACCCCGGTGGAGATGCTGAACGCGCTGATCCAGCACCCCAACCTGGAGATCGACCTCCCGCCCCTCAGCGACGGGAGCTCCTTCTCCCAGCTGAGGAACGCGTTCGACATATGCGACAAGAGGGTGAACAGCGTCCGCCCCGACATCCTGCCCGAGCAGGACTCCTACATCCAGACCATGAGGAGCGTCAAGCTCGTGCTGGAGCCGGACAAGGAGCTGGAGACCCTCATCGCCTACGGCAAGTGCAACCGCGCCCTGATCCCCGTGATGGAGACCATCGAGCAGGAGTACACCACCCAGCTCACCAGGAAGTACATCGACGAGCTGCTGAACGCCCATCTCACCAAGGACATCGACAACAGGATGGCCATCGAGATCCTCCAGCAGTTCTGCCACAAGAAGAAGATCGCCGCCAACTTCTCCGAGACGGACAGCAGCATGATCCGCTGCCCGGAGTGCGGCAACATGGTCCAGGCCGGCCCCAACACCGTGTTCTGCCCCTCCTGCGGGAAGAACTTCAAGACCGTGTGCCCGGCCTGCGGCACCGCGCAGCAGTCCAGGAACCAGATCTGCGTCAAGTGCGGCTTCAACTTCAAGGAGGGGATGGAGAAGGCCAACAGGCTCTCCCTTGACTTCCGCATGAACATGCAGAAGGGGATGGTCGGCAAGGCCGAGAAGTCCCTGACCATGCTCAAGGACACCTACTCCGGATACGCCGGCCTCGCCGGCATGGAGGCGGAGCTCCAGAAGGCGCGGACCAACATGTCCACCATGAGGAAGCTCATCCTGGACGCCTGCGCCAAGGGCAGGTTCATGGAGGCCAAGACCGCCTGCGAGAACCTCGTCGGCCAGTACCCAGACGCCCTCGCGGACGACCTGGAGCTGAAGCAGAAGTACAGCGAGTGCGTGTCCCGCGTCAACGCCGCCGACCTATACTGCCAGAAGGCCTCGGTGGCCGACTCCAGGCAGCAGAGGATGGCCATGTACGTGGCCGCCGTGGAGATCTGCCCGGACCACCAGCTGGCCAAGTCCAGGCTCAGGGAGGACCCGCCCTCCGGACCCGCAGACGCGTACGGGAAGCTGGGCGACAGGTCGTTCACCATCAAGTTCATGGCCCCGGCGGAGGCGTCGGGAGTCACTTACTGCATCTACAGGGAGAAGAACTCCCTGCCCAGGATCACCGAGGAGACCCGCCCCCTGGCGGAGGTCCCGACCACGGTCTACGTGGACAAGACCCTGGAGCCCGGGGTGGAGTACTACTACTCCATCTACTCCAAGCGCTGGGGAATCCTCTCCAAGGAGGGGGCCCACCTCGGACCGATCATGACCATATCCGAGGTCGACAAGGTAACCCTGGAGCCCATCGACGGCGGTCTCCGCATCATGTACGAGAAGCCCCGCGGCGCCACCAGGGTCCGCCTGTGGAGGACCGACGGCTCCGGCAGCGGCGTCGGCACCGAGATCAGCCTCAACGGGCAGACGGTGTACGACGACATCGGGCTGGTGGGCGGAAGGAAGTACCACTACCTGTTCGTCGCCGAGTACGAGGGCAGGAACAAGGTGGAGAGGTCCGAGGGCGTGGTGTTCAGCGGCACCACCGTGGACGCGCCCAAGCCCGTGAAGGACCTGAAGATCAGGTGGAACAAGTCCGACGGAACGTACACCGCCAAGTGGAGCACCGACGAGCCCGTCACCCTCTACTGCACGCCCAAGAAGATAACCATACCGGGCAACATGGTCAAGATGGAGGACATAGTCTCCTGGATGAAGCCCATCGAGCCCATCATGGAGTACTCCGACGGGATCAGGTTCTCCCTGCCCGACGGGTCCGTCCAGTACATCTACCCCATCATCCCCCGCGGCAAGGTGGGGATCAAGGGTACCGAGCTGATGGTCGCCAACCTCAAGCCCTTCAGGGACGTGGAGAAGACGATCAGCAACAAGGACTGCATCATCACGATGGCCTGGCCCGACGATGCCGCCGAGGCCAAGCTGGTGATCTCCAACGGGGTGGTCCGCGGTCTGGACGACATCGACGCCGAGATCAAGACCGTCAGACGCGAGGAGTACATGGAGGAGAGGCAGATCCGCATCCCCATGGGGCACTCCGCCAAGAAGTGCATCAACATCTTCGCGCTGTACAAGGTCAACGACGAGATGATCGCGTCCCGCGGCATCGCCATCGACGTCTACTCCGCCGAGTGCAGGAAGGTCTCCTACACCGTGAGGAAGGAGAAGACGGGCATGAGGATGGACTTCACCGCCGACCCGGACGTCTCGGAGATCCCCGCGATCATCGCCGTCCAGGTGGCCGTCGGGATTCCCCTGAAGAGGACCGACGGGGAGGTCATCTGGAGGTCCCACAACCCGGTCCAGCTTACGCAGGGCAGGGGTTCGCTGACCGTCCAGTGCAAGAACCTCGAGGACCCCGCCAGGATGAGGCTGTTCTTCGAGAACGACTCGGACTACAACATGTTCAGGTTCATGCATCCGCTGTACAACAGGAGGAGCTGATAGGATGAGGAAACAGAAGGAGTCAAACGCATCGGGCAAGGAGTACATCTGCCCGTACTGCTTCGCTAGGGTGGACCTAACCAAGGTGCACTACATGTGCTCCGGCCAGACCTGCGCCAAGACCTTCGCGTCCACAGCCGCCAGCACCAGGAACGCCGAGCAGATGAGGTACGTCTCCAGGGACGGCCAGAACGAGATCGACCCGGAGAAGAGCCTGTTCTACGGCAAGGACCCCAACGGCCCCGACGCCGTCATCGCCAGGCAGCACATCATACGCAACGCCAGCGGCCTGTGCGACGTGTGCAGGAGGCCGGTGTACACCCGCGTGTGCCCAATCTGCCACAACACCATCCCGCCTGGCGCCGAGGACGAGGGCAACAGGATCTTCGTCATCCTGGGCCCCAAGGGCGTGGGCAAGAGCCACTACATAGCGGTGCTGATCAACCAGCTCAAGAACTACGTGTCCAAGGAGTTCAACGGCGTCCTCAACGCCGCCACCGACAGCACCACCCTGAAGTACAGGGACATGTACTACCGCAGGCTCTTCGAGGAGAAGCGCAAGCTCCCCCCGACCCGCTCCTTCGACGTGTCGGACGAGAGCAGGGAGCCGCTGATCTACTACCTGAGGCTGTTCGACTCGGAGGAGCCGAAGGTCTTCACCTTCGCCTTCTTCGACACCGCCGGAGAGGACCTGACGTCCACCGACAGGATGATGGCCCTCAGCCTCAACTCATTCATCTCCAACGCCGCGGGCATAGTCTACCTGGTGGACCCGCTGCAGGTCCGCTACATCAACCAGAGGATCCACGTGGACAACAAGCCACCGGTGGGCCCCGACGAGTCGGACATGCTGAACAACATCTGCCAGATAATCCGCACCAACAGGAAGCTCAAGGCGAAGGAGAAGATCGACATCCCCATCGCCGTGTGCCTGACCAAGAGCGACGTGCTCTTCAAGGCGCCGGAGAACGAGGAGGAGGACAAGGTCCTGTTCGGACCCTGCTCCACCCTGCACATACCCCGCGAGCACGGCCGCTTCGACAGGGAGAACTTCGACCAGATCGACGCCGAGCTCGAGGAGTACCTGCGCAGGTGCCTCGGGGACAACTTCATCCAGCTGGTGAACGGGTTCAGGGACCACTGCTTCTTCGCGGTGTCGGCCCTTGGATGCAACCCCACGGGCAACAGCCTGCCCAGGGGCGTCTCCCCCATGAGGGTGGAGGACCCGTTCATATGGCTTCTCAACAGGGAGGACCAGTGATGAACGAGAACAAGCTGAAGAACTTCCTCATCAACGGCTTCCAGCCCCTCGAGGGCCATGACGACGAGAAGGAGTCCGAGGACGAGGTCTACGAGGGGGAGGAGATCCTCGAGGAGCAGGACGAGCCCTGCGAGGGGGAGATCGAGGTGGAGCCCGCGGTCCAGAGGGTCGCAGACGACGGATTCGACATCCGCGCGTCAATGACCAGCATGGAGACGGAGCTCCTCAGGATCAGGTACATGCTGGAGGACATGCAGGCGGCGGAGCCCGCCGTACCGGACATGTCCGACTACATGACCACGAGGGAACAGTTCAAGGCGGTCACGGCGGCCGTTTCCAAACGGGACGCCGAGGCCGGGAACAAGGCCCTGGTGAAGGCGATGGAGGCCATCTCAGTGATGAGGGAGGACTTCTTCAAACTCTGCCAGGGCATGAGGGGGCGGATAGACGAGATGAGCGCAGAGACGGTGCTCTCCAGCTTCGAGGCCTACAGCGTCGACATGGAGAACATCCTCACGGACGGAGGGGTCTTCATCGGGGCCTTCCCGTACGACAGGCTCAACACGCTCCACCACCGCATCGTCGACGTCGTCCCCACGGGCGACGCGGACCTCGACGGTATGATCGCCGAGAGGCTCTCGGACGGATACAAGATCGGGGACAAGGTCCTTCTCAAGGAGAAGGTCAAGGTCTACAAGTACGACCCCAAGCTCGCATCCGCCGGGGAAACCGCTTCAGAAACGCCTTCCGAAACCGATTCCGAGAACGCTGGAAAAGACCAGACGGCAGACACGACATCTGAAAACAAAACGGAGGAAGAAGAATGACAGACTACTGCATCGGTATCGACCTGGGCACGACTTACTCGTGCCTCGCCTATATCGACGAGGATGGGGACCCGGTTGTTGAGAAAAACTTCGAACAGGAGGACACAACACCGTCCGTCATCCTCTTCAACGAGAACGGAGAGATCATCGTCGGATCGCCCGCCAAGGACATGGCCATGATGTACCCCCCTGAGAGGATCATCACGTCCATCAAGAGGCAGATGGGAACCGACTACGAGGTGGACATCGACGGGGAGAAGTACAACCCCATCATGCTGTCCGCGGTCATCCTCAGGAAGATGATCAACGACTTCAACGAGAACCACGGCTGCGATGTCAAGAAGGCCGTCATCACCTGCCCCGCCTACTTCGGACAGAACGAGAGGGACGCCACCAAGACCGCCGGAACCATCGCCGGACTGGACGACGTCACCGTCATCAACGAGCCCACCGCCGCCGCCATCTCCTTCGGATTCGGCAGCGCCGCCGACGGCAAAAAGAGGGTCCTCGTCTACGACCTGGGAGGAGGAACCTTCGATGTCACCGTCCTCGAGATCGACGGGTCCTCGTTCACAGCCGTCGCCACCGACGGAGAGAGACTCCTGGGAGGAAAGGACTGGGATGCCGTCATCTCCAAGATCATCAAGGAGAAGGTCGCCGAGGAGTCCGGTATCGACATCGAGACCCTGGACGAGGACGAGGACATCAAGCAGACCCTGGTCAACGACTCCGAGACCATCAAGAAGAGGCTCTCTACCGCCGAGTCCACCAAGGGAACCCTGACAGTCGAGGGACAGAAGATCGTCTTCACCATCAGCCGCGACGAGTTCGAGGCCGCATCCGCCGGACTGATCCAGACCACCATCGAGATCATCGACCGCGTGCTCGCCTCCAAGGAGTTCACCATGGCCGACATCGACGAGGTCATCCTCGTCGGAGGATCCTCCAGGATGCCCCAGGTCAGGAACGCCATCGCCGCCAAGTACCCCGACGCGGACATCAAGGTCTTCGACCCCGACCAGTCCGTCGCCAAGGGAGCGGCCCTGTTCGCCAAGTCCAACTCCATGATCCCCGAGGGAGCGCCCGTGAACCCCGAGACCGGAGCCCCCGCCGAGCCCATCGAGGGAGTGCTCAGCGTCCACAACGTCCTGAGCAAGACCTTCGGAATCAAGGCCATGTACGAGGACGGGACCGAGATGATCTCCAACATCATCTTCAGGAACGAGGTCCTGCCCATCGAATCCATCAAGACCTACTACCCGGTCGACGACGGACAGTCCACCATCAAGGTCGAGATCTACGAGGACGCCGCCATGAACAACGAGGAGGGCATGAAGACCGCCGTCATCGACGGAGCCCCCGTCGGAGAGTTCATGATGGAGCTGCCGATGGACGTCACCAAGAACACGCCCATCACCGTGAAGTTCACCGCCACCGACGAGGGAATCCTCATCGCCTCCGTGGACTGCATGGACCAGCACACGGACTACCAGATCGAGAACGACCTGAAGATGTCCGCCGACGCCATCGCCAAGTCCCAGGGACTGATGGAGAAGGTCAGCAACGCCAACTGATCACAAAAAGGGGCCTTCGGGCCCCGCCCTTACAACCATGTTCTCTTGGGATCCTTCCCTGTACTCCCGCTTCGAGCGCGAGCGCACACAGCCCGCAGTGGACCTCGTCAACCGCATATCCCACCTCAGGCCCCGCTCCGTGGTGGATGTGGGATGCGGCCCCGGCAACAGCACCGCCGTCCTGCGTTCTGCGTTCCCCGATTCGGAGATACTCGGCATCGACACCTCTTCCGAGATGATCGCCCGTGCCCGGGCGAGACTGCCGGACGCAGAGTTCGAAGTTATGGATGCCTGGGACCTTCCGAAGGGGTTCGACCTCATATTCTCCAACGCCTGCATCCAGTGGATCGACGGACAGGAGAGGCTGATACCGATGATGTTGGAGCGCCTCAACCCCGGCGGGACCCTGGCCGTCCAGGTACCCATGAATGAAGACGAACCGGCATCGGTGATCTGCGAAGAGGTCGCATCGCTCCCGTTATGGCACTATCCCAACGGGAAGCCCAGGAGACACCGCACCCTGTCCCCGGAGAAATACTACGACATACTGTCGGGATGCGCGGAGTCGTTCGAGATGTGGTCCGTGACATACTACCATGCACTGGAATCCCATAGCGATGTAGTGGAATGGAAAAGCGGGACCCATCTCAGACCCTACCTCGACGCCCTGGATGCAACCGAAGGGCTTCGGCTGAGGGAGGAGGTCCTACGCCGTATCGAGAAAGCCTACGCGCCTGCATCCGACGGGAAGGTCGTGATGAGATACGGCAGGTTCTTCTTCACAGCATCAGGATGATCAGTTGTTCGCCTCGTCGCTGACGAGGATGACCGTGGCCTCCGCGTTCTTTATCACATAGTCGGAGACGCTTCCCAGGAAGAGCCTGTCGAGCGAGGACCTGTCGGACCTCCCGACGATGATCGTGTCGCAGTTGAAACGGTCTGCGACATCCAGGACCATCTCGTCCGGCTTCCCGGTCTCGATGATGGAGTGCACGATGGCTCCCTCGGCGGAGGCCTTCTTCTGGGCTGCCTCCATGTACTCGCGGACGGTGGGGTCCGGGTCCTCGGGATCCATCTGGTCCCTGGAAACGATGGTCACTATGTACAGGGGCTCGTTGAAATTGACAGCATACCTGATGGCGTAGTCTAGAGCACGTTGGCAGCTCCTCCTACCATCATATGCCAGCAGTGTCGTCATAGCATATCAGGACTGGGCTGGCTGGCTATAAACATTCCCATTTGGTTACATAGAGAAGTAAAAAGGTTTGGCCCGGATGGGACAGAGTATCCACCCGGGCTGGGGTCTCATGCAACCTTCAGAGGTCGTAGCTCTTGGGGTTGTAGAGAGGCACGGTGTCCTTGAACTCCTTGACGCAGTAGTCGTAGAACTTGTCCGTGTCGTCGGGGAGGGCCTCGAGCTTCTTGATGATGTCCTTGAGGGTGTCGAGCTGCTTGTTGGTCAGTCCGAGCTCCTTGGACTCGTAGCCCTTCATGATGATGTTGGCACCGGTGATTCCGGCGGCCTTGGCCCTGAGGTACAGGTCGTTGCCGTTCTCGGCGATGGCCTGTCCGACCATGTAGGCGTGGTCGTAGGCGAGCACGTAGGCCTCGGGTCCTCTGAACCTGTCGGCGTACATGTACATGTCCCTGAGGGTCTTCTCCTGGCCGAGCTGGGTGGCGGTGTTCATCAGAGCGCACTCGTATCCCAGGGATCCGAGCCAGCACTGGACGGAGGATCCTCCGAACTCGGGGTGGTACTCGACGGACTCGTTGGACCACAGGTC
>CALUOK010000027.1 GCA_944322255.1 Candidatus Methanomethylophilaceae archaeon | reverse complement strand
TCGGCGACGCCATCGTCACGTCCAGGCCTGGACAGGATGGCGCCATCAATGCTGTTCTGCTTGAGTAATCGAATCCAAGAAACCGTTTACCGGCCCTCACGGGCCAGTCCTTTTCCTTTCTTCACTTCATTGATTGAACTCGGCGTACATCTCCGGTAGCAGTCCCGGTAGCGAGGTGTACTCCCTGTAACAGCTCACACCGAGATGGTACATCCTCCTGCGGTTCAGCAGCATGATCCTGAGGAACCTGTTGCCGTTGGTGCGGCCGGCCCAGAACCTGGCCGAGAAGCGGAACCCGTCGCCCTCCGGGAAGAACATGTAGGCGAAGTCCGTGTAGAGTATCTTCCCCTTCCTGGCCTTGATGTTGCCACAGAATATCAGGGGGTCGCCGGACCTCCGGATGGCTTCGCGGTCGAACCCGAACTCCACCGGGTCCATGACATCGATCTTGAACAGCAGGGCTATGTCCCCCACCACCTGCGTGGGGTAGAGGGTGTGCGGACGGAACTCCGGCATGCGCTCGGCGTTGAAGTAGTCCGCATGCTCCTCCGAATAGGTCAGGTCGAAGTTGCTGTCCGGAAGCCAGGCGCGGAAGGCGTCCACGTGTCCGGGGAACCACCACTCCCACCATTCCAGCATCTCACGGGTTACTCCCGCCAGGTGGCAGGACACGGCCACCATCATCGAGCCGTCGTCGAACTCCGATATCCCGTTCTCCATCCTGAGGGGGAGCTCGGTCAGGGCCCGTGACTTCTCATCGATGGGGATGAGGGTGGCCGAACCGCTCTCGAACGCGTCGAGAACCTCCTGCGGCACAGGAGGTATGTCCCTCACACGGAGCCTGCTGTATATCGGATCCATGGCCTTACGATACACGGACCGATACAAATACTGAGCAGTCGAATGCATCGGACCAAGTAATAAATACGGAAGAGGGATTGCTTCGGGCATGGCATACGACCCGGACATAGCGATAACCCTCTGGCCCGAGTACTTCGACATAAACCGCACCAGGTCCGAGGGAAGGAGGCTCCCCAAGGAACTGTGCGTGTCCAACCCCGACCTGGACATCATCGCCAAAGGCGCGATGATCCTCGACCTCGAATACGAGGTCCGCGAGGACACGTCCTATCCGAAGGCGCCCCGTGCCAGGCACGGATGCGTGAAGGTCGAGAAGGGCGTCATGTCCAAGACCGAGCTCCTCCCCAAGATCGGGGAGATCCTCGTGAGCAATCAGAGGAAGTGATCCGTTTTGATGAGTCCGCAGGACTCCAGGGTGATGGATGCGAACGCCGAGGCTCTCGGCGTGTCCGTCACGGAACTCATGGGCAACGCAGGCAGGGCCGTCGCCGACTTCCTCGACGAAAGGTTCCGCGGCAAACGCGTACTGTTCGTGTGCGGACCCGGCAACAACGGCGGGGACGGCTTCGCGGCCGCATCGCTGATGGACCCCTCGACCGTTTCGGTGGCGCTCCTGAAGAAGCCCTCGGACATCCACACCGATGCCGCCTGGCACTTCTACTCCCAGCTGAGATGCCCCATCCTGGAGTACTCCAAGGTGGACCTGGACTCGTACGACGTCATCGTCGACTGCGCCCTGGGGACCGGGATGAAGGGGAACGTCAGAGAGCCCTACAGGGGCTTCATCGCCGCCACGGAGGGACGCGGCAACGTGGTGTCCGTGGACGTCCCGTCCGGACTCGGTTCGGATGTGTCCGTCCTGCCGGTGGCGACCGTCACGTTCCATGACATGAAGGAGGGGATGACCCGTGAGAACAGCGGGGAGATCGTCATCTCCGACATCGGGATCCCCGCCGAGGCCGTCGACGTCGTCGGACCCGGCGACATGCTCAGATACCCTGTACCCGAAAGGGACAGCCACAAGGGTGAGAACGGCAGGCTCATGATCATCGCCGGAGGCCCGTACTTCGGAGCCCCCATGATGGCGTCCATGTCCGCCCTGAGGGTGGGCACGGACATAGTCAGACTGTATGTGCCGGAGTCCGTCAGCCGGCTTGTGTCTTCGGCCAGTCCCGTGCTCATGGTCACCGCCCTGCCCGGGGACAGGCTGACATGCGGGTCCGTGGACCTCCTCCTGGAGGAGTCCGCTGGCTACGACGCCGTGCTCATAGGCCCCGGCCTGGGCACCGACCCGGATACCAGGGAGGCAGTCAGGAGGTTCGTCTCCGGATGTGCCAGACCCCTGGTGATCGATGCGGACGGACTTACAGCGGTGGCCGAGATGGTCTTCGACGGGAACGTGGTCCTGACCCCCCATCGCCGCGAGTTCAGGAACCTGGGCGGCTCCTGCTGCCCCAACGAGCTGGCAGACAGACTGAACGCCACGGTCCTCCTCAAGGGCGCGAACGACGAGATCTCCGACGGGCGCAGGACCCGCATAAACCGCACTGGAACACCCGCGATGACCGGAGCCGGCACAGGCGACGTCCTGGCGGGCGCCGTGGCCGGACTTCTGGCCAAGGGGATGACCCCGTTCGACTCCGCATGCCTCGCGGCGTACATCTGCGGCAAGGCTGGGGAGTACGCGTTCACCGACAAATCGTACGGACTCATAGCCACGGACATCGTGGAGGAGATCCCCCACGTGCTGAGGGACCTGCTGAGATGACCGAGATCCAGCCCGTCTACGACGTGCCCGCCCTCAAGGTGGAGAACTGCCTTGTCATAGGGGACCTCCACATCGGCGTGGAGTCGCATCTGAGGTCCAAGGGGTTCCATCTCACATCCCGCACCTCCGACATGCATGACACCATCATCGATTCCGCCGACGACGATGTGACCAGACTGATCGTGATCGGCGACGTCAAGGACTCCGTCCCCGGCTCCACCAAACAGGAGTACAGGGAGATCCCCGATTTCTTCGAGAGCCTCTTCGAGAGGTTCGACATGATAGACGTGGTCCGCGGGAACCACGACACCAGCATAGAGGAGTTCCTCCCGGGCAAGGTGAAGATCCGCCCTGCGACGGGGCTGAAGCTGGGGGACGTGGGATTCATCCACGGCCACACATGGCCGTCGGAGGACGTCATGGACTGTGACACCCTGGTCATGGCACACAACCACCCTGCAGTCATGTTCAAGGACGGCGTGGGCAGGCGCACCACCGAGCCCTGCTGGTTCAGGGGGAGGTTCGCCGAGGGAGCGTCCGATTCCAGGTTCCCCAGGCTTCCGAGGGGGTTCATCGTCGTCCCCGCGTTCAACCGCATGCTCGGCGGATCGCCGGTCAACGTAATCGGCGAGGACCTGCTGGGACCGGTGCTGAACAGCGACCTTGTCGACGTGGACGGCGCGCACCTGTACCTCCTCGACGGGATAGACCTGGGGAAGCGCTCCGACCTCATGGTGACCGGGAAGGACTACAGCAGGTACAAGGACACTCCCCAGAGAAGGGCCAAGTACTCCTGATACCCCCCACCGTTTCCACTGGAGATTCTCGGAGTCCACAGATGTCCGGACTCCGACATCGATCGACCTACGTATCCTCCGTCAGATTGCCCGTATTTCTCTGCAGGACATGGTATACTGCACGGAATCCACGGATCCTGCGATGCTGATGGGCCTGCGCACACGGACCGCGACGGAGAACGACGGATTTCCACTGGATCGAATCGAGAAGATGGGGGTAAAGGGTTTGTTTAAGGGAGGGGAGGCCCCTCCCGTTTCACACGGTATCAGTTGCGGCTGACGGTGTCGTAGATGGATCCGTCGGCGTTCCTGATCACAGCGGTCAGGGGCATCTGGCCGGGCAGAGCATGGGTGGCGCAGGAGTTGCAGGGGTCGTATGCCCTGAACGCCATCTCGACCATGTTCAGCAGTCCGGGAGAGACCTCGAAGTTGTGGATCAGAGCCTTGGCGACCTTGGCGACATCCATGCAGATGGGACCGTTGTTGTTGGTGGTTCCGACGACCATGTTGCATGCGGTGACGATTCCGTTCTCATCGCATGTGTAGTCGTGCGTCAGGGTTCCCCTGGGGGCCTCGACGCAGCCGACTCCGCGGCCACCGGGAACGATGTCCTTCTGCTTGATGTCCCCGTTGGTGAGGTCGGGGTTCTGAGCGTCCTCGAGGCACTTCTCGGCGCAGCACAGCATCTCGATGATCCTTGCCCAGTGGGTGACCAGGGTGTGCTGGCAGGGTCCGTTGACGCCGGCGTCCTTCAGGATGCCGCGGTACTCCTGCAGAGCGTCGTTGGCCAGGGGCGTGGGCATCTCCTTGCACACGTTGAGCCTGGACAGGGGGGAGGCCCTGTAGAGTCCGCTGTCGGGTCCGTCGACAAGTCCCTTGTATCCGGGGTTCCTCAGGTAGGGGAACTTCTCGTAGGACCAGGGCTCGACGGCCTCGGCGATGTTGTCGAGGTAGTCGTAGGGGTCGTAGAGGTGGGTCTGCTCGCCCTTCTGGTTGACGACCTTGACCTTTCCGTCGTGGATCTCGAACTGGTCCTTGTCGTTGACCAGACCCATGTGGTAGGTCTCGTGGTAGTACAGGTCGGGGTTCAGGACGATGTCCATGTACTCCTTGTTGTTCAGGACGACGTCCTTGAACACCTGCATGGAGGTCTTGGCGAACTCGACCATATCCTCGGCGAAGCCGATGATCTGCTGCTGCTCCTCCTTGGAGACTCCCTTGGAGACACCACCGGGCACTCCCATCAGGGGGTGGGTGGGCTTTCCTCCGATGATGGCCTGGATGTTCTGGGCCTCACGGCGGGTCTTGACGACCGCGGATCCGAGCTCGAGTCCGACACGTCCGACGACTCCCAGGACGTTCCTCTCGGCGGCGGGGGCCGCGGGTCCGCACACGAAGTCGGGGGCAGCCAGGGCGTAGAAGTGCGCGATGTGGCTGTGGACGAAGTGGGCGTTGTAGAACGTGTCCCTGATGAGGTAGGCCGTGTCGGTGGGCTTGGTGTTGTAGCATCCGTCGATCGCCTTGGTGGCGGCCATGTGGTGGGCGCCGGGGCACACACCGCAGAGCCTGGCGGTGATCTGGTTGAGCTCTGTTACCTTCCTTCCGATGCAGAACCTCTCGAATCCCCTGAGCTCGGGAACCTGCCAGTAGGCGTTGGTAACGTCTCCCTTGTCGTCCAGGAAGATCTCGATCTTCCCGTGTCCCTCGAGACGGGTGATAGGGTCCACAGTCACGCGGTTGCCGGTGACTTTCTGCTTGTCATCCCAAATGATAGGTCCGGACATTTACTGACCTCCTTCCTTGACTGCTCTCCTGATGAGAGACTTTCCGAGTGTGTAGGCGTAGAAGTACCCGAGCGGGTCCTTGATGGTGCTCATGATCTTGATGATCTCGTCCTCGCCGCAGGTCGGGTCCTCGTCGAGGACGGGGAACAGCGAAGCGACGGCGGTGAACATACTGGCACCCTGCTCCTGCACATCGGGGGACGGGCCGTAGCATCCACGGCAGGGCTGTCCTGCCCTGGTGCACCTGGCACCGCATCCGCCCATGGTGGCGGGTCCGAGACACAGGATTCCCTGGTCCATGAGGCAGATGTCGGGCTTGACGTCGACCTCGTGGGGCTCCTTGATCTCGGTGATCCTGGCGTTCTCCTTCTTCCTGGGGCACTCCTCGCACAGGGTCTTGGTGGTGATTCCGATCTCGGTTCCCTTGGGCGGGAGGGGCACTCCGTTGTAGACGAAGTCCTCGACGGCCTTCAGCAGCTGGCTGATGGACTCGGGGAGGGGCGGGCATCCCGGGATGCTGTAGTCCACGTCGATGACCTGGTCGAGGGTCTTGACGGTGTCGTACAGGGTGGGGATGGTGAGCTCTCCCTCGGGGGCCTGGTAGGATGTCTGGGGGATCACGGGTGCGTCCTTGTGGTACTCGGCCTGGAAGTTGGCGGAGGAGGGGGTCTTGGTGTAGACGTAGTCCAGGATCTCCTGGGCTCCTCCGGGGACCAGGTTGGCCAGGGCGGGGCTTCCGCCGAACATGGCGCAGGTTCCGTAGGCGACGACGATCTTGGACTTCTGCCTCAGCAGCTTGGCCATGTGCTCGTTCTCGGAGTTCCTGATGGCTCCGTTGATGAGCGAGACGGTGATCTCTCCGTCCTCCATGGCGGCGATGTCCTTCTCCTTTCCGTCGGCGGCGACAGGCCACATGACGATGTCAGCCATGTCTCCGATGGTCAGGATCCTCTCGTGGGTGTCCAGGAGGGAGACGTCGCATCCACCGCAGGCGGCGGTCCAGTAGACGGCCAGCTTGATCTTCCCTCCGGCGGGTGCTCCGGGGAGGAGGGGTCCGAGGTCGGCTGCCGGCAGGATGGCGTCCTTGGGGACGTCGGCGTCGCCGGGGGATGCCACGGGCGGGACGATGAAGGCGTAGGGGTCGGGGTTGCCGCCCTCTGCCTTGGGGGCCGCCTTGGGGGCCTCGGTCTTAGCGGGTGCGGGAGCGGGCTCGGCCTTGAAGGAGGCGGAGGTCGAGGCGGGCTCGGCCTTCGGCTTCTCTGCGGGCGCAGCTTCCTTCTTCTCTTCCTTCTTCTTGAACAGTTTGTCAAAGAATCCCATCAGTTCGCCTCCTTTACGAGGGGTGTGGGTCCGAGCTCCTTGATGGTGTCGACGAACTCCACGATTGTTTTCTGGAACTTCTCTCCCTCGGACGCGGAGACCCACTCGAGCTTGAGCCTCTTGGGGTCGAATCCGTACTGCTCCAGGACCATCCTGAGGAGGGCGATCCTCCTCCTGGCCCTGTAGTTACCACCGATGTAGTGGCAGTCAGCGGGGTGGCATCCGAGCACCATGACGCCGTCGGCTCCCTTGGCGAAGGCCCTGAGGACGAACTCGGGGTCGACACGGGCGGAGCACATGGTCCTGATGATACGGAAGTTGGTCGGCATCTGGAGCCTTGCGACTCCCGCTCCGTCAGCACCGGCGTAGGAACACCAGTTGCAGCAGAACGTAACGATTCTGGGTTCGAAATCTGCCATTTGTAATCACTCTCCTCCGACAGGGTAGTCGAGGCATGCGTCGATCTCGGCGATGATCTGCTTGGACCTGAATCCTCTCTGCTCCATCGCTCCTGCGGGACAGGACGCGACACAGCATCCGCATCCCTTGCACAGACCGGGGTTGACGAAGCTCTTGAGGCCTCCGTCGGGCTGCTCCACCAGGGTGATGGCGTTGTAGTCGCAGCATCCGACGCAGACTCCGCATCCGTCGCAGCGGTCGGGGTTGGAGATGGCGGTGATTCCCTCGGAGATCAGCTTGTCCTTGGAGATGACGGTCAGCATCCTGGAGGCGGCTCCGGAGGCCTGGGCGATGCACTCGTCCATGAACTTGGGCCAATGGGCTGCTCCGGCGACGTAGACTCCCTCTGTGGCGAAGTCGACGGGCCTCAGCTTCTGGTGGGCCTCGAAGTAGAATCCGTCCTTGGAGATGGGGACCTTGACCATCTTGGCGAGGTTCTCCTTGTTCTCTCTGTCGGGGGCGATTCCGGCGGCGAGGATGACGGTGTCCGCGGGGATCTCGACCTCGGCTCCGAGGGTGGAGTCGTAGGCCTTCACGACGTTTCCGTCGTAGGCGGGCAGCTCGTTCTCGACCGGGTACCTCAGGAACTTGACTCCGAGCTGGCAGGCCCTGTAGTAGAGTTCCTCGCGGAAGGAGTATGTCCTGATGTCCTTGTGGACCACGGTGACGTTGGCCATCGGGTTGTTCATCTTGATCTGGATGGCCTCGCGCAGGGATGCGGCGCAGCAGACACGGCTGCAGTAGTTGACATCCTTGGACCTGGATCCGACGCACTGGATGAACACGACGTCCTGACCGTTGAAGGATCCGTCGGCGATCTTCTTCTCGGCGACGGTCTGGGTCATGACCTTGGGGTCCTTTCCGTTGTTGTACTCGGTGGGCTCGTAGGCGGCGGCACCGACGGCGAACAGGACGACACCGACGGGGTACTCGGATCCGTCGGACAGCTGGAGGTTGAAGTTACCAACGTATCCGGGGATGTCCTTGACGGTGACTCCCTTGTGCACGGTGATCAGCTTGTTGCTCTCGACCTTCTCGATGGTCTCCTTGAGGAAGTCCTCGACGGCGACTCCGTCCTCCTTGTGGCGGAAGTTGCGGGCGTATCCACCGAGCTCGTTCTCCCTCTCGACGAGGTGGACGGGGTATCCCTGGGCGGCGATGTCCAGAGCGGCGGTCATTCCGGTGATTCCTCCACCGATGACGGCGGCGGCGTTGGTGACCGGGATCTCGGCACCGACGAGGGGCTCGAGCAGGCACGCCTTGGCGATCGCCATCCTGAGCAGGTCCTTGGCCTTGTTGGTGGCGGCCTCGTGCTCGTGCATGTGGATCCAGGAGCACTGGTCACGGATGTTGGCCATGTTAAACAGGTACTTGTTCAGGCCTCCGTTCCTGCAGGCCTCCCTGAAGAGGGGCTCGTGGGTCCTGGGTGTGCAGGAGGCGACGACGACCCTGTTGAGGTCGTGCTCCTTGATGGCCGCGGAGATTGCCTCCAGGCAGTCCTGGGCGCAGGCGTACTGGGACTCCTCGGACAGGACGACGTGGGGCAGGGTCTTGGCGTACTCGGCGACGGCGGGGACGTCGACCACGGATCCGATGTTGATTCCGCAGTGGCAGACCCAGACTCCGACGCGGGGCTCCTTGCCCTCCACGTCCTTCTCGGGCGGGTAGACCTTGGGAGCGCAGGGCTCGAAGTTCTCGTCGACGATGTAGGCACCGGCCTTGGCGGAAGCTCCGCAGGCCTCGGCGACGGATGTGGGGATGTCCTTGGGTGCGGCGAAGGCACCGGTGACGAAGACTCCCTTCCTTGTGGTCTCGAGCGGGTGGTAGACGGTGGTCTTGCAGAACCCGTACTCGTTGAGCTCGATTCCGAGCATGTCGGCGAACTCCTGGGCTCCCTCGGGGGGCACGAGTCCGACGGACAGGACGACCATGTCGAACTCCTCGGAGACTCCGTTGTTCTCGTCGTCGGTGTAGCTGATGGTCAGCTTCTTGGTCACGGGGTCCTCCTCGACGTTGGACACGCGGGCTCCCCTGTGCATCTTGATTCCGTACTCGTTCTCACCGCGGTGGATGTAGGCCTCGAACTCCTTTCCGTAGGACCTGATGTCCATGAAGAAGATGTCCTCCTGGAGGTCTCCGTGCTCCTTGGTGATCATGGCCTGCTTGGTCGCGTACATGCAGCACACGGAAGAGCAGTATTTCTTCCAGCCCTTCTTCTCGGACCTGGATCCGCAGCACTGGATGTAGGCGATCTTCTTGGGGTCCTCTCCGCTGGAGGGAACGACGATGTGTCCCCTGTGGGGTCCGGAGGCGCACATGAGCCTCTCGTACTCGATGGCGGTGACGACGTTCTGGTACCTGCCGTATCCGTACTCGGTGGCGTTGGCGGCGTTCCAGACCTGGAATCCGGGAGCGGCGATGATGGATCCGACCTCGAGGGTGATCTCCTCATCCTTGTCATCGTAGTGGATGGCTCCCTTTCCGCAGTTCTTCTGGCAGAGTCCGCACTTGCCCTTCTTGATCATGTTGCAGTAGTCCTTGTCGATGATTGCGACACGGGGGACAGCCTGCGCGTGGGGGATGTAGATGGCCTTCCTAGTGGTGAGGCCGTACTCGTACTTGTCCGGAATGTTCTTCACGGGACACTTGGCGAGACAGTCGCCGCATCCGGTACACTCCTTGGGGTTGACGTACCTGGCCTTCTTGAGGACGGTGACCTTGAAGTCGCCGGCCTCTCCCTCGACCTTCTGGACCTCGTGGTAGGTCAGAACGTCGATGTTGGGGTGTCCAGCACAGTCCGCCATCTTGGGCGAGAGAATGCATGCGGAACAGTCGTTCGTCGGGAATGTCTTGTCCAGACGGCACATCACTCCACCGATGGTGGGATCCTTCTCCACCAGGTAGACATGAATGCCCCTGTCAGCAAGATCCAACGATGCCTGGATTCCTGCAATTCCTCCACCAATAACCAATGCCGATTTTGTCAAATCATTGCCTCCGTTTACCAATTGGTGAATTGGAATGATGGAGCATTGTCTGATTGGTATATTAATGCCTACCAAGAAATCATTATATAATATCGCACACTATGTATACGACGTTTCGGTCTGGCTATTTTTTGAAGTACCTAAAATTTTTAGGGTAGGCTAAATCAATAATAGCCAGCATGTCGGAATTGATGTGATTTTTGTATTATCCCTCAAGATAATGCAACAGTGGGATTTGTTGAAAATCCGAAAATGCTTCGTAAGGTTACGAAGGATTTTTAGGACATCCGTCACGACAGGAAGTGTTTAATACTGACACCTCGGAAAGCGGAAGCGCAAGTCATGCTGGCTATGTTGAGAAGGCTGGATGCATGACCATCCATCGTGCAATCCGCAGAACCGCTTCGAATTTCGAAGTAAAGTTCCGTTTAGTGGCACGGAATCCCCATGCGTCCGAACGAGATACCCGAAAACTGTTCCGAATGGAATTTTTTAGGATGGCTTAACCCTCCCGCCGCGTCCCGCCCGGGAAACCGTTATATCCGTTGCCCCGCTCGGCTGGTCCATGGTGGTCAAGTCCGAGCGCGGCAGGAGGCGCTACATCTTCTTCAGGGTCCCGGAGGACGTCCGCAGGGACGACCTGGCCCAGATGCTGTCAGGCATAGCCAGCGTGAAGGTGATCACCTGCTCGGGCGGCGAGGCCGTCGTCAGATGCTCCCCCGCGGACCGCCCGCTTGTCACCGGGGCGCTGGAGTCCAGCAAGGGCTTCGGATCCGTCAGGACCTCCGGCACCCTGAGGACGCTGAGGGACAGGTACCCCTCCCTGAGGGTCCCCCAGAAGCGCCGCAGGTGATTCGGGGCACGCGTGGCGCACCTACCAAAGTCTAAATAGGGTCCCCCTTATCAGGACGCGGTAAGTATTAGGAGCGCGCATTATGCAACCCGGACAGATGGCTTATGACAGGGGAAGCACAGTTTTCTCCCCTGACGGAAGATTGTTCCAAGTCGAGTACGCCCGCGAGGCCGTGAAGAAAGGCTCCACGACCATCGGGCTGAAGTACAAGGACGGTGTGGCCCTGATAGTCGACAGGAGGTCGTCCAGCAAGCTGCTGGAGCCCAGGTCGACCGAGAAGATCCACGAGATCGACGACTACATCGGATGCGCTACGTCCGGACTCGTGGCCGACGCGAGGATCCTGGTCGACGAGGCCAGGAAGAACGCCCAGGTCCACAGGGTCAACTACGGCGAGAACATCGGGGTCGAGATGCTCGTCAAGAAGGTCTGCGACTACAAGCAGAACTTCACCCAGTACGGCGGAGTCCGCCCGTTCGGAACCGCCCTCCTGGTCGCCGGTACCGACGACCTCGGTGCGCACCTCTTCGAGACAGACCCCTCCGGGGCCCTGGTGGCGTACAAGGCCACCGGCATCGGAAGCGGCCGCCCCGCCGTCATGGAGATGTTCGAGAAGGAGTACAAGGACGACATGACCTTCGACGAGGCCATGGCCCTCGGCCTGAAGGCCCTGGAGGCGGCGATCGAGGACAAGCCCAAGGCAGAGTCCGTGGAGATCGGCGTCGCCGAGGTCGGAAGGAAGTTCAGGAGGCTCTCCGAGGAGGAGGTCTCCGCTCTCGTCGACAAGATGTGAGGGTGGTCGGATGGTTGACCTCGACGACGCGATCGTTGCAAGGCTCGAGACCCACGGCGAGACCTTCGAGATCCTGCTGGACCCCAAGGTGTTCGACCTCGTCAAGCAGGGCAAGAAGTTCGACATAGTCGACTACATGGCCGTGGAGGACGTCTTCAAGAACGCCAGCAAGGGGACAAGGCCGCCCGAGGACAAAATCAAGGAGGCCTTCGGGACCGAGGACATCGCGGAGATCGCCGCGAAGATCGTCGAGAAGGGCGAGATACAGATCACGGCCGAGCAGCGCAAGGAGATGCTCGAGGCGAAGAAGAACCAGGTGATCGCGTACATCGCCGCCAACGCCATCAACCCCCAGACCAAGACCCCGCACCCCCCTCTGAGGATCCAGCTGGCCCTCGAGGAGGCGAAGTTCCACGTGGACCCGTTCAAGCCCCTGGAGAAGGAGATCGACGAGGCCATGAAGCTCCTCCGCCCCCTCCTGCCCATAAGGTTCGAGAAGAGCCGCATAGCCATCAAGCTCAACGGGACCGACTACGGCCGCTGCTACGATGACATCATCCACTACGGCATCGTGGAGAAGGAGGAGTGGACCGCGGACGGGTCCTGGATCGGGCTCATGGAGATCCCGGCCGGACTCATCACCGAGATCACCGACAAGCTGAAGCACAAGACCAAGGGCTCGGCGTCGGTGAAGCTCGTCAGCTGATTGTAACATTGGAAGTAAGTGATTGAAATGGAGAGAAGAAACGCCAGACAGACGCGCGAGATCGTCGTGCCGGGCGAGGTGCTCGACGGCACCGGGATGAAACCCGGGGAGAACGCCTACGTCCTCGACGGCAAGGTCCGCGCGAGCGTTATGGGCGTCCGCAACGTGTTCCAGAACACCGTGGGCGTCATCCCCCTGAGGGGCTGCTACATGCCCACCTCCGGGGACACTGTCATAGGAGTCATCGTGGACATCGGACCGTCCAACTGGCTCGTGGACATCGGGGCGCCCTATCCCGCGCCCCTGCACGTGAACGAGGTCCCCTGGAAGGTGGAGTTCGGCGACACGTCCCGCTACCTCAGCATGGGCAACGTGGTCCTGCTGAAGGTCCTGTCCGTGGACGAGAGCAAGAAGATCCAGGTGACCATGAAGGACTCCGGACTGAGGAAGATCGAGGGCGGAAGGCTCGTCAAGATCCCCCACTCCAAGGTGTCCAGGGTCATCGGCAAGAGCGGTTCCATGATCTCGATGCTGAAGAACATGACGGACTGCCGCATCACCGTGGGCCAGAACGGAATGATCTGGATCGACGGCGACGACGAGAACGCCGACGTGGCGGTCATGGCCGTCAAGATGATCGAGGCCAAGGCCCAGGCCGGCAACCTCACAGACAGGGTCAAAGAGTTTATCGAGAGCAAGCTCCCCCAGAGCGAAGAGTACGATGAAGATGAGGGGGAGGAGTGACAATGAGCGGACATACTGACATGGTATTGGTAGATGAGAACGGCATGCGCATCGACGGCAGGACCGAAGAGCAGCACAGGCCGATCAAGATCGAGGCCGGAGTCCTGAACAACGCCGACGGATCCGCCTATGTAGAGATTGGTAAGAACAAGGTCCTCGCCGCGGTCTACGGACCGAGGGAGTGCCACCCCAGGCACCTGCAGAACCCCCAGAAGGCCATCGTGCAGTGCAAGTACAACATGCAGGCCTTCTCCGTCAGCGACAGGAAGAGGCCCGGACCGGACAGGAGGTCCATCGAGATCTCCAAGATCATCTCCGAGGCCCTCGAGAGGGTCGTGCTCACCGAGCTGTACCCCCGCGCATCCATCGACGTGTACATCGAGATCCTGCAGGCCAACGCCGGGACCAGGTGCGCCGGCCTCACCGCCGCATCCGTCGCCCTCGCCGACGCCGGCATCCCCATGAGGGACATCGTCCCCGCCATCGCCGCCGGCAAGGCCGACGGCCACGTGCTCCTGGACCTGAACAAGGAGGAGGACAACTACGGCCAGGCCGACGTGCCCATCGCCATCATGCCCTCCACCGACGAGATCGTCCTGCTCCAGATGGACGGCAACATGACCCGCGAGGAGTTCGACCACGCCATCGAGCTCGCGGTCAACGCGTGCCACGAGGTCCACGACCTCCAGGTGGACGCACTGAAGAGGCGCTACTCCAAACCCGCACAGGAGGAATCCGAATGAGCAGCGAGATAATGTCCGAGATCAAGCGCGACCACATCATGAACCTGCTCGCCGACGGCAAGAGGCAGGACGGCCGCGGGGTCACCGACGTCAGGAAGATCCAGGTCGAGACCAACTGCATCGAGAGCGCCGACGGATCCGCCAGAGTCAAGCTCGGGAAGACCGAGGTCATCGCGGGAGTCAAGATCATCCCCGGAACCCCCTTCGGCGACACCCCCAACATCGGAGTGCTCACCACCGGCGCCGAGCTCATCCCCATGGCCCACCCCACCTTCGAGTCCGGTCCCCCCGGAGAGGACGCCATCGAGCTGGCCAGGGTCGTGGACCGCGGGATCCGCGAGTCCGGAATGGTCGACGTTGAGAAGCTGTGCATCGTCCCCGGCGAGGAGGTCTGGATGTGCTTCGTGGACATCTACGCCCTCGACTACGACGGCAACCTGTTCGACGCCGCCAA
>CALUOK010000026.1 GCA_944322255.1 Candidatus Methanomethylophilaceae archaeon | reverse complement strand
CTGTTCTTCGGACAATCAGATTTATTCGCTTTGGACTCATCTCGTCCTTTGCGAACACGAACTCCCTGTTCTATACAGTGGACCCTGCTCACGTCCCGACCGACGACGGGATGTCGAACGTGTAGCCCTGGCCGTACACGCAGAAGTAGCCTCCGATGTAGACGTAGAGACGAATGCAGCCGCTGCGCCCAGAGACGTCGAACGAACCCGTGGCATGGTTGTCCACGACGCCGTGGTCGTATCCTATGACCTCGGAGCAGTAGCACAGTCCGGAGCAGACCGATGTCGCCAGGTCGCGGACCTGCTTGGAGTTGTACTCGCCTGCGACGATGCACACCTGCCCCGCTCCCATCTGGACGAAGGTCGTCGATGTGTACGTCCCGTCCGAGTACCCGACACCGAGGGCCTGCCTGTCGGTCTTCGACACGTCGACGGAGTACATCGTGCGGTTGTACTCGTAGGAGAACATCGCCCTCAGGTCCGAGGCATCGTCGTACGCGCTGGAGTTCTCGAGGTTCACGGCGTCCGTGCCTAGGAAGACCGCGGTGGAACCGACGTCCACGAGCCCGTCGGCCGTGGAGACGTACTTGCCGATGACGTTGCCGACCCAATACAGGCTTCCGCCTGACTGGATCCACGATACGAGGAGACCCGACTCGCCGCCCGAGTAGACCGTGTCTGGTATCGCCCCGGACGCCATCACGAGCCCCCTGCCGGAACATGTCCCCGACAGGTCGCCCTGGAGGGCATCTGCGAGACCCTCCGCGTCCAGTACGGTCACGTTCTGGCATCCCCTGTATCCCAGGACCTTGACGAGCTGGTCCACGTAGTACTCCTGGGTCATCCTCTGGGCGCCCACCTCCACGGCGGCGTCCTCGTTGACCGCGGACGCGTAGTCCGGGTCGTAGTACACGTAGACGGTGTCCACAGCGGCGTAGTCGCCGTTGTCCAGGAGCACGGCGTCGAACTCGTCGGAACCCCTGTTCTCGACGGAGAACCCTATGGTCCCTTCCTCCAGCTCCGCGCTGGAGCCGTATCCGTAGCTGCCGGGGAGGTAGGCGTACATCTCGCCCACCACGACCACCGCGCACAATGCGACGGCGAAGATCACGAGCAACCTGCTGCCCTTCATCTCAACAGACCTCCGAGAGAGCGGACGTAGTCCGAGGCGCGGTCGAGCACCGGGACCCGCCCCCTGCAGAAATCGAGCACCGCCATGATCACGAACGCGAACAGAGCGTAGTGCCAGATGTTCGCGAACCTGCCCATCAGACTGCCGGTCGCCTCGGACCCCCAGTTCAACGTGAAGTCCAGGGTGTGCTCCAGGACCCATGACGGGTCGAAGGTCCCGAAGTACTCCGAGATGATGAACAGGGAGGAGTAGTTCACCCAGAAGAGGGCCTCCAGGAACGTGAACAGCGACACCACCAGGAACACGAACCTGTACCCCCTGGTGTTGACGGACATCATCGCGAAGAGTATGATGAAGCCGACGATCGACGGCGCGTACTGGTATCCGAACTGCACCATGGCGGCCAGTGTCGCGAGGAGACCGCAGTAGAGGAACACCAGACGGTCCGCCTCCGCCGCCGGCTTCCTGGCGATGCTCCGGGTCATGAACAGCATGAGGACGATGATTATCACCAGCATCCCTGCCATGTACAGGGTGCTTCCGAGATCGTATCCCGAGGTCCTGCTCGTCAGGAACGAGAACGCGTACGCCAGGGTCCCGTCGAGGATCTGCGGCAGGAACAGGACCGCGGTCAGCAGCAGGAAGCCGACAATCGACATCGATATCTGCCTGGTGGAACGGGGAGCGCCCTTGTAGCGGGCCAGCATGTACCCGAACAGCACCAGGATGCATACACCCGGGAAGATCTTCAGCCATGTGGCCAGGGCGAACACCATGCCCGCCAGAAGGGGGTTGTCCTGCCTGATGAGGAATATCGTCATGAGGAGAAGCAGCACGGAGATGGTGTCGAACTGCCCCTGGATGGCGGACATGTACACGACGATCGGGCAGAAGCACCAGAGGGCCATGGACACGATGCCCTTCCTCTCGCTGCCGGTGTGGCGGGACACTATGACGTACAGGAGAAACCCCACGAGAACATCGCACACGGACAGAGGCAGCTTGAGAAGGAAGTTGATGTCCGGTGACGCCAGCACCGCCTGGAACCCGTTGTAGTCCTCGATCACTATGAGGTCCGTGAAACGGTCCCCGAGCACGGGGATGGCTCCGAACACCTGCATCAGCATGTCGGCGAAGGACAGCATGTACCCCCAGACCGGCGTGTAGTAGAACCCGTTCAGCCCGTAGAGGCCGTTCCCGGTCTCGATGTTCTGCATGATTATGAGCCAGTACTCGGAATCATATGTGTGGGAGAACAGCGCGGTCATCACCAGATGAACAACCAGGGAGAGGATGGCGATCAGGAAAACCATCTTCGGAATGCTTCTCAAAGGCCCGAAATCCAGTCCGAACATCGTCTCCCCTCAAACCGTGCTCCGTTCGAAACCCCTGCAAGGGCTCGTTTCAAACAGAACCTCCCACATCATTATCCTTTCTATCGTAGCGCGTGAAGAAGAGGTCCCTGCCGCACAGGTACAGCATCATCACGGCCATCAGGGCGATCAGCATGACGTCACGGCACAGGTTCTCCCCCACGAACAGACCGGTTCCCGGAAGGTAGTCCATCATCATCACGGCGGCGAAGAGCTCCATAACCAGCACGTAGACGACCAGGAACCAGTTCTGGCGCCTGCCCGGGGCCGACACGAGGATGGCCAGTAGCGGGAAGAGCCACAGCATGTACTGCGTCGAGAACACCTTGTTGGTGAGGATGAACATGAGGAACACGACCGTCGTGTACAGGACCACGTCCCTGTCGCAGGAGCCTCCCGCACCGCGGACCGTGGCGTGCCTGTAGATGAGGTAGAAGGCGAAGACCATCAGGACCGCGACCAGCGGGTTCCAGAAGGGCAGCAGCGCATCGCTCACAGGGCTTATGACATCGTACGTGCCGTAGATGTTCACCAGGGAGAACGAGGTCAGTCCGAGCAGCCCCAGGCCCTGTATGATCACTCCCATCACGCTCTCCACCTGGAACCCGCGCTCGGTGTGGAAGGTCAGGAATGACATGACGTCCCCGAAGGAGGCGCCTGCCGCGAGTAGAGGGAGCAGGGATACGAGGCCGACGGCGACACATGCGCAGAACCCCCTGATTACGCGGACCCTGCGGCTGTCGTGACGGTCCACCAGATCGAGTATCAGGAAGAGGACCACCAGGAATATCGGGTATATCTTGACCAGGGCCCCGACCATGGCCAGCCCGTATGCGGCATACCTGTTGCCCCTCTGGAAGTAGTATATGGCCATGACCGTAAGCATCATCGGGATTGTGTCGAACTTGACGACGAGCTCCTTGTAGTACAGCAGCATCAACGCTACGAAAACGAGGGTGACGACCGCCTTGTTCACTCCCATCCGCTCGCTGATCCTCAGAACATAGAACAGACAGATCAGGGAGATCAGCGTGACCATGACACCGAATATCTGCGCATAGACGTCGAGTTCGGAGGTGAACATGGACGGGATCAGGAAGAACAGTAGCGCGAACGGCGGGAACTCGAACACGAAATCCCGGTACGGCACAATACCGTCCTTGATCATCTCGGCCTGCTTGTAGAAGTTCAACACATCGTCCTTTGGAGGGTATGTGTCCAGAACATAATACAGAGAAATGAAGAACACGACCGCGGCCAACGCGAGAAGGATGGCACTACCGTGTTCACGGTAGAACGCCTTTGCTTCTTCGTAGGAGACCCAGCGCATCGATTTTTCCATATTATCATGATATATATCGATTCTCCAGAGAGGCTCAGAACCTTGCGATTGCCCCGAAACACCGTGGATGAACATTCTATCTATCGGATGCTCCTTACATAGGACGGGATGTCGAAATGAAGATGTTCGGAACCAACGGCATACGCGGAATCGCCAACGAGTACCTGAGCTGCGAGCTCGCCCTCCGCATAGGGAGGAGCGTCGGCGCCGTGCTCGGAGGGAGGATCGCCGTGGCCACGGACACCCGCGTTTCGTCCGAGATGATCAAGAGCGCCCTCGCGTCGGGCCTGATGTCGGTCGGCTCGGACGTTCTGGACCTGGGCATGGTTCCGACACCCGCGCTCCAGCACTTCGTCAAGAACCGCCCCGAGGTCACCGGAGGCGTGATGATCACCGCGTCCCACAACCCTCCGGAGTTCAACGGGATAAAATGCATCTCCGGGGACGGCACCGAATGCACCCCCGAGGAGGAGGCGAGGATCGAGGACCTCTACGAGACCGGCGTGGGATGCGTCGGCTGGAGGGAGGTCGGCTCGGTCACCAGGGTCGAGGGCGCCGGGGACGAGTACGTCGAGTCCATCGTCTCCGCCGTTGACGCCGGCCTCATAGGACATGCCGGACTGACCGTGTGCGTGGACTGCGCCAACGGGGCCTCCGTGAACACGACCCCCGAGCTCATGCGCAGGCTCGGCGTGAGGGCCATAACGCTGAACGGCAACCCCCAGGGGGAGTTCCCCGGGCATCCCAGCGAACCCACGGAGGACAACCTCTCCGCGCTGAAGCGCATGGTCGTCGACACCGGAGCGGACCTGGGCATCGCCCACGACGGCGACGCGGACAGGTGCGTCTTCGTCACCGGGGACGGGAGGTACGTGAGCGGCGACGTGTCCCTGGCGCTGCTGTCCCGGTACATACTTGGCAGGAACGGAGGGGGCAAGGTTGTGGTCACCGTGGCCACGTCGTCCCTCGTCGAGGAGGTCTCCGAGGCAGCGGGCGGGGAGGTCCAGTACACAGCCGTCGGATCGCCCATCGTGGCGCGTGCCATGCGCGCGGACAGAGGGGTGTTCGGAGGCGAGGAGAACGGGGGCCTCATATTCGCCGACCACCAGTACTGCCGCGACGGCGCCATGGGCGCGGCCATGATGCTGGAGTGCATCGCCAGGAACGGAGCCCTGTCCGAGCAGGTGGACTCCCTTCCGAGATACCGCACGGTCAAGACCGCGATAGCCTGCCCCGACGACCTGAAGCGGAAGCTCATAGAATCCGTGTCGGAGGCCCATTCCGGCGAGAGGTGCAACCTCACCGACGGTCTGAGGATCGACTACGACGACGGATGGGTGCTCATGAGGCCGTCCGGGACCGAGCCCAAGTTCAGGATATACTCCGAATCGAAGGACCCCGAGACGGCAGAAAGGAGATCGAAGGAGTTCGTCTCCGAGGCCGAGGGGATCCTGAGGAACCTCAGCCGAGCCTCTCGGACAGCTTCGCCTTCATCTGCATGACGGGACGGACCTCGGCCGGGTCGATGCCCCTGTCCTCGGCCATGTACATGGAGATGTAGTCCCCGAGGATTATCGCCCTGAACATGTTCTCCAGGTGGGACTCCCCGGTCAGCCCGACCATGACGATGTCCCCCTTCCAACCGTCCAACGCTGTGAAGGCCCTCTCGAGATCGGGCGTCGCCGCCGAGTCCCTCGTCCCGTTCAGAAGGACCAGGATGTAGTCCTCGGGTGCTGCGGCCCAACCCTTCATCGCGTGCGCGTTGAACAGGGGGGCCGACTCGCAGAACGCCACGAACTTGGAGTTCTCGTTGATCTGGGTCTTCCATCTGAAGGCCACGGACGCCATCGAACTGTCGGCGCATACCACCGGGACCTTCCCGCGGAACAGCTCTGCCAGGGCCCTGGCCTGACCGCCGTCCGCGGAGACCGTGTCCCTGAACCCCCTGAGTGACGGGATGAACGAACGGATCCTCTCCGAGACGTCGGGGCATCCGGCGGACCTCAGTATGGCCAGCGTGTAGCCGATCATGAAGCCTATGGCATGACGCGGGTGCATGCCCTCCGGCAGGAGTGCCAGATGGTCGCCGGCGGATTCCGCTGCGGCCCTCAGCTTCCCCCCGGACGTCACCACCGACACCAGGCATCCCCGCTCCTTGGCCTCCCTGTACATCTCCATGGTCTCGGCGGTGTTGCCGGAGTAGCTGGAGACCACCGCCAGTGTGCGGGGCCCCGCCCATGACGGGAGCGAGGGGTAGCGTATGAGACGGATCGGCTTGGGCGACTCGGTGAAGCAGCAGTCCGCGGCGAAGTACCCGCTGACGGCGGACCCACCGACGCCGCAGAGCACGATGTTGTCGCACTCGAACCTCCGGCCGGGGTCGTAGCTGAGGGACGACTCCAGGTCGTCGATGAAGTGGAAGAGCTGCTCGGCGGTGGACTGCGTCATCTGCGACCTCCCATGAGGTCGGCCACATCCATGCCGACTATCATCCCGCACAGGTTGCGCTGCAGGGAGGATCCCGAACCTATGTCGACCTCGACGACCTCCCTCCCGTTCTCGCGGAGAACCTCCGCCATGCAGTCCACGATCGTGTTCACCAGGTCCGACGGGCTCCCGCCTTTGAGGACGACCATCCTCAGTTCGGGGGCGTGGACATTGGGGTCCGACCATCCCACGAGCTCGTTGTGGTCGAACTCGGGCAGCTCGCCGGTGAAAGACAGATGCCCGGCATCGCTCAGGGACTCCCTGAACGAGACCGCACTGGCATGGACGTCCGAGGTGCTGTACACGGCGCCGACGTTGCCCTCCAGAGCCCTGGCGACGAGGACGGCGTCGTCATCGGAATGGCCGGCATCCTCCTCCAGGGCCTCCAGCGCCGACTCCAGTGCGTCGGCGGCGTCGAAGAGGCCGGTGGCCTGAACCGTCGCGGCCAGCGCCCCGAGTACGTACCCCATCGCCTCGTGACCCTCCAGGCCCATCGGCAGGAGGACCATCTCCGAGGGATGGAGCGGGTTGCATATCGTGCCGCCTGCGGTCAGCACGTGTATCCCGCAACCTCTGCCACGGAGGGCCTCCAGGACCGGGAACGCCTCCTGGCAGTCGCCCTCGTAGGACACCAGGATGGCCTCGGTCCCGGGACCGACCCATCCGGGGATGCGCCCGTCGCGCACGCAAGTGAGCGGATGCGAGGACAGCTCGTCGGCGGCGTCCGACAGGACCTCGCCCGCGATGGAGCACGAATCGGTGCCGAACACACAGACGCTGTCGGTACGGGGGATGTCCACACGGACCCTCATCCCCTCGCGGACGGCGTCGAGGAACAGCTGGCGCTCGGAACGATAGCTGAAAACCTCTCCCGACTCCGTCATTGGTCCCATCGAACAGCCTCCGCGCAGACAGCCCTGCGTTGCATGGGTGATGCGGGACGAACTTATTATTGTAGGTATTGAAAAAAGGGACCGCGTCCCGAAGAACACGGTGGAAAGGGGCCCGAGGGCCCCCTGAATGGGTTTTGATCACTCCTTGTACTCGGGGATGAAACCGTCCTCCATCATCTTCGCGGTGAGGTTCCTCGACCTGTTGATCATGAAGGATGCCCTGTCGAACAGCTCCTGGCGGCTGAGCTTGAGCCTGGCGACTCCCTGCTCCTGCGCCTTGAGGGCGACGGCCACGGCCTCCCTGGGGAAGACCTCGGTCTCGGACATGTTGGGGATGATGTAGTCCTCGGAGATTCCCTTCTCCTCGGCGCACTTAGCCAGCTCGGTGGCGGCCGCGATGCACATCTCGTCGGTGATGGTCTTGGCCCTGACGTCGAGCACTCCCCTGAAGATGGCGGGGAATCCCATGGAGTTGTTGACCTGGTTGGGGAAGTCGGACCTTCCGGTGGCGAAGACCTTGCATCCGTACTCCTTCGCCTCCCAGGGCCACATCTCGGGGATGGGGTTGGCGGTGGCGAACACGACGGGGTCGTCGGCCATCAGCTTGACGTACTCGGCGGGGATGGTTCCGGGTCCGGGCTTGGAGGCGGCGATGACGATGTCCGCGCCCTCCATGGCCTCCTTGATTCCTCCGCTCTTTCCGGCACCGTTGGTCTTCTCGCAGATCTCCCACTTCTGCTTGAAGTCCTTCTTGACGTCCTCCCTGGAGAGGTTCAGGATACCCTTGGAGTCGCACATGCACATGTGCTTGGGGCTGAACCCGGTGGCCAGCAGAAGCCTGGCGATGGCGATGGAAGCGGCTCCGGCGCCGATGACGGCGATCTGGGCCTCCTCCAGCTTCTTGCCCACGAGCTTCATGGCGTTGATCGCACCGGCGACCTCGACGGTGGCGGTTCCCTGCTGGTCGTCGTGCCACACGGGGATCTTGCAGTCCCTCCTCAGCTCGTCGAGGATGTCGAAGCACTTGGGGTTCGAGATGTCCTCGAGGTTGATTCCTCCGAAGGAGGGGGCGATGAGCCTGACGGTCTCGATGATCTTCTCGGGGTCCTTGGTGTCCAGGCAGATCGGGACGCAGTCCACGCCTCCGAGGTACTTGAACAGCATGGCCTTGCCCTCCATGACGGGCATGGCGGCCTCGGGTCCGATGTCGCCCAGTCCGAGGACACGGGTTCCGTCGGACACGACCGCCACTGTGTTCCACTTGCAGGTGTGCTCGTATACCATGTCGGGGTTGGCGGCGATGTCCTTGCAAGGCTCGGCCACTCCGGGGGAGTACCAGATGGCGAAGTCGTCGAAGGACCTGACGCACGCCTTAGGGACGGTCTCCACCTTTCCGTGGTAGTACTTGTGCATAACCATGGCGTCTCTGCCGGGCTTCTTCGCCAGCTCCAGACGCTCCTCGACTGTCATTTCCTGTCCGTTTGCCATGAATTCACCTCATTTCTACGAATTTCGTAGTTTAACTTCGAATTCTAACCCTCAGCATTGCCCTTTCATTATTAATAATGTACGCACTGGACGTAAATCGAAGATTCTGGAGCGGAGCCCCAGATGATGTCATGGGGCCGTCCTGGGACGGCCGCAAGCTCAGTCCTTCAGCGCGGTTATCGGCACCACGTAGACCCCGTCCTCGCGACGATAGGCATAGGAGGTCATCCCGCAGATTACGCACAGCAACGACGGGCCGCCACGCGAACTGCCGTCGAAGGCCCTCGACACACTGAGGAGGTTCTCGGCCGCGTCGTCGATCTGGTTGGCACCCAGCTTCACCTCGAAGGCCCCCCACCTGCCGTCAGGGAGGTCGACGACCGCGTCGATTTCCCTTCCCTTCGCATCCCTGTAGTGCTTGAGCTCTCCGCCCAGGGACTGGGCGTAGACGGCCAGGTCCCTGTCGCACATGGATTCGAACAGGAACACGAATGTGTTCAGATCGTCGAACAGCTTGTCCGGTGTCGCTCCCAGGGCGGCGGCTGCCAGGGAGGGGTCGGCAAGATGGCGCTTCGGGGATTTCCCGACATTGACGGACGATCTGAGTCCGGGTTTGAACGCCGGCTGGTCCTCCAGGAAGAACATCCTCTTCAGTATGCCGATGTAGTCGGTCACGGTGTCTTCGGACAGGGTCTCGTCCTCGAATGCCTTGATGTCCCTGGCAAGAGTCGCATTGGACACTACCGTGCTCACGTTACGGGACAGCGAACGGATCAGGGCCTTGACCTTGTCTGGATTGCGATCCTTACCGTCCACCCTCTTCATATCCTCCGATCTCAGGGAACGGAGGTACTCCCTGCACATGAACTGGGCATCCGAATCACTCTGGCCCAGATAGCCCGGCCATCCGCCGCGGACCACGAGGTGGATCAGATGTCTGAGATCCACGTCCCCGGCCTGTCTTGGTTCGAACTTGCCGTCAAACAAATCCTTCATGGACACGGAACCTGTGGAGTCGCCTGATTCGTACAGTGACATCGTCCTCATGCGCACCGACACTATCCTGCCGGCTCCGGAATGGAAGATGCCATCCCTTCTGGGGGTCGAGGACCCGGAGAGGATGTACCTTCCGTGCATACCGGGACGATCGACCGTGAAGCGGACGGTGTCCCATATCCCCGGGACATCCTGCCATTCGTCTATGAGACGCGGAGGCTCGCCGTCGAGGATCAGCTTCGGATCCATGCTGGCCATCTCCCTGTTCCTGAAACCGCCGCTGGGATCCGCGATGTACACCGCCGAGTTCGCATGGTTCAGCGCGGTCCAGGTCTTCCCGGAATACTTCGGGCCCTCGATGCATACCGCACCGGCTATGGAAAGGAGTCTGGAGATCTGCCCATCCACTATACGTGCCCTGTATCCCGCCTCTGTGAGAGTCATCCTAAAGCCTCCGTCCAGATATAGTCAACCCGGAAATTTAACCGTTTTCAGTCGTAGATTTTAACCATTCTAAACCCGGAAATTTAACCGTTCTCGATCCGGGATTTTTCACCATCCTCCGCCCCTTCGCATCCGACATCCAGAAATACCGATGCCTTCTCATTCCCACCATGTCCCGGGAGATCACAGTCCTCCTCGTCGACGGATACATCGACGACCCCGCAGCCCTCGGCGTCCCACCGTACATCTCGCCCATCGTCCGCGCCATAGCGGGTGCCGCGATGGATGCCGGCGCCGACAGGCTGGAGTACCTCACCGTGGACATGATCAGGAGGGGCGCGAGGATACCGGAGGCCGACGTGAGCGTCGTCATGTCCGGCAACACGGTCCCGGGGAAGTACCTGAGGTCCATGCCGATGTCCGTGAAGGAACTCGACGCCCTCTTCCCGAAGCTGAAGGGGTGGAGGCTCATAGGCGGATCCGCGGCGGACACGCCGGTGGCGGAGAGGTTCGACTTCGTCATCAGAAGGGATCTGGCCGCATCCCTGCACGACGGCATCTCCGGCAAGGAGGTCGGGGAGAGGTACCGCACTCTGGAGGAGTGGAACAGGTGGATGCTCCTGGGCGCGGACATCGTGAAGCAGCACCAGGACTTCCCGGAGCCGCTGATCGCGGAGATAGAGTCCTACAGGGGATGCCACAGGTGGTCCACCGGAGGTTGCTCCTACTGCATCGAGCCCCTGAAGGGGAGGCCGCTCATGCGCTCGCCGTCGGACATCCTCGAGGAGGCGTCGAAGCTCAGGGAGTTGGGCGTGAGGAACCTCAGGGTCGGAGGGCAGACCTGCATCGTGTCCTACGGCTCCGAGGACGACTGCCCGGTTCCGAGACCGAACCCCGAAGCCGTCAGCGAGCTGTTCGAGGGACTGAGGGGGCTGGGGTTTGACGTCCTGCATGTCGACAACGCGAACGCGTCCGTCATCGCCACCTACCCGGAGGAGTCGGAGGAGGTTCTGAGGACCATCGCCGGGTGCTGCACGGACGGCAACGTACTGGCCCTGGGGATGGAGACCGCTGACCCCCGCGTGGTCATCGAGAACAACCTTAACAGCACGTCCGACCAGGTCCTGGAGGCTGTCAGGATGATCAACAGGATCGGAGGGGAGAGGGGCGAACACGGACTCCCCAGACTTCTGCCCGGGCTGAACCTCATCTGCGGCCTCGACGGGGAGACGCCCTCGACGTACACCATGGACATGGACTTCCTGACCAGGGTCCGTGACGAGGGCCTCATGGTCAGGCGCATCAACATCCGCCAGGTCCTGCCGGTGAGGAGGGAGTTCGACGTCAGGGTGGACCAGCGCCGCTTCAAGAGGTTCAAGGAGGAGGTCCGCACCGACATAGACCGGGTCATGCTCGAGAGGGTCGCACCGTACGGCACCGTTCTGAAGGACGTCTACATGGAGATCCACGACGGCAACACGACATTCGGGAGGCAGATCGGGTCGTACCCCCTGCTGGTCGGCATCCCGTACAAGGTGGACCTGAACGAGTTCCATGATGTGTTCGTCACCGACTGGGGCTTCCGTTCGATAACCGGGATCACTTATCCTTTCGACATCAACTCGATGCCCATGTCCTCCCTCGCGGCTCTTCCTGGCATCGGCAAGAAGCGTGCCTCGAAGATCGTCATGGAGAGGCCTCTGTCCGGATTCGACGACCTCCTCCGCGTCGTGGAGGACCCTCACGTCGTAGAAGGACTCAGAGGCCTCATAGTCTTCGATTCCGATTGACTGTTGCGATGGTGTTTCAGCATTGTCGATATGTCATACCGATACAAACGATTGTCATCGAACATCTGACACTGATGCGTTTCGACAACCATAGCTATTCGACCGAGAATGATGCGGAATCCGGGCAGAGACGGCGAAAGCGACAGGATTAACTCCGATGGGTGCATGTGAGACTGCCACGGTGATGATCGTTTTATCGTGCTGATCTCTGATGATAGACGGGCGAGCTGAGTGGCATCCTTCGTTTCTTCATCCTCTCCTAAATGCGTATATAATAAGCAGGGAATCCTGCATCCATGCCCGTCCTTCAAGTCGCGCTCGACCTCATGCAGCTGAACAGGAGCATCGTCATCGCCCACGAGGCAGTGGACGGCGGTGCGGATTGGATCGAAGTCGGAACCCCTCTCATCAAGAGCGAGGGTGCCGAGGCGATCCGCGCCCTCAGGCGCGAGTTCCCCGGGAAGAAGATCATCGCGGACACCAAGACCATGGACGTGGGGTCCTTCGAGGTGGAGATCGTCGCCAAGGCCGGTGCGGACATCGTCACGGTTCTCGGTCTCGCCGACGACGCGACGATCGAGGAGGCCGTGATGGCCGGAAGGAAGTACGGAGCGGAGATCATGGTGGACATGATCAACGTCCCGGACAGGGTGGAGCGCGCCAAGCAGGTCGAGAAGCTCGGCGTCGCGTACATCTGCATGCACATGGGCATAGACACGCAGATGAAGGGCGAGGAGCCCCCGATCGACGTCCTCAGGAAGATCGTGGACGCAGTGTCCATACCCGTGGCGGTCGCCGGAGGCATCACGGCGGAGAACGCCGGGCTCTACGTCGAGGCCGGAGCCACCGACGTCATCGTCGGAGGGGCCATCATCAAGACCGAGGACATCAGGGGCGCCGCCGAGAACATCAAGAAGGCCATGTCCGGTGCGAAGATCGACACCAACCTGGCCAAGAAGTACTCAGAGGAGGATCTGTTCGAGGCGTTCTCCAGGGTCTCCACCTGCAACATATCCGACGCGTTCCACAAGCAGGGAGTCATGTTCGGGATCGTCCCGCAGTCCCTGAAGCACAGGCAGAAGATGGTCGGAAGGGCCCTGACGGTCCAGACCACCAACGGCGACTGGGCGAAACCCGTCGAGGCCATCGACCGTGCTAAGGACGGGGATGTCATAGTGGTGGATGTCGGCGGTGCACCCGTCGCCGTATGGGGGGAGCTCGCATCCTGCTCCGCCATGGTCATGGGCGTCAGGGGGATCGTCATCGACGGTGCCGCCAGGGACATAGACGACATCCGCGACCTCGGGTTCCCCGTGTTCTCCCGCTCCGTCGCACCCTGCGCCGGAGAGCCCAAGGGATACGGCGGAATCGGAATAGAGATCACCGTCGGAGGACAGAGGGTCCGCACCGGCGACTGGATCGTCGGAGACGAGTCCGGGATCATCGTCATCCCGAAGGAGATGGCGGTGGAGGTCGCCAACCGCGCCCTGGACGTCCACGAGAGGGAGAACAGGACCCGCGAGGAGATCAACAGGGGGTCCACCCTGTCCAAGGTCAACGAGCTCGCCAAGTGGGAGCCCGTCAAGTGAGCGGCCTGCGATTCACTCTCTGAGGCAGATCCCAAGCCTTTCGGCTCCACGCAGCTCGATAGCCTCTGTGGACTCCACTCTTCGACCAACTGTGCATTCACGATCCTGCACCGACAGGATTTGAATTTCGTTCAATGTCGAATATGTTATCGTTTGAAAAAATCTTGTACAAGTTGGCGGACTTTTTCTGTACAAGATGGCGATGATTTTGTGTACAAGATGGCGAACGGAAGGATATGGAGAAGATGTGAGGAATCCGACATCTGGCACATTGCCTCCGATGCCGGATCGCGGGGCCGTGGCCCCGCTGGAGTTTCAGAAGTGGTGGATCCCGTTGAGCTCCTCGTCGAGCTTCTTGAGCCTCGCGATCCTGTCGGGTGTCGTGGGATGCGTGCGGAAGATGTTGATCAGTCCGCGGGTGCGCCTCTGTCCGAAGGGGTTCGTGATCCACATGTTCGCGGTCGACGGGTTGTCGTAGGTGTTCGTCCTCGCGGAGCAGCCGTTCTCCAGCTTTGTGAGCGCGCTGGCCAGGGCCATCGGCTTGCCGGTGAGCCTTCCCCCGGACTCGTCAGCCAGGTACTCGCGGTTCCTGGAGACGCCCAGCTGGATCAGCATGGCCGCGATGGGCAGGGTGACGTCCGCGAGGATGGCGACCAGTAGGTTGCCACCGCCGTTGTCGTCGTTGTTGAACATCGCGGCCCAGACGGCCATGTGGGTCACGTAGGACACCAGGGATGCCATCGTGGAGGCGACCGACATCACCAGGATGTCCCTGTTCTTCACGTGGGACAGCTCGTGGGCCATGACCCCCTCCAGCTCCTCGTCGTTCAGCATGTTGAGGAGCTGCCTCGTCGCAACCACAGCCGCGTTCTTAGGGTTCCTGCCGGTGGCGAAGGCGTTCGGCATGGGCATGTCGGACACCCCGACCTCGGGCATGGGAAGATCGGCCTTCATGGCCAGGTTCTCCACGATCGTGTAGAGCCTGGGCTCCTGCTCCCTGGTCACGAGACGCACCTTATGCGCCGCGAGGGCGAGCTTCTTGGAGCCGAAGTACGAGAACAGGTTGAACGCGACAGACACGGCCAGCATGGCCACCAGTCCGTACATCCAGTTCCCGAAGTACCCGCCCACCAGCATTCCTATTACTACGAGCAGTGCGGTCATCGCCGCGAACATCGCGGCGGTTCTGAGACGCCAATGCATTTGGATCGCTCCGTTGTTTGTGGGACTACCTATATAATGGTATCATAAGAAAATTTCAGGCTCTTCGGGATTTAGCGTAGACGCATGGTTTCAGAAATGCATGTGCGGTCGAGAACCATCATCCGGAGCTGTCATGATTGTTGTTTCAATAGGCGTTAATAGTTTTTCGGGGTTTTCGGTGACCCCCTTGTGAGCCTTATTAGGAACATCTCCAATGATGTACCATGGAGGGAGACATCGCAGACAGATTCGTGACCGTCGAGTACAAGACGTACGCGAGCAGGTCGGTGAGGCGCGAGATTCGCAGAAGATGCGATGTCACTTGCCGCGTCTACAACCAGCTGCTGGACAACGCGTTGACCGCGTTGGCGGAGGACGGACACGTGCCCGACAGGTATGGTATGCAGACCATGATCACACAGATGAGGGCGGAGGACGCCCTCATCAGGTCCGTGAAGGTCGACACGCTGAGGGACGCCTCCGACAGGCTGACCAGAGCGTTCCACGGATGCAGAAGCAAGTCCGCCAGGGACGGGAAGCCCCATTCCCCCCGCAGGAAGACGCCCTCCAGGTACCGCTCGGTTCCGCTGCCCGTCGCCTCGTTCAAGATCGACGACGAGTACATAGTCCTGGACGGGGAGATGAGGATGCGCTACCGCAACCGCCACCACCCGAAGGGCGGTGAACCGGTCGCGGTCAGGGCCATCCTCAGGGATGACGACCTGTTCATCAACATAACGTACAGCATCAAACCGGAGCACCACCTGTTCCGCGGAGGGTTCGACATGGACGCCGACGGGTTCGAGGGCTACGACTTCGGT
>CALUOK010000025.1 GCA_944322255.1 Candidatus Methanomethylophilaceae archaeon | reverse complement strand
ACCGAAGTCGTAGCCCTCGAACCCGTCGGCGTCCATGTCGAACCCTCCGCGGAACAGGTGGTGCTCCGGTTTGATGCCGTATGTGACGTTGATGAACAGGTCGTCATCCCTGAGGATGGCCCTGATCGCGACCGGTTCACCGCCCTTCGGGCGGTGGCGGTTGCGGTAGCGCATCCTCATCTCTCCGTCCAGGACTATGTGCTCATCGTCGATCTTGAACGAGGCTGTCGGCAGCGGAACCGAGCGGTACCTGGAGGGCGTCTTCCTGCGGGGAGAGTGGGGCTTCCCGTCCCTGGCGGACTTGCTTCCGCATCTGTTGAACGCTCTGGTCAGCCTGTCGGAGGCGTCCCTCAGCGTATCGACCTTCACGGACCTGATGAGGGCGTCCTCCGCCCTCATCTGAGTGATGATGGCGTTCAACCCGTACCTGTCAGGCACATGTCCGTCCTCCGCCATCGCGGTCATCGCGATGTCCAACAGATCGTTGTAGACGCGGCAGGTGACATCGCATCTTCTGCGGATCTCGCGCTTCACCGATCTGCTCGCGTACGTCTTGTACTCGACGGTCACGAATCTGTCTGCGATGTCTCCCTCCATGGTACATCATTCGGGATGTTCCTATATAAGGCTCACAAGGGGGTCACCGAAAACCCCGAAAAACTATTAACGCCTATTGAAACAATGATCATGACAGCTCCGGATGATGGTTCTCGACCACACATGCATTTCCGAAACCATACGTTCTACGATAAATCCCGAAGAGCCATATTTTAACTGAGTGGGTGTATCCTAGTGGCATGACCGACCCCAACGAACTCTGCGAGAAGGCTGTCAGCCTGTTCGAATCCGACCCCGAGGAGGCCTACCGGCTCTTCACGGAGGCCGCGAGGCAGGGGCATCCCAACGGATTCTTCGGCATGGCCGAGATGAAGACCATGGGGATCGGGACCGAGAGGGACCCGGAGGGGGCTCTGGAACTGTACAGGACCGCCGCCGAGGCCGGGCACCCGCCGTCAATGTACCGCCTGGGGGCGTACTACTCCGGCGCGGTCGAGGGGTCCGAGGACCCGGAGAAGTGCAGGCAGTGGTTCGAGAGGGCCGCCGAGGCCGGCATGGAGCTGGCGTATCCGGAGATAGCCGGCATCTACCTGTACGGCTACGGGACCCAGCAGGACCCGGCGAAGGCGTACTGCTGGTACAGGAAGGCCGCCGACGCAGGCGACCCGCTGTCCATGTTCAAGGTCGGGTACATGTGCTCGGAGGGTGTCGGCACCGAGAAGGACATGGCCGAGGCCATCCGCATGTTCAGGATGTCCGCGGTGGCCGGTGTGCCGGAGGCGATGTTCAAGATGGCCGCCCTCGCCAGCGACGGGGCGGTGGAGGGAGGCGCCAGGGCGGCGTTCTCATGGTACAGCTCCGCCGCCGAGGCCGGGTTCATGCCGGCCAAGTTCAACCTGGCCACGATGTACTACGAGGGCCAGGGGACCAAGAGGGACATGGCGAAGGCCTTCCAGCTGTACAGCGAGATCGCGGATACAGGAGACGGCGACGCCCTGTTCATGGTGGGCAGGATGTACTACGAGGGGCTCGGTGTTGAGAAGGATCAGGGAAAGGGTTTCGAGTTCTTCGGCAGGGCCGCGGCCGCCGGAAGCAGGATCGCCCAGGAACTGGTCGAGGACATCCGTCGCAGGCAGAACACGCAGCTCGTGCGCATCGACGGTCTCTGAATCACTCGTCGAGGGGCTGGAACTCGGACTTGGGCTCGCCGCAGACGGGGCAGCACCAGTCGTCGGGGAGGTCGGCGAACTTCACGCCCTCCTTCTCCTCGTCGTAGATGTATCCGCACAGGGGGCATCTGTATTTCATAAACGCCGTTATCTTCTCACTTTATTTAAGGATGACAGTCCGGATCCCGGTTCCGTAAGGATGGTTCGGGATCCGGTGGCCCCTTGCGGGGGAAAGGGCCCCGGCGGCGGCCGAGGCGTTTGCTACTCAGGCCCTCCTCCTCATCATGACGGCGACGGCGACCAGGGCGGCGATCACCACGGCGGCCGTCAGGACGCCGATTTCGGTCATCCCGAATCCGAGGACGGTTGGCTGATCGGGCTCCGGCCCCACCGGCTCCGGCTCCTCGGCCCATCCCGCGTACAGGGTCATGTCCCCCGTCACCCTGGAGGACATGTCGTACCTCTGGGTGCAGGAGCTGTCGGTGTACCAGCCGGTGAACACCAGCCCCTCGCGCACCGGCTCGCAGGGTTCGGGCACGGGCATCGAGTCGCCCACGACCACGTCTCCGGGGAGCACGGTTCCCCCCTTCGAGTCGAACGTCACCGTGTGGGTGGAGTCCATCATGGTGGCCGTGAACGTCACGTCCATGTCCGGCATGATGAAGTGGTACCTGTTGACCAGATGGGAGACCTCCGCTGAGGTCCAGTCGGTGGCAGGGTAGCCGTTCTCGTAGTGGCGGCCCTCGATGAGGTACTCTCCGCCGCTGGCTATGATGTAGGGGCCTTCGACCACCACCCCGTCGACCATGTACGTCAGGCTGTGCCAGCTCCTGTCCGGCCATCCAGCGTACAGGGTCAGGTCGGAGGTGACCGGGGAGGACAGGTCGTAGGGCACTGTGCATTCCGGGTCCGTGTACCATCCCGTGCACTTCACCCCTCCATACGTCATCTCCCCGACGTGGACCGTCGACCCGTGGTCGATCTCGTAGACGCTGGGGGTCATCATCCCGGGGGACGTGTAGCATGTGACGATGTGCACGGTGGCCACGTCCTTCCACACCGCGTACAGGGTCAGGTCGGAGGTGACCGGGTCGAAGGGGAAGGAGAACGGGTCCCTCAACTCCGCGTCGGTGCACCAGTGGGAGAAGACGTATCCCACCCTGGTGGCCTCCACGGGCTTCGCGAGGCGTCCGTGGGCCACGTACATGGGCTGGATCGGGTCTCCCCCGTTGGTCTCGAAGGCGATCCTGTGCGTCCCCTCGGCGCCCTCTCTGAGCCATTTCGCGTACAGGGTCAGGTTGCTGGCGACAGGGGTCTTGAAATCGAACGGGTCGGTGAAGGACGGGTCGGTGAACCATCCCGCGAGCACGTACCCGTCCCTGCTCGTCTCAGGCTCCCTCACGACGGCGCCGATGTAGGCCGTCTCTTCCTCCACGGCGGTGCCGCCGTTGGTCTCGAACTTCACAGTGCAGATCTGCTGGGTCTCCGGGACGAACTGCGCGTATATCAGGAGGTCCTCCGCCGGCATGGTCTCCGGGATCTCCGGCTGCCACCCCGTGAACACGTACCCGTCCGCCACGGGGTCCTCGGGCGGGACTATCCTGTCGCCGTACCTGAGGGTCACCTCGGGGATCGACGCGGCTCCGAACCCGGTGAAGTATGTGATGGTGTACTCCTCGGGGGTGGCGGTCGCGTCGAAGTGGGCGTCGCGGGTGCGCATGATGTACCCGAGCCCCTCCCTGAACACGTCGTCGCTCGACCAGTAGCCGACCTTGTGTCCCTCCATCTCGTAGCGCGGGATGGTCTTGAAGTACTCCCCGGCCTTGCGGGTCTCTGTGTGGACGACCTCCCCGTCGACACGGTAGTAGACGGTGTACCCGTCAGGGTCCGCCCAGTCGGCGTAGTAGACGTAGTTGTCCCTGACCTCCCGGGTAACGTCGGCCTCCATCAGGAACTCCCCGTCGTCGTGGTACCAGCCGTAGAACTCGTATCCTGGCCTCACGGGGTCCGGCGGCAGGAAGGGGCTGTCGTACATACTGACGGTCTGCGACGGCACGGGGGAGCCGCCGTTGGACACGAAGGTGACGGTCCTCACATCCGTGCTGTACTTGGCGTAGAGTGTGAAGCTGCCGTGGACCGGCTCGCTGAACTCGTACTTGGTGGTCAGCTCCGGGTCGGTGTACCAGCCGCAGAATTTGCTGACCCACTGGGATGGGAGCTTCGGTTCAGCGGGGTACGTCAGCAGCCCCCCGTCGGGGACCGTCTGGGAGGGCACAGCCTCGACGGGTTCCGTCTCATAGTACTCGGCTTCGAACGTCACCGTGTGGGTGGATGCGGCCTCCCCGTCGTCGGAGACCAGGGCGACTCCGGCGGCCAGCATCGCGATGACTAGGGCCACGACCAGGGCCGTCCTGGCGGTCGTTTTCGTGCAGTGGCATGTTCTGTTCATGGGTTGGAATCGTCATGAGGGTTTAAGAGCATACACCCGGCCCGGAAAAGGGTCATAGAAAGTAAGTCGGGGGATCGCTCCCCCTGTTTGATCGCGGTTTCAGTTCTTCCTGCAGCGGTCGCAGCCGCCCTCGTCGATGGTCACGTTGGATCCGGATCCCTTGCAGCGGCTGCATCCCTTGCAACCGCAGCTGCTGATGCCCTTCCTCCTCTGGTATACCAGGTACGAGACGGATGCTATCACCATGAGGGCGATCACAGCGCCCACGACGAGGTCGTTGCTCATGCCCTCATCTCCTCCTCGGCGTCGTACTCGTCCTTTCCGGAGAGCTGCCTGAAGGGGTCCTTGGCCCACAGCAGGTAGACGATGACCGCCAGCACGACGACCGCGGCGATGGTGCTTCCGATGGGGGCCGCCTGCTCGACGACGGAGCCGTCGACGACCAGGCTGTTCCATCCGCCGATGTAGCTGGTGAAGCCGTAGATGATCAGGGCCACGGCGTAGGCCAGCAGGCACTGGTATCCGACCGCCATCAGGGTGTCCCTCCACCTGCCAAGCTCCCTGTGCATGGCACCGATGGCCGCGAAGCAGGGGGCGCAGATGAGGTTGAAGGCCAGGAAGGCCAGTCCGGCGGACTTGGTCAGCATGGCGCCGAGGACGATCTCCAGTCCCTCGCCGTTCTCGCCGGCCTCGATCCCGAACAGGGTTCCGAAGGTTCCGACGACGTTCTCCTTGGCGATGAGTCCGGTGATGGTTCCGACGGTGAGCTCCCAGTTGTCTCCCCATCCGAGCGGGGCGAATATGACGCACACGGCCTCTCCGAACGCGGCCAGTATGGAGTCCGCGCTGGTGGCGTTGTCGCCGATGTACTCCAGGCCGGGGGTGTAGCTGGCCAGGAACCACAGGATTATGCAGGACAGCAGGATGATGGTACCCGCCTTCTTGCAGAAGGCCCAGCCCCTGTCCAGGGTCCCCTTGATGATGTTGGTCGCGCTGGGGACGTGGTACGGGGGCAGCTCCATGATGAACGGGGACGGGGTCCCGGAGAGGCTCTTCAGCTTCTTCAGGATGATTCCGGACACGAGCACCAGGAAGATACCCATGACGTAGCAGAACACGGCGATCAGTCCGTTGCCGGGGAACACCGCGCTGGTGATCATGGCGATGACGGGCAGCTTGGCACCGCAGGGGATGAACGTGGTGGTCATGGCGGTGATGCGCCTGTCCCTCTCGCTCTCGATGGTCCTGGAGGCCATGACTCCGGGTACACCGCAGCCGGTTCCCACGAGCAGGGGGATCAGGGTCTTTCCGGACAGGCCGAAGTGCCTGAACACGCGGTCCATCACGAAGGCGATCCTCGCCATGTATCCGATGTCCTCGAGTATGCACAGGGCGAGGAACATCAGCAGCATCTGGGGCAGGAAACCGATGACGGCTCCCACTCCTCCGACGATTCCGGAGCACAGCAGGGCGTCCAGCGCGCTGTACACGCCGTCGCTCTCGCACCACTCGGTGACGGCGGGGATGATCCACTCGCCGAAGAACACGTCGTTCACCCAGTCGGTGCAGTAGGTTCCGATACCGACGACCTCGAAGTCGCCCCATGCGAAACCGATGATGCCGAGGAACACCACGGCGATGACCCCGATGAAGATCGGGATTCCCCAGATCCTGTGGGTGACGATCCTGTCGACCCTGTCGGAGAACGTCCCGCGCTCGTCCCTGGGGGCCTTCTTCACGGCGGACTGGGCGATCTCGGTGATCCTGGTGTACCTCCCGTCCGCGATTATGGAGTCGCAGTCGTCGTCCTTCTTCTCCTCCAGCTCCTTCAGCACGCCGGCGATCCTGTCCCTGGCTTCCGGGAACTGCTCGACCACGGCGTTGTCGTTCTCCACCAGCTTGACGGCGTAGAACCTGAGCAGGTCGTCGGGGACCTTTCCGTGCAGCGCCTCCCTGGCCTGGGAGATTGCCGCCTCCACGTCTCCGTCGAAGTACATGGGTTCGGGCGCCTTCTTGGACTCGGCGGCCTCGCCCACGGCTGCGATCAGCTCCTTGATGCCCTCCGCGTTCAGGGCGGACACGGGCACGACCCTGCATCCGAGGTCCCTCGAAAGCTTTTCCACGTCTATCTGGTCGCCCAGCTTGCGGACCTGGTCCATCATGTTCAGCGCGACCACCGTCGGGATGCCCGTGTCGATGATCTGGAGGGTGAGGAAGAGGTTCCTCTCCAGGTTCGTCGCGTCCACGATGTTGATTACCGCGTCCGGTTTGTCGTTGATGAGGAAGTTCCTCGAAACGATCTCCTCCGGGGAGTACGGCGACAGGGAGTAGATCCCGGGGAGGTCCACGAGCTCGTAGTCCGTCCCGCGGATCTTTCCGGTCTTCCTGTCGATGGTGACTCCCGGCCAGTTCCCCACGCGCTGGTTGGCTCCAGTCAGCTTGTTGAACATCGTGGTCTTCCCGCTGTTGGGGTTACCGGCCAATGCTATTGTCAAACTCATCTTTCTTCTCTCCTTCCATAGCTCGCGCTGATCCAGTGAGAAATCGCGCAGCGCGAGCGGGAGAAACAGGGGGGTCAGGCGACCTCGATGTTCTCCGCATCACCTTTCCTGAGACTGAGCTCGTAGCCCCTGACGGTAATCTCTATCGGGTCGCCCAGCGGCGCCACCTTGCGGATGTAGATCTCGCATCCCTTGGTGATACCCATGTCCATCAGATGCTTCCTGAGAGCTCCCTCTCCGTGCAGCTTCACGACCTTGACCGTGGAGCCGATCTCGGCATCTTTCAGCGTCTTCATTCTATCAGCTCTCGGGGCAGAAGAGGATCTTGGAGGCCATCTTGCGGTCGATGGCTATCTTGGAGCCCTTGACGTCGAGGATAACGTTCCCGCTAGCCTCGGAGACGGCCTTCACCTCTGTGCCCGGTGTGAATCCGAGTCCCGCCAGGAATCTCTTGGTCTCTTCCCTTCCAGAAATGCTGACGACGGTACCCTTGTCCCCCACTCTGGCCATGGAGATAGGGATACCCGGCGAACTCGCCATGTTGCCGCTGCAGGACGCAGTCTTGTTCATTCCCGCACAAGCGTAGGTACCAGGATTCATACTCTTGAGGAATGCCTAAAAGTATATAACATTAGCTAAGCCTAAATTTGTTTAGAGATGCCTGTGAAATCTTTAATCGAGCCTGTATTTTTCTCAGTGTATCCTAATTTTAATATAGGGGTGGATGGGAGGTCCCGTCCCGGTTCCCTCATCCTATATAATCCTGAGTCGGAACCCTGGATGCAACCCCGGGAAACGTGCTGGGTCATGGTGTTAACGGACATTGAAATCACGGCCGTCCGTTAACGTCGTGAGCGAAACCCGCGGCGGGACCCTCCCCTTTTTTATTGAATGTCTGGTACGTAGATGCATGATGAACGACATCGAGATCGCGGAAGCGGCGAAGGTCAAGGACATCAGGGAGATCGCATCCAAGATCGGTCTCACCGAGGATGAGATCCAGATGTACGGCAGGTACATGGCCAAAGTGCCCCTGGCCAGCCTCGACAAGTACAAGGACAAGAAGGATGGGAAGCTGGTGGTCGTCACCGCCATCACGCCCACACCCGCCGGAGAGGGGAAGACCGTCACCACCATCGGTCTGATCCAGGGACTGGGCAAGCTCGGCAAGAACGTCGTCGGAGCCCTCAGGGAGCCCTCCATCGGGCCCACGTTCGGGATCAAGGGCGGAGCCACCGGCGGAGGATACTCCCAGGTGTACCCCATGTGGGACATCGACCTCCACTTCACCGGTGACATCCACGCCGTCACCGCGGCGCACAACCTGCTGTCCGCCATCATCGACAACGAGCTCGTCAGGGACAACGCCCTCAACATCGACCCCACCAAGGTCGTCCTGAAGAAGGCCATGGACATCAACGCCCGCGAGCTCAGGAACATCGTCACCGGACTGGGCAGGGACAGGATCCTCGGAGGAGTGCCTCACGAGGCCGGGTTCCTCATCACCTCCGCGTCCGAGATCTCCGCCATCCTCGCCCTCTCCGAGGACAGGGCCGACCTCAGGAGGAGGCTGGAGAACATGGTCGTGGCCTACACCTACGAGGGCAAGCCCGTCACCGTGAAGGACCTGAAGTGCGTCGGAGCCATGATGGTCCTCCTGAAGGACGCCATCAACCCCAACCTGGTCCAGACCCTGGAGGGCGAGCCTGTGTTCGTCCACGGGTTCCCGTTCGCCAACATCGCCCACGGAACCAACAGCATCATCGCCACCAAGGCCGCCCTGAAGCTGGGCGACTACGTCATCACCGAGGCCGGATTCGCCTCCGACCTTGGCGGGGAGAAGTTCATGGACATCGTCTGCAGGCAGTCCGGCATGAGGCCCGACTGCGTCGTGGTCGTCGCGTCCATCAGGGCCCTGATGACCCACGGCGGCGGACTGCTCGACAAGCCCGAGACCCTAACCATCGACACCCTGAGGGCCGGACTCTGCAACCTGGACAAGCACATCGAGAACATGTCCTCCTACGGACTGCCCATCGTGGTCTCCATCAACCACTTCGAGCACGACACCCAGGAGGAGATGGACCTGGTCATGCAGCACTGCAGGGAGATCGGGGTCAGGTGCGCCTTCTCCGACGCCTTCATCAAGGGCGGGGAGGGGGCCATCGACCTGGCCAACACCGTCCTGGACGCCCTGGAGAACGAGAAGCCCGACTTCAGGTTCCTCTACCCCGACGATGCCTCCATCAAGGACAAGATCGAGGCCGTGGCCACCAGGATCTACGGCGCAGGATCCGTCACCTACACCCCGGCGGCCGAGAAGACCATCGCCCAGATCGAGGCCGACGGCTTCGGCAACCTGCCCGTGTGCATCGCGAAGACCCAGGCCTCCCTCACCGACGACTCCAAGCAGAAGGGAGCCCCGAGGGGATGGGTCCTGAACGTCAGGGAGGTCCAGCTGTCCTCCGGAGCGGGATTCGTCGTCCCGGTCTGCGGAACGCTGACCCTGATGCCCGGACTGCCCAAGGTCCCCGCCGCCATGAGGATGGACCTCCTAGACGACGGAAGGATCGTCGGACTCAAGTGAGTGAAACCGAGGGGGTCTGCCCCCTCATTCCTCTTTCTCTGTGGATGTCCTCGGACCGGCGTCCGTCTTGAACAGGTCCTTCGCCGACTTCGGGAGGTTCGCGAGGAACTCGCTGACGTTCAGGTACCTCACGCCCTTCCCCGTGTCCTTCTTCGTACCGCGGTACAGGACGAACCTTCCCACGATGCGCCCCCATGTCCTCTCTATGTAGTCGCAGCACTCCGGGTCGAACAGGCGGCGGTACTGTGTCGGAACGTCGGACGAACTGTGCTTGATCTCGAACAGGGTGCAGGTAAGTTCCTTGTTGTCGACGATGACCATGTCGACGTCCCCCTTCAGGAGGAAGAGTTTGAACACGGAGTACCTCCTCGCGTCGACGGACATCAGGGTGTCGTACAGGACGATCTCCTCCAGCATGTGCCTGAAGATGGTCTCCTCGGCCCTGTCCAGTATGGCCCTGCGCTTCTCCGGCGGCTTGTTCCTGAACGCCTCCTCCCTGCTGAGGATCCTGACGAACTCCTGTGCCTGGCAGAACCTCATCCCGGACTGGATGCACAGCGAGTAGGAGGACACGTCCCTGTGGGGATCCTGCGTCTCCACGGGCATCTTGGTGAAGACCTCGAGGAGTTCCAGGTAGTCCCTGATGTCCTCCACGTTGGCCATGCTGAGTCTCGCCCTTTCGTCGGGGTTGCTTATGTCCAGGGCCTTCATGAGTTCGGAGTTGAGCCTGTCCATGTCGATGAGGTCGAACACGTCGTCACGGGTCGTGGGGTTCCTGTCCTCCCCCACGTTCCTGACGACCTCGTCGACGTACTGGGAGTGGTAGTCGTCGTTCATCACCGTTGCCAGGAAACGGTGGTTGGTGTGGCTTACCACGCGGTTGATCGCCCCCGTCAGTAGGCCGTACTCGTTCAGCATGACCAGGCTGCGGAAGTTGTTCCCCCAGTCGTACTTCTTGAGTGAGTTCTGGATGTTGCGCGCTATCGCGATGTCCACGTATTTGCTCGCCGTGCTCTCGTCGTAGAATGCCAGGTCGTCTATGGTCTCCGGTGGGGACTCGATATCGAACTCGCCCTGCCTCAGGACGCCTCCGTAGCGTATGTAGTCGTCGACGTCTTCGATCCCCAGAAGCCTCCTGTGTTCCCTGTACGGGATGTATGTGGTGTGGATGCAGACGACTTTGCCGTAGAGCAGGTCGTTCTGGGCCAGGAGGAATCCGAGGGAGTCCGTTCCGGACAGGACGATCCTCATCCCCATCGCGGCGATCACATCTGCGAAGAAGGCCGACGAGTCGATGAAGCCGTCGATCAGTGTGGCCTCGTCTATGAACACGAACCTGAACCCCTGCTCCTGCAACAGGAATAGGTCGTGGCGGAGGGAGGCCAGGCTGTCTCCCTTCTCTATATGGATGTACGCGGCTCTCTCGAACTCTTCATCGGACAGTCCGTCTATGGCATGAAGCATCAGGGTGGATTTGCCGGTGCGGCGGAGGCCGTAGAGCACGCATACCTTCCTGGACCTGCTATGGAGATATCTCTCCAGGATCGGGTAGCAATCCCTCCTGTCCAGGTCGATGACATCGTACGTCATCGTGCGGAGGGCGTCACCGGTGAGGACATCAAGTTGGTACCTGATCGGTTCGCTCCTCTTGGGACGGATCTGTTCCAGCCTCTTCTCCAGCTCCTTGCGGTATTCGATCCTGGACTTCAGCTCCGGGTAGTCTTCGAACCTGATGTACTTGGTCTGCTGCCTGTGGTTCTCGTACCATTGGTGGTAGTATCTGGCCTTCCCCCGGATGGTTTTGACGGAGACGATTCCCTTCGGTAGGGTCTCGATGATCGACTCGATCTCTTCGGGGTCGTCCGGAATATGGTACTCTGCAGGATCCATGTTGGTAAATCGGCTTCATAACATATAACCTTGTATGAATGTTTCTAAAAGTTATAGGTTGAGCCTTCGGAAAAGCTTCGAGATGAGGGTAGCAGATACAGTCGATGGACCATGAACTAAGTCATGTCGACATCCGTCGAAACGTCCAGAATCAGGTGCGGAGGGCAGTTCCAGGATGGTTGCCGTCTGGAGAACTCACTTCCTGACGTTGTTCTTGCCGTCGGCCATGTCGTACCAGCGGTCCGACTCCTCCCTGTCCGGCTCGACCCCGTCACCGACGCGGTACATGTTGCCCAGCAGGATCTGGGCCCCCTTGTGCCTGTTCAGGGCGGCGGACGTGAGCCATTCGACGGCCTTGTTGACGTCCTTGGGGACGCCGGCCCCGGCCTTGTAGAACTGGCCGACCATGAACTGGGCGTCGGCATGGCCGTTGTTGGCGGCGCGGAGCATCCACTTCGCGGCCCTGTCCAGGTCGCGGGGGACGTCGTCGTCCCTGAAGTAGATGAGGCCGATCTCGTACTGGGCGCGGACGTCATCGTCGGCGCACTTGAGGAACAGCATCTCCGCCTTCCTGGAGTCCTTCCCGACCCCCACTCCGGTGGCGTACATCTTCCCCAGGAAGTATGTGGCGTTGCGGTAGCCCTTGTCGTGGGCCTTCTCGAACCATGAGAGCGCGGCGCCGTAGTCCTTGGGGACTCCCTGTCCCCTGGCGTACATCATGCCCAGGCTGTACTCGGCCTCCGGGTCGCCCTCGCGGGCATTCTTCATGAAGATGTCGTACGCCCGGGAGTAGCCCTTCTCGTTCCGATTGCGGAGAACGAACTTCGCCCATTCCATGGGCTCCATGTTGTCGCAATCGGCGTTCATGTTCGACACGGGACCCGATTGTCTCTGCGTCTTAAATATTACTGTGGGGACACTTCCGGCGGTAGGATGTGTTTCGGGGTCGGATGCCGTCGGGACTGGCTGTTCTATTGTATAGTATTATACATCAATCAACGAAATCATAGCAAGACGTATGTCTGATGCGGGTATGCCGCATATTCAGTCAACAGTGACTCACATCAGGAGGATCGAAGATGGAATGCAACGAGAGGTACGGTCTGAACAGGGAGCTGGCCCAGATGCTGAAGGGAGGCGTCATCATGGACGTCACCACACCCGAGCAGGCGAGGATCGCCGAGAAGGCCGGAGCCTGCACCGTGATGGCCCTGGAGAGGATACCCGCTGACATCCGCGCCGCGGGAGGGGTCTCCAGGATGTCCGACCCGAAGATGATCAAGGGGATCCAGGAGGCCGTCTCCATACCGGTCATGGCCAAGTGCAGGATCGGCCACTTCGTGGAGGCGCAGATACTCGAGGCCATCGAGATCGACTACATCGACGAGAGCGAGGTCCTGTCCCCGGCGGACGACGTCCACCACATAGACAAGACCAGGTTCAAGGTCCCGTTCGTGTGCGGCGCCAGGGACCTGGGCGAGGCGCTGAGGCGCATCGGGGAAGGCGCGTCCATGATTAGGACCAAGGGCGAGCCCGGGACCGGGGACGTCGTGCAGGCGGTTTCCCATATGAGGGCCATGAACATGCAGATCGCCGAGCTCAGGGCCGTCCGCGACGACGAGGTCTACGAGTACGCCAAGGGCCTCCAGGTCCCCCTGGACCTGGCCCAGTACGTCCACAGGAACGGCAGGCTCCCCGTCGTCAACTTCGCCGCAGGCGGGGTGGCCACCCCCGCTGACGCCGCCCTGATGATGCAGCTGGGTGCCGACGGGGTGTTCGTCGGCTCCGGGATATTCAAGTCCGGCAACCCCGAGAAGAGGGCGGCCGCCATCGTGAGGGCTGTCACCGACTACAACGACCCGAAGGTTCTGGCCGAGGTCTCCGAGGACCTGGGCGAGGCCATGGTCGGGATCAACAAGGACGAGATCGAGAGGCTGGAGAACATCAGGATGGCGGAGCGCGGGCAATGAGCCGCATCGGCGTCCTCGCCGTCCAGGGGGCGTTCAGGGAGCACATCGACGTGCTCACGGACCTGGGCGCCGAATGCTTCGAGATCAGGAAGACCGCTGACCTGGAAAAGGGGGCGGACGCCCTGGTCATCCCCGGCGGGGAGAGCACGGTCATGGGGAAGCTGACCCGCGACCTGGGCATCCTGCCGGTGATGGGGGAAATGGTCAGGTCCGGGACCCCGGTCATGGGCACCTGCGCCGGACTCATCCTCCTGGCGGAGGAGGTCGAGGGCGGCGACGTCCATCTCGGCACCCTGCCGGTGGCGGTGAGGCGCAACGCCTACGGCCGCCAGCTGGGCAGCTTCTCCGCGGAGGGGGAGTTCGCAGGCGTCGGGAGGGTCCCGCTGGAGTTCATCCGCGCCCCCATGATCACCAGGGTGGGCGAAGGAGTCGACGTCCTCTGCGAGCTGGACGGGGTCCCGGTGGCCGTGAGGTACGGGAACCAGCTGGCGATGTCCTTCCATCCCGAGCTCACTGGCGACCTTCGCGTGCACCGCTACTTCCTGGACATGGTCCGGTAAAGGGCGATGGTCGGTCGCAAACGCTTTTTTATAATCTGTATTATGGGACGGGCATGATAGAATCACAGAGCACCGAGGAAGGGTACTACCTCCCTTCCCGCAGGTACATGGACTGCGCTTCCCCGGAATTCGATCTCCATGAGGCGGCCGTCCAGGCCGAGGCCGGGGCCGCCGAGGGCAATCCCGACGCCCGCTACCTGCACGGGCTCTTCCTTTACACCGGCGAGGGCGGCGCCCACGTGGACCAGGCCACCGCATCGGAGATGTTCTCCCTGGCGGCCTCGACGGGCTACCGCCCAGCGGAGACCGTCCGCAGGGAGCTGGAGGCCAACGACCCGGAGACCGAGGCGGACATGCTCGCGCTCAGGCTCAGGGGGGAGGAGAGGGACACCGACGCCTGCGCCAGGCTCTTCGACCTGTACGACAACGGCAGGGCCCCCGTGAAGAAGGACCACTCCGAGGCCATCAGGTTCTACACCGTCTGCGCCGAGAACGACGATGTCGCCGCACAGAACACCGTGGGGTTCATGTTCCTCATGGGCAAGGGCATCAGGAAGGACCGCGAGAGGGCGGTCAGGTGGCTGAAGGCGGCCGCCGACAACGGCTGCGGGCAGGCCATGTACCGTCTGGGGAAGATGTACGACGAGGGCCTGTGCGACACCGAGCCCGATCTCAAGAGCGCCATGGCCTGGTACCAGAAGGCCGCCGACGCCGACGACCCCGACGCGGAGTTCGCGCTGGGCTGCATCTACTCCATGCCCAGGACCAAGTACTCCGACGACAGGGAGGCCGCCAGGATGTTCGGCCGTGCGGCGGAGAACGGGCACGCGGAGGCCCAGTACCAGATCGGCATGATGTACGCCTACGGCCAGGGGGTCCCCCGCGACCCGTCCATGGCCAAGAGGTACCTGGAGATGTCCTGCGAGGGCGGATACCAGCAGGCAATGGTGGACTACGCCAACATGTGCTTCGAGGGCCAGGCCCTGCCCAAGGACTACGAGACCGCCGCCAAGTGGTTCACCGTGGCCGCCAACAGGTGCAACGGGTACGCCCAGTACGCCCTGGGGTGCATGTACGCCTCCGGGTACCACTTCCCCCAGAACAGCACCGAGGCAATCAGGTGGTTCAGGGAGGCGGCCGAGATGGGCGAGGTCAACTCCCAGTACGCCCTGGCCTGCTTCTACTACGAGGGCAGGGGCGTGGAGAAGGACGAGGCGGAGGCGGTCATGTGGTTCGACCAGGCCGCCGACCAGGGACATCCTGCCGCCAAGGCGTTCCTCGGCATGCTGCAGATCACCGGGACCGGAACCAGGCAGGACGTGGAGGAGGGCCTCAGGAACCTCAACGAGTCCGCCGACACCGGCTACTACGAGGCCCAGTACTACCTGGGCAAGTTGTACTACGAGGGCAAGTACGTGAACAAGAACGTCCCGAGGGCCAAGAAGTTCCTCAACCTCGCCGCCAAGCAGGGCGACAGGGACGCCCTCGCGCTGCTGAACAAGATCAAGACGGAGAGATCCCGTTGAGCCACAACCTCAGATCCGACGCCGTGCACGGCGACCCATACGCCTGTCTGGCCCTGGCCTATTTCTACCACACCGGCAAGGAGATGGCCCAGAACATACCCTCCGCCATGGAGTGGTACGAGAAGGCCGCCGGGCACGGGTGCTCCAGGGCCCACTGGGAGCTGGCGAAGATGTTCCACGACGGCGAGTGCGTCGACCAGGACCTGGACCTGTACATGGCCCACACGGTGGCGGCCGCAGAGCTGGGCAACCCCGACGCGCAGCTCCGCCTGGGGTACGAGTACGGCCAGGGCATCCTGCTGCCGCAGGACGACGCCGTCTCCTACTCCTGGATCATGAAGGCCGCCACCCAGGGCGTGCCCATGGCCAAGTTCGCTGCGGGCTACATGCTCCAGCACGGCATGGGCGTGGCCCAGTCCAGGGCGGAGGCCGAGTCGTGGTTCTCCTCCGCAGCCATATCCGGGGACGGGGAGATGTTCCTGGACGTGGGCATCCACTACGAGTTCGGACTCGGGGGGATGGAGAGGGATCCCGTGGAAGCAGCCAGGTGGTACAAGTACGGCGTGGACATGGGCCACGAGAAGTGCGTGATCTGCTGGAGGTCCGTGCTGGACGCCATGGACGGGAAGGCCCCGGAGACCTACCAGTTCCGCATGGCCAAGCTGATGAGCACCGCCTCGCAGATCGAGCTGGACAAGATCAACACCGCCCTGGAGGCGGCGGACTCGCTGTTCGAGTCGGGCGACGAGGAGGCGGCCATGGACTACTACCAGATGGCCGCGGACCTTGGGAGCCCGGACGCCATGTTCACCATCGCCATGATGCACCACCAGGGCATAGCCGTCAGGAGGGACGACGCCCTCGCCCTGAGGCTCCTGGCCAGGGCCGCCAACGCCGGGTCCGCGGACGCCCAGTTCTACCTGGCCACCGCGTACGAGACGGGAACGATCCCGGCGGACGACTCGCAGATCGTCAAGCTCTACTCGGACGCAGCCCACAACGGCTTCCTGGCCGCGTTCTACTATCTCGGCAAGTACGTGGAGCGCCCCGAGCTTTATGTCCGCCGGACGCATTCCAGGAGATGACATGTCCTTCGAAACCGTTCTAAAGGCTGCCCAAGACGGCGACCCCGATGCGCAGGTCGCCATGGGCTATCTGTTCTTCAAAGGCGAGGGGGTCCTGCAGGACCGCAGGGAGGCGGCCAGGTGGTTCGGCCTCGCCGCGGACCAGGGTAACGCAGAGGCCATGTGCAACCTCGGGTACATGCGCGTGCACGGGGCCGGTGTCAGGGCAGACTTCGACAAGGCCATGGAACTCTACAGGAAGTCCGCCGAGCTCGGATACGCCAGGGCCATGTTCAACCTCGGATTCATGTACACCGACGTCGAGGGTATAGAGCAGGACTGGGAGAAGGGGTACGAGTGGTACTCCAAGGCCGCCGAGGCCGGCAGCGTAATGGGCCTGTACAGGGTCGGCGTGATGCTCCTGGAGGGCCGCGGCGTGGAGAGGGACCCGAAGAGGGCCGCGGAGACGTTCCAGCGGTGCCTCGACGCAGGCTATCCTAAGGCCGGGTACAGGCTGGGCACCATGTACCTGGAGGGCGACGGGGTCCCGAAGGACGCGGACAAAGCTTCGAAGTTCATGATCAAGGCTGCGGACCTGGGTTCCGAGGACGCCATGTGCGCTCTCGGCAAGATGTCCCTCACAGGCGAGGGCATGGTCCGCAGCGACAACAACGCCCGCAAATGGCTGTCCAAGGCCGCGGCCCGCGGCAGCGAGGAGGCCAAGACGATCCTGGAGGGCATGAAGAGATGAGGATGAACGAGTACCAGAGGGAGGTCGTGCTGGAGCTGCTGTCGGAGATCAAGTCCCGCAGCCCGTTCTACGCGGAGAAGTTCAGGGACATAGACCTGACCAGGATACGCACCCAGGAGGACTTCGAGACCCTGCCGTTCACGGACAAGGGCGACCTGAGGGAGGCCTACCCGCTGGGCCTGGCGGCCGTCCCGGAGAGGGACATCGTCAGGATCCACTCATCGTCCGGGACCACCGGCACCCCCGTGGTCATCCCGTACACCAAGAAGGACGTGGAGGACTGGGCCGTCATGTTCGAGAGGTGCTACCGCATGGCGGGCATCACCGAGAAGGACCGCATCCAGATCACGCCCGGGTACGGCCTCTGGACCGCCGGGATAGGGTTCCAGGCGGGCTGCGAGAGGCTGGGGGCAATGGCCATCCCCATGGGCCCGGGCAACACCGAGAAGCAGCTCCGCATGATGGAGGACATGCAGTCCACCGTCCTCTGCGCAACGTCGTCCTACGCCCTTCTGCTGGCGGAGGAGATCAAGAGGCGCGGCATCAAGGACAGGCTGGCCCTCAGGAAGGGGGTCATCGGGTCCGAGCGCTGGGGCGAGAAGATGCGCCAGGAGATCGCCGACGACCTGGGCGTGGAGTTCTACGACATCTACGGCCTGACCGAGATCTACGGTCCGGGCATAGGGATCAGCTGCGACTACCGCAACGGCATCCACATGTGGGACGACTACCTCTACTTCGAGATCATCGACCCCAAGACCGGGGAGACCGTCCCGGACGGCACGGTGGGCGAGCTGGTCATAACCACCCTCAGGAAGGAGGGCGCGCCGCTGATCAGGTACAGGACCCACGACCTGACCAGGATCATCCCGGGCGAGTGCCCCTGCGGCTCCAGGTTCCCCAGGATAGACATCATCGTCGGGCGCACCGACGACATGATCAAGGTCAAGGGGGTCAACATGTTCCCCGCCCAGTTCGACGAGGTTCTGTCCACCATCGACGGGGCCACCAGCGAGTACCAGGTCATGATCGACCACCTGATGGGAAAGGACCAGGTCACGGTCTACTTCGAGACGGACCGCCCCGAGGCGGACAGGCCGGCCATGGAGAGGGAGCTGGTGGAGCGGATCAAGTCCAAGATGAACATCACGGTCAAGCCTATGGCCGTGAACGTCGGATACCTTCCCAGGAGCGAGAAGAAGACCAACAGGGTCTTTGACAACAGGTACTGATAGCATGATGCGCGAGGCGGAGTTCATCCAGAGGGTCTTCAGGGAGGCCGCCCCCATCGTACTCGGAGGGAACCGCACCGCGGAGGCCAAGGAGACCACGCTGGGAGTGTACGATGTGGTCACCGACTCCGACGTGAGGACGGAGGAGTTCGTGCTGTCCAGGATCGCCGAGGAGTTTCCGGGGGACTCTGTCATATCCGAGGAGACCCACCCGGACGCCCTGGAGGGCGAGAGGTGCTGGGTGCTCGACCCCATCGACGGGACCATGAACTACGCCCGCGGGATACCGTTTTTCGGCATGCAGGCGGCGTTCCTGGAGGACGGGGTCCCGACCATGGCCTGCATCTACCTGCCGGTCTTCGACGAGATGTTCGTGGCAACGGAGGAGGGGGCGTTCCTCAACGGGAGGCCGATGAGGACCGCGGACCCCAGACCGCTGAGGCAGTGCCTCCTGGCCACCGGCGACTTCAGCCGCAGGGCGGAGAGCTTTAGGAGGGGCCAGGCAAACCTCATGAGCAGGTGCTTCGACGACGTGGGCCGCTTCAAGATGTTCGGGGCCTCCTGCGTAGACTACTCCTACCTGGCATGCGGTCGCATAGACGTGCACGTGCGCTTCCTGAACAAGAAGTGGGACTACCTCCCCGGGATGTACCTGGCGGTGAAGGCCGGTGCGGTCTTCGACCGGGCGCTGACGAGGGAGAGCCGCCTGCTGATCCTGTGCTCGTCTCAGGAGGTCCTGGACGAGGCGGTGCTCAGGCTGGCTCCGGTGATCCTCAGGGACGGCTGAGGTCAGGCCCAGCACTGGTACCTCGGGACCTGGCTCCTCAGATGGTCGACGACATCGATCATGTTGCTGCTGTTCCTGTCGTACCCCGATATGCGTTCCCTGTAGTCATCGGTTCTCCGACAGCTTCAAGGTCGAATCGTGTCAAAAAGTCGTCGTATTCCATGAATTCGCATACATTTTGTGGCTCTACGTCGAATCGTGTTGTAACGCCGTTACCGGCTAAACAGATCCGACATGTCGTCAGGATTCATCCCGACGG
>CALUOK010000024.1 GCA_944322255.1 Candidatus Methanomethylophilaceae archaeon | reverse complement strand
TCGGCCTTGTTCGGTTCCTCCACGTCCATCTCCCCGCGGATCAGCCTGTCGGTCTCGTAGGTGATGTGGATGTACCATCTCCCGGTGCCCTTATGCACAACCCTCACGGTCACGGCCCTGCCGTCTTTGGGCTTGGACAGGTTCCTGCAGCGGATGCTAAGCTCCCTGTTCAGGAATATGCGGTTGTTCCGAATCTTCGAAGAACGGGGGTCGAAGCATATGGAGCGGAACCTGGACGGGGTCTTGATGCGGGGGACGTGGAGCTCCCCGTCCTCCAGCGATCTCCTCTCGCATCTGTCCACCGCCTGACAGACACGGGTGATGGTCTCCCTCAGAGTGTAGGAGTTCATCGACCTGAGCAGGCAGTCATCCTCCCTCATTCTGGTGAACTCCCCGTTCATCTCATAGAAATCGGGGACGTGGGTGCCGTCCACCAGGCAGTCGATGCAGATTCCGGCGAAGTGGTTGTACACCCTCCTGGCGACGTCGAGCTGCCTCAGCATCTCGCGCTCCTGCGTCCTGTTGGGATACGCGGGGTACACCCTGGTGACGAACCCCTTGCCCTCGGACCTGCCCTTCCTCCCCATGGTCTCTCCATCGTCGGATGCGGTATAAAAGGCTCACAGGGGGGTCACCGAAAATGCCGAAAAACTATTAACGGTCATTGAATCGATAAATTCCGAACCGTTCCCCCCCCCTCCGTATTTGTGAATGTTCCTCCCCTCGAGTACGGAGACATTTGCGCTCTCATGCCTGCTTTCGAACCTTGTTTGCAATCAACGGCGTTACAACACAAATCTGCGAAGAGGCCATTTTGTAGGTGATTGTTCAAAATCGATCAAACATTTGACATGGCGCGATCCATCCATGGAGTCAACTATCACGATAGCTTCGAGGAGAGACTCGCGTCCGGTGAGTCACCACAGCGAGGTGGTGCTCACCTGGCGTTGCCGCCGATCATGATGAAGTATGCTAGGAGGGCCTCGAGCTGGATCCTCTCGTTGCTGCCCTCCACGATCCTGAACTCTATCTCGCCGCACTTGTCGATGAGCTTGACTTTGTCGTAGTCCGATACGCCCAGGTCGAAGATGGACGCGTGGATCTGCCTGATGACGTCCTGTCCGGAGAGCCCGTAGGTGATCATGATCTCGTCGAGCGAGTCGCGGGCCTTGATGAAGTTGCCGGCCAGGGCGGTCTCCAGCATGGACTTCACCGCCTCTGGGTTGGCGAGCCCCGCGGTCTGATAGATCAGGTCAAGGTCGATGGGCTTGCCGAGGGAAGCGGCGACCTGCAGGGAGTTGACGGCGCGCCTCATGTCGCCGCGGGCGATGCGGACGAGGCCGGCCATGGCCTCCTCGTCGATGGTGACGCCCTCCTTCTCCACGATCATCCCCAGGAACCCGGAGATGTCCTCGGGGGACAGGGGCCTGAACTTGAAAACGGCGCATCTGGACTGGATGGGGTCGATGATCCTGGACGAGTAGTTGCAGGAGAGGATGAAGCGGCAGATCCCGGAGTACTTCTCCATGGTCCTCCTCAGGGCGCCCTGGGCGTCGGAGGTCAGGTTGTCCGCCTCGTCGAGGAAGATGATCTTGAACTCCGCGTTGCCGATGGGGGCGGTCCTGGCGAAGTCCTTGATCTTGCCGCGGACCACCTCGATCCCCCTCTCGTCGGAGGCGTTGAGCTCGATGAAGTTGCCCCTCCACTCGTCCCCGAACATCTCCCTGGCGAGGGCGAGGGAGCAGGTGGTCTTCCCGGTGCCGGCGGGACCTGTGAACATGAGATGGGGCATGCTGCGGGATTTCACGTAAGACTCCAGCCTCGCTGTGACGTGCTTCTGTCCAACAACCTCCGAAAGCGTCTTCGGCCTGTACTTCTCCGTCCAGATCTCGTTCATGGCGATCGTCCACTCCGATGGCGAATGCTGATAAAGCGTTTGGGGTCACGCCGATGCGTTGTCTACGAAGTCGATCAGTCTCTTTGCCATTTTCTGACAGAGTTCCAAGTTACGGTCAGGGTTATTTAAATGCGACCGTCTGTAATCGCAATCGACGCGAAAATCCCTTAGACTCCTGAGGTCTCTCGAAAATGAATCATATTCATTGTAACTGTACCTCGTGAAGAAGTCAATTAGGGAGTTGTGGACATTTGTGTCACTCCAAAATCCGTATCTGTCACGAGCATACTCCCTGACGACATTAAATGCTGAATAATATGGTCTGCCCATGGCCACTCTATATGCGGTCTCGTCCTTGTCTTCACGTTCGGAAACCTCTTCGGCGAATTCATAGAATCCGTGCCAGTCGTACTCGTCAGATTGAGTTGACGACGATGTCATTCTCCTTGACCCTCCTGTTAATCTCCACAACCTTCCACGCCTGTTCTATTGTCATTTGTTCGATAAGAATCGAGTATCTCACGTAATGCTCTTCGGATTCAGGGACCACGGCGATCTTCTCGGTGCATCCGGGCAGCTCCTCCTGCGCCATCCTGTGTATCCTCTTGAACTCATGCTCCACGCCCGGGTGGCTCTTCAGGAACCTCCACATGATGGGTTTGTCCTCGATCTGGACGTCCATGCTCCTCATGAGGTCCATCACGTACGCGCAGTACCTCGTGCGTCTCTCGTGGTCGATGCGCCTCTCGACTATCGTCCCGTCCTCCGACAGGACGCCGCAGTACACGGACTCCTTGTGCCTCTTCTTGGCGACGGAGTCCCACCAGGTGGTGGCCCATCTCACTATGTGGGAGTTCCCCCTCTTCTCCACCGTGAGTCCGGTCCTGCCCCGGGACCTCTGTTCGGCGAGCCAGTCCTTCGCCCATTGATCCGGTTCCACGCTCATGTATACCACATCATATTTGAGGTATATAACAGGTGGGGTATAATGTCCAGATAATGTGGAAACCATGGGGATCAAAGTAAAACAGGGACGTCTCCGGAGATTGCAGGGTCATATGGTTAGATATATCTAATCAAAAACAATGGTTAAATACATCTAACCATTCCGCCGGCCATGGATAACGTGATCGAGGACCCGAGGAGGCAGTGGCTGCTCCTCGTGGTCATTGCGCTGGCACTGTTCCTCGACGGTCTCGACGGAACCATAGTCAACGTGGTCCTGCCCGACATCGCGGCGGACATGAACATCGGCCTGGGGACGACCTCCTGGGTCGTGACGGTGTACTTCCTGGTCATGGCCGGGCTGATCCTGGTCATCGGCAAGATCGCCGACAGCGGGGCAATCAAGAGGCTGTTCGTCTCCGGGCTCCTGATCTTCGCCCTCAGCTCCCTGGCCTGCGGCCTGTCCTTCTCGCTGGAGGTCCTGCTGGTGTTCAGGGCGGTCCAGGGCGTGGGCGCGGCCATGATGGCCACCACCGCGTTCATGGTCTGCGTCAAGTTCCTGCCCCGGAGGATGACCGCCTTCGCGCTGTCCGTGAGCATACTGGGCACGTCGCTCGGGGCCGCCGTGGGCCCGACGCTGGGCAGCGTCCTGGCCGAGATGATGAGCTGGCACCTGGTGTTCTTCATCAACGTGCCCATAGGCATCGTGGCCGCCGCCATCGCCGTGCGCGCTGTTCCGAAGGACACCGGATTCCAGTCCCCCGGATTCGACGTCAGGGGCGCGGCGCTGCTGTTCGTGATGATGGTCACCGGCCTTTACGTGGTCGAGTCCTCGCCCAGCCACGGCTTCGACACGCTCTCCGCGGTCTGCCTGGTGGTGTGCATCGTGTGCCTGGCCCTTTTCGTCATGGCCGAGAGGAGGTCCGCCGACCCGGTGCTGAAGCTGTACCTCTTCAGGTACCCCAGGCTGGTGGCGGCCATCATAGCCCTGATCCTGATCAACCTATGCTACATGGGCTGCCTGTACCTGCTGCCGTTCTACCTGCAGATCGAGATGGGCCTGGACACCATCGGCAGCGGCCTGTACCTGCTGATCCCCGCCGTGGCCACGCTGGTGTTCTGCCTGTGGATAGGGAAGCTGGCGGACAGGATGGGCAACAGGATCTTCGTGATCATCGGCTGCATGTGCATGGTGTTCGCGCTGGCCATGTTCGCCGTGATGGACGTGAACCAGACCTCCCTGCTGGTCGTCGGCCTGTTCCTCCTGGGCACCACATGGGGCATAGCCGGAGGGCCCATAGGGAGCAGGATGGTTGAGAACGTGCCGGACGCGGACAGGCCCAGCGCCTCGTCGCTGCTGTCGTTCTTCATATACTTCGGATGCGCCCTGGGCACGGCGTCCTTCGCCGGCCTGTTCGGGTTCGGGTCCGGCATCGGGGGTGCGGACATCTCCTCCACCGATCCGGCGACGTTCCTGGAGGGCTTCGGGTTCGCCATGGTGTTCGGCGTCCTGTTCGCAATAGTCGCGCTGATCCTCTCGGCGGCGGTGAGGGAGGGGAGGCTGTCCCATGGGGAGTGACGTCAAGGCCAGCCTGGAGAGGTTCTACGTGAGCACCTCCATGCTGGAGATACGCATGTCGGAGCTCACCCACGGCACCGACAGGCTGCCGTACATCACCATCCTCTACATGGACCTCATAGGGTTCAACCCCGGGATAACGTCGTCCCAGATCGCCGAGATGCTGGGGGTGACGAAGGCCACGGTGACCTCCACGGTCAACCGCCTGGTGGAGAAGGGCTACGTGGTCAGGGAGAGGTCCGAGGACGACGGCAGGGTCAGGAACCTGAGGCTGTCCGACAGGAGCATGGAGGACTACCGGATGGAGAGCAGGCTGTTCGGCAGGGCCTCCGCGATGCTCGGAGAGAGGTACTCCCCCGAGGAGGTGGCCATGTTCTGCGAGATGATGGACTCCCTGTCGGAGTTCCTGGATGCCTGCGGGTCCGACCCGGAGGGGTCAGGAGACAGGGAAGGGGACCGAGCGCTTCCAGCCCGGTCCCGAGCGCGGTGGGACCTGTGCGGCTGCGATCCCGGTACGAAGCCACAAACTCAATTAACCTTCCAGTGTTAACCACCGGTCATGAAGGTATACGAGGCCTACGAGCTGGCCATCAGGGCCGGAATGGAGAGGGACCCCCGTCCCGCGGACGAGGTTCAGAGGGTCCTCGACAGGGCGAAGGAGGCCTACGACAAGCTCCCCGACGACAGGAGGGAGCTGTTCGACCCGGAGAGGCTGTGGAACCCCTACACAGACTCCCGCTTCTCGGTGATGGCCGACGAGGCCCGCGACATCGAGGCAGAGTGCCTCATGTGGGGCATCGACATCGGGCCCGCCGAGGTGCTCCTGGCAGACAGGCTCAGGGAGAAGGGGAGGACGGTCTCGGCGCTGGTCGCCCACCATCCCATCGGCACCGCCAGGACGAAGTTCCCGGAGGTCATGTGGATGCAGACCGACATGTTCCACGAGGCCGGCGTACCGATCAACGTTGCCGAGGGGCTCATGAGGCCGAGGATGGACGACGTCCTCCGCGGGGTGATGGGCTCCAACTACAACCAGGGCGCCGACGCGGCGAGGCTCCTGGGGATACCGCTGTTCAACGTCCACTCCCCTGCGGACAACATGGTCCAGAGGTACCTCACCGACCTCTTCGACAGTGCGGAGCCCAGGACCCTGGGCGACCTGGTAGACGTCCTCTACAGGGAGCCGGAGTTCAGGCAGGCCGCCAGGTACAACTCACCTCCGGAGATCATGGTGGGGAAGAAGGACGCCAGGTGCGGCAGGATAATATGCAAGATGACTGGCGGGACCTCCGCCCCCAAGGAGATGTACGAGAAGCTGGCCCAGGCCGGCGTCGGCACGGTGGTGGGGATGCACTTCCCCGACAGCCACTACGACGAGGCCAGGAAGAACAACGTGAACCTGGTGATCTCCGGGCACATGTCCTCGGACTCACTGGGGGTCAACCTGATCTGCGACGTGTGGGAGCGGCACGGCATCGACGTGCTCCCATGCTCCGGATTCACCCGCTTCAGCAGGAACTGACATGTTCGAGAGGGCCTCCACCATCATACGCGACGGGTCCAAGCTGGACTACTCCTACGTCCCGAGGAACCTGGTCCACAGGGAGGGCCAGATGTCGAAGATGGAGACCCTGTTCAGGCCCCTGGCCGATTCCGGGAGGCCCTGCACCGCGTTCCTCACAGGCAGCGTCGGAACCGGTAAGACGGCCACGGCCAGCAGGTTCCTGGCCGACCTCACAGACTACATGTCCAAGGCCGGGAGGCCGGTGGACCCGATAATGATCAACTGCCGCAACACATCCGAGGCGGGGGTGCTGCTGCAGATCGTCCGCCACTACGACAAGGGGTATCCGGACCGCGGCTTCTCGGTGGACGAGATGGCCCGGGCGATGGTCTCCCACCTCTCGGTGTCCGCACGCGGGCTGGTGGTGGTCCTGGACGAGGTGGACGTGCTCCTGAAGAGGGGGTCCGTGGACGTGGTCTACCAGCTCACCAGGACCGACACCCCCAGGAACGCCCCGGTGTCCGTGATCCTGATATCCCAGGAGCCCCTGGAGTCCTACCTGGACGAGGCTTCCCAGTCCACCTTCCGCAGGACCAACACCGTGAAGTTCAACCGCTACTCCAGGAGGGAGCTGAGGGAGATCGTGGAGGCCAGGGCCGAGGAGGCCCTCTACCCGGGCAGGATAACCTCGGACGCGTTGGACCTCATAGCGGAGCACGCCTCCGAGTACGGGGACGCCAGGGTGGCCATAGAGCTCCTCGACCGCGCCGCGAACCTGGCCGAGGAGGAGGTGGAGGGAGAGGTGACCATCGAGAACGTCAGGGCCGCCAAGGCCATGATCTACAGCTCGGTGTCCGAGTCCAAGCTCAGGTCCCTCAGCATCGGCAAGATGGCCGTGGTGCTGGCCACCGCCAGGGCGATAAAGGACAGCCCCTCGGTCTCCGCCGCCCATGTTGAGAAGACCTACCACATAGTGTGCGAGGAGTTCGGGATCATCCCGAGGAAGCACACCCAGTTCTGGTCGTACCTCAAGGACCTGGACAGGGTCGGGGTGATGAGGATAGAGCAGACAACGGACAGCACCGGGAAGCTGATCATGGTGTCCCTTCCGGACATACCCTCCAAGGTCCTGGCGCAGAAGATGGAGGTCATCATCGAGGAGGCCCTCGAGGAGGAGGACGATGAGGTGCGATCTCTGCGACCGCGAGGCGGTGACGTTCGTCAGGTACAACGGTACGCATCTGTGCGACAGGCACTTCATGCGCTACGTGGACCGCAGGGTCAAGCGCGAGATCAGGAAGCAGATCGACGTGCACGCCGGCGACAGGATCGCCGTGGCTGTTTCCGGAGGGAAGGACAGCATGGTCGCCCTGAGGATGATCTCGTCCGTTTTCGGCCCCAGGAACGGCGTGGAGGTCCACGCCATCACCATCGACGAGGGCATAGATGGTTACCGTCCTCCGAGCGTGGACATCGTCAGGAGGTACTGCGAGGCCAATGGCATCGCGTTCCACCTCAGGTCGTTCTCGGAGCTGGGCGTCACCATGGACCAGGTGGCGCCGGTGTCCGGGGACTCCAGCCCGTGCACCTACTGCGGCGTGTTCCGCAGGAGGCTGATGAACGACGAGGCCAGGAAGATAGGCGCCACGTACCTCGCCACCGGCCACAACCTGGACGACATGGCTCAGTCCGTGATGATGAACTTCGTCAGAGGGGATGTTGAGAGACTGGCCAGGATGGGGCCCCACGAGAGGGTCCAGTCCGGACTGGTCCCCAGGTTCATGCCCCTCAGGACGATCCCGGAGAAGGAGACCCTGCTTTACGCGCTGGTGTCCGGTATGGAGTTCTGGGACGGGGTCTGCCCGTACTGGCAGGAGGCCCTCAGGAACCAGTACAGGGACCTGATAGACGGCCTGGAGTCGAGGACCCCCGGGGCCAAGTTCAGCATTCTATCTTCGTTCGACACCCTCAGGCCGATGCTCCACAGGGAGTACACCCAGTCCGAGCTCCACCCCTGCCCCAGGTGCGGGGAGCCCACGGTGGGCAGGAGCTGCAAGTCCTGCCAGCTGCTGGATGCGGCGGTGGAGAGGATCGGTAAAAGGGAAGATCCCTGACGCGGCGATGCGCGTCAGCGGCAGTCGGTTCTCAGAAGTCCCTGAACGGGACCAGGTCGCAGCATTTGCACGAGAAGCACATGGTCTCTGAGGTCTCGGTGGTCAGGCCGTGCCTGCCCATGGCCCTCTTCTGCATCTCGGCCAGCCTCATGGCGCGCTCGGGGGAGACCTGCTCGCATCTGATCCCCGCCTCCATGAGCCTGGCGCGGTTCAGGTCGTTGACCCTCAGGGCCCTCAGGCCCGGGAGCACGCCCATGGAGCAGAGTCTCTCCATGGCGACATCCAGGTCGGCGTCGCTCTCGCCCATGCCGTAGATGATGTTGGAGATCACCTTGCCCTTCCCGAACACGTCGACGGCGATTCTCAAAAGGTCGAGTATCCCGTCGAAGTCCAGGTCGGGGCAGGCCCTCTCGAAGATGTCCCTCCTCGGCGATTCGAGGTTCAGCTTGATCTCGTCCGCGCCGGCGTCCTTGAGCATCCTGATGTGCTCCGGGGTGGAGACGTATGGTTCCACTCCAATGGGGACGTCCGGGTACCTGGCCCTGGTCTCCCTGACGACATCCACGAACCTGGCCACGGTGGAGTCCACGTCGCCCACGACGCCGCTGGTGAACGAGACGGCCTTGACGTCGAACTCTTCCATCGACTCATCCAGCATGGCCATTATGCGCTCGGTGGAGAGGTGCTTGTCCTCGGACGGGTCCAGCAGCGGGGAGGTGCAGTAGGCGCACCTGTAGATGCATCTGGGGTCCAGGTTGAAGAACGCCTGCTCCGGGCAGTGGCGGACCACCGGCTCTATGGTCACCCTGGGGACGAAGGGCTTGCCTTTCCTGGTGAGGGACAGCTTCCCCCTCTTCCCGACCACAAGCTCGAACTCGCCCTCGTCGTAGGACACGGACTTCTTGACGCGGCAGCCCTCGAAGGCGAACACCGCGGAGCCGAAGCCGGCGCCGGGGCCGGCTGTGGAGTGGGACATCCTGACCGGCAGTTCGTAACCCTGCGGGAGCCTGACGGCCCCGCCGAGGGTCAGGACGGCCTTCCTCCTCAGAGCCTCTTCCATTTGGCGCCCTCCGCCGAATCCTCCAGGGAGAACCCGGCATCCTTGACGCGGTCGCGGATCATGTCGGCGAGGTCGTACATCTTGCGCTTCCTTAGCTCCTGGCGCAGGTCCACAAGGATGGACATTACGGAGTCCAGGTCCTCGCCGGTCTCGGCGTCCTCGGGGAGGATGGCCAGGACGGAGTCGAACTCCTTCAGCAGGCCCATCCAGGCCAGGGCGGTACCGGAGGTCATGGCGCGGTCTGCCATGGCCCTGTTGGACTCGGTGGCCATCTCGAACATGACGCCGATGGCCTCGCGGGTGTTGAAGTCGTTGTCCATGGCGTCGGTGAACTTCTTCTTGAACGAATCTACGAGCGCCTCGTCGGTGGGGCCCTCGGGGGCGGTGCGAACGTAGGCCTGCAGCTCCCTGTAGTTGTTGGTCAGCCTTCCCAGCGCGGCCTCGGCCTCCTTCAGCATGTCCTCCCCGTAGACCAGGGGGCTCATGTAGTGGGTGTTGAGGAAGTAGAACCTGACGGTGCGGGTGTCGTACTTGGCGAGGACGTCCTTCACGGTGAAGAAGTTGCCAAGGGACTTGGACATCTTCTCCTCCTTGGACATGCCGTGGCCCTTGACCTGCAGCATGCCGTTGTGCATCCAGTAGTTGGCCAGGGGCTTGCCTGTGACGGCCTCGGTCTGCAGGATCTCGTTCTCGTGGTGGGGGAAGATCAGGTCGTTCCCTCCGCCGTGGATGTCGATCTGCTCGCCCAGGTAGCGGTAGATCATGGCCGAGCACTCGATGTGCCATCCCGGCCTGCCCTTGCCCCAGGGGGAGTCCCAGGAGACCTCGCCGGGCTTGGCTGCCTTCCAGACGGCGAAGTCAAGGGGCCCTTTCTTGTAGGGGTCGGCGGCGATGCGGCCGGAGGACTGGAGCTGGTCCACGGTCTGGTTTGTGAGCCTTCCGTAGTCCTCGACCTTGGAGACGTCGAAGTAGACGCTGCCGTCGTCGGCCACGTAGGCGTAGCCGTTGTCGATGATCCTCTGGACCATGGATATGATGTCGCCGATGCACTCGCTCGCCTTCGGGTATATGTCGGCGCGGTTGATGCCCAGCCTGGCGGAGTCCTCGAAGTACTTCTGGATGTACCTGGCGGACAGCTCCAGGGGCTCCACGCCCTCCTGCGCCGCGCGGGCTATGATCTTGTCGTCCACGTCGGTGAAGTTGGTGACGTGGGTGACCTCGTATCCGGAGTAGCGGAGGTAGCGGGCCACCATGTCGAATACAATCATGCTCCTTGCGTGGCCCATGTGGATGTCGTCGTAGACGGTGACGCCGCAGACGTACATCCTGACCTTCCCGGGCTCGATGGGCTTGAACTCCTCGACGGAGTTGGTGAGGGTGTTGTGGATCCTGAGTGACATCGGAATCGGGAGGGAATCTCTTCTTGTAGTTAATATATGGCTTGCGAGGAGGGTCTTCCGTGGGATTTCGGAGGGTTGGATGCGTAGGTTATTGGATTATATATCCATGTATAGATTACAGGTATTGTCGTTTTCAGCAGTGTTCTGGATTATTGAAGGAAATGTGAGAAGTTTAGACCATGCAGGGGAGGGAGGATCCGCAGGGCCTTCGTATGCCTCCATTCGCGTCTAACAGGTTCTTTAATTCAATGGACATTTGTCTATTTCATAGATATTAACGTTGTTATTGATACAAAATGAGGGGGGGGGGACTGGACATCCGTTTCATTGTATCAATAATCGGAACACTGATATAAATTTCTTAATCCGACTTAAATACGGATTTTACATAGGGTCAGCTTTAAATAGTATTTCAAAATCGACGAGGTTTTAACGGATAATTCGAAGCTCCGAATCCTTGATATGCCTGAAAAATGTACATATGTACGGATATCGGAGAGGAGGCTTCGAAAGGCGAGAACGGCAATCATATGACTGGGGGAAGGGAGAAATGGCTTCTGGAAGTGTGATCGGAAGGACCAGTGTGGGCAGAAACGCGGGAAGACCAGCGGGCAGAAAGGTTGCCGCTCTGACGATAGCCACGCTCATGGTCGCCGTTGTTGTTCTTTCCTCATTGTCTTTCCTGATTGGTTCAGATGCAGAGGTTGAAAGCACCTCCACCGTGACATATCATGTTGGGGATGCGCCATCGAACGAATACAATGACAACAGCTTCGATAAGCGTTCCATAGAGATCGAGTACTACGGCATACCGATCGCCGAGTACAATCCCCAATTTTGGTCGGATGGGATATGCGGCAAAGCGTCTGGAACAGTCCAGAACTGGTATTCCATCAATAGTTATGTTGAGAAAGGAACCATCGTATTCACCGGATGGAAACTGGCCAACTCCCAAGGGGATGTTACAGGCAACGACGTCATTCATCCAGGAACAAGCTTGGCGGATGAAGGCGATGACATCCATCTTGTAGCAACCTGGGACACCTTATCAAGTGTAAGGTATGTCGATGGTGACGCATCTTGGCAAGTTGTAAATCCAGAAGTGGGATATTCCCAAAGCGAAGCAACAGATTTTGAACATGCATTAGATGGATACATATGGCTAGATGGAATCGATGATTCGGCAGGACCTTATCGGAGTATCATACTTCTGTGTGGAAATTATGGTAGTATAGACACACGCACCATAGATAAGTCGGTCACAATTCGCAGTTTGGACTCGAATAACATCAAAACATTAAATTTCAACAATTGGAGCATGGATCGTTTCGTCATCATCGATAACGTAAAACTCCAAGGAAGCGGCGGGACGACTTCGCAGGATCATACTGGAATCTATGCGAATTTCAATAGATTCATCCTGGGAACGAATGTGAGTTGTAGTCAGGAAAACGGTTCTTATGTCCAGGTGGCAGGTGGTCCTCGTTCTGGGAGTTCAGACAGCAGTCCTACAGATGTCAGGATATTCAGTGGAACCTACTCCAACATCATAGGTGGTGGCGGTGCTGACGGAAACGGCAACAGTGGATACACTGAAGAGATATCCGAGACTCATGTGACCATTGCCGGAACCACTTCCGTGCTCGAATCCGTGATCGGTGGAAGCGTCAATGCTCATGTGGACAACACTTACGTTCTGATTGTCGGAGGGAACGTCAACGCCCATACCGTAGGTAAGGTGGGGGAGAAGACCTGGACGAGAGGCGACATGAGCACCGTCATAGGCGGTTCCAGGTTCGGGACCGTCGGAAGCTCGCATGTGACGATATCAGGAGATGCCAAAATCTACGCCGTCCAGGGAGGGGGCAGACAGGCAAACTCCCATACAGACAGCACCTACGTCACCGTTTCTGGAAAACCCACCATAGAGCTGCTCTGCGGAAGTGTGACGGATGGAAACAGCTATGGTGACACCCCTCCGGTGGATGACGCCCACATACACATCACGGGATCGCCTACGATAGGTAACGTCTACGGCGGAGGTTGGGACATCTGGGCGAAGCCGGACTATCCCAGCACCGGAACTACCTCGATCAGCATAGATGGGAATGAAGGACTTGACATAGGTGGTGTCTATGGCGGAGGATTCAGGGGTACCGTTGGCGTTAGTCAAAGCACCATGACAGTTACTATATCCATCTCCGGGGAAGGGAGCATCGACTCTGTTTACGGAGGAGGCAAAGGTGGCGAGGATCCAGTTTACAACTTCAACGCGAAAGAGGGTGAGAATCCACGCGGCCCCGGAGCAAGCGACATCACAGGCCCGGCCAAGGTAATCGGTGATGTGAGTATCACCATAACCGGCGGAATCATAGGGTCCGTCTACGGCGGAGGTCAGGGTGCAGGCGGAGGTCAGGGTGCCAGCGGAACGCATGATGGCTGCGCCAGCATCGAAGGAGACATCACAGTCTCGATAACCGGATCCGCCATTGTGACCGGGAACGTGTACGGCGGTGGCGAGGGGGTCTCTGGAAAGTCCGATGTTAGTGCTGTGATAGGTTCTACGAGCACCACCGTCGGATGTGTTGTCGAAGGCTCCGTCTACGGCGGAGGTGAGAACGGAGTTGTTGAGGGCAACACCGAAGTGACGATCTTATCCACCGGCAAAGTCGGAACCGAGACAGAAAGCGGTTCTGTCTACGGCGGAGGTCAGAATGCAGATGTTGGAAACACCAATGCATCCGTTAGCGTGTCGGTTTTAGGTACAGTGTATGGAAGCGTCTACGGTGGCGGGTATAATGGAGACGTGGTTCTCAGTTCAGGGTATGTCACCATCACGGTGTCGGGTGCAGGTTCCGGCATCAGTACAGGATCGGTTTACGGAGGTGGCTACAACGGCAATGTTACTGCATCCACTGTGTCCGTAGACATCGACCAGGCCAGCATTATGCACTCCGTCTACGGCGGAGGCCTGCAGGGTGCCGTCTATGCTTCCTCGGTCTCCCTCGACCTCACAGACACTTCGGTAGGAGATTCCGTCTACGGCGGAGGCCAGAGCGGCGCCGTCGAAGTTAGTCAGATTGGCGTGGGTATAGATGGCGGTTCATACGAAGCGGTCTTCGGTGGCGGGGAGGGTGCGGAAGCCACAGTCAAGGCAGTCAGGATCGCTGTCATCATAGAAGGCTCGGCAACTGTAGGCACCATCAACTCCCAGTATGCGGTTTTCGGCGGAGGGGAATATGCCAAATCGACAGTCTCCGACGAGGCGTACGTCATCCTCGGCAAAGGGGTAACGGTCAACGGTGACGTCCACGGCGGTGGAATGGGTTCCAATCCAAGTGTTTCGATCATGGATGCAGACCGCACCGTCGTCGTCAACGGCGCATACGTCAACGGGAACGTCTACGGCGGCAGCAGGGACGGAGGAGACGGCAGCAACGGGAACTCATACAGCACCCGCGTCCTGCTGATCGCAGGCGTGGTCATGCAGGGGGTCTTCGGAGGAGGGTTCCAGGGCCAGTCCTACACGGACATCAGCATCCTCATAGGTACGGCGGCTGTAGAGGCGGCAGACCGCAGCTACGGCATCGTCCCGGCCATGTCCAGTAGCGACACAATCGGCCTCAGGCTCAACTCGATCTACGGTGGCGGGAACATAGACCAGTCCCATGCGGGGGAGGTCCTTGTCCACGGCGATGTCGGCATCGAGATCTCGGCGAACGCGACAAGCATCAGTGGAGGAACGTTCCCCGGATACCCATCTTCGAAGCCAGGGGAGGCGCCGAACGCCGCCAAGATCAGCATCTACGGGTACATCCTCGGAGAGGGGAACTACAGCAAGGTCGCTGACGGATTCGACGTCAGCATCTACATCCACGACTACGTGCAGAACAACGTCTACAACATCAAGTCCATCCAGCAGGCGGACGAGTTGCGCATAGAGGACAGCGACATCGCCTTGGAGGGCTCCGTTGACGCGGGTGCCACGGAGCTGACCAAGCTTCTCACCATCGCCAACGTCGGGACGGTGGTGCTCGACGGATCCAACCTGGAACTCTACCGCGAGACCACCGGTATCTCGGAGTACAGGAGCGAGGTGGACGGTACGGTAGCCACCAAGTCGGACTGCGTGCCCGTGAACGGGGAGGTTCCCGGCAACACCGTCGTCCTCCACAATGGCATATCTCTTGAGATCCGCACCGAAGAAAGCGGAACCGTCTCCGGATACACGCTCATGTCCCGTCCTGACGGGGATACGTACTACGGGGCGTTCGCGTTCAGCAACGGCAAGGACGGCGAATCCGGGTTCATGATCGACGACGGGGCGGAGGAGGCCAGTCTGCTGATAACTTCCGACGGAATCCACATCTGGTACATCGCCGGATACATGACCGTCAACGAGCAGCTGAACTACACATCCAAGTACTCATGGAGGGTCGATACGGACTTCGTCCTCCCCATGCTGTCCAAGGGGTCCATGTTCGTCTACCTCGGAAGCTACGTGTCCCCCACCATACAGGGCGGGGTCCTGGTCGTAGAGAAGGAGGACTTCGAGAGTTTCGACGGTTCCCTGAAAACAGACGGGAACTACACCGATGATACGGAATTGCTGATGAAGAAGGTCGGCGGATCGATGTTCCTCGGCATGGAACTGTCTGACTCCTCATCTGCCGGAGGTTCCGAGGGAAGCATTTCCACCGTTTCCGCGATTACACACGATTACAAGGGTGGTATGTTCGAGAGGGTCTTCAGCGTCGACGCCTCCGACGGCTACGATGTCGTAAGCAGGGGCAACACGGTGCATCTCGATTCCGTCCTGCTCTCCATCGAGCTCTACAGGCTCGGCTACGGAAGCTCGGGGAGCATAGGAACGGTGACGATCCATCTCGCCGAGGTCGCGACAAACAGCGTCGGCGGCATCCCGATCAACATGATCGATCTGACGGTCTCCATGTATGTGGAGCCTTTGTCGCCCAAGGACAACATCGTGAACATATTCGTGACGGTGATGGTCACTCCAACCGGTACCGGCAACCGCTACTCGGGGAGGGGGTACATCGACCTCCCCACCGCCGCAGGCCCCCGCAACTATCACTTCACTGGATACCAATCCACACTCCAGAGTCCCGAGATCAGCATGTGGTCTGACATGACGCATCTGGGCATCAGCGGATGGAACGTCATCAGATACTCGGACACTTCCGGCAACCTGTTCCATCCCGTGAATTCCGGAACCCAGGAATACCTCGGTCAGGGGACGGGCGTCAGGATATCGACCATCGCCTTCGACTACGTCGGTGAGGGCAGCGGCTCCTTCACCATCACCATCGGCGAATCCGTCCCCGGCTCCGCCGACGGGACCTATCAGAGGGAGATCGTCGTGAAGGTCAACATCCAGACCGTGGAGTCTGTGGATGTGGGGGTCTCGTACCATGACCTAGAGACCAAGGCCGACATGTACCTGAGACACACCGGTGCCGGGACCATGGAGGAGCCCTATGAGCTCACATGGGTCGCCGCGGATGCGGACGGCACCCTTCCGGAGCCCATGGCCTTCGAGTACGAGGCATCGCTCTCCACGAAGACCGCATGGTTCAAGGTGGGGACAGTGGTGGACGATCTCACCTACGAGCGGGCGTTCGAGATGATGCTCGACATGGATGCCTCAGTAGGAAACGAGGTGTTCAACTACGAGGAGCACCTGTACGGATGGTTCACCGATCCGAACCATCTGACGAAGTTCAGGATGTCCTCGCCGGTGAACGAGTCCGTGACGCTCTACGCAGGATGCGCCATAGAGGTTACCTTCCACGGCAACGGCGTCATCCTCACGCACTCCACCGTGTACGTCTCTCCCGGGGAATCCCTCCATGAAGCTGGGTACAACAACATCTCAGAGAATGCGGATAGGCGCATCCAGATCTACGAACAGGAGGACAATGGGCGCGCCGGATACCATCTGAACGGCGATTCGTGGGTGGATGCCGCAGGAACCGAATTCTCTTTCGACGATATCCTGTACTTCGACACGGACCTCTACCTCCCATGGGAGGCGGACTCCTACACCATGACCATCGAGATCTCCGGAGTAGAGGATTCAGGAGACATCGAACTGCCAGAGGGTGTAGATTGGATCTTTTCTGGTTCCAAACTGACCGGCACCGTGACCGTGCAGTACGAGAGCACGTTCACCCTGTCGCTGGATGACGCAGATCACAGCTACCGCATCGAGAGCTCCAAGCTGGAGGGGAAGGACGTCGGCGAGACCGGAGGTTCCGATCTCACGTTCACGGTGCCCCTTCAGAACGAGAACGGTGCGAAGGTGACTCTGGAGGTCTCTGTGATCCTCGGGTACAGGGTCACCGTGGAGTTCGACGACAGCATCGGCAGCATCCTCGAGGACGGCGAGGTCGTCAGGGTCACGTACTCCGGCAAGACCGCGGATCTGGACTCCCGCAACAACCGTCTCTCGTTCGTGGTGGAGACGTCGAACGGAACCGCATCATTGGACCTGGGTGTGAAGGTCGGAAAGACGACCGAGTCCGGATTCGTATTTTCCGAGTACCACTGGTCCAGACAGGAGGCCAATGATAACGGCAGCCTGTCGGACCTGTCCCAGAGATCGGGTGACAACTACAGTGTGAACCTGAGTGACGATCTGAACCTGGTGATCCACGTTCACAGGCTGGTTGATTTCAGTCTCAATAAGGGTGTTGGAATAGAGGGCATGACCTACAGCTGGGAGGGAGGGTCCGGTGCTCTCTCCAAGCAGTCGACCAAGGTGTACGACGGCGACATCATCACCATCGTCCCGGTTACATCTGCAGAAGGCAACAGCTACACCCTTCCCCTGTCCGGATACGGCGGTGTCGTGCAGATCGGAAGCTCGTATCAGTTCAGGGTCACCGGGGACCCCGTCTGGTTCGGGGATCTGACCCTCGTCGTCAGGTACGTGGAGGTGACGGTCGAGCTGTTCGTCGAGGATGTGCAGGTCACGGACCTCGGAGGATTCACGCTCTCCTTGTCCGGGCCTGACGGGACCACCAGCTACACCGGTACAGAGGGCGAGGCATGGACGATCGAGTTCCCGTACAACACCGTCGGAACCATCACCGCATCCGTCCAGGGTTTCAAGGATGCCAGCGGGACGCCCGTCGACGGGAAGCTGATTCTGAGGCTTGATGCGATTCCCTACGAGATCAGATATTATTCCGTGGACGGCAACCTGTTGGAATCAAATCTCCCGACGGATGTGACCGTGTGGTACGTCACCGATGGCTCCGTGAAGCCGTCGTTCGGACAGGATTTCACAGCGATCGGCACCTTCTCCGGAGAGACATCCTCCAGGCAGGCCTGGACCACGAGATCCGGAGATGTAGTCAGAGAGGTCGACGGGGACAGCTTCGGTCTGAGCACCGTCCTGGACCTGTACGCCCTGCCTCCGTTGACCGGCGAGGGACTAACAGGGGAGACCACGACCATGACTATCATCGTCCAGAGCGACGACGTCAACGGGACGCATGCGATCGTATCGGTCGGTTCTGGTACCTACAGTGCCGTTGTGAACGGGGCGACGGTCAGCTTCAGGTTCATCGAGGGGGCGGACGGCGTCGGCAGCCTTCTGATCTCCGGGTTCCCGGAGGGGACGGTCGTCGGGACCATGCACCTGACTCTGGGTCCTGTGGAGCTGACGCTGGTCATCCACCCCGCGGTGGTGGGAGCATGACCGGGATGACATTCAAGCGCACCTGGAGTGCGCATTCGGAGGAAACCGTTTGAAACCGTTTGATGCGGGGGATCCCGCGTAAAGAAAGAAAGGAGAATGAAGAATGAACAGCAAAGCAATGGCACTGCTCGCGGTTGTCGTCATGATCGCATCCGGAGCGGTGGCGTTCGTATCCATGCCCTCGGAGGTTGAGGCTGTCGGAGACGGCTCTGAAAAGACACCTTACGACCTGGGCACAGTCTACGTGGATGGATCCACGTCCGCATCTGTCGATGTGAAATACAACCAGAGTGCTTATGCAGGACTTCCCCACAAGGTCATTCTGTCGGCAAACATCGTCAACACAACAGGAGATACCGGGGATTATACCGAAATCTACTCTAAGACTGACAATACAACCGGCTCATCCAGTGCAGTGAAAGTCGAGAGTACATTCGATTTCACCCCGTCAGACTCCACCTCGGGTGTCATAGCCGTTACCATCGAACCTGCCGGTACAGCCGTCACTTCGTCCAACACTGTTAAGTTCAAACTGGATGTGATCATCAATCCCGACGGAACAAATGGCTCTTCCAGTCTTGAACTCGAGTCTGTGTATTATACCCTGAAAGTTAACGTCAGGGTTGGCGGCACTCTTGAAATCGAGGATAACACTGCGACATTTACTCAGAACCAAGATTCCGCTGTGAACTACAATGTCAAGTTGACTGCTGACGATCCTAACTACATCGACGGCACGGTTTACGAGTGGTATGCGTACAACCTTCCAGAGGGACTTAGCATCAGTGCATATTCTAGTGGTTTCTCCATCGGAGGTATGCCTATAGCTGCTGAAACAGTCAATGATGTATCCATTGTCGCTCGTGACAAGACCACCGGTGCTGAATATAGCGGTAGCCTTTCTATTACAGTGGTCGCCGAGGGAACGGTCAAGATCACTCTGATTAAGGGAGAGGATGAAGTGCTCGTTCCGAATGGAGGCAACGAATACTACGTCATGTCCAATGGAACTGGTGATGATGCGATCACGCTTCAGGTCGAATCTGACAAGACGCCGACTGTTTCGGCAATCAAATATAAAACCGACAGCCTGTCTCGCGCGCCTCTCGATGTCTCAGGCAGTGGTACCGATGCAAAACCGTATGAATGTGGCATCCCCACCGAAGGTGCCGGTGTTTACTACATCGAGGTCTCCATAGGAACCAACGTCCAGGTACTGAAGATCAATGTGGCCATCAACCCCACTGGAGCTCCCGGGGCCGGATTCACTATCGAATCCAACCCTTGAATCGAAGAACTCTGAACAAACAGATTAACTATGGCGGGCCTTCGGGCCCGCCCAAAACGAAGAGGATAACATGCAGAAAAAGATGTTGCTAATCGCAGTGACCCTGGCAGTCATCGCGACTGCCGTCGTCCTGATCCCATCTTCCGATGCGGCGGGCGAGGAAATCGTCCAGGATGATGAGGTCTACTGCTACAATGATCATCTGACTTTGAAACCGTACTTCGACGATGTCGATTCGGTGTGGAATGCCACCGATGATGAGACGGGGCAGCCCCTCAAGGTCGTCGAGAACAGCAACGGCACCGCATCTGTCGACCTCACAGGTTATGACAAGGTCACGATCACACAGACCGTCGAGAACCAGAAGGCCATCGTCAAGGTGAATGCTCTCCATGTCAACATGGAGAGCTTCGAAGTGACCTTCTACGATAGGGACAAAGTCGTACGCCAGTACACAATCGACACAACCTATCCCGTTAAGGTCGGTACTCCGTTCGTGATCACTCCCGAGGATCCATCAAGGGATGGATACGAGTTCAAGGGATGGTACGTCCCCGGTGATGACGGAGGCAACAGCCTGTTCGATCCAAAAGCTCCCCTGTATGGACCCACGAACATCTATGCGATGTGGGGTTCCACCACAGGGTCTGGATCCACGAACGTGGGCAGCCATATAGTCACCTTCGACTGCTCCCCCGGACTGACCTACACCCTCCTGGACTCGGGCAACGGACGCGTGTCCTTCACCGTCTCCGAGCTCCCGGACTACCAGGTCATCGAGGGCTCCATCGAGGTGGAGGCCAACGGTAACCCGATCTCCCCTGTGGACGGCGTCTACACCGTGACGGGCATCAACACCGACGTCCTGATCACCATCGACGGCGACCTGATGTTCTCGGGCAACCCCAACGACCCCGCGTCCGACGACGGCGGCATGCCGATGTGGATGTGGATCATGCTGGTCGTGGTCATCCTGCTGATCGCCGCTGCGATCCTCTGGATGCGCGGAAGGCAGGTCGACCAGGGAAGGAACTGATTCCGAAGAAACCGGTCCCCGCCCAGAAGGCGGGCGGGGGCCATTTTTAAAATTCAGTTTTTCGAAGGATCCCGGGGCATCCCCGGACCACATCGTCAGAAGTCGTCCGACTCCCTGTCCTTCAGCAGCTTCTGCAGCGCCGCGATCTCGCTCCTGAGGACGCTGATCTCCATCTCCATGGAGGCCATCTTGTCCCTTATGGGGTCGGGCAGCTGATTGTGCATCAGGTCGCACTCCTGCGTCTTGAGCCCCGCCTTCCTGACGATCCTTCCGGGGATCCCCACGACGGTGCAGTCGTCCGGCACGTCCTTCAGCACCACCGATCCTGCTCCGATCCTGACGTTGTTGCCGATGGTGATGTCCCCCAGCACCGAGGCGTTGCACCCGATGACCACGTGGTTCCCGATGGTTGGGTGCCTCTTGCCCTTGTTGGTCGAGACCCCTCCGAGGGTCACTCCCTGGTAGAGGGACACATTGTCGCCCACGATTGCGGTCTCCCCGATCACCACTCCCGTGGCGTGGTCGATGAAGAACCTCTTGCCGATGGTGGCCCCGGGGTGGATGTCGCAGCCGGTGAGCTGGTGGGCCCTGAAGTTGATCTCCCTGGCCTCCATCTTCTTCCCCTGGAGCCAGAGCTCGTGGCTCTCCCTGTACATGCTGACGGCCTGGAGGCCGGTGTGGAACCTGATGGCGTCCTCCTCGTTGACTATGGCGGGGTCCTTCTCCATGACCGCCGCGAGGTCGTCTGGGTCTACCTTCATTGTATCGTCGGTGCATCGACGTCTGAGTATATGTTGGTTCCAAGGTCTGTTCTAATCACACAGTTCGTGAACGAAAGCTTACAGACGCGCGAGCGCGTCTGTAAGTGATTCGTTCCGGCAAAA
>CALUOK010000023.1 GCA_944322255.1 Candidatus Methanomethylophilaceae archaeon | reverse complement strand
TCGCAGATGGCCTTCTGGCCCTCGACGACGGGGGCGGACAGCTTGGCCTGGTTCATCTGGGAGACCCACTCGGTCTCCAGCTGGACGTTGGGGAATCCGGCTGTGACAGCCCTGTTGAGGATGTCCTTGGAGATGTAGTCGACGTACTCCTTTCTGAGCCTCTCGGCGTCCTTCTCGGTGCCGGGCCTGGGAGCGTAGTTGATCTCGGGGATGACGACTCCCGATCCGATCTTGAGTCCGAATCCGTAGGAGACGGGCTGTTTGGCTTTTCCGAAGACCATGTCGTCGGCACAGTCGTAAGCCATCTTGGTGTACCTGGTTACTGCCATATCACTGACCTCCTATGATGTTGTCCCACTCTTCCCTGATCTTCTTCCAGTCGTATCCCTCGAGCATCTTCTGAGCGAGGATGGGGGTCTGGGGGGCCTTCTCGGAGTAGATTCCGAGGTCGTAGGAGTTGGCGTACTCCCTGTTGACGGCTCCTCCGCATCCCATCATGGGGATGATGAGGCCGGCGTCGATGAGTCCCTGGGCGACCCTGGGGAAGGCGGTCATGGTTGTGGTCATCAGAGCGGTACCGGAGATGAAGAGGGGCTTGACCTCGACACATTTGGCGACGGCGTCGACGACGGGAACGTCCCTTCCCATGTCGATGACGTCGTATCCGGCGGACCTCATCATGACAGCGGCGATGTTCTTTCCGATGTCGTGGGGGTCTCCCTCGGCGGCGTGCATGACGACGGTGGCCTTGGCCTCCCTTCCGCCGGGGATCTGCTTCTCGGCGATAGCGATTCCGATCTCCATGGTCTTGGCAGCCATCATGATCTCGGGCAGGTAGTACACGTGCTCGGCGTACAGTTTGGCGACGATCTCCATACCGGCGACGAGTCCGTTGTTGATGACCTCGAGGGGATCCCTCTCTTTGATAGCCTCGGCAACTACGGGTCCGACGGTCTTGAACCTCATGTACATGACTTCCTCGGCGACCTTGTGGAAAACGGGGTCGGCCGGGAGCAGCTTCTCAGCCATCTCCTGGGGAGTCATCTCGACCTGAAGGTCGATGTCGTAGCGCTTCAGGACTTTGCTGAAATCAGCACCTTCGCAACTAAGCATTCTATCTCCTCTGCAAAGGGTCGTACGACCCCTTACATGGTTCGGAAAGAGACAATGGTATTTAGCCGATTTCATGGATGATTCATACATCCATACATTTTCCTGATTTCATATTTAAACATATTAACAGCAGTTCATCCTATTGAGATTTTTCATCCACCATTATTTAAAGTTATCCTTTGGTTCTCAATTCAACTATCCAACATCATCCATAGAGAAATCGCTCGGAAGATGACGATTCTTTATAAACAGAATATAAACCAGGATCTGACGAGAAGCCGAAAATCACCGTCACCGCACCTGGAGGCATGGATGGACAATCCAGCCCGGAGATACCGAACGGAGAATGTCGTGAATGAGAAAAGTATAAGAAGAGATGGCGGGCGGAGCCCGCCTAAGGGGTTTAGTTAAGATTCACTCAGCTCAGAGGCCGTAGTTCTTCTTGTCGTACAGAGGCACGAGCTCGGAGTACTTCTTGTCGCAGTACTCGAAGAACTTGTCCTCGTCGTCGGGGAGAGCCTCGAGGTCCTTGATGATGACGTCGAGAACCTCCAGCTGCTTGTTGGTCAGCTGGATCTCCTTGCCCTCGTAGCCGCCCTTGATCAGCTTGGCAGCGGTGAGTCCTGCAGCCTTGGCCCTGAGGTAGATGTTGTCACCGTTCTCAGCGATGGCCTTTCCGATCTGGTAGGCGTTGTCGTAGGCGAGGATGTATCCCTCGGGTCCACGGGCCCTGTCAGAGATCATGTAGAGGTCCCTGAGGGTCTTCTCCTGGCCGCACTGGATGGCGGTGTTCATGAGGGAGACCTCGTATCCGATGGATCCGAGCCAGCACTGGACGGAGGATCCTCCGAACTCGGGGTGGTACTCGACGGACTCGTTGGACCACAGGTCGCAGCACTGGGCGATCAGGTTACCCTGAAGGTCGCAGTGGGCGCACTGGCAGTTCTTACCCTCCTGGGCGGTGGGCTTTCCGGCGATGGACTTCACGATGGGTCCCTCGTATCCGCAGTCCTTGTCAGGTCCAGAGGCGCCGCACTCCCAAGCAACGAGAGTCCTGGCAGCGGAGATGGCCCTGGTGACAGCGGAGAAGGTCCTCTGAACATCGTTGTCGAGGTATCCGCCAGCCATGAACATGGAGGTGTTGGCTCCGGAGCAGTTGGTGTCTCCTCCAGCTACGACCTTGTTCTTCTTGGCGATGTCGACGAACTGGGACCAGACGTACTCCATGTCGATAGATCCGAGGTATCCGACTCCGAACAGGAAGGCGGTGATGTCTCCGTTGGTGACAGCGTAGTCAGCCAGCTCTTTTCCGCCGAGGGTCTCACAGGACAGAACGTCAGCTCCATTCTCGCAAGCGATCTCAGCGCACTGGAACAGTGCCTCGGGGTAGGCGTGCTTGCCACCCATGCCGGGCCTGTATCCCTCCTCAGCCTCACGCTGGTCGGGGATGGTCTGCCTGACGGCACAGTTGATTCCGTACTCCTCGTGGAACTTCTCGCAGATAGCCTTCTGGCCCTCGACGACGGGGGTGGCCATCTTGGGGTTACCCATCTGGGAAACCCACTCGGTCTCGAGCTGGACGTCGGGGAATCCGACAGTGACGGCCCTGTTCAGGGCGTCCTTGGCGATGTAGTCGACGTACTCTTTCCTCAGGGACTCGGGGTCTTTCTCTTTTCCGGGCCTGGGGGCGTAGTTCAGCTCAGGGATGACGCGTCCGGCTCCGACCTTGATTCCGAATCCGTAGGAAACGGGCTGTTTGGCGGTTCCGAAGACCATCTCATCTGCGCTGCCGTATGCCATTTTAGTGTATCTTGTTGCTGCCATTGAAATCACGCTCCTCCAACGATGTTGTCCCACTCGTCCCTGACTCTCTTCCAGTCGTATCCAGCGAGCACCTTGTCGGCGATCGGGGGAGTCTGGGGGGCCTTCTCAGAGTAGATTCCGAGCTCGAAGGACTCGGCGAACTCCCTGTTGACGGCTCCACCGGCGGCCATGAAGGGAATGTTGACTCCGTCCTTCACGAGGATCTCAGCGGCCCTGGGGAAGGCGGTCATGGTGGTGGTCATCAGAGCGGTTCCGGTAACCATGAGGGGCTTGACCTCCTCGACTTTGGCGACGACGTCGGTAACGGCGACATCCTTACCCATGTCGATGACGGTGTATCCGGAGGACCTCAGCATGACAGCGGCGATGTTCTTTCCGATGTCGTGGGGGTCTCCCTCGGCGGCGTGCATGACGACTGTGGCTTTGGTCTCCCTTCCGCCGGGGATCTGCTTCTCGGCGATAGCGATTCCGATCTCCATGGTCTTGGCAGCCATCATGATCTCGGGCAGGTAGTAGATGTGCTCAGCGTACAGCTTAGCAACGCACTCCATTCCGACAACCAGTCCCTTGTTGATGATGTCCAGGGGCTTGTGGGTCTTCAGAGCCTCTGTGGTAGCGGGTCCGACGTCCTTGAATTTCATGTACAGGACGCACTCCGCGACGTTCTTCAGGACGGGGTCTGCAGGCAGCATCTTCTTGGCTACTGCCTCAGGGGTTGTCTCGTTCTGAGCCTCAACGTCGTAGCGTTTGAGGATCTTGGAGAAGTCTACTCCTTTGTAGTCAATCATCTATTTTCCTCCTTTTCCAAGCTTCGGTTGCCCGAAACCTGTGGATTCGTGATTGTGAGTGACCTTATTTAACCGATTTTGCGGATGGATGTTATAACCGCAGTTTAAATACTCGTGAAAAAAACATAAATAATGTTGTTTGGAAGAGACCCTAAAATTCCCTTAATTTGGCTATTGGATTTATAACTAATATTTAAGCAAAAACGTCTTATTTTTAAATCTCAATGTTGTTATTGCTTTAAGGATAATTTCATTATTTTTGTTATAAACAGGAAAAATGGAACATGTTCGTATCCTCGGCCGAAGGTGTAAATTGCCACCGTTTGATGGATATATCGTACATCCATCCAACGTCCTCCCCGCGGATGTCTGGCTATCCCGGGACCCCAACCTGTTCGCATAATCCTATATATACTGGATAAAATACGTAGAATAATTGAGGAATTCCTTAACATAACGGCCTTAATGGACCTTCACTTCTTTCTAAGTACAGGAGCCATTCTTATATGAGAGGAAATTATCGAGCGTTACTATGTACGTATATATCCTGGGAGGCTTCCTCGGAAGCGGGAAGACCACCCTTCTCATGAAACTCGCCTCCATGTACACGAAGCGCGGGCTCAAGACCGCCCTCGTCGTGAACGAATCCGGATCCATCGGAGTGGACGGCGCCACCCTCAAGGCCGAGGGCTACGACGCGGTCGAGCTCCCCGACGGCTGCATCTGCTGCTCGCTGTCCAGCACACTCCAGTCCGCCCTCAAGAACATCAAATCGGACATCGACCCCGACATAATCATCATCGAGCCCACCGGACTCGCCCTCCCCCACAAGGTGAAGGAGCTGGTCCACGTCTCCATGATCGAGGAGGAGGACACGTACATCATCGGAGTCGCCGACATCCAGAGGTTCGAGGACCTCATCAAGAAGAAGGAGCAGTTCTTCAAGATGCAGATGTCCAAGGCCGACTTCATCCTGATCAACAAGATGGACCTGGCCAAGCCCGGTCAGCTCGAGGAGGTCTCCGGGTGGCTCAAGAAGGAGTACCCCGACAAGCCCATCATGCCCATCTCCGCCAAGACCGACGAAAACATCGACAAACTCTACGAGATGATGAGATGAGCGGCGAACACCACCACGATCACGACCATGAGCACGAGCACCACCACGAGGCCACCTCCATCGAGGAGGCCGGTGGCTGCGCCGTCGGTCTCACCGGAACCATCACCGGGTTCAACGCGGACGCCGAGGCCAGGTTCGCCAAGGCGCTGATGCAGGTCGGCCAGTGGGTCACCAAGGAGTCCGGCTGCCTGCTCGGGCACATCAAGGCCGCCATCGTCACCGACAAGGGCAACGGCGTCACCCTGAACCTGACCGATCTGGACAACGGCGTCGAGCACCACGGCACCCTCGACCCCCAGGAGAAGGTCCACTTCGACTTCATGTGCGCCGTCCTGGACGTGGACGAGCACGAGCTCAAGCACCAGATGTACCACGCCATCGACGACACCGGCCTGGACTACGAGCTGGAAGAGCACGTCGAGTGCCACTGCCACGATCACGACCACCACCATCACCACGACGGTGAGGAATGCCATTGCCACGACCATGACCATGAGCATCACCACCACCATGATGGCGAGGAGTGCCACTGCCATGACCACGATCATGAGCACCATCATCACGATGACGGCCACCACCACGGGGACGGCGAATGCCACTGCCCCGAGTGCGAGGCCAAAAAGACTAGGAAGGAGTCTGCCGAGAAGAAGGAGAAGAAGTCCTTCCTCGACAGGCTGAGGAGGAAAAAGGAATGAGATACGGAATATCCCTCGATATCGGTACCAGCGGTACCAGAGGACACGCGGTGGAACTGGAGACCGGCAAAATCATCTCCACGTCCGTCACCGAGTGCCACCCCCTGCCCGGTGCGAACATCATGGACCACCTGACGTTCTGCATCAACGTAGGAACCGACGTGGCCCACAAGATCCTCATCGACACCGTGAACAAACTGATCGCCACCATGGGCATCGACCTCAACCAGGTCGACAGGGTGAGCATCTGCGGAAACCCCATCCAGCTCTCGCTGTTCCAGGGCATCCCCGTGGACGACCTCGCCTTCGCCGGCGAGAACGCCCACAAGGCCAGGGGAATCAAGGAGCAGAAGAGGGACGCGGGATCCTTCTCCGCCGTCGACGTCGGTCTCAACGTCAGGGACGGATGCGAGCTGCTGGTCCCCCCTGCGATTAGGCACGAGATCGGAGCCGACGCTCTCGCCATGATGTACAAGAGCGGCTTCCTCGAGCAGAAGGAGAACTGCCTCGTCACAGACTACGGAACCAACGCCGAGATGGCGCTGAAAATCGGCGACGACATCTACACAGGATCCGCCGCCGCCGGACCCGCCATGGAGGGACAGTCCATCAAATGCGGAATGCTCGCCGGACCCGGAGCCATCTCCGACCTGGAGTACGACTTCAGGTGGATCACCAAGGTCCTGGACGACGACATCATCCCCAAGGACGGAGACAAGATCGATTTCGGACTTGAGCTCATCGAGGAGAACGGCCCCATGCACGGAAAGGCCAGGGGAATCACCGGAACCGGAGTCATCGCCGCCGTCGCAGTCGCCCTCGACGAGCACCTCTGGAGGAAGGGAAAGCTCCAGACCTCCGACGGTAAGATGCACTTCCAGGACGGGGTCTACATCGACTCCCACGACATCTCCGAGGCCCTGAAGGCCATCGGTGCCATGCGCGCCGGACACTTCACCCTGCTGGAGCACGCCGGAATCAAGTTCAGCGACCTGGACATCATGTACATGGCCGGAGCCTCCGGAACCTACGTCGACGCCGTCAAGGCCAGGGACGTCGGTCTACTGCCCCCAAGCTGCGGAACCATCTACCAGTACGGAAACACCTCGCTGGCCATGGCCACCGACATCCTGAGGAACCCCGAGCTGCTCGACGAGCTGCAGGGAATCGCCAACGGAATCAGGGCCAACCACATCATGTTCGCCGGCGACAAGATCTTCGAGCAGATCTACACCCAGGAGCTCGCCCTGTGCGACGAGGGAATGCCCATGGAGATGTACAACAAGAACAACGCCATGGTCGGCATCCAGGAGCTGCCCAAGCCCAAGGGACGCCCCACCGTGCACCGCATGGTCCAGCGTGACATCCCCGACCTTGGAGAGAGAGGACTGTACATCCTCCACGACATCGGAACCGAGCTCCGCGGCTACATGGACGGATGCACCGGATGCAAGAAGTGCGAGAGGGAGTGTCCCGAGCACGCCCTGACCGTGACCGATGACAAGGAGATCGTCGTCAAGACGAAGAACTGCCTCGGTACCGCCTGCTACAGGTGCCAGTTCAGCTGCCCCGAGAAGGTCTACAAGTACGACAAGCTCCAGCTGACCTTCTGAGGTCCGCTTCAAACGGGGTCCCCGGACCCCAACTTCCCTTCCCACCTTTCTATTATAGGTATAGTATAGAATCAGTATCTATGGACCACGGCGTCGTCCCGCGGCACCGTCCTCCTGTACCTGGTCTTGGGATGCCCGATGACGAACACGCAGTTCATCCTCTTGCTGCGGGGCACGTCCGGGAAGAAGTCCATGAGCGCCTCGTGGTCCACCTCGTCCGCCTTCTGGATCCAGAGGCTGTAGAACCCTCCCAGTCCCATCGTGTACGCCGCCATCTCTATCCTGCCCATGGCGATGACCGAATCCGCGGGGACCTCCGAGAACGCCATTATCGCCTGGGTGGCGTCCCAAATCAGGGGATGGCGGCCGAGCCTGCCGGGATCCTCCATGGAGCAGAACTGGTCGATGCGCGGGAACCTGGCCCTCTCAGGCTCCAGGATCCGGGCGATGTGGCGCAGGAAATCCGGCATGCGGTCAGTGAGGAGCACGTACTCCACACCCATGGAGTTCATGGCCGTCGGGGTGTTCCTGACGGCCTCGAAGAGCTTGGCCACCTCGTCCTCGTCCAGCCTCTCGCCCACGAACAGCCTGCAGCTCCGGCGCCTGTTGAGGAACTCTACCATGTCTCCGTACTCGATGACCTTCTCGGACTGGTCGTACTCCTCCGGCTCCCTGCCCTCGTATCTGACCAGCCTGATGGCGTCCTTCGGACACACGGCCTCGCACTGGCCGCAGTCGAAGCACGGACCGCCGGTCTCATGTACCTTGCCGTCCGAGACGGCGAGGTTGTCCCTGATGCAGACCTGCACGCACTGGCCGCAGCCGACGCATTTCGAGGAATCTATGACGAGGTGGTTGCCCATGAGGATGACATCCCCATGGGCTGGATAAAACGTAATCGGTTTTGTGGGATCAGTCCAGGACGTTCTCCTTCTCGAGCTCCTCCAGGATCCTCTTCCTCAGGGCGGTGAACTCCGGCGAGGCACGGTCCCTGGGACGCGGCCAGTCGATGTTCACGACCTCCTTGATCTTGGCCGGCCTCTTGGTCAGGACCACGATCCTGTCCGACAGGTATACGGCCTCGTCCACGGAGTGGGTGATGAAGATGATCGTCTGGTCGGTCTTCTCGAGGATCCTCAGCAGCCCGGCCTGCATCAGGTTGCGGGTCTGGGCGTCGAGGGCCCCGAAGGGTTCGTCCATCAGGATCACGTCGGGGTTGGTGACCATCGCCCTGGCGATCGCCACACGCTGCTTCATCCCTCCGGAGAGCTCGTGCACCCTGTGGTCGGCGAACTTCTCGAGTCCCACGATCTTCAGGTACTTGTCGGCCCTCTGGCGGCGCTCCTCCTTCGGGATACCGGCTATCTCCAGACCGAACTCCACGTTCTTCCTGACGGTCCTCCACGGGAACAGCGCGAAGTCCTGGAACACCATGCCGCGGTCGGCACCGGGTCCGGAGCACTCGCGGTTCCCGATCAAGATCTGCCCCGATGTGGGCTGGACCAGGCCGGCCAGCATCCTGAGGATTGTGGTCTTCCCGCATCCGGAGGGGCCGACGATGGTGATCAGCTCCCCCTTGCGTATGTCGAGGGAGAAGTCCTCCAGGACGACCGTCTGGGAGTCGTCGGTGATGTAGGTCTTGCTGAGGTTCCTGATGTGGATCTGGTCCTCGCCCTCCTTCAGCTCCGACTCCGGCACGAAGGTCTCCGTCTCCACGGCTTCGCCGGTGGTGACTCCGTTCTCTATGATCTCAGACATTGGACATCCCCATCCTTCTTGTGATTACCTTGTGGATGTACTCCGCCAGGCCGGTGGTCACTATTCCCAGGATCGCGATCACGACGATGGCCGCGAAGGCTCCGGGCCAGAATCCGGCAGTGGCCTGCTCGGAGAGGTAGAACCCTATTCCGCTCAGCTGGGGGGCGTACAGCTCCGCCGCGACGATACACATCCATCCGATCCCGAGTCCGACCTTGACACCGTTCATCAGGTACGGGATGGCGCTCGGGATCATGACCTTGTAGAACACCTGCACCGACGAGGCGCCCATGGTCCTGGCGGCGTCCATGAGGTTCTGATCTATCTTCTGCACTCCGAACACCACGTTGGTGAGCAGCGGGAAGAATATCCCCACGAACACCACGAGGATGGGTCCGATGGTGTAGTCGATGGCCAGGATGAATATGGGGGCCCATGCGATGGGTGCGATCGGCCTGAGGACCTCGATGACCGGGTTCATGAACTCCCTGATGGTCCTGGAGTACCCGATGATGAGTCCCAGGGGTGTCGCCACCACGAGGGCCATCAGGAATCCCAGCAGGAATGTCTTCAGACTCGACCCTATGTACTGCCACAGGCTCCTGCCGGTCATGGGGTCGCCGTTGTTGACCAGGTCCACCAGGGCCTCCCACGTCTCCAGAGGCGTGGGGATGGCCACGGAACCCGCCAGCACGGAGATGTCCCACCAGGCGAATATGAAGCACACCAGCGAGACGATGGCGATGACGGTCGTTCTGAACCAGCGGTGATACCTGTTGTTCTCATCGTAGGTCCAGTTCAGTATGGTTGTCATACTATCAACTCTGGCTCAGCTGTCCGTTGATTACCGCGATCGTCATGGGAGGGGCTCCGACGAATCCGAAGTCCGCCTCGCCGTTCTGCAGGGATGTGGCGACGCCTCCACCGTTGGCGGCGGAGTTGACGGTGATGTTGATACCGTACTTGTCGAAGATGCCGAGGTCCATTCCGAGGTGGATGGCGATCTGGTGGATGTCGCCGGAGATGACTCCGACGGTGACGTTCGCTTTGGAGTAGCCGGACTCCGGGATCTCGAGCTCCATGGCCTGGGCCAGGTAGCCGTCGTTCACGTACCTCTGGGCGAACTCGTGCAGGGAGCTGAACCCGAGACTCTGCATGGTCCTCTTGAGGGGACCGTCGCTGAGCGCGTACAGCTCGTCGGCGAGCTCCATGATGTCGTTCTCGAGGCTGGTGAGCGGCGCGTATGCCGTGTCCCCCTCGCCCTGTCCGCCGTAGGTGTAGGTGACGATGTCGAGGGCGTTCTCCAGAACCTGCCTGTCGGTGATTCCGGTCCTGTCGGCGGCGACGTTCAGCAGGTACTGGTACTCCTCGGAGGACTTGTCCTGCTTCGCGGCGTTGAGCCAGTCGACGGCCTCGATGTAGGCCGCCAGGAACCTGACGGTGACCTGGGGGTTGCTGGTGATGAACTCGTGGGAGGCTCCGATGACACAGCATGCGTGTCCGGGATCGAAGTCGTTGGTCGTCATGAGGAGGACGGCCTCGCGGACGTCGCTGGCGAGGATGGCCTGGACCTGGGGCTCCCAGAGGATGCCTCCGGCCAGGTTCCTGTTGGAGGTGCTCTCGAAGGCGGCGGCGTTGGTGATGTTGGATACGTGGTAGACCGCATCGTCGCTCAGGGTGGTCCCGACCGTGTAGGGCAGGTACTTGAGACCGAGGTCGTTCACGACTATGCTCTGAAGCTGCAGGTGCTGGATGCTGGTGGGGCCGGGGGTTCCGAAGATCTTGCCCCTCCAGGCATCCACCTTGTAGATGACCTTGCCATCGTCGTCGTAGGCGATGGTGCCGTCATCGTTGAACTGTACGAAGTCACGGGGGTCGTACTGGGCATCGAGGTAGATCCCCGATCCCTCGGTGTTGACCCTGGCCACCAGGTTGATCTCGTTGTCCTCGGCCTCCTGGTTGTAGAAGAGAACCAGTATGGAGGAGGACAGCAGAAACGCAACGACTATGGCCGCTGTAAGTACCACTTTCTTATCCATAGATAGACCTGGATACAGGATGCGCACCAATCACATTTAATACCACGCGCCAAAATGTTCCTAAAAAGGATAAAACGGAACTTCAAATTACCCAAAGTCGTTTGCTACGGATATAGATTCCTACGAGTTCAGTGCCGGAATCGATGGAATTCGGCGATATTTTGAGGGGAATCGCAGTTTCATCTATCACAATCAGGAAAATGTTAACACTTGTAGATAGCAGTCGTTAACCCTCTCGCCCGAGCAGGAAACCGGCCAGGGCCATCCCGCCCTTATCCTCGGCGGAGATGCGCTTCAGGGAGTCGACGTACGTGCCCACAACCCCATCCGGATCCCCGCCCGTGAGGAACACGGCAGTGAGCTCGTAGACCGGGAGCCCCAGGGCATGCTTCGGGGTGTGGACGCAGGAGCACCCCTGGCCGACGGCGTGGCAGAGGGCGATATCGACGGGATCGTCCATGAGCTTGGCCATCGCGTGCACGTCCAGTATCGCGCGCTTGGCCACGGGCATCTTCACCTCCCCATGGAGCCACAGGCGGCAAAGCCTGACGGCCTCCGCCGGCTCGTCATGCTCCGGATGAGAATCCAAAAGAATGTGGGTGACGCGGTCGGCCTGCTCCAGCCCCCACAGCGCGACCGTGACCCTGTCGGCCCCCTCCAGCATCGGACGCAGCTCCCCCAGGCAGGGGCTGTCGGGGGTGAAGAGGATGACGCACCCGCGCCTCCTGCGGGACTCGGCGTCGGATAGGTCCACGGCGCTCCCTTCTGTATAGAATATATGATGAATGAGGGGCCTGAGCCCCGTTTGATGATCCTCAGATGTTCCTGAAGAGGGTGGCGTACTCCATCTTCCTGGCGCCGAAGTACTCCTTGCAGTACTGGGCCGTCTCCTCCGGGGGGTACTCCCTGCAGGAGAACACGTCTATGAACGCGCGGTCGGTGTCCTCGGCGAAGTGGCCCGCTATGCAGGACGTCTCGATGAGCTGGATGAGGGAGTATCCCTCCACCTTGGGCTCGGCTCCGAACCTGACGGCGATGGGCTCGCCGTACCTCTTCATGTGTATGTGGTCCGCGAGGTCGATCGCGAACTGCTTGATGTATTCGCCGTCGGAGATCTTCTGGTGGTCGCACTCCCCGAGGTCGATGGCTATATGCAAGCCCCACTGGCTCTCGTCATTGTACTTCCTGATCGAGTCCTCGTCGCTGAGGAGTGGGCCTGAACAATGGCTCATGCTGTACATCTCTATCACCGCGGTTTCCCGCTGACGCGTGCATCCGAGTACCCTATTTGAATGTGACCCGAGGACCTGTCGCCTGGGAGATAATACGCTCCCGATTGTGTCTCCGTGGAGTCATCGGAGTTCCGTTCTCCCAGGATGCACGCCGCGATGCGATGCGCGGAGGGCACAGCGACTCCTCATGAAACCCATATTACGTGGGAGCACATCCTCGGAGGCATGGGCTCCAAGGTCTACTTCACTGACATGAACTGCAAGGTGGGCGACAGCCTCCTGGACAAGATGGAGAGGGTCGTCCGCGCCGCCGGGATCTGCGACATCGACATGGAGAGGAAGTTCGTCGCCATCAAGATGCACTTCGGGGAGTACGGGAACCTGTCCTTCCTCAGGCCGAACTACGCCAAGGTCATCGCCGACATCGTGAGGGAGAACGGGGGCATGCCGTTCCTCACCGACTGCAACACCCTCTACGTCGGGAGGAGGAAGCACGCCCTGGAGCACATGGACACCGCCAACCTGAACGGGTTCGGCCCCATGACCACCGGATGCCAGATCATCATCGCCGACGGCCTGAAGGGCACCGATGATGTGGAGATCCCCATCGACGGGGAGTACGTGAGGAACGCGAAGATCGGTCGCGCGATCGCTGACGCCGACGTCATGATCACCCTGTCCCACTTCAAATGCCACGAGCAGGCCGGGTTCGGGGGCGCCCTGAAGAACCTGGCCATGGGATGCGGCTCCCGCAGGGGGAAGCTGGAGATGCACGCGGCAGGGAAACCGAGCGTGGACCCGGACCTCTGCAGGTCCTGCAGGAGGTGCCTGGGGTTCTGCGCCGAGTCCGCCATCGTCATGGGGGAGAAGGCCAGGATCGACCAGGACAGGTGCGTCGGATGCGGGAGGTGCATCGCCGTGTGCCCCTTCGACGCCATCGAGCCGGTGTTCGACGAGGCCCCCGACGTGCTCAACTTCAAGATCGTGGAGTACGCCATGGCCGCCGTGAAGGACAAGCCCTGCCTGTACGTCACCGTCATCTGCGACGTCTCGCCGTACTGCGACTGCCACGGGGAGAACGACATGCCCGTGGTGCCGAACGTGGGCATCCTGGCCTCCACCGACCCGGTGGCCCTCGACCGCGCATGCATCGACCTGGTCCAGAAGCAGCCCATGATCCCCGGCTCCATGCTGTACAGGAACTGCGACGGCAGGAAGCCGGCCGACATATTCAAATGCGTGCAGCCATCCACCCACTGGCAGAGCACCTTCGAGCACGCCGAGAGGATGGGCTTCGGGAGCTCCGACTACGAGATCGTTGAGGTCAGGTGATACGGATGCTGACAGGCATATTCGAGGTGGGCATGCTGCTGTGCTTCGCGGCGGCGTGGCCCGCGAACATCTACAAGGCTTACAGGGCCAGGACCACACTGGGGACCAGCCTGCCGTTCATGCTCATCGTGGAACTGGGCTACGTGTGCGGCATGGCCAACAAGCTGATCAATGACGACATCAACTACGTGATGGCGTTCTACATCTTCGACTTCGTCCTGGTGATGATCGGGATCATCGTCTACTTCAGGAACATGGCCATCGACAAGGCCAAGGGAAGGGACCGTTCGGAATAAACCGATATTCGTATCGGAATAAATCAAACGTCCGACAGGGGTTCCGTTCATATACGGGTACCCTGTCGGCCCCTTCCAGATGACAGGTTTCACCCAGGATGCGATGTCGGCCCTGCGCCGCCACAGATGGGCGATCTTCGCCGTTCTGACCATCGGCTACTTCTTCGTTTACTTCCACCGGATCTCCGTCAGCGTCATCGGACAGGACATAGTCGCCGACGTGGGAGGGTCCATAGGGCTGCTTAGCAGCGTGTACTACTGGACGTACACCGCCATGCAGATCCCCTCCGGACTGATGGCCGACAGGTTCGGGCCCCGCGCGGCCTCGACCCTGTTCCTTCTGATAGCCTCCGTGGGTTCCCTAATCACGTGCGTGGGCACCGAGTTCTGGATGATCGTCCTGGGCAAGGTCATGATCGCGGCCGGCATGGCCGTGGTGTACGTGCCGCTGATGAAGCTTGTGTCGGTGTGGTTCCCCAAGGCGGACTTCGCCGTGCTCAGCGGGATAGTCATCGCCGTCGGGAACGTGGGCGCCATCGCCGCCACCGGGCCGCTGGAGATGCTGGCGGACGCCCTGGGCTGGAGGGAGGTGTTCCTCGTCCTCGGCCTGGTCACCCTGGTGCTGGCGCTGCTGTGCGCCGTCGTCATCCGCAACCACCCCTCCGAGAGGGGGCTGCCGTCCGTGGAATCCGTTGAGGGTTCCGGGGCGGTGGAGTCCTCCGCCGCCAGGATCCCCGTGCTGAGGGGGCTTCGCATAGTGTTCTCCGGGGGCAGGAGGTTCTGGACCTGCGCCCTGGCCTACTTCCTGGTGTACGGCACCATCATGACCTTCCAGGGTACCTGGGCTGTCACGTACTTCAACAGCGTGTACGGCTTCGTCCTCTCCGCGTCGTGGATGGTCACCGCCCTGGGTGTGGGGAAGATCCTCAGCACCCTGGCCATCGGCGCCATGACCAGTCGCGGCATAATCAAATCCAAGAGACGGACCATGATCTACGGCACGTCGGTGTTCGCCGTCATCTGGATCGTCATATTCCTGTTCGCGGGGGAGATCGACAGCTACTGGTTCTGGTTCGCGGTCAGCTTCCTGTTCGGGTTCTTCGGGGGGTTCATGACCCTGTCCTTCACCCAGGTGAAGGAGTGGTACCCCATCGCCGTGTCCGGCACGGCCGTGTCCGGGACCAACATATTCCTGTTCCTGGGGGCCAGCGTCTGCACCACCGTGTCCGGGTTCGTCGTCGGCACCTCGTACACCCTCGAGAACTTCACCGCGCTCTGGGGCCTTATGACCCTGTTCGCATTGGCCGCCGTGGTGCTGCTGGCTCTTTCCGTGGAGAAGCGTCCGGAGGACCCTCCGGTGGCCGTGGAGCTGGTGAGGCCGGAGGGCGCCTGACGGGAGTGCCAGCACCCTTGCTCAAACCACTTAACCCACCTTTTAATATCTGGTAAGGCATCGCGGAGCGCAATGGAAACCTTAGAGCAGTTGATTTCCAAGGCCGATGCAGGGGACGTGCAGTCCTGCTTCGAGCTTGGGCAGAGGTTTGCGATCGGAGAAGGGACCGATGCGGACGAATCCGCCGCGTTCGACTGGTACCTCCGCGCCGCCAGGCTGGGCAACCCAGTGGCGGAGTTCGTGGTGGGCCACTGCTACGCCAACGGTGTCGCTGCAGCGGAGGATCCCTCCGAAGGCGCCATGTGGCTTTTCCGCTCCGCACTCAAAGGCGGATACGACGCCTACGCGGCCATGTCCGACTATTACGAATCGCACGATACGCCGGACGACGGCTGTGTTTACGAATATTTCAAGGCCAGGTCCTCCCCCGAGGACCCCGACGCCACCTACGTCCTCGCCAGGCTCACCGAGCTCGCGGTCGGCACCGACTTCGACCCCGCCGGAGCCTACGCCCTGTACAAGCAGGCCGCCGAGGCCGGGCACCTCGAGGCGAAGCACCGCGAGGCCCTGTGCGTCCTGAACGGCACCGGGACCGGACGCGACCGCCCCAAGGGGGTGGAGATGCTCCAGGCCCTGGCGGACGTCGGGTACGCGCCCGCATGCGTCAGCCTCGCCGACTGCTACGAGTACGGCATCGGCGTGGAGAGGGACTACGGGAAGGCCTACGCCATCTTCCAGGAGCTCGCGGACCTGGGCGCCCCCGAGGGCATGTACAACCTCGGAAGGTGCTACATGGACGGCATCGGCGTGGAGAAGGACAACAACGCCTCCTACGCCTGGTACTGCGCCGCGTGCGGAAGGGGCAGCAGGGACGGCGTCTACGGCATCGCCAGGTGCTACCTGGGCGGTGTCGGCGTGGACAAGAACCGCGACAGGGGGCTCGGCCTCCTGGAGAAGGCGTCCTACATGGGTCAGACCAACGCCATGATCATGCTCGGCCAGCTCTACGCCAAGGGCAGGCAGGTCCCGAAGAACACCAAGGCCTCCGCAGCCTGGTTCAAGAGGGCCGCCGACATGGGCGACGGCTACGCCCAGCTGGTCACCGGGGACAACTACGCCAACGGCTCCGGCCTGAAGAAGGACGGGAGGATGGCCCTCAGATACTACCTGATGTCCGCCGCCAACGGCAACTCCGTCGCCTGCTTCAACGTGGGCACCGCCTACGCCCTCGGCCGCGGCGTCTCCAAGAGCGACTCCCAGGCCTTCGTCTGGCTCAGCAGGTCCGCCGAGGACAACTACATGAAGGCCCAGTTCTCCGTCGCCGAGGCGTACTCCAAGGGAAGGGGCACCAAGAAGGACCCCGCCAAGGCCTTCGAGATGCACCTCAGGCTGGCCGAGAACGACTTTGGCAAGTCCCAGTACCACGTTGCCTACGCCTACTTCGAGGGCGAGGGCGTGGCGAAGGACGAGGCCAAGGCCTACGAGTGGTTCGTCAAGGGCGCCAAGAACGACAACGCGATCTGCCAGTACTACGCCGGATACTGCCTCGAGAACGGCATCGGCGTGGAGAAGAACGAGAAGCAGGCCGTCGTCTGGTACAAGCGCGCCGCCGAGCTCGGACACGTCCTCTCCAGGCAGATCGTCGAGAGGCTCACCGGCGAGAAGGTCCAGTTCAAGCCCGAGGAGTCCCCGTTCGAGAGCTACCTCCGCGCCGCGGAGAACGGCGACGACGACGCGATGTTCATCGTCGGAAGGTGCTACATGGACGGAGTCGGCGTCGAGAAGGACGCTGACAAGGCCCACATGTGGCTCAACAAGGCCGTCTCCAAGGGCAACCAGGCAGCCAAGAGGATGCTCGCCCAGCAGAGAAGGAACCAGCAGAACGCTGAGTGAAACTCCAAAGGGGTTCCGGGAGACCGGGCCCCATCATTTCTTTGAATCCGTCGGACAGCCCGACCTTTATCTGAGAATTGAAGACTTGACCCGGCCTCGCGACCGGGTCGGTGAGAAATCCGTTTCGGCCGTTCAGAGAACGAAGTAGGCCACGATGGTTGCGACGGCCAGGATAGCCAGAGCGATGGCGGGCATCGAGTTGACGATCTTGTCCTGGGTCGAGATCTTCTCATCCATGCTCTGGAATCCTGTTCCTCATATTTAATAATCCAGACAGGAAAACGCCGGGATCCGGATCGGATGACTATGTACACCGTCGGAATCATACATAGACTCTCCATATTATGTCGATAACATTGTTATCCTCGTATGCTCTGCACCTGGAGGATGGGAAAGATAGGAGTGCTATTCGTCTGCTACGGCAACATCTGCCGCAGCCCCATGGCGGAGTTCGTTTTCAAGAAAATCCTCGACGAGGAGGGGCTGTCAGACCGCTTCTACGTGGGATCCGCCGGAACCAGCGGCGAGCACATCGGCGACCATGTGGACTCGAGGGCCGCCGAGGAGCTCCGCATGCACGGCATATCCTGCGAGGGCAAGCGCAGCAGGAGGCTGGTCCGCTCGGACTACACCGACTTCGACTACGTGGTCGGCATGGACAACAGGAACATGGAGTACATCAGGTGGACCGCCCCGGCGGACCCGACCTGCGAGATCGGCATGATGATGGACTACGCGGACGGCGGAGAGGTCGCCGACCCGTACTACACCGGCGACTTCGGGAAGACCTACCGCGACCTGGTCAGGGGATGCCGCGGACTGCTGGACCACATAATCTCCGAACACCCGGAGCTGATGAAGTGAGCGACATCAGGGTGTTCATATCCATCGAGATCCCCGACAAGTCCTCCCTGGACGGGCCGATCTCCCACCTCAGAGGCGTCAAGGGGGTCAGGACCTCCCCTCCAGAGCAGGTCCACATCACGCTCAGGTTCATCGGCGACGTGGACGAGTCCAGGGTCGACGACATAGAGGACTGCGTCAAGAGGGCAGCCAAGGGTACGGGGCCGTTCGAGGTCGTCGTCTCCGGAGCGGGGGCGTTCCCCAAGCGCGAGAGGCCCTCGGTCGTCTGGATGGGCGCCTCCCCCCAGAAGACCATGGCCTCACTGGCCGACGCCATCGGAAGGAACCTGCAGGCCGCCGGGATCCAGTTCGACACGAAACCGTTCAAGTCCCACATCACAGTCGGGAGGTGCAGGGGTCCGGCGGACCTGTCGGGGTTCTTCGACAGGTTCGGCGACACCGAGTTCACCAGGTTCACCTGCGGCGAGATCCTCGTCATGAGGAGCGTCCTGAGCCCGTCCGGCGCCAAGCACACCGTCCTCAGACGCATAAAACTGTGACGTGCGTCACGCTCTGCTGTGTGCGTGCACGGTACCCGGTTTATAAGCTCCGGCGTCGAAACACGCTGGAGAACATGAAAATACGCAGTATCAGTAATGACAGGAGGGGAGGTATAGAGGGCCTCCCGCTCCAGCTGATGATCATCATCCTCGTCGCCACGATGGGGACGGCGATCATCGTGGGATGGATGGGGGACATCGAGACCCCGAAGTCCATAGGCGAGGTGGAGGTCCCCGGCGCCCTCGTCGAAAGTGACAACGGTGTGATCGAGGGCTTCAAGGTGTACGTCAGGGACCAGGACGGCAACTTCCTGGAGGACGCCGTGGTGATCTTCCAGGACAACTACGTCTGGATGGAGGATGAGAACGGCGACAGGGTCCCGGCGCAGGCAACGACCGATCAGGACGGATGCGCCACGTTCGGCACACTCCATGTGTCCCCGCCGGGCGGCACCGGGAACGCGATCCTGGAGATCCTGGCGTACAAGTCCGGATACGGCGAGCGCACGGCGGACTTCATGGTGAGCCTGTGATCCGCGACCGCCGCGGCGTCATCGACATGCCGGTGAAGCTGGCGGTGTGCTTCCTGATCCTGGGCCTGATGGTCCCCGTGGTGTTGGAGGCCACCGAGGACGCCGACCGGGAGATGTCCCTGTACGACCTCAGGGCCAGGGCCTCGGACCTGGAGGAGGCCATCCACAGGGCGTACTCCGACGGGTCCGTCGTGACACTGGAGGTCGACATCCCCTACGGCCAGTGGCTGGAGGTGGGCGGGGAGGGCGTGGACGGGCACCTGATGCGTCTTATCGCCGACGGCAGGGAGGTGGAGACCAGGTTCATCGACGACCCGACGGTGGCCGTGCTGGGGCCGGAGACCGTGATATCGGGGAACTGCACCGTCGTGATCGACGGCAGGGCAGACCATGACGAGGGGCCGGGGGTCAGGGTGAGCGTGCTGTGATGGAGTTCACCCTGTCCCGCGTCGTCCTCTGCGTCTGCGGCGTCGCCCTGCTGGCGGCCGCCATGGGTATGTTCACAGGTGCCGAAGAGCGCGTCGACAGCGACCTGGACGACGAAGCCGCCGCGAGGATCGCCGACATGCTGGACCGCTTCGAGGACTCGGTGCTGGACACCTATGTCATAGAGGCCTCGGACGTCCTGCCGACCCCCGACCATGTGCTGACGGTCGGAGACCACATGGTGGTCCTTGAATGCGGCGGCAGAAGGGCGATCGCCTACACGGAGTCCGACGCGGAGTTCGTGCTGGACTGGTTCTCGGGCAGCCACACTCTGACCCGGGGACAATCAGTCGCCGAAGGTCTCGGCGATGTGCCTGACGGTGTCGGTGAAGACGTCGATCTCCTCGGGGGTGTTGTAGATGTAGGTGGAGGCGCGGGCGCTGCCGTCGATGCCTCTGGACACGTAGAACGGATGGGCGCAGTGCATGCCCGAGCGGATCATGACGCCTGCCATGCTGTCCAGCATCATGGCGATGTCGTGGGCTCCCAGCCCGTCGATGTTGAACGAGAAGACCCCTCCTCTGGACGGGGCGTCCCTGGGGCCGACCACGTGGAGGTTCCTGACGTCCTCGAGGTTGGACAGGATCCTCTCCATGAGGGTCTGGTCCCATCTCATGACCTCCTCCATGCCGACTCCGGACAGGTAGTCCAGGGCCGCCTTGGTCCCGACGATGCCGGCGTAGTCGTGCAGGCCGGCCTCGAACTTGTCGGGTATGGGGGCGAGGTTCACGGATTCGTAGGTGGCCAGCCCGACGGTGCCTCCGCCGAGGGCCAGGGGCCTCATCCTCTCCAGGACCTCCCTCTTGCCGTACATGACGCCCATGCCGGAGGGTCCCAGCATCTTGTGGATCGACATGCAGTACACGTCCGCGTCGATCCTCTTCAGGTCCACGGGCATGTGCGGTGCCGCCTGGGCGCCGTCGATCACGACCGTGGCGCCGAAGTCATGGGCTATCTCGGTGACAGCCTTCACTGGCACGGAGCATCCGATGACGTTGCTGGCGTGCTGAACGGAGACGACCTTCACATCGTGGTCCATGGCCTTGTGGAACGCCTCCAGGTCGAAGCGGCCCTCGGCGTCGGACCTCACGATCCTCCTCCTGACCCCCATGTTCTCCTGCAGGAACAGCCAGGGCACATGGTTGGAGTTGTGCTCGGTGTCAGTGGTCACGACCACGTCACCCCTGCCCAGGCCGAGGCCGTAGGCGGCGGTGTTCAGGCCCTCGGTGCAGTTCTTGGTGAAGATGTAGCAGTCGGGGTCGTCGGTGCCGAAGAACGAGGCCAGGGTCTCGCGGGCGTCGTCCATGGCCATGGAGACCTTCGTCGCCATGGAGTGCACGCTGCGCCCGCCGCAGGCCGGGTAGTTCTCGTAGTAGTCGGTTATGGCGCGGATGACGCTGTCCGGTCTCAGGGACTGGCATGCGCTGTCGAGATAGATTCCCTGGCCCGACCTCACTGTCGGGAAGTCCCTGCGGATGGCGTCGACGTCCATGTGTGCGTCTAACGGTTCCTTATATTAATCCTATCGCGCGCTATGGACAGTCTTTTATTATTCTGGAGCATCACAAAGCCTATGGTGTCGCTGAAGACCGACATAGGTAGCATTTCATTGGAGAGGCCGGGAATCGTGGCCTCTGGTATCATGGACGAGACCGGACCCTCGATGGTCCGCATGCTTGAGTGCGGGGCCGGGGCGGTCGTGACCAAGTCGGTCGGGCTGGAGCCCCACGCGGGCCACGCCAACCCCTGCTTCACCGAGGTCACTGGCGGATACGTCAACGCCATGGGTCTCCCCAACCCCGGCATCGAGCTCTTCAAGGAGGAGATGGATGTCGCCGTGCCCAAGGGGCCGATAGTCGGCTCCATCTACGGGGCCGGACCCGACGACTTCTCCAAGCTCGCCGGGAGGATGGAGGACTACGGCGCCTGCGCGGTGGAGCTCAACCTCTCCTGCCCCCACGCCAAGGGATATGGGATGGAGGTCGGGACCGACCCCGCCATGGTGAAGTCCATCGTCTCGGCCGTCAAATCCTCGGTGTCGATACCCGTTTGGGCCAAGCTCACCCCCAACACCCACATCCTCGGCGACATCGGGATGGCGGTGCAGGACGCCGGCGGTGACGCGGTCGTGGCCATCAACACGCTGAAGGCCATGGTCATCTGCCCCGAGATGGGGAGGCCGCTGCTGAGCAACAGGTTCGGCGGACTCTCCGGAGCCGCCGTGAAGCCGGTGGGCGTCAGGGCGGTGTACGACCTCAGGACCGTTCTGGACATCCCGATCGTCGGGGTCGGGGGCATCGAGACCTGGCGCGACGCCGCGGAGTACATCATGGCCGGCGCCTCCGCATTCCAGGTCGGGAGCGGCATCGGCACCGTTGGTCCCGACGTGTTCTCCAGGATCAACGACGGCCTCTCCGCCTTCATGGAGGAGTACGGCTACGCATCCATCGCCGACATGACGGGGGTGGCGCATGACTGACGTCGTCACCATCAAGGAGGTCGTGCAGGAGTGCTACGACACCAAGACGTTCAAATTCGACTGGGACGCCGAGGCCAGGCCCGGGCAGTTCATCATGGTGTGGATCCCCGGCGTGGACGAGATCCCCATGTCCATCTCCGGCATCGACGGGAGGGAGAAGAGCATCACCGTCAAGGCCATCGGCGAGGCCACCAGGAAGCTCCACGAGTTCAAGGCAGGGGACCGCCTGAGGATCAGGGGCCCCTACGGCAACGGGTACGACCTGTCCAGGGGCGAGATCCTGATCATCGGCGGAGGCGTCGGAACCGCTTCGATCATGCCCGCCGTCACCCAGTCCGGCGCGGACACCATCATCGCCGCCAGGACCCACAACGACGTCATCATGGACGACATCGCCGAGAAGCACGCCAGGAACCTGTGGATCGCCACCGACGACGGCAGCAGGGGATTCCACGGCAACGCGGTCCAGCTCATGAGGGAGAGGGTCGCGGAGAAGCACTACGACTGCGTCATCGCCTGCGGACCGGAGGTCATGCTCTGGTTCACATACCAGGCCTGCAGGGAGCTGGGCCTGGACTGCCAGCTCTCCCTCGAGAGGTACATGAAGTGCGGCGCCGGCGTCTGCGGATGCTGCGTCATGGACGATTCCAGGGTCTGCAGGGACGGACCAGTGTTCGACAGCGAGAAGCTGGCGAAGCTCACCGAGTTCGGCGTCTCCAACAGGGACGCCTGCGGGCGCACCGTGAAGTTCAGGTGATCCCCCTGGCGCAGGCGGACCACATCACCGTCGCCCACGGCAGCCTGACCGTGGACGTCCCCAGGAGCATATTCAGGGGCCCCGAGTGCGAGATCGACCCAGAGAGGGCCGCCCCGTTCAGGAGGATGATCCAGGACCGCTACCCGTGGATCAACGACAACTCCATGGAGGTCCTGCTGACCAAGGCCCGCAAGGAGATGATCCGCGTCAGGGACGAGGAGACCAACGGCAGGAGCCACAGCGCCAACCTGGCCTCCAAGGGGAAGCTGGACGAGGCCATAGCCCATCTGAAGCTGCATCTGGAGTCCAACCCCAGGGATGCGGACTCGTGGTACAAGATGGGAGAGCTCCTCTGCAAGGCCGGCCGCGCCGACGAGGGTTACAAGGCCATCAACACCGGTCGCAGACTCGCTGAGGAAAGTCAGGCGAGAAAAGGGCGTTGATCGCGTCCACGACCTCGGGAACGGTGGCACCCCACGGCACGCGCACCACGTCGCCGTCCAGCTCGTGGCCCTGCTTGACCTTGCAGCACTTCACGATGGTCTTCACGCCTGGCTCGATGTGATCCGCAGGACACACGTTCACGAACGGCACGTCCCTGTCGTACAGGGACCTGAAGATCCTCTGGGACAGATGGCATCCGATCAGGGTGACGTCGCCGGGATCCTCCGGTGCGTCGTCCAGGAAGCAGAACGGGATGTCGGCGTGGAGGTTGGACACCCTGCACGGGAACATGACCGCTCCGGTGCGGACCTCGGAGACCTTCTCGGCCATGTCGATGATCCGCTCCTCCTTCACTATGGGGTGGTCCACGAACCCGGACCCGAGGGCGATGTCCACCAGGACGCCGAGCTTCGCCGGCGACGGGGGCACGTTGTCCACCACCATGAGCCTCTGGGGCTCGATGTCCTTTATGAAGTTGATGTGGGAGAACATCCCGCGCACCACCACCGCCTTGCCCGGGTGCCTCGCCTGGAGGGCGGCGAGCGCCGGGGTGTTCAGGACGTCCATGTCCGGCTCCTCCACATAGACAGTCTCCTCCGGGAGGGACAGGATCTCGAAGTCCACCACCTTCCTGAAGAGACCGGGCTCCTGGGACTTGACCAGCCTCACGACGGCGTAGCTGTCGCCGTTCCTCAGGACCAGGTCGTCGGTGCGGACGTAGGCGGTCCATCCCCTCATCAGCTCGGAGATGTGCTCCCTGTCCAGGGGGATGTCGACGTCATGCATGGACACGTCCTTGCAGTGCATACGACGGAATGGCGACGCGTATTTCTAAGGTTTCACTGACTCCGGACGGCACATACCCAGACGTCGGAGGCCGGATCCGGAGCACCACAAAAGTCTTTTATATGAACAAACAATCGGGAGCCCTGCGTCGAGGTACCACAGTGGCTATGGGGCGGACTGCAGATCCGCAGACGGGGGTTCGATCCCCTCCCTCGACTCCATCCTCCTTTTCCTTTTCCTCAACTGTCTCCGGTAGCATACATGCATTGCATCATCGCCACCGGCGCAGCCGTTTCTATGCAAACCTTTATAAATACTATTTAAGTAGCCCCCCTCGGTGAAAAGATGGCCAAAATGAACATTGAGAACGTGGTAGCTTCGACATACCTTGGTCAGGAACTGGACCTGAACAAGATTGAAGACGCTCTGGAGGGTGCCGAATACAACCCCCAGCAGTTCCCCGGTCTCGTCTACAGACTCAAGGAGCCCAAGACCGCCACTCTGATCTTCAGGAGCGGAAAGGTCGTCTGCACGGGTGCCAAGTGCCGCGAGGACGTCAAGGTCGCCATCAGCAAGGTCGCCAAGGACCTTGAGAAGGCCGACGTCCACATCACGATCGAGCCCAAGATAGAGGTTCAGAACATCGTCGCCTCCTCCGACCTGGAGCAGGAGATCAACCTCAACACAGTGGCCATCACACTGGGACTCGAGAAGGTCGAGTACGAGCCCGAGCAGTTCCCCGGCCTCGTCTACAGGCTGGACGACCCCAAGGTCGTCGTCCTCCTGTTCGGATCCGGGAAGATGGTCTGCACCGGCGCGAAGGTCCCCGAGGACGTCACCCGCGCCGTCGACAAGATCGCCGCCGAGCTCAGGTCCGCCAGCCTCATGGTGTGAAAACGGCGTCCCGGGATGGGGCGCCATTATCCAACCCCTTTACCCCTTCTCCCTTCTTGATGGTAATGTGATACTTTTTAGTTGATATTTTGTCTATAATAAAAAGACATCAATTCCCCGATACTCCAGACATGAT
>CALUOK010000022.1 GCA_944322255.1 Candidatus Methanomethylophilaceae archaeon | reverse complement strand
GACCGCGACAGGAACGCCGCCATCAACATACTGGGGTCGGGGATGCGGTCCCTCCGCGAAGCGGTAAACGGTCAGCCGGACTGATCACATGGTTAGGCCATCACGGTTGTGTATCTGAAACACACGATGGTCTAACATCCCCCTGAGAACATCCCTGGGAAGAGCTACTAGAACATAGGCCTCACGAAGGGGAGCATGATCCAGACCAAGAACGTAGGCCGCGACATCGGCCAGGGCCTCAAGTCCCTGGTGGGCGGGGAGCTGGCCACGTACACCGAGATGATGAACGAGTCCCGCGCCATCGCCACCAAGAGGATGGTGGAGGACGCCGAAAGGATGGGCGCGGACGCCATCGTCGCGCTCAGGTACGGCACATCCGCCATCGCCGCCGGCGCCACCGAGGTCTTCGCCTACGGCACGGCCGTCAGGTTCGTATGAAATCCCTCACCGTCCCCTCGTGGAGCGGATTCCATTTTAAAACGAATGCCGATTCCTTCACGATACGATGGACATGGGCATCAGGATCACGGAGGACGGCCCGTACATAGTCACCGGCGGGGTCCCCATCTACGAGAAGAGGATCGTCAAGCGCGACGGGGTCTACGTCTGGGAGGACGGGCGCGAGCTCCCCCAGGCCGAGGTGTACGCCCTCTGCAGGTGCGGCAAGTCCGGCAACGCCCCGTTCTGCGACGGGACATCCCACAAGAGGTTCAAGGGGAAGGAGACCGCCGACAGGCGCCCCTACGGGGAGAGGGCGGAGAAGCTCGAAGGCCCGGGAATGGACATGCTCGATGACGTCAGGTGCGGCAAGGCCATGTTCTGCCATCGTCACGGCAAGTCCACATGGGAGCTTCTGAAGCAGTCCGACGACCCCGACGCCCGGAACGAGCTGATCCGCGCCGCCTGCGAGTGCCCCGCCGGGAGGACTGTGGTCATGGACAAGGACGGGACCGTCCGCGAGGACAGGCTGGAGCCGGCGATCTACATCGTCCAGGATCCGGAGAGGAACGTCAGCAGCGGCATCTACGTGATGGGCGGCATACCCATCACATCAGCGGACGGGGAGGTGTACGAGGTCAGGAACAGGGTGCTGCTCTGCAGGTGCGGCGCATCCAGGAACAAGCCGTTCTGCGATGCGACTCACATCAACGCCATGTACAAGGACACCCGCGGCGGTTCGATATTCAGGAAGAAGTGAGGGACGGCGCGGGGCCGCCCCATGTGAAAGGTTTCAGTTCGGCTTGTCGGAGACGATTTTGTCGACCTCGTCGATCTCCTTCCTGAGGTCCTTGACGCTCTCGGTCTCCCTCTTGATCTCCTCCACGGAGGGGATGGGTCCGAGGATGTCGTCGGGGTCGCCCACGGCCTGTCTTATGCTCTCGGTGTCGGAGACCTCCCTGTCGGGGACGTTGTTGGCCGAGCCTATGTACTCGGACACGCCCTCCACGAGCTTGGTGAGCTCCATGGGGAAGAAGAACTTGGACGACTCGCCCTTCCCGACCTCCTGCAGGGTCTGCATGGACAGCACGGACATGGCCTTGGAGTCCATGGACGCCGCTCCGACGGACATTATCCTGAGCTTCTGGGCCTCTCCCTGTCCCTGTAGGATGGTGGCGATCCTCTGACCCTCCGCCTCGAGGATCATGGACTGCCTCTTTCCCTCGGCTTCGAGGATCATCGACTTCTTCTTACCCTCGGCCTCCAGGATGGCGGCCCTCTTCTGTCCGTCCGCCTCCAGGATGGCCGCGCGCCTCTTCCTCTCGGCGGAGGTCTGCTCCTCCATGGAGTCCTTGACCTTCCTGGCGGGGTCGACCTCTCTGATCTCGACGGCCTCGATCTTCACGCCCCACTTGTCGGTGTTCTCGTCGAGGATGTCCCTGAGGCTGACGTTGATCCTCTCCCTGGAGGACAGGATCTGGTCCAGCTCCATCTCTCCGATGATGGACCTCAGCGTGGTCTGGGCCAGGTTGACCGTCGCCCACCTGTAGTTGGTGACCTCGAAGAAGGCGTTCTTGGGGTCGGTGACCTTGATGTATATGACCGCGTCGACCTCGACGGGCGAGTTGTCCTTGGTGATGACCTCCTGCTTGGGGACGTCCAGGACCTCCGTGCGGAGGTCCAGCTTAACTACCTGGTTGATGAGCGGGCAGACGAAGTTCAGTCCCTGGTTGAGCACCCTCACGAACTTACCGAGCCTCATGTAGATGGCCTGCTCGTAGGGTTGGACGATCTTCACCCCGCTCGTGATCACCACGATCACCGCGACGATGACGATGATGACCAGAGTCATGACTACTGTGCTGTCCATTTGAGAAACCTCCGCGGTCAGAGTCTGCGGACGTGGACGTGCACGCCCTCGCTGCTCTCCACGACCACCGTCTCGCCGGCCGCTATGGGCTCGTCGGAGGTGGCCGACCACGTGTCGGACCCGATCCTCACCTTCCCCTTCATGTTGCCGACCTCGGTGGCGACGGTGACGGTGCCCTCCTTGCCGACCAGCGACTCCATGACGGTTGTCGTGGGCGGCTCCGGTCTCGCCAGATGCTGGTAGCCCTTGATGGTGAGGAGCGTCACCGGCACCGCGACGACGAGCGCGATGACCGGGGACCACCACGAGTACAGGATGTCGGGGAATGCGGCGCCGATCAGCCCGAGGATGACCAGGACGGTTCCCGGGATGACCATGAACGCACCGGGGCTGAAGGCCTCGATGATGAGGAGCACCGCTCCGACGATGATCAGGATGATGGCCACTGTGAACGGGTCCATGGTTCCGACATCGTCACCGAGGTAGATATAGGGTCGCAGACCGCATCTGGATGCAGGGTCAGTTCCGCAGGGATGTGATCGGCAGCACGTACACGCCGTCGTCGCGGCGGTACGCGCTGGATTCCTTGCCGCAGATGACCGCGAGCACCGACGGCAGCCTCTTCACACCCTTGTTCTCCATGTACGAGCGCAGTTCCAGAAGCTTGGCTGCACCAGAATCCACCTGGTTCATGCCGAGCTTGATCTCGAAGGCGCCCCAGCGGCCGTCAGGCATCTCTATGACCGCATCCGCCTCGTTGTTCTGATGGTCATGGTAGTGGAACAGCTTCCCCCCGAGGCTCCTGGCATAGACGTCCAGATCCCTCTCGCACATGGATTCGAAGAGGAACCCGAACAGGTCCAGGTCGTCGAGGAGCTTCTCCGGTGTCATGTCCAGGGCCGCCGCTGCGAGGGCGGGATCGGTGAGATGCCTCTTCGGGTTCTTGCCCACACGTACGTTGGAGCGGTAGTTCGGGTCGAAAGCCGGTTGGTTCGCTGTCATGAACATGCGGTCGAGGACGTCCCTGTATTCCGAGAACGTCCTCTCATCGATACGGGACCCCTCGAATTCCTCCATGTCGGCCATCATCTTCGAGTCAGACGCCAGGGTGCCCTCGTTCCTGGCCATTGAGCGGATGACCATCTCGACCTTCTTCTGGATCCTGCTCTTCCCATCGGCCTTGACCGCATCCTTCACGATGGCGTCAAGGTAGTCGTAGGTCAGCTTGTACGCGTTCTCATCCTTCAGCAGAGCCTGTCTGGGCCAGCCGCCGCGGACCGTCAGCGAGATGAGCTTCTCCAGGGATATCTCATCGGTCGACAGGGACTGCTGGAACTCCCCAGAGAACAGCGAGCCTAGCGAGACCCGCCCGTCCGAGTCGCCCGACTCGAACAGTGACATGGTGCGCATCATGATCGTCGAGATCCTTCCGGCACCACTGTGCATCACACCCTTCGTCTTCGGGGTGGATGAACCCGTGAGTATGAAGCGTCCGTTCTCCGTCGATGAGTCCACCATGGACCTCGTCGCATCCCATATGCTGGGGATCTCCTGCCATTCGTCTATGAGATGCGGCGTATCTCCGACGAAGGCCCTGTCGACCTCCATCCCGACGATTCTGCGGTTGCGGAAGTTGCCTGAAGAGTCGCCTATCATCATGGCACTGTTGGCGTGATTTAGAGAAGCCCAGGTCTTCCCGCAGTGTTTCGGACCCTCTATGCATACGGCTCCTGCGATTCTGAGTCTCTCCTCTATCAGGGGGTCAATCAGTCTGGGGATGTATCCGTCGGGGGTGAGAGTCATACGAATCCGATATTCGAATATGTTTTGACTATTTTAAAATGTAGGTATTTTCAAAAATAAATTGTGGGTGTTTTCAAAAATAAAATGTAGGTAATTTTAAAAATAAAATGTGGGTATTTTCAAAATGAACATATGCCAGACGTCGAACACCAGGATGGATCACAACAGCCAAAATCGAAATATCGGCTTTGAGTTCCCCCGACCATGGAGGACAGGCTGTTCACGCCGGCGGTCGTCACGCTCATCTTCCTGAGTTTCGTGATGGGCACCAGCGAGTTCATCGTAATGGGCATCCTTCCGGACATCTCGGAGGGCGTCGGCGTGGACTACACCATGGTCGGCGGTCTCGTCTCGGTGTTCGCCCTCAGCTATGCGGTGTTCACGCCCACCATCACCGGGTTCACGGGGAGGTTCGGGAGGTTCCGCGTCCTGATGCTGCTGGCACTCGTGTTCCTCCTTTCGGACGTGCTCACGCTGGTCTCCTGGGACTACTGGTCCCTTGCGATATCCAGGGTCGTTACCGCAGCATCCTCCGGGTCGCTGCTGGCCGTCGGGATGACGTTCGTGATGGACCTGGTGACGCCCAGGTTCAGGGCCAGGGCGGTATCGTGGATCTTCTCCGGATTCAGCATATCGTCCGTCGTGGGTGTGCCGCTTGGCACCGCGATGTCCCACGTGCTGGGGTGGAGGAGCGTGTTCGTGCTCATCCTGGTCATGGGTGCGGTCGCTGTCCTAATGGCTGTGAGGACCCTCCCGAGGCTGGGTCTGCCGGAGTCGTCGCCCTCGTCGAAGGGCGGTGCCGGCAGGATGCTGTCCGATCCCCGCATAATGGCAGGCGCGGGGGTGACCGTGTTCGCGGCCATGGGCATGTACACGATCTACACCTACATCACGCCGATCCTCGAGGAGGAGGTCGGGTTCTCCGATTCCACAGTGAGCCTGGGTCTGATGGCCATGGGGGTGGCGATGCTCATCGGCAACCTGTACTCCGGGAGGCTGGCGTCCAGGGGCGGTCTGAGGAAGGTCAGGCTCACCCTCCTTGTTGAGGCGGTGCTGATGTTCATCCTCCCGACCGCGCTGGCATCCTCCGCGACGGGGTTCGCGGTGCTGCTGGTCACGGGTCTGACGATGTACCTGTTCAACGCCTCCGTCCAGATGCACCTGATGGAGGTCGCCAACCGCGACTATCCCGAGGCCATAACGCTGGCCTCGTCGCTGAACCCGACCTCGTTCAACATAGGTATAACGATAGGCTCGCTGCTGGCCGGCGTCGTCTACGACACCGTGGGGGCGGCCTCGATAGGGTATCTCGGCTGCGCTTGCATACTCGTCGCGTCGGCGGTGGCCTTCGCCGTGTGTCGCATCTGCAGGGGCGCGGGGCGCGGGACGTCCGTAACATAATGCCGTCGGCGTGTTCTTTTGTTCATTAGACAAATGTCTAATAGTGCTTCGGAGCGGATCTACCCGAATAACCAATACTATTATCGCGTATTCATGGGGTAGCAACTCGATTATCTTTCAAAAAATGGTCTTATTGCGGTCCGTTTCAGAGATGGTTCTCCTGGTATGCGACATTCGGAATGGGAATTCTCGAATCCCATGTGAAATGCGTATTTCAGTAATGTTCAAATAGAATTAGACATTTGTCTAAATTGTCTCTGATATACGAGATATATAATCAGGAGTTGATTTGAGTTGTAGTGTTTGAAGAAGGCCGTGCTGGGAGTGGTCGTGCTGCTCTCGGTAACGGTTTTCCTGATACCGGAGGCATCGGCGGCGCTGGACACCGAGACCGTGGAAACGTCATCCTCGGTCTTCATGTTCCTCTGCTCGATGCTGGTGTTCATCATGGCACCCGCCATAGCGTTGTTCTACGGCGGCATGCTCAGGAAGCAGAGCATGACCTCCATGATGGCGCAGTGCGTTGGAGTGATGGCCGTGGTGGGCATCATCTGGTGGGCGGTCGGTTACACGCTCGCCTTCGGCGACTCCGGAAACGCGTTCATCGGAAGCCTCGACAACGCCCTCGGGGGAGGTGTTTCCTACACCGAGGGCAACGGCAGCATCCCGATGGTGGAGTTCATGATCTTCCAGGGAACGTTCGCCATCGTCACATCATGCATCGTCTTCGGCGCCACTGCCGAGAGGGTCAGGTACTCCGCGATCCTGGCGTTCCTCGCCCTGTGGTCCGTGCTGGTGTACGCGCCCATGGCCCACATGGTCTGGGGAGGCGGATTCCTCAGCGCCGGGCTCTCCGACCTCGGTCTGCCCGTGCAGGATTTCGCGGGAGGAACCGTGGTGCACATCTGCTCCGGAATCTCCGGAGTCGCGGCGGCCCTGGCGATCGGCAGAAGGAGCGATCACATCATGAAGGGCAGGACCCACAACGTGCCCCTGATGTTCCTGGGCTGCATGCTGCTCTGGGTCGGATGGTTTGGCTTCAACTGTGGTTCAGCCGGTTCCTTCAGTGACATCGCCGTCCTCGCAATGGAGAACACCTTCGTCGCCTCGTGCGCCTCCACTGTGGTATGGATCGCCATCCAGTACATCCACGTCGGCCGCATCAGCGTCACCGGGTTGTGCGCCGGGGTCCTCGCGGGACTCGTCGGAATCACCCCCGGATGTGGGTTCGTGGAGCCCTGGGCGGCGCTCGTCATCGGAGCGGTCGCCTCCGTGGTGTGCTACTTCGGCATCATATTCATGCGCCATAGGAAGGACGTGGACGACGCGCTCGACGTGATGGGCGTCCACGGTCTCGGAGGTATCTGGGGAGCCATCTCCGTCGGACTGTTCTCCCTGGCAGCCCTCAGCTGGGAGGGCAGCGGTGGACTTATCGAGGGACAGGTGGACCTCCTTGCCGGGCAGGTCGTGTCTGTCGTGATCACGCTGGTCTACTGCTTCGCAGTGTCCTTCGTGCTGATGAAGGCCATCGACCTGGTGATGAGGAGGTTCAACGGCAAGGGTGCCGTGCTGTCCGAGTCCGAGCAGCTGGTCGGTTCCGACATAGTGGACCACGGGGAGCAGTCCTACCTGATGTGAGGCGGTCCGGATGAAGATGATAGTCGCAGTGATCAGGCCCGAGAGGCTCCAGTGCGTGAAGAACTCCCTCCGCGACGCCGGTGTCAGGGGCATGACGATAACCCACGTGATCGGACGCGGGAAGTCCAACGGGATACTGCTGACCAACAGGGTCGGGCAGTTCCTGGTGGACGAGCTGGAGAAGGTCAAGGTAGAGGTGGTCGTGGACGACGGAACGTTGGACACGGCGATCTCCGCGATAAGGCGGGTTTCGGACACCGGACACGAGGGGGACGGGAGGATCTTCGTCCTGCCCGTGGAGATGTCCATCAGGATCAGGGGCGGGGACGCCCCGGAGGAACAATGACAAACGTTTTAGCAAACGCTTTCGAGATGACAGGAGAATCCGAATCATGACAGACAGGAGTGAGATACTCGAAGAACTGAAGACATCCATCGAGACATGGGATGTGCAGAAGGCCGTGGACGCCACGAACAGGGCTCTGGAGGCCGGAATCGAGCCGAAGGACATCGTCAACGACGGACTCGGCAAGGGGATGGAGGACATCGGCAAGAGGTTCGACGCCGCTGAGATATTCCTCCCGCAGGTGGTCGCCGCCTCCAAGACCATGGAAGCCGCGCTGAAGATCCTCGGACCGGTCATGTCCGCCGGGGACTCCGCGATGAAGGGTACCGTCGTGATGGGCACCGTCGAGGGTGACATCCACGAGATCGGGAAGAACGTCTGCTGCGCCATGCTCCGCGGCGCCGGATACAACGTCATCGACATGGGATGCGACGTCACCGCCCAGGACTTCGTGGACGCGGCCGACGACAACGACGCGTTCGTGATCGGAGGATCCGCGCTGATGACCACCACCCTCGAGGCCCAGAGGGAGGTCGTCGACTACGTGAAGGAGACCGAGTCACCCTACAAGACGGTCTTCGGCGGCGCCCCGTGCAGCAGGGCCTGGTGCGAACAGATCGGCGCCGACGGATACTCCGAGACCGCGGCCGATCTCGTCAGCCTCGTCGACAGTCTGAGAGGTGCCTGAGATGGCCGCGACCAGAGCTCTCACGATCACCGACGTCTACGACAGGTTCGTCAAGGGCAAGAAGGTGAAGGCCGAGGACTGGGACTACAAGGTGATCCCGGAGAACCTCACGGCTCTGAAGCAGAAGTACAACCTGTCCTTCGGCAAGGACATCATCCCCGAGGACAAGGAGGTCAAGGAGAACCTGTTCAACGCCGGTCTCGAGATGCTCGTCACCACAGGGTTCTACTGCCAGGACCTGGGAAGGATCATGCACGTCACCGAGGAGGAGGTCTGGGAGGGGATCAAGAAGACCCCGACGAAGCTGATCCTCGGCGAGGGCAAGGACATCGCCAGGTTCTACCCCAGGCACGGGAACTCCCCCGTCAAGCCCATCATCCAGGGAGGACCCACAGGATCCCCCATCTCCGAGGACATCTTCGTCCAGGTCATGCAGTCCTACGCACAGGAAGGCGTCGTGGACACCCTGGTCAACGGCGTGATGACCACCATCGAGGGCCATCCCGCGAAGACCAAGACCCCCTACGAGATCCGCGCCACCATGGCCGAGCTCAGGGCGACCAAGGAGGCCAGGGTGAGGGCCGGAAGGCCCGGGCTCGGTGTCTAGGGACCCGAGACGCCCCTTTCCGAGGCGGGGCGTCTCTGCGCGGACCTCCCCAACGCGGGACACAGGATCACCGATCCCCACGAGTGCTCCCAGCTCAACGAGCTGAAGATGGATATGACCGGACTGAACATGCTGGCCGGGTGGACCACCGTCGGCGACACCATCATGATCGAGCAGATGCCGATCTTCGGAGGGTACTGCGGAGGCATCGAGGAGACCGCCATCTGCGACGTGGCGACAACCCTCGCATCATTCGCGCTGTTCAGCGGCAACTTCCATCTCGACGGTCCCATCCACATCAGATGGGGTGTCACCACAGCCAAGGAGACCCTCCAGGTCGCCGCCCATGCGGCCGCGGCCATCGACGCCCACACGGACCTCCTTCTGGCCAACCAGTACTACCCGATGGCCGGTCCATGCACGGAGATGTGCCTGCTGGAGACGGCGGCTCAGGCCATCACGGACACCGCCTCCGGAAGGGAGCTGCTCTCCGGTTCCGCCGCCGCCAAGGGAGTGGTCCAGGACAAGACCACCGGGATGGAGGCTAGGATCATGGGCAACGCGGCCATCGCTGCAGCGGGCATGAAGGTCTCCGACGTGAACGAGATCCTCGCCAAGCTGATCCCCACCTACGAGTGCAACTTCCAGAACGCCCCTCAGGGGAAGACGTTCCAGGAGTGCTACGACGTGAGGACCGTGAAGCCGACCCAGGAGTACCTCGAGGTGTACGACAGGGCGGCGCAGACGCTCAGGGACTTCGGTCTGGACATCCATTGATGTCCTTGAGAGCCCGGGCACCCGGGTTAAACCTCTTACCCGCCCCCTCTCGTCAGCACAGCCACATTTCCGATATCACCACGGGGGCGGGAATACCATTAGACATTTGTCTAATAAAACATTGAATCAAATTATATTTGTATAGTAATATTGAAATAGCATAGCCATATACAACAAATTATGGAGGACGGTCCGGCGACCAGCGGGTCTCTAAAACCTAGCAAGCGGGGTTCGACCCCCCGGTCCTTCGCCATTTGCGGTGATTCACAATGATCAGATTCACGGAGCCTCAGGTCCAGCGTCTGATGGAGTACGGCGACGAGGACAGGTCCGGCGATTCATTCGAGAGTGCAGCGGAGAGGGACTCCGTCTTCTCGAGGTGTGTGTCCGAGCTCGTGTCCCGGAACGAGGACGGTATCTCGGAGCTCATCGCGCATCCCAGGCGGAACGACCTGTGCGGCATCGAGTGCGCCATAGCCGACCGCCTGGTGGCCGAGGGGTTCATCGAGGTGCGTACGCCTACGATCGTGTCCCTCTCGTCACTGGAGAAGATGGGCATCACCGAGGGACATCCGCTGTACAGGCAGATGTTCCTCATCGACGAAAGGAGATGCCTCCGGCCGATGCTGGCTCCCAACCTCTACGTGGTCATGAGGAGGCTCAGGGACCACACGGACGGGCCCGTGAGGATATTCGAGATCGGGTCATGCTTCAGGAAGGAGTCCAAGAGCTCCCGCCATCTGGAGGAGTTCACGATGATGAACCTGGTCGAGCTTGGTCCCGACGGGGACGCGACAGGGCATCTGCGCAGCTGGATCTCCGCGGTCATGGACGCCGTCGGCCTGGATTACACGCTGTCCCGCGAGGAGTCAGACGTGTACGTCGAGACATTGGACGTGGAGGTCGACGGGGTGGAGGTGGCGTCCGGCGCCGTCGGACCACATCCTCTCGACCCCGCTCATGACATCCACGAGCCCTGGGCCGGCGTCGGCTTCGGACTGGAGCGTCTGCTCATGCTCAGAGACGGCCGGAGCGGAATCCGCAAGACGTCCAGGAGCCTCAGCTACCTGGACGGTTACAGGATAGGGTGATCCCATGATCACGGATGCGATCGGATGCGTGACATCCGGTGTGTACTGCGAGGGGGACGTGGCCGAGCTGCTCGCAGCCGAGGGCCGTGATCTGGAGGAACTGCTGTCCGCCGCCAGGGAGGTCAGGGATCGCCGCTTCGGCAACAGGGTCTTCACCTACGGTTTCGCCTACTTCTCCACCCACTGCCGCAACGACTGCCCGTTCTGCTACTACCGCAGGTCGAACACCTCCGTGCAGAGGTACCGCAAGGATCCGGAGGACGTCGTGGCCCTCGCGGGGAGTCTGGAAGACTCTGGCGTGGACCTGATCGACATGACCATGGGGGAGGACCCCGTGATGCGGGACGATGGGTTCGGCCGCTTCCTGAGCCTGGTCTCCCGGGTCCGCGATGCCGTCGGCATAGGCATAATGGCGTCCCCCGGCACGGTCCCGAGGGAGCTCATGGTCCCGCTGAGGGAGGCAGGAGCCGACTGGCTGGCCTGCTACCAGGAGACGTACGACCGCACCTTGTTCGGGAGAGTCCGCGGATCCCAGGATTTCGACATCCGCAGGGATCAGAAGACATGGGCCCATGCCGCAGGACTCCTGGCCGAGGACGGGATCATGGTCGGCATAGGGGAGAGCACGGAGGGCCGTGCCCGTTCGATCGTCGACATGGGGCTCACCGGATGCGATCAGATGCGCGCGATGGCGTTCGTCCCGCAGACCGGGACGCCCATGTTCGCATGCGATCCCGGGAGGGAGGTCGACGAAATCCGCGCGATAGCCGTCATGAGGCTCCTCTGCCCGGACCGTCTGATACCTGCGAGCCTCGACGTGGACGGGATAGCGGGACTCCCATGCAGGCTGAACGCGGGAGCCAACGTGGTGACATCCATCGTGCCCTCCGAAGGGGACCTGGCGGGGGTCGCCCAGCACGAACTGGACATCGCCAACGGCAACCGTTCGGCGGAACATGTGATGTCCGTACTCGGCGACCTGGGATTCGAGCCCGCCAACGCCGGGGAGTACCGCAGGTGGATGGATTCCCGCAGGGAGGCGCTGCGATGAGGGTGTGCATAGTCGGCGGAGCCCTCCAGGGGATGGAGTGCGTTCTGCTGGCGAGGGCCGCCGGCCTGTCCTCGGTCGTCGTGGACAGGCGTCCCGACGCTCCGGCGCTGTCCCTGTGCGACGAGCCCGTCGTCATGGATCCGGTGACCGATCCGGAATCCTTCTCCGAGTTGACGGATGGCTGCGACTTCGTGATCCCCGCGTGCGAGAGCCGGCGTACGCTGGACGCCCTGGTCTCCACCGTCGAGGATGGGAGGCTGCTCTTCGATCCGAGGGCGTATGCCGTGACCAGCTCCAAGCTGAAGTCCAACAGGCTGATGGCCTCCCTCGATGTTCCGATGCCGCTGTCATGGCCGGAGTGCGGGTACCCGGCGATCGTCAAGCCCTCATCGCTCAGCGGGAGCGTCGGAGTCACGTTGGCGCACAACATCCGTGGCTTATCCGGGGGCATCAGCGACGTCCGTGCGTTGGGCGACAGGCCCGTCATCCAGGAGTTCGTCAGCGGGAGGAGCGTGTCGGTGGAGGTCATCGGCGACGGTCTGCGCTCCGAGGCGTTCGTAACCACGGAGGTGTGTCTGGACCCGTACTACGACTGCAAGATGGTACGCTGTCGTCCCGGCATACTCCATGAAAGCGAGGAGAGGCTTCTGGACGGTATAGGCATCTCGGTGGCCGATGCACTGGCACTCAGGGGGATAATGGACGTCGAGGCGATAGCCACGCGGTCCGGCCTGAAGGTCCTGGAGGTGGATGCGCGCATCCCCAGCCAGACCCCCGCGGCTGTGCTGGCCGCCACAGGCGTGAACCTTCTGATGGAGATGATCAGCTCAGCAGAGGGGGAGCTCCGCGGATCCGGACCGTTCACAGGCTCCTCCGTCTACCGCCATGTGGTTTTCTCGGACGGGATCCTGAGGAGCTGCGGTGAGAAGGAGTTCGCCAGGGTGCACTCGCCCAGGTTCGAGGAGGGGCTGTTCGGTTCCGATCTCGCCATAACCGACTACGATCCGCACGCCGACGAGTGGAGGGCCACTCTGATCGTGTCCGGCAACTCCCCGGACGAGGCAGATTCCAGGTCGGAGGCCGTGACCGGAAGGATGCTGGATGAGATGTCGCTTGATAGTTTCACGGACGAGGGTCCGGAGGTGTTATGATGACCAGACTGACGTCGGATGACATAGAGGACGTGTGGGACGGGGCGCGCCTGGACACCAGGCTCGAGGCGGCCACCAGACGCACGGTGAGGGAGCTTGCGATGGAGGCTGCCGGCCTTCCCGGAGGGATGGACCTTTCATCCTTCTCCGTCGTATCGGTGCCGATAACATCGGGTCTGGGGGAGATTGGCGGGTTCGCGCAGTCGCTGGACGCCATAGCGAGGCATCTGGGCATGCGTAGCCATGTATCCAATGTACCGGACGTCTCGGGGTTCGCCGCCGCGGTCGAATCCGGGGCGGACATCGTCCTGATGGCGGACGACGACAGGTTCGTGGCCTACAACACGGTCACGGGGACCGTGGCGGACAACGCCCGCTGCACCGCCCTCGGCTACTCCTACGCGCTGCGCGACGCTGCGGGCGGACTGGCCGGGAAGGAGGTGCTGGTCATGGGCGCCGGGTTCGTAGGGTCGGAGGCAGTGAGGATCCTCAGGGACATGCACGCCATGGTGTCCGTGACCGACATAGATGCGGAGAAGGCCCGCAGACTCGCGGTGTACGAAGGTGTCGGATGGATCGAGGATGTGCGCGAAGCCGTATCCACGCACAGGCTGATCCTGAACGCCACTCCGGGAACGATCCCCGGTCAGGACATGATACAGGGCGCGATAGTGTCGTCCCCCGGTGTCCCGTACAGTTTCGACGATGAGGCCGGGAGGCGCGCGAAGGCGATAATCCACGATCCGTTGGAGATAGGGGCCGCGGTGATGCTCACCGTCGCGGTCTCGGACACAGTCCGCATGACGGGGAGGGTCAACATCCCCGCGCTCGCACCGATTCACGCCCAGGAGGCCGCGGGACATCGAGGGGTCGAGGTTTAGCCTCCCCTTACCATTCGTTCGGAGGGTTTTTATATGGTCGAACAGTCCGCGCTCTCGAGGTTATCAAGATGGTAACAGTCAAAGAGTCCGAGTGTGTCGGCTGTGGAGCCTGCGTCGATGTCTGCCCCGAGGGTGCTATCACCTGCGACGACATCGCCGTGATCGACGCCGCCAAGTGCATCGACTGCGGTGCCTGCATCGACGAGTGCCCCTCCAGCGCTCTCGAGTGATGCCTTAAAAGGTTCACCGGACGGCTCCGGCCGTCAATGAAACATCTTAACAACCATCTTTCTTCTTGACGCGTTCCGGATCCACGTAGTGCGTTAGTTCCTCTCGATCCCGGGGTCGTCGCTCTTGCTGAATCTGAGTCTGGGCGATCTCCCCTTCACGCCCCACTGGTTGTATCCCGTGAACGACGGCTTCAGACCGTTCTCGCGGGCGTAGGCGCGGACCGCCTTCATCATCGTGGACAGCTTGTGCAGGTTCATCCTGCAGACCCTCTCAAGGTAGTCCACCTTCCCGCGCCTCCACGCCTCGTAGTCCTCCTTGGACAGCGCGCCGATGTCCATCAGCACGTCGACGGGTGCGGCGTACCCTCTGGACAGGATCTGTCCGTGCATGGATCCGCGGACCTTCGCGATCAGTTCGGAGTCGTTCATCTCCTCGCCTTCGGATCCGGGTTCTTGTCCAGGTCCACCTTCTTCCTCTGGCGACCGCCGGTTTTCTTGAGCTTGCCCTGGTCCAGGGCCCACTGGTAGCTCTTCTGCTCCGCCGGGGTGATGAGGACTCTGTCGCCCTTGGCGTACTTCCTCCCGGTGACCCAGTTGGTGAACGGTGCCAGCACGCGGTACTCGTCAGCGTCCATGACCACCTCCCTGACGTTGGGCCTTCCCCTGAGCTCGGAGTAGGTGCCGGTGTGCTCCACGGCGGTGCCGTCCTTCACCTCGATGACGCTGGTGCAGACGGTGTCCAGGAAGTACCTGTCGTGGGTGACGGTGATGATGGTGCCGTCGTACTCCACCAGCGCCTCCTCCACGGCGTGCTTCGCCGGGATGTCCAGGTAGTTGGTGGGCTCGTCGAGCACCAGGACGTTGGTCTCGTCCAGCAGCATCAGGCACAGGGCGACCCTGGCCCTCTGGCCGCCGGACAGGGTGGATATGGGCCTCTCGACCTCCTCGCCGAACAGCAGGAACCTGGCCAGGAGCTTCCTGACCTCGCCCCTGCGCTCCTTCCCGGTGACCTGCAGCAGCTGCTCCTCGGCGGTGAGCTTCATGTCCAGGCGCTCGTGGTTCTGGGAGTAGTACCCGATCTTGGCCCCGGGCGCGACCCACAGGTCCCCCTTGGATGGAATCAGCCCCAGCAGCGCCTTCACCAGTGTGGACTTCCCCTCGCCGTTGGCTCCGAAGATGCCGATCTTGTCGCCCTTCTGGATGTCCAGGTCCACCCCGGACAGGACGGTCCTGCCGTCGTACTCGACGCTGAGGTTCTTGGTGGTGATGACGTTCTTCCCGGACTTGTGGGCCGCCTGGATCCTGACGGTGATCTCCCTGTTCTTCTCGGGCTTCTCCTTCTCCTCCATCTTGGCGATGAGCTTCTCCCTGGTCTTGTGGGTGGTCATGTACCACTGGTCGGCGTGGAGCTGCCTGGCGATCTCCTCCTGCTTCTTCTTCTGGGTGGCGTATTTCCTGTACTCCTTCTCCATGCGGTCCAGGTCGATCATCTTCTTCATTATGAAGTCGGAGTAGTTGCCCTTGTACTCGCGCGACTTCCCGTGGTCGATCTCCAGCATCCTGGTGGCGATCTTGTCGAGGAAGTACCTGTCATGGCTGATGACCAGGACCGAGCAGTGAGAATCGATCAGATAGTCCTCCAGCCACTCCACCGTGGTGATGTCCAGGTGGGAGGTGGGCTCGTCCATGACGAGGATGTCGCAGTCGTTGGCCTGGACCACGATTCTGGAGAGCATGACCTTGGTCCTCTCCCCTCCGGAGAGGGTGGACATAGGGCGGTCCATGAGGTCCTTCGACAGCCCCACCCTCTCCAGGGCGGCCATCTTGTTCCCCTCGTCGTCCATGTCGGACTTGGCGAGCTGGGACTCCAGCGCCGCGTTCTCCTCGGCCAGGGCGTTCCAGTCGATGTCGCCGCCGGTGACCATCTGCTCCTCGATCTCCCTGAGCCTGCGCCTGATGTTCTCAATGTGGCCGTAGGGTCTTCCAAGCACGTCGCGGACGGTGACGTCCGGTGAGTCCTCGGCGAACTGCTCGAGGTAGCCAATCCTCTCGGTGTTGCGGGTGAGCTCGCCGGTGTCCGGCTTCATCTCGCCCAGCATGATCTTCAGGAATGTCGTCTTGCCCGCCCCGTTCACACCTATCAGGCCGATGCTGTCGCCTTCGTTGATCTGGAGGCTGACGTCCTTGAGGACCTTGTGTGGTCCGAAGGCCTTGGTGATGGACTGGGCTTTGATGAGCATGGCCTGGATTAACAAGTCATGTTTGATATCGGATTCGGTCCCTCCAATCGGGCCTCGTCGGATTCCGCGACTTTCGACCATGCGATTCTCGTTACAAGATCCCCGGCAGTCCTTTGGAGGCTTGATGGTCTCAGGAGACGGTTCCGATTCACTTGAACAGACGCTCAATTTAAGTTCAAATTGAATAAAAATTCTATTGAAATCAAAATTGAAGATGTGCGGATCAGATGTACTCGTCGTCCATCTTCCACAGCCTGACGTGCCTCTCGGTCAGGTCGGTGATCCTGCGCTCGAACTCCTCGTCCCTGCCCATGGGGATCCATGCCCTGACATCGACCTTGTCCGAGTACTCGCACTCCGGCCTCCTGGCCATGATGTCGCGCATCTTGTTCTCGAACTGGCTGTAGTAGCCGTAGTCGAGGGTGAACCTGTACACCGCGCAGGCGCGCCTGCTTGTCCTCTGGACCTTCTGCAGCGCGAGCTTGGACGTCTCCGTGTAGGCGTGCACCAGGCCGCCGGTACCGAGGAGTGTGCCTCCGAAGTACCTGACCACCACGGACATGACGTCTGAGAGCCCGGTTCCCTTGAGCGTGAATAGGATGGGCTTCCCGGCGGTGCCCGAGGGTTCGCCGTTGTCGCTGGACCTCTCCTTCTTCTCCGAGCCGTTGTAGATGGCGGCGTAGCAGTAGTGGGTGGCGTCCCTGTACCTCTCCATGACCTTCGCTATGTTTGCCTGGATGCACGACTCGTCCGGGCATGGCATGATGATGCCGATGAAGCGGGAGCCCTTCAGGGTGAGCTCGTCCTCGCAGACGCCGGTCACGGTGTCGTAGTCGGAGATGCGGTCCATGAGGGCCGGAAGGAGGGGAGGTTGTTGAAGGTTTGGGCACTCGGAGAGGGTCTGAAAACGTGCAGATGAAAATGAGACGCAAAAAGAATTCCTGTCAAGAGATTCTATTTCAGTGACTTTTTCGATTATTATATTTAATGTTTTTGTAAAAATTCAATATTCGTTAATAGGCAGTGAAAATTGGTGATAATAGTTAATAACCTAACATAATTAACTAACTCTCGATGAAAGGATCTTGTTCCTCATCTTCTTCGGCAGGAACTTCCTCATCCATGACTTGGCGTAGCCTTTTGAAGCAGACTTCTCCATGAACACCGATTCAATCAGCCAGAACAGCTCGTCCTTGTCGATGATGAAGTTCTTGGAGATCTCGCGCTTCACGCACTTCCAGATCTGCTCGATGGGATTGTACTGTGGCGAATAAGGCGGCATGAAAGCCAGTTTTATCTCCAGTTCCGAGGCCTTTCCAGTCACCAGTCTCGAATGATGGTTGGATGCGTTGTCGAGAATCATCACAATCGGGCGTCCGGGATTGGCCTCGCGGACGGCTTCCAGCATCTTGCAGATGCTGGGCGCCGTCGCGTCGTCGAGACGCCGGATGACGGACTGCCCGTTCAGGGCATAGAAGCCGCTCACCTTGACGACGTCCAGGGAGTAGTTTATCATACGGGTCGGCCTGGATTCGGACCAAAGACGGACGGAACTGGCGTTGATCTCCTTGTTGGACTCATCCAGGAAGCCTATGACGGCATGCCTGCGCTCCTTCCGACTCAGAGATGCCAGCGCCCAGCGGACGTTTTTTTTAAACTAGACTCGGCATCGTCGGGGGCACGGTAATCGTGATCGTAGGGCTTCGCGAAGTGAAGCCCCAGACCGCGCATCCTCACCGCCACCTGCTTCTTGGTGTATTCGACCCCGAACCTATCGGAGATGAAGGCCTGTATCTCCTCGGTGGTCATGTCATGCTTCCTCAGCTCGTCCTTGACGGCCTCGAGCTGCTCGTCATTCAGCCGGCGGGGTGCCCCGCCGGCATAGTTGGGGATGACGGATTCGAGACCGTGCTGGTTCCAGTCATCCAGCCACTCGTATGCGGTCGGTTTGGAGATGTCCGAGATCTCCATCGCCTTGGACATCTCGACACCGGCACGTCTCATCTTGATGAAGTACAGACGTTCGATGGCCTTGAGCGCCTTCTTGTCCGAAATCGAGGACCTGAGGTCCTTCATCATTCCTTCGATCTCCTCATCCGTCACATCCATGGAAACCGTCTTGCTAATCGGCCTTGCCATGATTAATGGATGCCGTTGATGAATTTATAGTTAGTTAAAAAGTAAAGTAATTCACTAGGAGAAGAGCGGCCAGTTCATCATGACGACCCAGCACCCCGGGTTGCTTGAGGATTCAGATCCGTACAACAGCTTCATCGTTGTTCTGGACTCGTTCGCGGACAAGAGCATCCACTGCATACCTAACATTGAGAGGACCGTCAGCGGGAACAACAACCGCATCAGATACACTGGAGGTGTGTTCCGCGGGATACCGTTTACGAGCTATCTCGACATGGCTGGCATCTGGGCGATGGGGAGTGAAGACGGGGTGGAGTGATGTCCGTCGACGCAGGAAAAAACCAGAGAATGTGTTGAAAGGTGGGCCCCTTGCGGGGCCTTGATTGTAGGGTTTATGCCTCTTCGGGGTCCACGTAGTTCTGCGCGGCCTCGAACTCGTCCAGGACCTCCTGGGAGGGAGGCGGCGTGAGCTTCGCGACGACGACCGCCACGATGAACGCCAGGATGAATCCGGGGAACAGGGAGTACATTCCGGTGAAGTCCATGAAGGTCTCCCAGAACACGACGACCACGAATCCGGTGATCATGGCGGCCATGGCCCCCTGCCAGTTCATGCGCTTCCAGAACAGGGCGAGGATCATGACAGGCGAGAACGCGGATCCGAATCCGGACCAGGCGTAGGAAACCAGACCCATGATGTTGTCGCTTCCGAACAGCGCCAGGCACATTCCGATGATGGAGATGACCACGACAATTCCCCTGGCCAGCCACAGGAGATTCCTCTCGGAGATGTGGAACCTGTCGCTCTTGGCCAGAACGTCGTTGGTGATCGACGATGCGGACACCAGCAGCTGGGAGGATGCGGTGGACATGATGGCGGCGAGGATGGCGGCGAACACCACTCCGAGGATGAACGGGGCGGAGTGCTCGAACAGGACCTTCGCGGTCTCCATGAACACGAACTCAGCGTCGGAGCTGGAGTAGTTCAGGATGTCTATGCCGTTGGCGGGCAGGTAGACTCCGGCCATGATTCCGATCAGGCAGATGAACGAGAGCGCCAGGATTCCCCAGATGAGGGACACCCTGCGGGCGACCTTGATCTCGGAGACCTTCCTGATGGACATGTACCTGACCACGATGTGGGGCATACCGTAGTAGCCGAGACCCCACACCAGTCCAGATATCACGACGGTCAGCGTGATCGGCACACCGGCGTTGTAGAACAGGCTGGTGTATCCCGCGATGCCGTCGACCTCTCTGGTCATGATGTCGTCCCAGCCGGCCGTGATGTTGTCCCATCCGAAGTCCCCGATGATGACCAGGGGGACGGCGACGATGACCACGACCATCAGGATGGCCTGGAAGAAGTCGGTCCAGCAGAGGGCCTTGTAGCCTCCGAGGAAGGTGTACAGGATGATGACGGCACCGCCGACGATGATTCCGATCTGCATTCCTATGTCGTCCAGCAGCATCTCCATGACGATTCCGCAGCTCTTGAATCCGGATCCCACGTAGATCGTGAAGAAGAACAGGATGACCACGGCGCAGACGATCCTCAGGTAACCCTTGTGGTCTGCGAAGCGGTTGGAGAAGAACTCGGGCATCGTAAGGGAGTTTTTAGAAACGACTGAGTGTTTCCTGAGCCTCTTCGCGACGAAGAGCCAGGACGAGTAGGATCCGATGAGCAGTCCGATCCCGATCCACGCCTGTCCCAGACCGGCGAGGACGATGGATCCCGGGAGACCCATCAGGAGCCAGCCGCTCATGTCGGAGGCCTGCGCCGACATGGCGCTCACGTAAGGTCCGAACGATCTACCTCCGAGGATGTAGTCCTCCATGCTGTCCCTGTCCTTCACCTTCCAGAAGTGGACTCCGATGATGATCAGGGCAACGAAGTAGATGACGAACGCCAGTATTGTCATTGCGTCCATTCTTAATACCGGATGGATGTGACGCCGTACTGGACTTATAACGTTGACTGTTACATCCAACTGGGGGCAACGGCGTTAAGGGGTTTGTGGAAAGGGTTTCAGCTCATTCTGGGTCGAACTGGCTGTTGTACAGGTCGGCGTAGAAACCGCGCAAGGCCAGCAGCTCGTCGTGGGTGCCCTGCTCGACGATGTTGCCGTCGCGCATGACCAGGATGAGGTCGGCGTTCCTGATGGTGGACAGCCTGTGGGCGATGACGAACGACGTCCTGCCCTCAGTGAGGCGGTCCATGGCCTCCTGGATGACCCTCTCGGTCCTGGTGTCCACGGAGCTGGTGGCCTCGTCCAGAATCAGCAGCGGCGAGCTGTCCACCATGGCGCGGGCGATGGTGACCTGCTGCCTCTGCCCCGCGGACAGGCTGGCGTTGTCGCCCAGCACGGTGTCGTACCTGTCCGGCAGGGTCTGGATGTAGTGGTAGAGCCCCACGGCCCTGCACACCTCGTCGAGTCTCTCGTCGGAGACGCCCTCCTTGCTGTAGACGATGTTCTCCCTGATGGTGCCCTCGAACAGCCAGGTGTCCTGGAGGACCATGCAGAACAGGTCGTGCACGTCCTCGCGTCTCATGTCCCTGGTGGACACCCCGTCTATGAGGATGTCCCCGCTGCTGACGTCGTAGAAGCGCATGAGCAGGTTGACCATGGTGGTCTTGCCGGCGCCGGTGGGCCCGACGATGGCGACCTTCTGTCCGGGCAGGACCTCCGCGGAGAAGCCGTGGATGATCTCCCTGTCCGGGGAGTACCCGAAGTGCACGTCCCTGAATTCCACGTGCCCCTCGACATGGTCGAGCCTGACGGACTTGCCGGACTCGTCCTCCATCTCGGGCTCGTCCAGGAACCCGAACACCCTCTCTGCCGCGGCGGCCACCGACTGCATGGACACCACGGCCTGGGATATCTGGGTGAGGGGCTGGGTGAACAGGCGCACGTAGATCATGAACGCCACTATGACCCCGAAGGAGATCCTGCCGTCGATGCACAGCAGGGCTCCGACGATGCACACCATCACGTATCCGAAGTTGCCGATGAAGTTCATGAACGGCATCATCATGCCGCCCAGGAACTGCGACATGAACCCGGACCTGAACAGGCTGTCGTTGATCCTGTCGAACTCCTCCCTGGCGGCTCCCTCGCCGCAGTAGGCCTTCATGACCTGGTGTCCGGAGTACATCTCCTCCACGTGCCCGTTCATGTCTCCCAGGTCCCTCTGCTGGCGCTCGAAGTACTTCTGGGAGCGGCCCATCACCACGGCCATGAACGCGAACCCGACCAGCGAGGACAGGATAGCGGTGGCGGCCATGGTCATGTTGGTGTAGAGCATCATCACGACCGAACCGCCAAGCAGCGTGACTGCGGTGGCCATGGTGCTGATGCTCTGGTTCATGGACTGGCCCAGGGTGTCCACGTCGTTGGTGACGCGGCTCATCACGTCCCCGGTGGTGCTGGAGTCGAAGTAGCGCAGCGGCAGCCTGTTGATCTTCCCGGAGATGTCGCGGCGGAAGTTGGACGCCGTCCTCTGGGAGATCGTGGTCATGATGTACTGCTGCACGAACGTCAGCACGGCGCTGACCGAGTACAGGGCCACAAGCAGCAGGCATATCGACACGATGGCGTCGAGGTCCATGGTGCCGACGATCCCCGCCTCTATGAGGTCGGTCATCTGGCTGATGAGGTCGGGTCCGACCAGCGTCAGGACGGTGCCCACGCAGGCAATGACCAGCGCGGCCAGGAACGGAGCCCTGTAGCGGTCCATGTACTGGAACAGACGTCTCCAGGCCAGCCTGAAGTCGTCCGCCTTCTCCCTCGGCGGAGGCCCTCTGCCGGGTCCGTGTCCGGGTCTCCCTCTCGGTGCGGGGCTCATAGTCCCAACTCCTCCTCGGAGAACTGCGACCTGGCGATGTCCAGGTACACCGGGCAGGTGCGGAGCAGCTCCTCGTGTCTGCCGATGCCGACCACCTCGCCGTCGTCGATGACGACGATCCTGTCGGCGTCCATTATCGTCCCTATCCTCTGGGCGACTATCAGCGTCGTCGCGTCGGATATCTCTCTCCTGAGGGTCTCCCTCAGGACCCTGTCGGTCCTGTAGTCCAGTGCCGAGAAGGAATCGTCGAAGATGTAGATCTCCGGGTCGCGGCACACCGCCCTGGCGATGGACAGCCTCTGCTTCTGGCCCCCGGAGAGGTTGGTCCCTCCATGGGCGACCTCGGACTGGTACTGCCCCTCCTTCCTCTCCACGAACTCGGTTGCCTGGGCGATGCGCACCGCCCTGACGACCTGTTCCTCCGTGGCCTCGGCGGAGACGTCGCCGTACCTGACGTTGGAGTCTATCGTCCCCTTGAACATGAAGGCCTTCTGGGGCACGTAGCCGATCCTGTCCCTCAGGTCCTGGAGCCTGTACTCCCTCACGTCCACCCCGTCGACCAGGACCTGGCCTTCGGTGGCGTCGTAGAACCTGGGGACGAGGTCGACGATAGAGGTCTTCCCGCTCCCGGTGGACCCGATGAACGCCACGGTCTCCCCCTTCGAGGCGGTGAAGCTGATGTTGTGAAGCACGTCCCCGGAGGTCCCGGGGTAGCGGAATGAGACGTTCCTGAACTCCACGGTGCCCTGGCGGGGAGCGTCGGTGCCGGGCCCGTCCCTGACGGAGGGCTCGGTGTTGATGACCTCCTGTATGCGCTTGGACGCCACCATCGCACGGGGCAGGATCATGAAGATCATGACCAGCATGATGAAGGACATCACGATCTGCATGGCGTACGACGAGAACACCACCATGTCAGAGAACAGGACCATCCTGTCCATCGGCATGGCGGTGGCGTCGATCAGTATCGCTCCGATCCAGTAGATCGATAAGGCGAGACCGTTCATCACCAGCATCATGGTCGGGAACATGACCGCCAGCGCGCGGTTGGCGGACAGGTTGGTGTCCGTCAGCTCCCTGTTGGCCACCTCGGACTTCTCCTCCTGGTAGGATTCGGCGTTGTACGCGCGGACCACGCGGATTCCGGCCAGGTTCTCCCTGGTGACCCTGTTGACGTTGTCGGTGAGTCCCTGGATCTTCTTGAAGCGGGGGATGGCGTAGATCATGATGACGGATATCACCGTGACGATCACGACGACTGCCACAGCCGTGGCCGCGGTCCACTCCCAGTTCTTGTCCAGGATCTTCATTATGGCCCAGACGGCCATGATTGGTGCCCTGATCATGATCATGAGCCCCATGGCGGTGGTCATCTGGATCTGGGTGATGTCGTTGGTCGAGCGGGTTATGAGGCTGGAGGTGGAGAACCTGTTCATCTCCTCCAGCGAGAACGACTGGACCCTCGCGTACTCCAGCTCCCTGAGGCGCTTGGAGAACGACGTGGCTATCCAGGCCGCCAGCCCCCCGACGACGATGGACACCACCAGGCTGCCGAAGGCGCACAGAAGCATCATGCCGCCGTCGCCGTACACGACGTCCATGTCGGTGTCCGGACTCACTATCTCGGTGGTGATGCTGGACATGTATCCCGGGATCTCCAGCTCGAGGTACACCATGCACGCGATCAGCACCACGCACACGGCTATCGCAGCCCATTCGCGGGCGCGCAGGTACTTCAGTATCATTCCTCGGCCTCCCCAGGTCTCTCCGGTATGGTGCCGATTCTCCTCTCGGGGACGCTGTCCCTCTTCTGCGGAGGGGTCAGCACGAATCCCAGCGTGTGCAGCTTCTGGTCGTCGCTCCTGCGGGCCAGGTAGGGCTCCACCAGGCTGACCATCGCCCATGACAGCTCCTTCGCCTGCTCGTCGGTCAGGTACACCCCTGTGGACGCGAACCCGGTGATGTCGCGGCGGAGGTCCGAATCCGGATCCTCCGCGTAGTCCCTGAAGTCCCTCATCAGCCCCAGCATGAAGCTGTTGAACAGGTTGCAGTAACCCTCCAGGTCGTTCCTCCTCACCATCTCGACGTCGAAGTGCCTGAAGTGGTCCGACACGTCGTACGTGCGCTCCACCATGGCGCGCACCTTCGTCTCCGAAACCACCTTCAGGACCCCGGCCTCCTGCAGGGAGTTCACCGCCCTGTACAGCGAGGTCTGCGGGACATCCAGCGCCTGCTGGATCATCTTCGCCGTCATCGGCCCCTTCCTGGCCATGAGCATGATGATCCTGAGTTTCAGCGGGTTCTCCACACATTCGTGGACGTCCGCCATTTCCAATGTCATGGGTGAACGACGGTCGCTGGGTATATCAATGTTTCCAGATTGGAAACATTTCTTTCGTGGAAATGTTTCAAAAAAGGAAATGAGGAGGGGTCGCCCCCCGCCCTCATATGGCGCTGACGTTCAGCAGCGCGGCTTTGGTGTCGGCCCTTCCGAGGATGGAGCCGTAGATCTTGGTGCTGGATATGGTGGCCCTGACGAGCTCCGGGTCGACGTCGTCGTCGGCGTAGACCATCCCGACGACCTCCAGGTCCCTGGTCTCTCCCGAGTCCCTGAGCTTCTCGAGGTCCTTGCGTCTGAGTCTGATGATGTGGAAGTTGGTGAATCTGGGCATTTGTTACTCCTCCTTGTTTGCGTTCTTCTCCGGCGGTGTGGCCACGAAGGCCAGTGTGTGGAGCTCCTGGTCGGCCGAGGTGCGGGTCTGGGCGGGGCGGATGATCTCCAGTATGCGGTTGTACATGTCCTCGAGCTCCTCCTTCGTCGCGTACACGGGCACCGCGAAGAACCCCGAACCGTCGTTCTTCAGGTCCACTCCCTCCCGCTTCGAGTAGTTCTCGAAGGTCCTCATGAGGTTGAACGCGAACCCCATGAACAGCTTGAAGTAGACTTCCCCGTCGTTGTTCCTGACCATCTGGTCGACGCGGCCTCTGAGGTCGTCGTTGAGCGCGTAGCTCTTCTCGACGACCGCTCTGACCTTCGTCTCGGCGACCGTCACCAGGATGCTGTGCTCCTCCATGCTCTTCAGGGCACGGTAGAGCGATGCCTGGGGGATCTTGGAGTCGTACGACAGCATCTGCTTGGCGGTCAGGGGACCATGTTCCTTGATCATGATCATGACCCTCGCCTTGAGGGGGTTGCCGAGGCATTCCATCACCGGCTCCAGCTCCATCGCCATGTCAGGGTGATAATGTTCTCCGGTATATAACGTTATCATCATGATAACATTCCATGATGGGTACTGTTCTCATCGGTGTAACGATGAGATGGGCGGACATCTGAAGAAGGAAGGGAAGTTGGGGGCTTACGCCCCGTTTGGAAGGTTATCGTCACTCGGACTTCTGGTCGAGGTCGGCCTTCTCCGCCTTGGACATCAGGAACCTGGGTCCCTTCCAGTTCCAGTCCCCGAGCAGGTGCATGACGGCCGGGACGATGTAGGTCCTGACGATCAGCGCGTCGCAGAGGATGGCGAAGCACAGGGCGAACCCGAACTGCTGGAGCATGCCCATGGAGGACAGCATCAGGGTTCCGAAGGCGCCGCCCATGATCAGTCCGCATATGGTGATGACCGATCCGGAGTGGACGACGGCGTGGTGGATGGCGTCGTCGTTGCTCATGCCGTGGAACCTGACGTTCTCCTTGATCCTCGTGGTGAGCAGGATGTCGTAGTCCATTCCCAGTCCGAGGCAGATGACCAGCAGGATGAGCGGGATCAGCCAGGTGACCTCGTCGCCGAACAGCAGGTGCGTGGCGGCCAGGGTCCAGCATATGCTCATCAGGATGGTCGCGACGGACCTGAATGGGATGGTGTAGGACTTCATCACGAAGAACAGCAGGATGATGATCAGTATGACCACCAGGATCTCGATGTGGGTGAACTCGTCCGAGATGATCTCCGAGATGTCGTACATCACGACGGCGGTCCCGGTGACCCATGAGGCGGTGATGTCGGGGTTCTCGGCCACGAACTGGCTGATCGTGCTCTGGATGAACGCGATGGAGTTCATGGACGTGGGCGACATCGCCGCGTCGTGGGTGGACGCGGACAGCTTGATGTAGTTGACGTCGCCGGTTCCGTCCGCGGAGGACACGAAGGACCCTCCGATGAGTCCGAGGCTGTCGTTGACGATGTAGTCGATGGTTCCCGCCCCTCCGATGAGGAGGATGGCGTCCACGACGTTGCCCTCCATGCCGGCGGGGATGGTCACACCCCTGAGAAGCTCGTCGAACGCGCCGTTCTGCAGGTAGTAGAGGTACTGCTGCTGGAGCTGGGGCATGGCCTGCTCGAGAACGAGCTTCTCGGTGGCGGGAGCGTTCTGAACGATCTCCTCAAGGATCTGGGGCGCCAGGACGACGAGCTGCATGAGCTGTGTCTGATCGGTCGGATCGGTGATCCCGGCGTTCAGCAGTGCGGATGTGACGTAGCTGCTCCACATGTACGGGCCGTTCATCGACGAGATGTTCTGGTCTCCCGTCTCTGGATCGGTCACGCTCGTCATCATCTGGTTGAGGGCGAGGGTCTGCTCGGTGCTCAGCTTCCAGTTCAGGACGTACCCTGCCTGTTCCCCGGTCAGGGGGTCCAGGGCTATGTTGACGGTGGCGACGGGCTCGTCGTACTGCAGGATGACGTAGTTGGGGTAAATCATACCCTGGTCGGCGTACTCGCCGAGCAGGTCCATGCCGGCCTCGGAGTCGCCGGTCATGAGGGAGCTTGTCATGTCGTAGGACGTGTCCGACTCCGCGGTGACGTACAGAGCGGGGATTGTGACGAGAACCGCCACGACAACGATGGCCTTGGCGTGCTTGAGGGTGAACCTGGAGGACACGTCGAAGTACCTGTGTCCCACCTTGGAGCACCAGGCGAACCAGCCTCTTGTGGCCTTGCCGCCCTCCCTGTACGCATCCATCTTGGTGGGCCAGAAGATCCTGTCCCCGACGACCTCGAGCAGGGCGGGGATGAAGGTGAGCGCCGCCAGCAGGGCGACGACGATTCCCAGGGCCAAGCAGATTCCCATGGTGGAGATCATGCTGAACGAGCAGATCGACATGGCTCCGAATCCGATGATGACGGATGCTCCGGAGATGGTGATGGACTCGCCGGCCCATTTGATTGCGCTGTGCAGGGCGTCGTGGTGGTCCTTGCCGTCGCGCCTCTCCTCCCTGTAGCGGGCGAGGATGAAGATGCAGTAGTCGCATCCGGCGCCCATCATGGACACCAGCAGCATGATCTCGGTGATGAAGAAGATGTCCATGAAGTACATCAGGCCGTAGATCAGCCCCATGGTCACCGCGAAGGCCACTCCCATGGTCACGGGCGGCATCGCCGACGTGATAAAGGACCTGAAGAACAGTCCCACCAGGACGAGGATCATCAGGACGGTGAACACATCGATGTGGGAGATGTCCTCCATGGCGCCGTTCTCCATGTCGTAGGCGACGGCGGGGTTGCCGGTGAGGTAGACGGGGACGTCGAAGGTGGTTCCCATCTCGGCCTCGGCGTTGGCGATGACGGCGTCGATCTGCTCCCTGAGCTCGGGGGTGTCGGCTATGGGGTCGCCGTCCCATGTAGTGCTGTAGGAGAACGAGAGGACGATGATCCCGGAGCCGTCCTCGCTCGGGTTCGTCAGGGATGTGTCCATCATGATGGACACGGACTGGATCTTCTCGGCCAGCGTGCCGTCTTCCAGCTCATATGTGAAAGCGCCTTCCTCCGGCGCCTGTTGGAGGATGCTCGCGACCTCGAGGGCCTGGAGATGCTCCTCCTCGTTGTCGTAGCCGATGACCAGCATCGGCAGCGCGGACGCGTCAGCGTCCGACGAGGGGAAGTAGGTCCCGATGATCTCGAATCCCTCCATGGATTCGGAACTCTCGATGCCCATCTCGTTCATGTCGTAGCTCATGTTCTGGAAGGCGTTGATGGCCGGAACCGCGGCCACGAGCAGGATCACGATCCATGCTGCCATGATGAACTTGGCATGTTTGATGATGGCATCTGCTAGTCTGTCATATGCCATGAGATGATGAACAACACGCTGTATAAATATAATACAACAAAGAGCTGCATCGGAACCGGTGCATCCGGTAAGGTCCCTACGGGACCTTGTGAAGGCGTTAGCCCTCAGTGCGACAGTCTGAACTGCGCTATGTCCCTTGGCCCCAGGCTGCCGCGGTACTCCGCCAGGGCGTCCTTCCTGAGTGTCCTGTCGGTGTCAGTGAGGACGTAGACCTTCGGGCTTGCGAATCCGGCCAGCGACGGGTCGATGAGCAGCACCCCCTTGTGTCTGCCGGGCTCGCGTGTGACCGTCCAGGCGGTGACGTAGTCGCCCCTCATCTCCTTGATCAGCACCATACTGTTCTTCTCGCCGGTGTTCAGCACGGCGTCGTTCAGCCTGAACACGTCACCGATCCTGGGCTTGCTGTGCTTGGTCGGGGGCTTGAAGTACCCGAGCTCGTCCCTGACCGGCTGCTGGTACTGCTGGCTCATGCTCTTCTGACCGGGTTTCTGGGCGGGTTTCGACTGGGCGTCCAGCCACTTCTTCGCCTCCCCGTCTCCCTTGGCGGCCATGCGCCTGAGGGCCTCCAGCGACTCCGGGAGTTTCGCGGACCTGATCAGCCACTTCCTAGCCTCGTCGGGGTTCGTCTGCAGGAGTGCCAGACCCAGCGCGCTCTGCGCCTTGACATCCTCGTACTCAGCCCTCTTCCTCAGCTGTGCCAGCGCTGCGGCGTCGCCGGACCTAGCCTTCTCCGCGGTCTGCTCCGGGGTGTCCTGCTTGGGCGGCGGGGCGACCTTCACCGGGGGCTTCGAGGTCGGCTTCGGCGGTTCCTTCACAGTCCTCAGCACGCGTCTGGCCTCCTCATCGGTGCGGGCCAGGGCCTTCAGCTGCTCGTAGGCGCGGTGGTCGCCGTTGTCTATGGCCATCGTCAGCTTGATGATGCGGAGTGAGACTGCCATGCTATCCTCGGACGACCCGATGCGTGCGAATAATATGAACTTTGCACGGGGACGGTCCGTGACTCCCGCACATCGCCGGACGGTGTGTGGAGTCCGTATCGCGACATCTCCTGCCCTTCCCCTGCTTAATAATTATTTTTATACAAGTCGCGACTACGCTCACACGTTAGCCATGGCACAGTACGACTCATCATCCATAGAGAAACGCTGGGAGGCGATGTGGAAGGACAAGGCCGTCTACCGCTTCGACCCGAAGTCCGACAAGCCCGTCTTCAGCATCGACAACCCCCCGAGGTACACCTCCGGCCCCCTGCACCTGGGCCACGCCACGGGATACTCCCTTATCGACTTCGCCGCCCGCTACAAGAGGATGCGCGGCTACAACGTCTTCTTCCCCCTCTGCTTCGACGTGAACGGGACTCCGATCGAGGTCAAGGTCGAGAAGAAGTACGGCATCAACAAGCTCAACACCCCCAGGCAGGAGTACAGGGCCAAGTGCGAGGAGTACGCCAACGGGTTCATCGAGGAGATGACCCACCACTTCGAGATCCTGGGGGAGAGCATGGACCCCAGCATCTACTATCAGACGGACGCCCCCTACTACAGGAGGATCACCCAGCTGTCCTTCGTGGACCTGTTCAACAGGGGACTGGTCTACAAGGCCAACTTCCCGGTCAACTGGTGCCCCAGCTGCATGACCGCCCTGGCCGACGCCGAGGTCGAGTACAGGGACAACGTCAACAAGCTCAACTACATCAAGTTCCAGATCGACGGCGAGGACGGGTACGTCCTCATCGCCACCACCAGGCCCGAGCTGCTCTGCACATGCAAGGCCGTCGCCGTCCACCCCGACGACAAGGAGAAGGAGCACCTCATCGGCAAGACCCTGGTCGCCCCGCTGTTCGGCAAGAAGGTCCCGGTCATCTCCGACCCCAAGGTCCAGATGGACTACGGTACCGGAACCGTGATGATATGCACCATCGGCGACAAGGACGACCTCGAGTGGGTCATGAAGTACCACTTCGAGCTGGAGAAGGGAATCGACGAGTCCGGCAGGATGACCGAGCTCGCCGGCAAGTACGCCGGGATGACCGTGCTCGAGGCCAGGGAGGCCGCCATCGAGGACCTGAGGGAGCAGGGCATCCTGGTCAAACAGGAGGACAACCCCCAGCAGGTCTCCATCTGCTGGAGGTGCCACAGCCCCATCGAGTACCTCCAGGTGCCCCAGTGGTTCCTCAAGACCATCGACTTCAGGGAGAAGATTCTGGAGAGGGCCGACCAGATCAACTGGTACCCCGAGTTCATGAAGGTCAGGCTGCAGGACTGGGCCAACTCCCTGGAGTGGGACTGGGTCCTGAGCAGGCAGAGGATCTTCGCCACCCCGATCCCGGTGTGGGAGTGCGAGAAGTGCGGACACGCCGTCTGCGCCACCAGGGAGATGTGCTACTGCGACCCCACCCTGGACGCCCCGCCGGTGGACAAGTGCCCCGAGTGCGGAGGGAAGCTCATCGGATGCACCGACGTCTTCGACACCTGGATGGACTCGTCCGGTTCGTCCCTGTACAACACCTTCTGGGAGAGGGACCCCGAGCTCCACAAGAAGCTGTTCCCCATGTCCCTGAGGCCCCAGTCCCACGACATCATCAGGACCTGGGCGTTCTACTCCATCCTCAGGGCGGAGCAGATCGAGGAGTCCATCCCCTGGGAGAACATCATGATCCACGGGTTCATCATGGCTCCCGACGGCACCCCGATGCATTCGTCCATCGGAAACGTCATCGACCCCATACCGATCCTGGAGAACTACGGCGCCGACGCTCTCAGGTACTACGCCGCCACCTGCTCCCTGGGAATCGACCACGCGTTCAGGGAGAAGGACGTGGTCCGCGGGAGGAAGCTGTGCAACAAGGTCTTCAACATCGGCCAGTTCGCCGGCAGGTTCCTGGAGGACGTCCCCAGGGAGATGCCCCAGCTGAGGACCTCCGACAGGTGGATCCTGTCCAAGTTCTCCAAGACCGTGAAGGTCGTCACCGACTACTTCGAGGTCTACCAGTTCGACAAGGCCATGAAGGAGGTCGAGGGCTTCATCTGGCACGAGCTCGCCGACAACTACATCGAGATGATCAAGAGCAGGTCCGACGACGCCGTCAGGTGGACCCTGTACAACGTGCTGCTGGGCAGCCTGAAGATGCTGGCGCCCTTCATGCCCCACGTGACAGAGGACGTCTACCAGGACAGGTTCAGGGCCATCGACGGATGCAGGAGCATCCACCTGACATCCTGGCCGGAGCCCATCCTCGAGGACGACGAGGCCGAGAGGGCAGGGGAGCTCCTGTCCGACGTACTCGCCGCCGTCCGCGCCTGGAAGTCCGAGAAGAAGGTCCCGCTCAACGCCGAGATGGCGATGATCGAGCTGGTCGGAGCCGACGCTGAGATGCTGGGGTCCACCAAGGACGACATCGCCGAGACCACGAAGGCCAGGGAGGTCGTCATCGCCCCCGAGGCACAGCTGACCGAGGAGGTCGTCGGAGTCAAGCCAGTCCATGCCAAGCTCGGACCCGCGTTCAAGGCCCAGGCCAAGGCCATCGTGTCCGCCGTCGCCGCCATGGCACCCGCGGAGGCCGCCGCGGCTCTGGCCGGCGGTGCGGTCGAGATCGACATCGACGGGGAGAAGGTCTCCGTCGGAGCCGAGTTCTTCGAGCTGGACAAGCGCCTCATGCTGGACGGTAAGGCGGTCGAGACCATCCAGGTCGGAAACGTGCTGATCCTGATCGAGCTCTGATCAAACCATAAAGCCGGCCCCACGGCCGGCATCTCTTTTTCATCAGGCGACAGCCAACCGAGGCATTCCGTCGGCAATGTTCGGGCGGGCTCACAGGCCGTTGCAGGTCGCCGTTTCATATCACAGTCTGAATTACAGACATGACAGAGATAACAAATCACAGTTATTATATCAGCAGACCCATCCCATATCCTGGGCTTCTAAGCCTGGAGGTGAGAGAGATGTGTTCTGAAGAGGA
>CALUOK010000021.1 GCA_944322255.1 Candidatus Methanomethylophilaceae archaeon | reverse complement strand
TGTCCTTCATTCAGTCATCTTTATCTTCTTTCATTTCGCTGTATTCTCGCTGTTCACGAAGTCTGTACTTGGAACAAGGTCAGACGGATTGTGCTATGACAACCCATACGCCCATGCGAAAATCTTCAGCCGGAAAAGATGCACCCGTGACGAAATCCAGATGATGAGGAGAATAGGAGAGGTCCTTCCGGGACCCCTCCTTTACTGTTTCACTGGTCGAACTCGCCGTTGTCCCTGGCGAAGTTCACTGTGGGGCAGGGTCCGAAGCAGTCCTTGCAGAAGATGCATTCGTCCTCGTGTATCTTCACCACCCCGTCCTCCATGTACAGGGCCTTGGGCCCGCACCTGGCGGCGCACAGCCCGCATCCAACGCACTGCTCCGCCCTGACGATGACCTGGAAGGCTTCGTCGATGTGGGCGCGGGCGTCGTTCTCCACGTGGGCCTTGCATATGATCGCGCCCTCCCTGTAGATGGTGGTCATGTCGGCCTCGATGTACTCGCCGTCCTCGTCCATCTCCACCACCCATCCCAGGGCGTGGCAGAAGGGCTTCACCTTCGCCAGGTCGATGGGCCTGGAAAGGGCCGCCTCGATGCTGAATCCGACGGTACACGGGGAGTACCCCTCCTGAACCTTCATGGTGAGCGGTCCCCTCTCCGGGGCCTTCGTCTGCTTTGTGAGCTCGGACACCTCCTTGCCGGAGATCCTGTGCACCTCCTCCCTGATGGACTTGGGCGCGTTCTTCCATCTCCACAGGCCGTACTCCTTCCACTCCTCGGGGAGGCCGCGGTCCTGCATGTACTTGGTCAGGTACTCGTCCCACTGGTCCCATCTGGCGCTCTTCCCGGCGATGGCCTCGAACTCGGCCAGGTCCGACGCGGGGCAGAGGAAGCATCCTATCCTGTCCAGCCCGCGGGTGTACCAAACGTTGTACGGGGCCTTCCTGGAGAATATGTACAGCCAGACGTGCATGGCGCACCAGTTCTGGATGGGGGACGCCCCGATCTGACCGGGGGTCCAGGGGTTGGTCCAGACCCTGGGCTTGGCGTTCCTGGCCTCGGACTCGTACTTCCTCTGGCCGATGAACGACAGCACCCCGTCCGGGAAGTTCTTGTTGATCGCCCCGACGGTCGGCCCCAGCTTGTTGGTCTTGCAGCACCACCTGTAGTCCTTGGCCGGGGGACCGAAGTACACCAGGTTCCCGAAGAAGGCGTCCGTAGGTGCCTTCTCCTCGATCAGCTGCAGCCCGTACTTCTCGCACACCTCGTGCACGTGCTGGACGGTCTCGTCGAACTCCAGGCCGGTGTCCACGAACAGCACGGGCAGTTTGAGTCCGGCGTCGATGGTCAGGAGGAGGGACGCCAGGCTGTCCTTCCCGCCGGAGAACGAGACGATGGCGGGCTTCTGGTTCCTCTCGATTGTGTTCTTTATGAACCCCGTCGCCTCCGTCACCCTCTTCTCGATGACGTCGTGGTTTGCCGCGACCACATCGTCCCATGTGTGGGGGGTCTGCAGGTCCCTGAACTCCTCGGGCTTGTACCACCTGGTCTTGACGGCGACGCCCTTCTGGGCCTCCACCATCTCCGGGCCGGTCATCCTGGCCATTCCGGTGGCGATGACCTCCCTCTCAGCGGTGACTATGACGATCTCGTCGCCCACCTTGATCCCGGGGTCGGCGTCCACCACTCCGGGCGCCATGAGGTTCTTGCTCTCCCTCACGAACGGCACCGCACCGGGGTCGCAGATCACGTACCCCTTGGAGTACGCCTTGCCGATGCGGTACGCGCCCTGCATCCTGGACACGAACTTCCATCCGGAGCCCATGTCGTAGCGCAGGGATGCGACCACGGCGCCGTCCACGACGACCTCGTCCATGCGGTCCAGCGCCGGGGCCTTGCTTAAGATGATTATGTGACCCTCGGGCAGCACGGCCAGGCCGGTGCCCTCCCCGTAGTCCCTGTCCAGGATGGACCTTATCAGGTCGATGTCGTGCTGGAACGCCGGGCGCGCGTCGCCGGGCGGCGTCAGTTCGATCTCCTCGGTGGCGGCTCCGCACACCGGGCATTCCTTGGACTCGAGTATCGGAAGATTGCACCTGTAGCACCATCTGAGATGGTTCTTCCCCAACCGTATCGCTCCTCCCATGATAACCTCGTCACGGGAGAGGTCGTGGGCCTATTTAGGGGTATTCAGTGCACCGTCACGCCCTCCTGATGACCACAATCATCACCGCGGCCACTGCGGCTGTGACGGCTATCGCCGCTCCCACCAGGGTGCGGTTGACGCCTCCGGACCCGCCGCTCTGTCCGCCGGACTGGGATGTCCCCTCGTCCGGATCGGCATCGTCGCCGGGGCCCTCCGGATCGGCATCGGCTCCCGGGTCGGTCTTCTCCTCCCAAACGGCGTACAGGCTCATGTCCGACGCCGGGGTGAAGGTGCTGCCGAGGCCGTACACGGGCTCGCCGTCCTGGGTCTTGGCCCAGCCTAGGAAGCCCTCGCCGACCGTGCCCAGGTCGATGCCGATGGTGTGCGAGGAGCCCTCCTTCACGTCCACGGTCATGACCATCTCGCCGTCGGAGACGAAGGTGACGCGGTTGAACCTGGAGTCCACCCACACGGCCTTGAGCGTGACGTCGCCGTCGAGTACGAACGAATCTCCGGAGACGTAGGTGGCGGTGCCGTCGGTCCAGTGGACGAAGTCCCTGCTGGAGCTCACCGGGTCGGGCTGAGACACCACGAAGCGGTCGCCCTCGTAGCCCACAGATGTGCCGAGTGTGCGACCGCCGTCCATGTAGGTGACGGTGTGCACCTCCGCGTCCCTCCACTGGGCTGTCAGGACGATGTCCGACGTCAGCGTGATGCGGTCGCCGCGGTCGTACTCCTTCCCGTCTGGTCCGGTCCAGTGCATGAACACCTTCCCCGTCCTCGTCGGATCGGATGCGTCCACGGTGAACGCGGAGCCCTCGGTGCCGGCCCTCACCAGGATGTCCCTGTCGCCGTCCCTGTAGGTAACGGTAAACTCGCCGGGCACCCTCCACTGGGCTGCCAGGACGACGTCCCCGGAGACCACCAGTGTGTCTCCCCTGTGGTAGGGAGTGCCCTCGGCGTCCTCCCAGCAGACGAACAGACCGGTCTCGGATGTCGGGTCCTCGATGTCGACTGTCACAGTGCTGCCCTCGAGATGCTTCGAGGAGCCCAGGCTGGTGTCGCCGTCCACGTAGGATACCGTGAAGGTGGCGCGCTCGTGATAGGATGCGGTGAGGGTGGCCTCGGCGTCATCGGTGATCACGTCCCCGACCTCGACGACCGTGCCGTCCCCGAGGGTCCAGTGGTCGAAGATGTGCGTCTCGGTGTCCTCGCAGGAAATCTCCACTATCAGGGGTATGCCCTCGGTCTTCTCCGCGGTCCTCGTCTCGCCGTAGGGGTCGACGAAGGTCACGGTGTACGTGTGGGGGTCCCTCCACTGTGCCGTGAGGGTCAGGTCGTCCCACACCGGGAGCTCAGTCCCGTTGGAGTACACGTCTCCGCCGGCTGTTGCCCATCCGGTGAAGACACTTCCGTCGTCGGAGACGACCTCCAGGTCGATGCGGTGCATCTTTCCCTCGGTAGCGTCGATCTCTGAGAGCACCTCCTCCCCGTCGGTGTATGTCACGGTCAGGGCCCTGCGCTCGTGGTATGTCGCCGTGAGGGTCGTGTCGCGGTCCTCGGTCAGGACGTCGCCCTCGGAGACAACGGTTCCATCTTCCAGTGTCCAGTAATCGAAGATGTGCGTCTCCGTGTCCTCGCAGTCGAACCCGACCACGAAGTCGGAGCGCTCGGTCTTCTCCTCGGTCCTGGTCTCCCCGTAGGGGTCCACGAACGTGATGATGTAGACCTCGGGCTCCCTCCACTCGGCGGTGAGGGTCACATCTCCAAGGATACTGATCTCCTCTCTGCAGGCGCGGACGCTCCCATCCCCGTCGCGCCATCCGGTGAAGATCATCCCGTCCATGACGGGCTCCCCGGCAACGATGTGTGTCGTGCCCTCCAGCACGGGCACCTCCTCGGTTCCCGCCTCGGTCACATAGGACACTGTGAACTGCGCCCTCTGGTGGAACGACGCGGTCAGGGTCATGTCCGTCATGGAGACGATCTCGTCCCCGGGCTGCACAATGGTGCCGTCGGGCATCGACCAGCCGTCGAAGATGTGCGTCTCGGTGTCGTCCAGGTCCTTTGTGACGGTGAAGGGCAGCCCTTCCACGCCGTTCTCCCTGGCCACGGTCTCCCCGTCGCTCACGAAAGTGTAGAACACGGCGATCCTGGACCTCCAGTCGGCCGTCAGCGTCAGATCGGACTCCAGCGTGAAGGCGGAACCCTTGTAGAGCTCCATCCCGCCGCCGGTCCAGGCCGTGAATATGTCATCGCCGACGGGGTCATAGACGGTAACGGTGAACTCCCTGCCGTCGTAGCCTTCCGCCGTGTCGTAGATGTCGGAACCCACCATGTACGTCACGGTGAACACCTCCCTGTCCTCGAAGACGGGCTTGAGCACGATGTCGGAGGACATGGTCATCTCGTCCTCCTGGGTCAGCACGGTGGTCCCGTCGAGGGACCATCCCAGGAACCTCTGGCTCTCATCTTCCTCGGCAACGATCGAAGCGTCGACCGTCACCTTCTGGTTCAGGCCGTGGCTCTCCGTGTGTATCGTCGTCCCGTCCGAATCCGTGTAGACCAGGTCGAAGAACTGGGTGGGGGTCCACAGGCTCTTGGCCGTGTGCGAGGTGTAGTCGGTTATCCTGTCGCCCGCGGCGTACCTGACGCCTCCGTCCTCCCATCCGTCGAAGGCGTACCCCTCCACGCCGGGGAGGTCCGGGTACGTGCTGCCGTAGGTGAACTTCATCGATGCGTCGAGGGCGCTCGTGTCGGTCATGCCCGAGACGTTCGAGTGGTCGAACGTAAGCGTCGCAGCACCGAACACAGGGGTGGCCCTGACCTTCCCCGCGTTGTCCACTATGATCTCGTACCCGATCTCATTGAAGCTCCCGTCCACGCCGTCCACGGTCCAGTGGAGCAGCTCCAGGTCGCCCAGGGTCACGTCGGGAAGGGTGCACCTGTACACGCCCGGGTCGAGGACAATCTGCCCCTCGATGCCCAGGTCGTCCGGTATGTCGATGACCGCGTTCCTAGACTTCAGGGTGTAGTCGGTTCCCGCCGTGTGGGTGAAGGCTCCCATCAGCTCCATGCCGTACAGCGCCGTGTACTCCACATCGGTCTCGCCTCCGCCGCAGGGCACGGCGTCGAAGAACTCGATCCTTGGTATCATCACCGAGACCTTCCCGTTGGTCATCTTGATCTCGTCGAAGAAGTCGGTCTCTCCGTCGTAGACCAGCAGGTCGGCCCCGTCGTAGGAGGTCTCCTGCCCGCTGGTCACAATCTGGAGACTCAACTCGCTTCCCGTGAAGGCGTCGGAGGCGATGCCGGTTATGTTCCTCATGTCCAGGATCTCTATCCCGGAGTCCCTGAACACGCTGCTGCCGATATGCGTCACCGAGGTCTTCCCCAGAGTGAGGTTCTTCAGCTCGGCGCAGTCCCTGAATGCGCCTTCGCCTATCGATACCAGCTCCTTGCCGAAGGTCGCCACCTCCACAGAGGAGCCGGCGAAGGCCTCCTGGCCTATTGTCTCCACGTCACCGCCGTACACGTTGTACAGGCCCTCCATGTCTGCGAAGGCCCTCTTCCCGATCCCGGTGACTCCCTGGTCGAAGTACACGTATCTCACTTTGATGCATCCCTCGAAGGCCCCCTCCGGGACCACGGTGCTGGACCCCGGCACCACCCAGATGCGAGTCCAGTCTCCCAGGTCGGAGTCGTCGTACATCCTGCCGGCCTCCACCACGCGGTACTCCCAGGTCCCGTTCTCGTGGACGTCCCCGTCGCTGAGGCTAGCTTCGACCTCCGAGGGTCCGACGTACACGAGGGCCAGGGCCAGCATCAGGAGCGCGAGGCAGGCCGCCATTGTTGTCTTGTTCATTCTATCACCCGCTCGGACCGTCCGAACGGTCCGCGGACTTCCAATCCTGGGGACGATATTTCAGCGGAGGGCAGTTGCCTACCCGCGCTAAACCTTGGTGCACTCGAAGATAGAACGACCATCCATCCTATTGTGAGTTGGATGCGACATCGGCGGAATGAACAACGTTAATATATACCCTGCAAATCATCTGGCACATCGGATGGATGCACATGAAGTTCAGACTGTTCGGAAGGGCTGACCGCGCCGAGCGCCAGCGCTCCGACCGCCCCAGGTACGTCTCCTCGATCCAGAGGGACGTGCAGAAGTACGAGGGGTGGAGGGAGGAGCAGGTCAGCGCCGACTACCGGGCCTCCAAGTCGGTCCACACCATCATGACCCTGGGGTACATGGAGTACTCCGACGGGGAGCTGGTGCTGACGGACAAGGGCCGCCTGCTCATGCGTAACGTGACGGCGACGGTCCGATCGGAGACCGATTGAATTTCGAAGAAAACACCCCTGGGAAGGGTTGTAAGATGTTTGTTCAGCGGGAGCCATGGCCCCCGCCGCGGGCTCACTCCAGGGTGGCCTTCTTGAAGAGCGACATGTCCGCGCCCAGCGGTATGGTGGCGTCGTAGCCGACCTTCCAGGTGGTCTTGCCGTGGGAGCTGGGGTCCAGGGACGATCCGGCGGCTCCGGGGATCTTGATGATCCTGTCCGCCTGCATCCTGGTTGCCACCGCCCACTCCACCTCCCTGTCGTCGAAGATGTCGATGTCGTCGTCCACGACGATGACCTGCTTCATGGAGGAGTGGCCGGTGAACGCGGCCATTATGGCGTTGACCCCGTCGCCCTCCTTGTTCTTGGCGATGGAGACCACTCCGTTGAGCCAGCAGCATCCGCCCTCGGTGAGCCTGACGTTCTTCACCCTGGGGACCGCCTGCCTGACGGTCTTCAGGATCATGGGCTCCCTGGGAAGTCCCATGAGCATGTAGTGCTCCCATCCTCCGGGGAGGAGGAGGTGGAACACGGGGTCCTTCTTGGTCCAGATGCGGTCGATCTCGATGACCGGCTGCTGCCTCTCGAAGTCGTAGGTTCCGGTGATGTCCACGAACGGCCCCTCCTTGGTCTCGCCGAGGGTGATCCTTCCCTCCAGGACGTAGTCGGTGTCCGCGGGGACCAGCAGGCCGTTGTCGGTCCTGCCCACCCTGAGCGGGGTGCCGTGGCCCTTCCTGAACATGGAGGAGGCGACCTCCAGCTCGTCCGCGCCGAAGTCCATGGATGTGGCGGCGGCCAGCAGGACCTCCGCCCTGGCGCCGACGCAGATGGCGATCCTGAGCTCCTCGCCGTTCTTCTTGGCCATGTTGTAGATGGTGAACAGATGCCTGGGGACCAGCCTGACCGCGATGTGGTTGCGGTCCATGATCATCATCCTGTGGAAGGAGACGTTCCTGGTGCCGTTGTAGTCGGTGACGATGACGCCCGACGTGATGTAGCGCCCGCCGTCCTCGGGGAAGTACTTGGGGATCGGCAGCTTCATGAGGTCCAGCTCGGCGGAGACCTCCCTGAACTCGGGATCGTCGACGACCTCGCAGGGCTCGGGGCTGGATATGGCGTGGAGGAGGTGCTCCACGATCCCGTCTTTGGGGACGTTGAGTGCGGCGGCGATCTTCTCCCTGGTGGAGAACAGGTTGCCGACGGCCCTACCGCCGTTGAGGTCCTCATAGACCACGGTCTTCGACTGGTCCTCCATGAGCTTCCTTGTGACGTCGCGGGTGTCGGGGTCCACGGGGCCCTTGACGGTCACGACGTCTCCGGAGATGGATTCCTTGACTGACATGAGGTCCCGTAACCCTTGCTGGCGTTTTATATTTCCGTGACCCCGGTCAGAGGAACCTTCCCAGCTGGTGCACGTTCCCCGACGTGGGGACGAGGTTGTCGTCCATGTCGAAGGTCGCCGGCAGGGACATGTCGCGGGTGTTGACGTTCAGGAACAGCCCGTCGGTGAGCTCGAAGGTGTGCACCACCTCGACGCACTCGCCGCCCGGGGTCAGCGTCCCCTCGCAGGTCATGCCGGCGGGCATCCTGGGCACGAGGGCCACCAGGCCGCCCTTCGGTCCGCAGCGGAAGATGTGCTTCCCGGACCGGATGTCGGTGACTATCCTCCCGCCCTTCGGGCGCACAGGTTCGGTCATCCCTGAGTGGACGTGCTCGAAGCTGGCGAACAGGGCTATGCCGTCGTACCTGACGGTCATCCTCTGGGAATCGACGGGAGCATGCGTCCTCAGCCAGTCGGCGTGGGAGCGCAGTCTCCCGAGGGTGGAGTCGTCGAAGGACGATGCGAACCTGGACAGGCGGGGCTCCGCCCTGATCATGGCGATGTGCCCCTCGGCCTCGTCCAGGAATCCGATGAACTCGCGGGAGGCCCTCTCGTACCCGGTCTCCAGCTCGTCGTCGAACATCGTGAGTATGACGTGGCCCGAACGCTGCAGGTACGTGGACATCCCCTGCAGGGCGGTGGCGGAGCGGATCAGCGGATGGTCCATCCTGCCGGAGATCCACCTCATGGCGTCCGGCCTCCTGTCGAGGACGCTGAGGCAGAACTCCAGGTCCCTGACGGGGTCGAGCCTCCCGCTCCCCATGGCCGAGGTGACGTCCATGTCGTCCATCAGACCCCTGAGGATCCAAGCGCGGACGTCCCCGGGGTCCCTGCTCAGAGCGTCGACCGCCGCGCGGTACGAGGACTCCTCGTCGCCGATCAGCCACGACCTCAGCGCCAGGTCCACCAGCCCGTCGACCGTCGGCGCCCCCTGGACGGATACCTCGGTCCTCCGGGGGACCATCTCCTGCAGCATGCATCTGGCCCCGCAGCTCTCGCAGGTGCCGAACACCATCGACTGGTCCATGCGGACGTCCCCTCCGCAGCGGGGGCAGTAAACTTCGATCAGGGCCATCTTATCGGTACGACATGCATCCTGGGGGTTATGATTGTGACGTCTGAATACAATCCGTTGAACGTTGAGTACAATCAGTATATAAAGGCAGAATAAAAACCGCTGAAATGAGTATAATCCCGAAAACAATCAAAACAATCTTTTCGGTCAAAATCTGTGCGAAATCATGGATTTCTGATGTCAATCGGTCGGAATTCGTGTATTTGCCTCACTCTCAGGCTCCGACATGAAACAATGATCCGGAAAACGGAACAATCGGAAAAAACAATCGAACAATGCAGGCTCAGGTCCGAAGGCAATTCTCTGCTGCGTCGTTCTTTCATCCACACCCGATGTCGCGCGCACGAACAAGGGTAAAAATACGGGTTCGCGATGAACGTTCATGTCCGACCAGATCGAGGATACGATCAGGAAATTCGCTCTTCAGAACGCAGTCTTCTTCAAAGGCAAGGCCAACCCCAAGGCCGTCGTCGGGAAGATCCTCGGGGGATGCCCCGAGCTCAGGTCCAAGGCCGCCGAGATCACCCCGCTGATCAACCAGATCGTGGAGGAGGTCAACGCCATGGGTCTGGAGGCGCAGACGAAGGCCCTGGAGGAGATCGACTCCTCGATGCTGGTCAAGGAGAAGAAGGAGCGCCACTACGAGCTGCCCGAGCTCAAGAACGTGGACGGGAAGGTGGTCATGCGCATCGCCCCCGGACCCTCCGGGCCGCTGCACATCGGACACACCAGGGTGTCCGTGCTCAACGACGAGTACGTCAAGAGGTACGGCGGGGACCTGGTCCTCAGGTTCGAGGACACCAACCCCGAGAAGATCGACCCCGAGGCCTACGACATGATCCCCGAGGACCTGGAGTGGCTGGGCGTCAAGTGCAACAGGACGTACATCCAGTCGGACAGGTTCGAGATGTACTACGACTACACCAGGAAGCTCCTGGAGATGGGCAAGGCGTACGTCTGCACATGCGACGCCGACCACTGGAGGGACCTGAAGGAGCACAGGCAGGCGTGTCCCTGCCACGACCTGGCTGTGGAGGAGCAGCTTGACAGATACGATAAGTTCCTCGCCGGCGAGTACGAGGAGGGCAAGGCCGTCGTCGTTGTCAAGACCGACCTCAACCACCCCAACCCGGCGGTCAGGGACTTCGTTGCCCTCAGGCTGGTCTTCCATCCCCACCCCAGGACCGGGGACAAGTACATCGCATATCCGATGATGAACCTGTCCGTGGCCATCGACGACCACGAGATGGGCATGACCCACGTCATCCGCGGCAAGGACCACCTGAACAACACCCTCCGCCAGGAGTACATCTTCGACTACTTCGGCTGGAAGAAGCCCGAGTACTACCACTACGGGCTGGTGAACATCCCGGACACCGTGCTCAAGACCTCCATCATCAAGAAGGAGATCCAGGACGGCACGTACTCCGGATGGGACGACGTCAGGACCGGTACCGTCCGCGCCATGGAGCGCAGGGGCATCAGGCCCGAGGCCATCCGCAGGTACTGGGTGGAGGCCGGCATGAAGGCCGTGGACATCCAGTTCTCCTGGGACAACCTGTTCGGCATGAACAGGGACATCATCGACGCCGAGAGCAACAGGTACTTCTTCGTCCACGACCCCGTCAGGTACGACATCGACGGAGTCGACGTCATAGAGGGCTCCGCCCCCAAGCACCCCGACCACCCCGAGAGGGGCGACAGGAGGTACAGGATCGAGGAGCCTAGGACGGTGTTCCTGTCCGGCGAGGACTCCAAGCTGTTCGCCGAGGCCAAGAGGATCAGGCTCAAGGACCTGTGCAACCTGGACTACGGTCTCCCGGCAAAATACGCCGGCAACGACGTGTCCATCCTCAAGCAGGGCGTCCGCGCGGTGCAGTGGGTCGGAAGGGACTCCGAGGAGGCCACGCTGCTCATGCCCGACGGAACCGTCTGGTCCGGGCTGGCGGAGAGCGCCCTCATGGACGAGAAGAACGACATGGTCCAGCTGGAGAGGATCGGGTTCGCCAGGATCGAGAAGAGGGAGCCCGGAAAGGTCTCCATGGTCTTCGCCCACCGCTGAGATCCACAATCCCAAGAGGGGCCACGGCCTCTCCCCTCAACCAAATTCCTTCACATCGTTTTCCAGATACAATCTACAAGCATGCCGTCTGGACGGAACGACGGTTCAGAACACCTGCAGGAGCAGGTTGGTGGCCGTTCCCAGGAGTATGGCCACGACTATCGAGAGCACGCTGACCCCGACGGTCTCCTTCCAGCCGATCTCCCTCCACATGGTGATGAGGGTAGCCACGCAGGGCATGTACACGGCCATGACCACTCCGAATACAACGAACTGGTCGGGGGTCATGAAGAGCTCTAGGGATGTGCTGCCGAAGAGGATCGCCAGCATTCCGAGGGCCATCTCCTTCCTGAGGATCCCCACGATGAATGCGATGATGCACACAGCCGGCAGGCCCAGCATTCCCACCGTTATGGGGGAGAGCGGGTCCACGACGACGTCCAGGAGGTTGTACTGGAGCAGCACCTCCACGACGATGGAGCCGACCACGAGCAGCGGGAAGGCGATGTAGAAGAAGTCCTTGATCCTGTACCATGTCTTGAACAGGACGTTCTTGGCGCTGGGCATCTCCAGGTCCGGGAGCTCCATGGCCAGGCTGCTGGGCTCGTACTTCAGGAACCTGTTCATCAGCACGCCGGTGAGCACGGCGAGGCACACCAGCATGATCAGGATGCCGAAAGCGTACACCACGCCGGAGTACTGTCCGGTGGCGCCCATGATGATTGCCATCTGCGCCGAGCAGGGCACGGCCATGACGATCATGGAGGACAGGATCACCTTCTCCCTGCGGGACTGGATGGTGCGCACGGCCATGATGGCCGGGACGTTGCATCCGAGGCCCACGATTATGGGTATGAACGAACCGCCGTGGAGCCCGAAGTGGTGCATAACCCTGTCCAGGAGCACGACGGCCCTGGTCAGGTACCCGGAGTCCTCCAGGATGCCCAGGATGATGTAGAACACCATGATGTAGGGGATGACGAGGGCCAGGATGGCCTGGATGCTGCCGTCGATTCCCGTCAGCACGGCGGTCCAGAACTCGCTCTCGCCGCCGAGGTCGATTATGGCCGTCCCGATGAGGGTCTCGTACACGGTGGAGACCACGCCGTCCAGGAACGAGCCGATGTAGATGATCGCCGTGAGGATCACCAGGCACACCGCAATGAGGATGGGCACGCCTGTGACCGGTGTGATCATGATGTCCGAGATGCGGTCCTTCAGGGTGGGCTTCACGTCGGTCTCCGACACCACGTCGGACACTATGCTCTCCGCCTCGGCGTATCTCGCCGAAGCGATCCCCACGCCCATCTGCTGGCCGTTGTTCTCGTAGTAGATCTTGCGCATGACGTTGGCCGTGTGCCGCAGGTCGGTGCCGACCATGTTGTTGAAGTCCTCCGAGTTCTCCAGGATCTTGATCGCTGTTCCGCGTCTGGAGAAGCGGAGGTTGTCGGGGAGGCCGTCCTCAAGCGCGATGGCGGCCTTCTCTATGTCCGGGGAGTAGTCTATCCCGAACCCGGATGCCTTCGCCCTGCGCTCGCACACGGCGTCGGCGAGGGCGTCCACGCCTTCGGACGTCTTGGCGGACACCGGCATCACCGGCACGCCTAGGATGGACGACAGCGCGTCCATGTCGATCTTGAACTTCTTCCTGGCCTCGTCGATCTTCGTGAGCGCGATGATGACTGGCAGCCCCAGCTCCAGGGCCTCGAAGCACAGGACCAGGCTGTTGACAAGATTGGTGGCATCAGCCACCAGGATGACGGAGTCGTTGTGGCCCTCCGCCAGGTCCCTGAGGACGACCTTCTCGTCGTCCGAGTTGCCGGACATCCCGTATGTGCCGGGGAGGTCGTGGACGCTGACGGTCTTGCCGTTCCTGGTTACCACTCCCTCATCGAACTCCACGGTGGTTCCGGGGTAGTTCGACGATATGACCCCCACGCCCGTCAGGCGTGTGAAAAGGGATGATTTGCCCACGTTCGGGAGTCCGACCAGGGCTACTTTGAACGTTTCTCCATGAGCCAAGGGTTTCACTTGGTTGAGTTTACTGAGACTCGGCAGCCGTGTCGACGAAGATGTGGGATGCCAGGTGGTAGTCCAGCGCCATCGTGGAGTTGCCCATCCTCACGATGCGGGGCCCGCCGTCGGACAGGATCGTCTCGATGGAGATCTCGCGTCCGGGGACGAATCCCATGGATATGAGCCTCTTCACCACGTCGGTGTCCTCCGAGGTGATGTGGGAGATCCTTCCGGACTCGCTCTGGGCGAGCTTGTTGAGCGGGGTGATCCTGGTGATGCCCTCGGACACCGCCTTGCAGGGCTTGATGCAGCTCTGGCAGTCGGAGTCCACGGGGGTGCCCATCATGTGGCACATCTTGATGGCGGACTCGTCCGAGATGGCGTGCTCCATCCTGCAGGCCTCCTCGTGGGCGGTCTTGTGGTCCACGTTGAGGTAGTCGGTCAGGAACCTCTCCAGCACATGGTGCTTCTTGCGCAGCTGCCTGGCGTACGTGAGGCCCTCCTCCGTCAGGGAGACCCCCTTGTACTTCTCGTAGTTGACGAGACCCTCCTTCGCGAGGACCTTGATCATCTCGCTGACGCTGGCGGGTGACACGTTCATGTAGGACGCCAGTTCGGTTGTCTTGGCGACGCCCTCCCCCTCTGTCAGTCTGAGAATGTTGATAAGGTAATCCTCACGGTTTCCGGTAGTCATCGGAGCAGGTTAAGGCGTTCCTATTATTAAATTTAAGGTCAACCTAATCGATGCTGGACAAACGAAGCCAGACGTTCAGGCGGAGGCGGCGCCGATGGTGACGTCGCGGCCGATGAGGTAGCCGAGCAGGACTATGGATGCGGCCACGCACATCAGGAACACGATCCCCGCGCCCCAGTCGGAGGTCATGTCGTGGATCCACCCCACGGCCACGGGTCCGACGGCGGCCACCAGGTACCCGACCGACTGGGCGATGCCGGAGACGCTCGACGAGTCCCCGGACGACCGGGTGCGGAGGCCGAACAGCATCGAGGGGTAGGTGATGCAGGTGCCCCCGCAGATCCCGCAGATGAGTATCGGCAGAGCCAGGGACAGGTAGCTGCCGGAGGAGAGCATCAGCATCGCCAGGCCGACGATGTAGAACGCTCCCAGGGAGGCTCCCAGGACCCTAAGGTCCCTGCGATGCCATGCCAGGACCGGGAGCAGGAGCGAGCCCGCGATCCCCAGGACCATGTACACGGATATCACCAGCCCCGCCTCGGAGGCCCCGAGGCCCTTGGACTGCAGGATGACGGACATCCAGGCCACCAGGGCGTAGTAGATGAGGGACTGGAGGCCCAGGTAGAGGGCGATAAACCATGTTGTCGGTGACGAGAGCAGCGCCCTCCTGCTCCCCGGGGCAGGCGACGACTCCTCCACCGAGCAGCTCCTGTGGGGGATCCAGAGGGCCAGGGTGACGACGATCAGGACAGCCCAGACCATCAGCGAATCCCTCCATCCGACGGCGTCGCCTATGGGCACGCTGACCGCGCCGGCGACGGCGGACATGAGGGACATCATCGCTGTGTAGATTCCCGTGAGCCTGCCTATCCTCTCGGGGTAGTGGGCCTTGATGAACGCGGGGATCAGCACGTTGCCCGCGGTTATGCCGATGCCCACGACGGCGGTCCCCAGGAACAGGCCCCATGTGCCCAGCAGGGAGCGGCAGAGCACCCCGGTGAGGATCATCAGGAGCCCCAGGACCATGATGTTCCCGGCGGTGTGGCGCCTGCCCAGGTCGCCCATGACCATGGAGAACGCCGCGAACATCAGAAGCGGTATGGTGGTGATCGTGCCCATGGGCCCGGAGCCGATGCCCAGGTCCGCCTGGATCACGTCGGCGAGGGGCCCGACGCAGGTGAACGGCGCACGGAGGCAGAATGCGGCGAAGACTATCGCCGTGGCCAGCGAGGCTATATTCAGGGAATCCCTCAGGGAACCACCCTCGGGTGTAACGTGTTTGGACGGGGGCTGGCCCCCGTCGATGGTCCGGAGGTCACTCCTCCTTCTTGCCGATGTTCTCTTTCTGAGCCTTCAGGTCGGCGATCTTGGCCTCGCACTCCTTGATCTTGTCGTAGAGCTCGGCGACGTTGGCCTCGGCGGCGTCCTTCCCGTCCCTGAGGGCAGTGAGGACCTTCTGGCCGATCTCCTTGGTGAAGTCCTCGATGGCCTTCTCCTGCTTGCGGATCTCGCTGTCGAGCTTCTCCTTGTCGATCGCGTTGCCGAGCTTCTCGTCGGCGCTCTTAACGGAGTCCTTGACCTTGTCCATGAATCCCATTTCCGATTCCCCCGTTCACTCCACCAGCTTGTGGTATCCGTAGGCGGGCTCGCCGGCGTTGAAGCAGTACTGGATGGTGGTGAACTGCTTCTTGAATGCCTTCACGTCCTCTTTAACCTTGGCGGGGTCCTCCTTCTTGACGACGACCCTGGCGATGAGCTCCGCGACCTCCTTCATGTCGGACTCCTTCATTCCGATGCGGGTCATCTCCTGGGATCCGAGCCTGAGACCGGAGGGCCTGACGGCGCTGGTGTCCCTGGGGAGCATGTTCTTGTTGCAGATGATGTTGGCGTCCTCGAGGGCCTTGGCGCAGTCCTTGCCGCCTCCGAACTGGGCGACGTCGACGGCGATGGCGTGGGACCTGGTGTAGCCGAGGTCGGCGCACAGCACCGGGACGCCGAGCTCGTCCAGGGCGGATCCGAGGGCCCTGGCGTTCTTGCAGGCCTGGGCGGCGTACTCCTTGCCGTAGACCTCCATCTCGGCCAGGGTGATGCCCAGGGCGGCCATGGCGTGGAGGTGGTGGCTGGAGGTGACACCGGGGAAGACGGCCTTCTGCAGCTTCTTCTCCTGCTCCTCGGTCAGGTTCTGTCCCAGGAGGAGTCCGTGGTTGGGTCCGGGGAAGGTCTTGTGGGTGGAGGAGGAGACGATGTTCACGCCCTCCCTCAGGGGGTCGTGGAACTGTCCCCCGGCGATGAGCCCGAGGACGTGTGCGCAGTCCTCCCACACAAGGCATCCGACCTCGTTGAAGGTGTCCTCCAGCTCCTTGAGGGGTGGGGGGAACAGGAAGACCGAGAGTCCGAACTGGGCAATCTTGGGCTTGACCTCCTTCAGGAGCTTGATGGTGCCGTCCACATCCAGGTTCATGTCGTGCTCGTTGAACGGGTAGTTCACGGAGTTGACGGACCTCTGTCCGAAGGCGCCGAACTCGCAGGTGGAGATGTGGGCGCCCTGGGCCAGGGCGCAGGTGGTGATGGTGTCGCCGGGCTGGGCGAAGGCGAACAGGACGGCCATGTTGGCGACGGTCCCGGAGATGGGCCTGACGTCGGCGAAGTCGGCGTCGAACACCTTCTTGGCGAGCTCGATGGTCTTGAACTCCACCTCGTCCACGTAGATGTTGCCCTGGTAGTAGCGCTTGCCGGGGAGTCCCTCGGCGTACCTGTCGGCGAAGTCGGAGATCAGCATCTCCTTGGCCAGGGGGCTCATCAGGTTCTCAGAGGCGATCATGGGGATGCACTCCTCGAACCACTTGTTGTGGGCCATGACCTTCTCGCGGATGTATTTCGCGTCTTCCTGAGACATTGTTATCGCCGGCTAATCATCGCGTATGGTTTAAATGTCTCTCCAGGGTGCGCGCGCTCCCGGGTTCAGGGGAGGGGCGAGCGGTGAACGGCCTCCGACCCCTCCTGCATCCCCAGGGTGGCCCTGAGCACCGCGGCGAACCTGCGGTCGGTGCCCTCCAGGCCTGAGACGTCCGGGTCCCCGCCGGAGAGCATCCCCAGTGCGGTCGATCTTCCCTCCTCGGAGAGCGACCCGGCGTACCTGCACAGCGTGAGGCACTGGGCTGCCACCGCGTCCTGCTCCGAGAGGAACAGCATCCTGTCCCCGTCGGGGTCGGCCTCGGCGTTCATGTGCATCTTGGCGGAGACCCCGGCGGCAGTCAGGGAGTCGACGGTCTCCCCGTCCAGGTCCCTCTTCCCATGGAGGGCGGACTCCACGCGGCCCAGCATCCTGCGGTTGAGCTCCAGGTACCTGTCGCCAAGGGAGCGGTCCTCGTCGGCCACCCTGTAGGGCAGCAGGAGGAAGTTCGCGGCGGTGGACACGACGACACCAAGCAGCACGAACGCCACCCTCTCGGCCACGGCATCCGCCGCGGGGGCGGACATGGAGGCGGCCACCAGGGCGGAGAACGTGATGAAGACCATCATCACGTCGTACCTCTTGGGATCCAGCACCGTGTACACGTAGTTGGCCAGCATCAGGGCGGCGGTCAGCAGCCCCACCTCGCCGCCGCACAGCACCAGCACGGCCACGAAGGCCGCGACACCGACCAGCGTCCCGGTCAGCCTCATGGCCGACTTCCGCCAGGCGCCGTCCACGTAGGGCAGGACAAGGGCCACGGCGGTGAACAGGAGCCACTTGGCGTTCTCCAGGTCCCAGTACTGCCACACGAAGGCGAACAGAGTGAACACCACGGACATGCGGACGGCAAATGTGAAGCGGGCGGAGTCCCTGCGGGCCATCTCCCTGGCCTGGGCCCTCATCCTCCCGCGGAGGTCGCTGCGCTCGGAGTCTCCGTCGGAGAGCGAGGACAGCCCGTCCCTCAGGGAGACGACCGATGCGGTGAGCACGGGATCCGCATCCGGATGCTCGGAGAGGAAGCGCTCCGCCGCCTCGGCGACGTCTGTTGCGGCTACCTCCTCGTCCTCGTGCCCGGAGACCGTCCCCATCAGATCGGACAGCCCCCTGAGAACGGACGGGTCCCTCTCCCTCTCGCAGACCGCCCTCCCGGCCATCTGCAGGGCGGACGCCAGGTCCAGGACGGTGCGGTCGCCGGGCGTGGAGAAGAAGCTCCTCCTCAGGCGGTCGTACATGCCGCCCCTGAGCCTCAGGCAGAGGGCGTCCAGTTCCGCAGATGACGCCGTCCCACCGGAGAGGACCGACTCGCAGCACGTCGACACCTGGGCGCACATGGCCTTCAGGCCCTCGTGGCAGGTCCTGGCGTGCCTGTTCCTGTTGATCAGCACGTTCAGCGCCACTATGAACACGGATCCGGCCACCAGGGCCAGCACCCTGACCGGCAGGTCCTCCGCGGACACCGGCACGGACAGCATGAACGCGTATCCCAGCAGGAACGGGAAGTGCATCGGGGACCTCAGGTCCTGGGTGGTCATGTAGCTCAGCACGAACACCACCGTGAAGTTCACGGCCGCTCCGACGAAGGCGCTGCCGCACCACACCGACACGTAGGCACCGAGCCCCATCAGCAGCGTGAACGCCACAAGACCGCCCAGGTTCAGCATAGGACGCACCGACAGGTCCTGACCCAGCATCATCAGGGCCAGCACCACGACCACCACCCCGGTCAGCGAGTTCTCCTGGCCGAACGCCGCCGAGAACAGCATCACGAAGAGGCATATGAGGGCGAAGAACACGGTCTTCCCCGCCACGTTCTTTAGGTTCATGACACCGTCCCGGAGAGCGATTATTTAAAGGGACCAGATACCGGTCGGAAAGATCGATGTCCGTTCCGACGAAAAGCTTCAAGTCAGGAACCCATGTCCCCGGCGTGACCCGGGACCCATTGGGCCCTTGTGTTACCACCGCGGCAGCGGCCTACAGTTTTCATGGTAGTTCGAACCCCCTTTATGTCGTCCTCGGAGATTCCCAGGCGTGAACATGAGCGGATTCGACAGGGTGCTTGAGGACATCAGGGCGGGAAGGCCGGTCCTGGTATACGACTTCGACGACAGGGAGAGGGAGACGGACATGACCGTCGCCTCCCAGTTCGTCACCCCGGAGGTCCTCAGGAGGATGAGGCACGACGCCGGAGGCCTGGTCTGCACGACCACCCCCGGGAGGCTGGCCGAGGAGATCGGCCTGCCGTTCATGTCCGATGTGTTCTGGGACGACGTGGAGCGCTACCCCCTGCTCAGGGCGATGGCCCCCACCGACATCCCGTACGACCGGACCAAGTCGTCCTTCGGCATCACCATCAACCACCGCGACACCTACACCGGCATCACCGACGACGACCGCGCCCTCACCATCACCCAGTACGCGGAGACCATCTTCATGGACGCACCCATGGAGGACATCCGCAGGGAGATGGGGGAGAGGTTCAGGGCGCCGGGCCACGTGCACCTGCTGAACACCACGGACCGCATCCTGGTGGACAGGAGGGGGCACACCGAGCTCTGCACCGCCCTGATGTACATGGCCGGAGTCAAGCCGTCAGCCACCATCTGCGAGATGATGGGCGACGACGGCGGGGCCATGCCCAGGGACAGGGTCGAGGAGTACGCCGCCTCGGAGGGGCTGTCCTTCGTGACCGGCACCGAGATCCTGGAGAGGTGGGAGGCCTTCAGGGCCGGGAACGGGGAGGGCCTCTGATACCATGACCAGGGTCATGGCCTCCGGGGTCTTCGACATCATCCACCCGGGACACATATCCTACCTGGAGCAGGCCCGCTCCTACGGTGACGAGCTGGTGGTGGTCGTGGCCAACGACGACACCGTCCGCAGGAGCAAGCACGACCCGGTCACACCCGAATCCATGAGGGCCAGGATCGTGGGCGCGCTGAAGCCCGTCGACAGGGCCATCGTGGGCGGCCACGGGGACATCCTGGACACCGTCCGCTACGTGAGGCCGGACGTCATCGTCCTGGGATACGACCAGAAGTTCGACGCCCAGGAGCTGGAGTCCAGGCTCAGGGAGGCCGGTCTGGGGGACATCAGGGTGGTCAGGGCCACCGAGTGCGCCGAGGACCTCAACGCCACCCGCAGGATAATCGCAAGGATCCGCAGCATGGGGGGAGCCCCGTGAAGAAGATAGGAATCGCAGACACCACATTTGCCAGGTACGACATGGGCCGCTCGGCCATCGACCAGCTCCAGAGGACCGGCACGGGGTTCACCATCGTGCGCTACACCGTCCCGGGCTTCAAGGACCTCCCGGTGGCCTGCAAGAAGCTGCTGGAGGAGCAGGGGTGCGACATCGTCATGGCCCTGGGCATGCCCGGGCCCATGGAGAAGGACAAGATGTGCGCCCACGAGGCCTCCACAGGGCTCATGCTCGCGCAGCTGATGACGAACAAACACATTATCGAGGTCTTCGTCCACGAGGACGAGGCCAAGGACGACGCTGAGCTCGCCTTCCTGGCCGACAGCAGGGCCAGGGAGCATGCGACCAACGTCTACGACCTGCTCTTCCGTCCGGAGAGCCTTACCAGGAGGGCCGGAACCGGCCTCAGGCAGGGATTCGCGGACAAGGGGCCGGTCCTTCAGAGAAGGTGAAGACAGATGCAGCAGTACAGAATCGGTATGGTCGCCGCGGAGTTCAACTTCGAGGTCACCTCCCTCATGATCGAAAGGGCCAAGGCCGAGGCGGAGTTCCTCGGAGTCGAGATCACCAGGACCATCCTGGTCCCCGGGGTGTTCGAGATCCCCATGGCCGTGAAGAAGATGCTCGAGTGCGACGACGTGGACGCCGTCATCACCCTGGGCGCCGTCATCACCGGCGAGACCAAGCACGACGAGGTCGTCGTCGCCCAGTCCTCGAGGAAGATCATGGACCTCGGGCTCGAGTACGGCAAGCCCGTCGGGTTCGGCATCACCGGCCCCGGCATGACCGAGCTCCAGGCGATGGACAGGATCGAGAAGGGCCGCGAGGTCGTCGACGCCGTCGTCAAGATGCTCAAGAGGCTCGACTTCTGATCAAACCAGGGGCTCCGGCCCCTGTTCCAAAACTCGCCTACATGTTCGGGGTCTTGCCGTTGCAGACCTCGTTCTTCAGGATCCTTATGACCGTGGACAGCGGGACCCCCGTGTCCATGGAGATCTTCACGCATCCATCCCCGCGGAGGTAGCGCTGGACGACGTCCTGCTCCCTGTCGGTGTCGCTGGACCTGTGGGACTCGGCCTTCCCCCTGACGGAGGAGTCCATCCACGCCCTGGTCTTGCAGCGGGGACATCTGAGCGGGGCCTGCACCGACCTGGAGTACCATGTGTGACCGCACGCCACGCAGGTGTTGGTGGTGGGCTTGCCCTGCCAGTGGTAGGTGCCGCAGTTCGGGCATCTGACAGGCGTGTCGGTATGGCTGATCCAGACGTGGCCGCAACGGCCGCAGACCTTCTCTCTGTTGGCGGGATCCATAGGCGCACCCAATTGGACTAATCATCCATCAATAGGACACTTCTATATAGCCGTATTGTTGGAGGAAATAATAGTTGGAATTATAATGGTTCTTGCCTAAAATAGGGAACAAATCTCGATTTGAGCAACGGATTGGCCGGAAACCGATCTTCCAATCATCCCACCTGGATCCGCATCCATTGTCGATATCGACGGACTGGCACATCCGTGGCGATGCCTGGTCCGACGAAGTTCATAGTATCAGGACATAGGATGTCGCATGGATATGCGAATAGTCCTGAGACCATGGTGATTCCGACAACCAACACTATTTAAAACTATTGTCAAAGGGGAGCATCGGCCGGACCACATGGCGGCTCAGACGGTTTAGTCAGGCCGATCAGCTTCGTGAGACTGGATGTTAACGTCGGAACAGTTCCGGATACGACGTTGCCGGAGAGGCCGGGGGGCGGTCCTTTATGAATCCAACGCGATACTTCATCGTGCATCCACTGCGGATGCGGAGGACGAACCCATGAACAGGACAGCGATTATCGGCGTCCTGCTGCTGACAGCCGCCCTCCTAGGAGGGGCTGTCTGCTGCGCGGACGCGTACGATGCCCAGGACACCGGCGACGGGTCCTCGGGCGCATCCTACATCTTCTATGTGGCGGATGTAGACGGAAAGCTTGAGATGAAACAGGGCACCATCGGGGAGTTCCACACGGTCACAGGGTCGGACACCTCCTGGGGCACGGCTTCCGAGACCAGCTGGTACGTGGTCGAGGGCAGCGTGTCCATCGACGGCAAGGTGACCGTCAGCGGTGACGTGAACCTGATACTGGCCGACGGCTCCAGCCTCACGGCCGGCTACATTGTGGTCGACCAGGGCAGCTCCATCACGATCTACGGACAGTCCGAGGGCACGGGCAGCCTGGTTCTCGAGGGCGGTACGAGCAACGCCGCACTCGGGGGCGACTTCGGGAAGGCCTCCGGCGAGATCGCGATCCACGGCGGAAGCATCAGGGCCGTGTCCACGTCGAGCGGCGCGGGCATCGGAGGCGGAAGAGACGGCGCGGGCACGGTCTCCATCTACGGGGGTGAGGTCTACGCCCAGTCCGGATCTGGCGCCGCCATCGGCGGCGGTCACGGAGCCACCGGAGATGTGACCATATATGGAGGGAAGATCACCGCGTTCCTCGACTCAACCGACAGCGGGGCGGCCATAGGTGACGGCAGCGGATCCGCGGTCGTAGGCGGCGAGGTCACCATCTACGGCGGTACCGTCGTGGCCGAATCCTACACAAGCGCCGCCATCGGCGGAGCCTATCTGAACGATGGTCCGGTGACAGTCGCCATACACGGCGGCGACATCCGCGCGGTGTCCAGCACAGGTGCGGGCATCGGTGGCGGGAACGCAGGGCCGGCACCCACAGTGCTGATAACAGGCGGCGTCATCAACGCCGAATCGGGCTCCGGAGCCGGAATTGGAGGCGGGAGCGATTCCGACGGCGGAACCATCACCATCACCGGAGGGGCCGTCACGGCGGTGTCCAACCACGCCGCGGGGATCGGAGCCGGGAGCTACGACCGCGAAGGAGGCGACATCACGATAAGCGGCGGCCTTGTCCGCGCCACCACCAACACCGAGCACCCCGACATAGGGGGCACCGGAGGGTCCGACGGGACATTCTCCACAGGAGAGAACGGCAGCGCCGTCATCTTCGCGGACGACATCGGTGCTCTAGACCCAGAATCCGGTGACCTGAGCGCCATCGTGTTCCAGAACGGTGCCGGAATCATGTACGGCCAGTCGGTGACGCCCACCGTGAGCTTCGACCTCGGCGACGACACGCTCCGCCTCGGGGAGGGTCAGACACTCGTCCTGAAGGAGGGTGTTGCAGTGAGCGGCTCCGGAGGGATGATCGTGTCCGACGGGACCCCGGGAACGGTTGAGTTCGCCGGAGGGACGGTCTCCGAAGGCATCCTGGGGGACGACATACTGATCATCATCCCAACGGCCATCGAGGTGAAGACGGACTCGCAGGTGTTCGTCATCGGGGACACTGCCGAGATAACGGTGACAGTCACGGACGCCTTCGGTGACCCCGTCTCCGCAGGGTCGGTGGTCCTGACCGCGGGCGGGTACACGGACACCGTCCAGCTGACCGGAGGTTCCTGCACATTCGCGTATGTGTGCGACACGGCGGGAACGATCGAGATCACCCTGGAGTTCCCCGAGGTCCGGTCCGGCAACACCACGTACACCTCCAGTGGGGCATCTGTCGAGATCCAGGTGAACGACCCAGACGAAGGATGCACAACTCCTGGCGATACGGAGGATGACGGTTCGGACGGTACGAGACTGTACTCGGCTGTGGCGATCGTCGTCGTCCTGCTGGCGATACTGATCGCGGTTCAGGTCCTGGCCAACAGGAAGGCCTGAGCCCGGACCGCAAACCATTTCCGCCGGCTTCGGCCGGCGGGTTCTTGTTCACTTGTCCAGACGACCGTCGTCGATAAGCCCTCGGGATCGCCAGAGCTGAAGCTGATGGGTGACATCTGTCTGCAGAATGCGAGCCCAGGAGTTCAGCAGCGGCGTCTGATGAAGCGCTCCAGCTTGTCGTAGGCCTCCTCGAGCACTTCCATCTGCGGAAGTGTGATGGTCCTGAAGTGGCCCGAGCCGAACTCCTCGCAGAAGCCGCTTCCATGAACAACGACGACCCCCTCCTCGGCGATCAGGTCGAGGACGAAGTCCTTGTCGGTCTTCCACGGGGTGCCCTCGAGGTCGATCTTGGGGAACATGTAGAACGCCCCCTTGGCCCTGCGGGTGCTGATGCGGTCGATCTCGTTGAGCCTCTTGTAGGTGAACTCGGCCCTCTCCTTCAGCTTCCTGTTGAGGTCCTCGATGTAGTCCTGGGGACCCTGGAGGGACGCCTTGGCCGCAGCCTGGCAGGGGACGTTGGCGCAGATCCTGGCCCTGAACTGCTTCATCATGCCCTCGCGGACCTCGTCCATGAGGCCGTACTTGTCCATGAAGTAGCAGTATCCCATCCTCCATCCGGGCATGAGGTTGACCTTGGAGAAACCGTTGAATATGACCCTGGGAACGTCGTCCGGGAGCTCGGAGGCCGAGAAGTAGTCGCCCTCCATGATGATCTTGTCGTAGATCTCGTCGGATATCAGGGGGATGTCGTACTCCGCCGCGATGTCCCCGATCTCCCTCACGGTCTTCTCGCCGTACACGGCGCCGGTGGGGTTGTTGGGGTTGATCATCACCAGGGCCTTGGTCCTGTTGGTGATCCTCTTGCGGATCATGTCGGTGTCGATCCTCCAGTCCTCCTCCTCGATCTGCCTGTAGGGGACGGTCCTGCCCTCGTAGAAGTGGATGTACTGGCCGTAGGACGGGTATCCGGGTCCGGGGACGAGGATCTCGTCGCCGGGCTCCACCATGGTGCCCATCATGACGTTGATGCACTCGCTGACACCCGCGGTGACGTAGACGTCCTGGGGGGTGATGACCGCGCCGTGCTTCTCGTACTCCCTGTCGACGATGGCCTCGCGCAGGTCCAGGTTGCCCTGGGAGTCGCCGTAGCCGTTGTCGGTCTCGTCGACCGCGGCCCTGAGGGTCGCCTTGAAGTACTCCGGGGTCTCGAAGTCCCACTTGTTGGGGTCCCCGATGTTGAGATCAAGGAGCTTCTTCCCCGCTTTGGCGGCAGCGGCGGCGGGAACCGTGACCTCACGGATTGCGTAGTTCATTCCCATCGACCTTCTGGATGCCTTGATCTTAGTCTTCATAAGCGATCGGTCCCCTTCATCGGATTTCAAAATAAAAATGTCTCTTCGCAGATTTGTGTTGTAACGCCGTTGATTGTATCCTGAGTTCGAATGCAGGTCGGAGACCGTGATTGACTCGATGCAAGAAGGCATGAACATTCGCAGAGAATTAATGAAAAAGAATCTGAGAGCATTGATTAAATGACCGTTAATACTTTTTCGGCATTTTCGGTGACCCCCTGTGAGCCTTTTATACCGCATCCGACGATGGAGAGACCATGGGGAGGAAGGGCAGGTCCGAGGGCAAGGGTATCCCCCTCAAACAGCGGATGTTCCGGTGTCCGGTTTGCGGTCTGGAGATGGACCGCGACCAGAACGCGGCCAGGAACATCCTGGGTTCCGGCATGGGGACCCAGCGGTTCGCCGCAGAACCGTCGGGATGAATCCTGACGACATGTCGGATCTGTTTAGCCGGTAAACGGCGTCACAACACGATTCGACGTAGAGCCATAAAAATGTTGACCGCCCCCATATCTATTTCAGACCTCGACGGGATACCATTGCATGCTCGCCGAGACCTCGCTCATGATATTCTCCTTCCTCAAGAAGAACGACAGGGACCCCGGGAAGAAACCCTCCGCATCCGGAGGGCTGAGATCACAGGTGTACGACGCCGGACACGGGGCGCATCCCGACGGGGACGCCATCGTCCTGTCCGAGGCCCTCGGAGGCGGGAGGTACCCCTGCAGGCCGGCCGGACCGTGGATGTCCGAGGAGACCGATGCGGGCATGTACAGGCTGGTCTTCCAGCCCGTCACCGTCACCGGCAGGAGGTCCGGGCCGCCCATGGTCACCGCCAACATCATCTCCAGGGGGATCGTGGGGAAGGTTCTAGCCAGCAGGAGGCTCTCGGGGCTGCTAAGCGTCTACACCCCGGAGAGGTCCGAGGCGGAGGCGCTGATGTCCGATGCCCTCGGGTACGAGCCAATCGAGTACGGCTTCACAGGCGAGTTCATGGGGATGGTCATGGACAACATGCGCGGGAGGCCGTGGGAGAGGGAGAACCAGACCCCCGGGCCGGTGTGCTTCTTCGGCGACTACGTCTGCGCCCCGGAGGAGCTGGAGCTCCCGGAGAACGCCGTCAGGTGCTCCGACGCGGAGTACGGCTGCCACGTGTCCCCCGAGGGGACCATAGTCCTTAGCAGCGACCTCGGCGGAACCGAGCTGGACATCGACGGCATCCTTCCGTGGACGCTGGAGGCCATCGGGAAGGGGGAGTTCGGCGTGATCGTGGACTCCCGCATCCACCCGGACCTGTACCAGCTGAAGCTGGGGATGGGGATCGGCGACAAGACCATAACCCGCGAGCAGGCGCTGGCGATATGCTGCGACAGGATACGCCCGGGCATGCTGAGCGTGTACACCCCGGACAGGGCAGACGCCCTGGAGCTCATGCAGGAGGCCGTCCGCAGAAGGCCGGTGGAGGCCGTGGACGACCCGAAGGCGGAGCAGATGTCCTACTTCCAGATGGACGGGGAGGATTTCAGGCCGAGGGCCTACTACGGCACCTCGGCGGTCTACAGGGTCTGAGGGTCACTCCAGGTCGATGGTGACGTTCCTCTTCAGCCCCAGGTCCCCCGCGGCCTCCACGGACTTGACGATGGCGCAGGGCACCGGGCAGGCCGTGTGGCGGATGTTCTCGGTGGCCCAGGCGTAGACCTTGGACTCGCTGAACGGGGCGCCCACCTCCTCCCAGGAAACGATGGGAGGGACGGGGGTCTTGGAGACCATGGGGCAGTCGCTCTCGATCCTGATGTTCACGGTCATCATGTCGTCGGCGAGGGTGGCGTAGATCGTGGTGGTCTTCTGGCAGACTCCGGCTTTGACAGTGGTCTTGCACTCGGACATAGTATCACTGGGGATTCAAGTCCTGACCAACGATATATAAGGATGCCGAAGCGGGGCCGGTGTTCAGCCCCGTTTCGGGATGATTGGGTTTGAGACGGGTCAGTTCCACCAGTCGCCGCGGCGGTCGATGGTCTCGTCCCTGTCGGGTCCCAGGCTGATCAGGTCGGCGGGGACCTTGAGGCACCTCTCGACGAACTCGATGTACTCGCGCATCTCGCCAGGGAGGTTGTCGTATCCGGCCTTCACGACGGACATGGTGTCCTCGGGCTTCCATCCCTTCCAGCCCTTGAAGTGCTCGTAGACGGGCTTGGCCCTGTTGAGCTTGGCGATGGATGCGGGGAAGTGCTTCACTTCCTCGCCGTCGATCTCGTAGGCGACGCACACCGGGAGGTCCGGGGTGTCGTTCAGGACGTCGATCTTGGTGATGCCCAGTGACGTGAAACCGCACATCCTGGAGGCGTGCTCGCACACCACCAGGTCGAGCCATCCGCATCTGCGGCCCCTTCCAGTGGTGACGCCGAACTCTCCGCCCTTGTGCTGCAGGGCCAGCTCCTCCTCGCCGGAGAGCTCTGTTACGAACGGTCCCTCTCCCACGCGGGTGGTGTAGGCCTTGATGACACCGAGCACGCCGTCGATCCTGTTGGGGGCCACTCCGGATCCGGTGCAGATCCCTCCTCCGCAGGTGGCGGAGGATGTGACGTACGGATAGGTGCCGTGGTCGATGTCCAGCATGGCTCCCTGGGCGCCCTCGAATATGACATTCTTTCCCTGGTCCAGGGCGTCGTTGACGAGGACGGAGGTGTCGCAGATGTACCTGCCGACCATCTCCCTCCATCCCTTCATCTTCTCGTGGAGGGATTCCACGGTGCAGGAGCAGGGCTCGGCCTCCATGAGGTCCAGCATGTCCTTCTTGTAGGGGAGGATGAAGGAGATCTTGTCGTCCAGGAGGTCGTCCTCCAGAAGGTCCCCGGCCCTGAACCCGATCCTGGCGATCTTGTCCTGGTAGGCGGGCCCGATTCCCTTCTTGGTGGTTCCCACGACGTTCTTGCCGCGGTACTTCTCCTCGGCGCCGTCCAGCTTCTTGTGGTAGTTCATGATCAGGTGGGCCCTGTCGGAGATCCTCAGGCCGTCGATGCTGCCGCCGTTGTCCAGGACCTGCTGGATCTCGTCCCCGAGCTCCTCCAGGTTCACAACCACTCCGTTCCCTATGACGGCCAGCTTGCCCGGTCTCACGACGCCGGACGGGAGTCCGTGGAGCTTGAACGTTTTGCCGTCCACGATGATGGTGTGTCCGGCGTTGTTCCCGCCCTGGAAGCGCACGATGAGGTCCGCCTCCTCGTCGAGGTAGTCTGTGATCTTTCCTTTGCCTTCGTCCCCCCACTGGGCTCCGATGATAGCTAGACTGGGCATTTTCTGGCACCTAGTCCGACGCTAGATTATGCACCCTTATAAGGTTGCTGGGATGGTTTTCTTGTTTTGTTCTCTGCCCATGCCGAGACATCATCCAGTGTGACTAGCTCCAGGTGAAGGCCCGGACGGTCCTCCGCCATCTCGACAAGTTCATCGGTGAAGCCCGATCTGGAGAACATGATGTAGCGGATGTTGTCGGAGTCCTTTATGGCGTGAGATGCACGGCGGACTAGTTCTCTGTACTCTCCTGCCCCAGAGCGTCTCCTTGTGAATTTGCACTCGCCAGCGGTGATGTGGGTGGCATCACCGTCGACCACCTTGGCGACGAGGTCTATGTCAATGTCCTCGGTCTTGACATGGCCTGATTCGTCCTTCATCACCGAGCCGTCTATGTCCTGCATCGGGACCCTGCCTTCCCAATTGCCTGTCCAGCTACATATCCTGGTGTCTCTGAGGTACTGCATGCAGACGTCCTCAAACCTGTGGCCGTAGAAGCTCAATATGTCCTCCCGCATGAGATCGTACGCCACGTCCACATTGTCGGATTTGGCGAGGGAAAGGTTCCTGTTGATGACTTCGTACTGGAAGGACACAAAACCGTCGATTATGCGGAACGTCGTGCTCTTCTCTGATTTTCCATAAGGGATGCGCCTCTCAACGATGTCGACCAGTTCTAATCTTCTGAGGATGTCGGAACAGTTGGTCTTGGACATGCTTGCCTTCTCGGCTATGACTTTGAGAGTGTTAGCTCCGTTCGCGATGGCACTTATGACCCGTTCATGAACGGTCCAGCTAGTGAACTCCCTGGCGAGGAAGCTGTCCGACTCCAGACGGAGGGGGGCGATATCCCCCATGAAATTCTCTTTGATGCTTTCCTCGAGGGAGGGCCCCTTCAACAGTAGATGGTACTGTGGTATGCCGGAGGCGATGGAATATGCTCTGATCTTGTCCGCTTCGTCGAACTCTGGATGGAAAAGACGGGACTCGGGGTACGATAGAGGTCTAAGTCTCAACTGGACGGGGAACCTTTGGAAGAGCGGTCTGTCTTCACCCTTGATCTCCTTTAGCATACCGGAGATCGACGAACCGCAGACGATGAGGAATACGTTCTGTTTTTTCAGCCTGTCGTCAATGTACTTCTTCAGAAGAGGGGCGACTTCATCCAGCTTCTCCACAGCGTCCGGCAGCTCGTCCAGGAACACGATCAGCTTATTCTCGGGTTCGAGGGTCTTCAGGAACCCGATTAGGTCTGAGAATTCTCTGATCTCCTCACGGAATCTGTCCCTTGGCTCTCCGGTGAACTCGGCGAGGCTGTCAGCAATCTGTCTCAGTATGCCTTCCGCGCTGGTTCCCTGTAGGTCTATGGACAGGTGCGGTTTGTCCTTGTAGAACTCCTGTACCAGACTGGTCTTTCCGCATCTTCTCCTTCCGTAGATGGCGCACGTCTGGATATGTTCGGATGAGTAGTACTGCTCGAGTCTGATCAGTTCTTTCTTTCTGCCGATGAACTCCATTTAATTCAGATTCATTGTAAGATTAAATCTTATAATAAATTATTGTAAGATTTTTTATTATGATTAAAATTCATAAGATTAAATCTGACGGTTGACGGAACGGATTCGAATTACCTCTGGACAACGGTTACTGGGCGTCCGGGCTGAACTGCCTGTATAGCTCCAGCAGCTCGTCCAGCGGGATGTCGGTCTTGAAGGACGTGGGGGACACATGGGACTTGGACGCCCTGCCGTGTCCGTTGAGGAACTCCACGAAGTCGTCGATCCTGGGCGGGGACATCTTCACGTGGGAGGACAGCTCGCTCATGTCGTAGACGAAGACCTGGTCGTCCAGCTCGCCTCTCCAGAGTGACAGGTACTTGGCGCACCTGCGCTCGTCGGCCATGCCCTCGGGGGACATCCTGGATATGGTGTACGCGTCGTGCAGGGGCCCCAGCCAGAACGGGCCCAGCCTGTGCTCCCTGTCTGGGTAGGGGGAGGTGGAGCGCTCCATCGTCTCCATGTTGTACTCCATGTAACCCAGCTGAGCCAGGGTGTCGTCCGCCGCCTTGGCCCCCTCGGTGACCTGGACGTACGTCCTGAAGTAGTGGTCGGCGTAGAAGGACAGCAGGGGCTTCATGCCCCTGTCGAACTTGGCCAGCTCCCTGGCTACGTTGCACATGAGGATCCTGAGCCCTCCCTCATGGCACATGAAGCCGCGGACGGGCTCGCACTGGTACCTGCGCCTGCACTTGGGGGCGTGGGCTCCGGCCAGAGGCGCGGTGTCGGTGGCCGTGATGGCCATTATCCCCCTCTTACCGGTGCCGCGTATCGCCGACTGCAGGAAGGGCATGGGGGACCCGAAGGGGTCCAGGTCGACGTAGTCGAAGGACTCCTCGGTGAAGAGTATGTGGAGGTTGGAGCAGTTGGCCCTGCAGTTGTCCAGATGGTTCAGCTCGATGTTCGCCTGGATGTAGGGCATGGCGGAGGGGCTGATGTCGTTGGCGGTGACCTGGGACCCGGCAACCTCGTTGGCTATCCTGACGGAACGGGACCCGGTGGCGCACATGGCGTCGGCCACGGTGACGGAGTCGCGCTCCAGAGACCTTAGCAGCATCACGCTGACGTCCCTGTTGAACGCCATCTGCTCGTTGAAGAATACCGACCCGACCTTCTTGCCGGGTCCGTGAACGGAATGCTCCAGGGGGACCAGAATGTCGGTGCTCCCCTCGCGTATGACCGTCCCCTCGGGAGTCACACGCTCTCCCCGCTCATCAGACGGACGATCTTGTACGGGAGGATGTTCCTGTTGGTGGGCGTGACCTCGAGGATCCTCACGTCGTCCCTCCTCCTGATGTCCTGGAGAAGTGGGTTCCTTGATTTCTTGTGGAGTGTTATGATCATGGGTTTGTCCGCGTCCAGCGCGTCCTTGACGGCGTCGATGAACAGCTGGCTCTCGACCTCCATCTTGCCGACCTCGTCGATCACGATGATGTCGCATTTCTCGCAGGCGTCGCGGATCGCCTTGACCCCGACCTCCTCGAGTTTGGACAGGTCCACCCCGATCTTGCCTACCATGACCTTGCTCTCGATCTCGGTGCTGGCGAAGACCGCCGTCTCCCCTGTGGCGAGGTCCCTCACGGTGAATCCGGTCTTGTGCCTTCCGTCGCCCACAGGCTCGTCGATCATGCCCCCGATGGAGAGCTCCTCCTCCTTCAGCATCTCGATGACTCTGAGAAGCGCATAGGTCTTCCCCGAGCCGGGGAGACCGGTGATCCCGATTTTGATATCCGCTATCATAGACACGCCCGCCAGTGGAAACGCTGGCTCTAACGACATGTCAATTAGAATATTTAAACCGTGTTTCGGATTGTCGGTCCGACCGAAACCTGATTACGTCGTATGGCTAACGAAAATCGGAAATTACTTCGTCAATCGTCGAAGTCAGTGATCCCGCCGGAATCGGCCAGACATCTCAGCAGATGTCGGACACGAACATCAGCGGGTAACCCAGTTCCTGGTCGTAACGCATCTCCGCGGTGACCTTCGAGTCTCCGATGGCGATGGTCACGACGGCGTCGATCATGTCCCCGGTCATGGACACGTACGAGTACCTGTCGCCGTCCCTGACGAAGCGGGAGCGGTCTATCCTGATGGACACGGACTCGACGTAGGGCTGGACCGAGATGGCCGAGCGCATGCCCTCCTCGAGGGACTCGACCGTGTCGAGGTTTACGGGGGTCCCGACGAACTGGTGGTATATCGTGCCCATCTTGATCCCCGCTTCGAAAAGCGCCCTCTCGCGTTCGGTGCAGGCGAACCTGCTGGCCGCTGTCTCGTCTCTGCCGTCCATGCACCGCCATGATGGGGCTGATGTAAATAAGGAACGGTCGCCGGGCGCCGGGTCTTGTATAGAACAGGGAGTTCGTGTTCGCAAAGGACGAGATGAGTCCAAAGCGAATAAATCTGATTGTCCGAAGAACAG
>CALUOK010000020.1 GCA_944322255.1 Candidatus Methanomethylophilaceae archaeon | reverse complement strand
GATTCCGTCACAGTGGACGTGCGCTCGTGTCTCACGCGCGCGTGAGACACTCGCACACGAACTGTGTACTCTGCACAGGTCTCGGTCATGTCTTTATATTGTGGGTCGATGCACGGGCATGGAATCCGTCGGCGAGAGGATCGTCAGGCTCAAGAGGGAGAGGAACGCCGTAATCCTGGCGCACAACTACTGCCTGCCCGAGGTGCAGGACATTGCGGACTACGTGGGGGACTCACTGGGTCTCTCAGTCAGGGCCACCGAGACCGACGCCGACGTCATCGTGTTCTGCGGCGTCACGTTCATGGCCGAGACCGCCAAGATCCTCAACCCGGGGAAGACCGTGCTCATCCCCGACCCGGCCGCCGTTTGCGCCATGGCGCAGATGTGCAGCCCGGAGCAGATCGTCTCCGCCAAGGCCGCGAACCCCGGAAAGGAGGTCGTGGGTTACGTCAACTCCACCGCCTCCTGCAAGGCCGAGATGGACGTCTGCTGCACCTCGTCCAACGCCGTGGACATCGTCTCCTCGCTTAAGTCCGAGGGCGCGGTCTTCGTCCCGGACAGGAATCTCGGTTCCTACGTGGCGTCCAGGTGCCCCGGCAAGGACATCGTCCTCTGGCAGGGCTTCTGCCCCATCCACCAGTCCATATCCGTGCAGCAGGTCCGCGAGCTGAAGGCCGCCCATCCCGGCGCGGAGGTGCTCGCCCATCCGGAGTGCAGGGCCGAGGTGCTGGCGCTGGCTGATGTGATCGGGTCCACGGAGAAGATGCTGAACCACTGCAGGGAGTCGTCCCTCGACGAGTTCATCGTCCTGACCGAGGTCGGCATGCGCCACAGGCTGGAGGTCAACTGCCCCGGCAAGAGGTTCCACTTCCCGGAGTCCGCCATGTGCGGCGCCATGAAGATGGCCACCCTCGAGACCGTGGAGAGCGTGCTCTCGGATCTCGGCAACAGGGTGGAGCTTCCCGAGGAAGTGGTCGAGCGGGCCCGCAGGCCCGTGGAGCGCATGATCAGGCGCTCATGAGAACATGGGGTCCTTCCTGACCGAGTCGGCCGGGATGAGGTCCTTGAGCCTGCCGTCGTTTATGTCGACGGTCTTGAAGGCCACCGTCAGCAGGTGCCTTATCATCTCGACGGAGGGCACCCTGTCGTAGTAGCTCTGGACGATCTTGAAGTAGATCTTGGGCTCCTCGTCCGCCATGTAGAAACCGCCGTTGTTGATGGTGTTGTTGACGGTGTTCAGTTCGGGGACCAGCTTGGTCCTGGCAGCCTCCGGGATGTCGAACATCAGGTAGCAGTAGATGTTCAGGGTCTTGTGCTCGTCGTCCGTGACGATGACCATGCCTATGGGGTTGTCGTCGCCCATGGCGCCCAGTACGATGCTGTTGTCCTCCCTCTCGTCGTACTTGAGGTCGAGGCCCTCGACTGCGCGGCGGACGTTGTCCACGACCTTCTCCTTGGAGACTCTTCCGAACATGGTATCCGGATGGGGTTCCGGGTTTATTGTACTTCTCCACGGTCGTCCAGGTCCACGTACTCCTTGTTCTCGCACATGCTGATGTAGGCGGGACGGAGGATCTTGTTGGAGGTGACGATCTCCTCGATGCGGTGGGCGCTCCATCCGACGATCCTGGCTGTGGCGAACAGCGCCGTGTAGAGCTCCTTGGGGATGTCCAGCATGTCGTAGACGAAACCGCTGTAGAAGTCGACGTTGGCGCAGACGCTGGTGGCGTTGGGCCTCTTGGCCAGGATGAGGTCCGGGGCCAGCCTCTCGATGGAGGCGTAGATCATGTAGTCGTCGTGGCGTCCCTTCTCGGTGGCAAGCTTCTCCACGAAGGACTTGAACACCTCGGCCCTGGGGTCCGACTTGGTGTAGACGGCGTGTCCCATCCCGTAGATGAGGCCCTGGCGGTCGAAGGCCTTCTTGTCGAGGATCTCGTTGAGGTACTTCTTCAGGTCCTTCTCGTTCTCGGGGTGCTTGACGTGCTTCTTGATGTCCTCCATCATCTCCATGACCTTCAGGTTGGCTCCCCCGTGCTTGGGGCCCTTCAGGGAGGACATGGCGGCGGCGATGACGGCGTAGGTGTCCGAACCGGAGGACGTGGTGACCCTGGTGGTGAACGTCGAGTTGTTCCCCCCGCCGTGCTCCATGTGCAGGACCAGGGCGAGGTCCAGGACGGTGGCCTCCAGGTAGGTGTAGGACTTGTCCGGCCTCAGCATGCGGAGGAGGTTCTCCGCGGTGGACAGCTTGGGGTCCGGCCTGTGGATGTACATGCTCTCGTCGTTGATGTAGTGGTTGTAGGCGTGGTAGCTGTAGACGGTGAGCATGGGGAAGACGCTGATGAGGAAGATGCACTGGCTGATGACGTTGTCCAGGCTGTTGTTCAGGGCCTTCTTGTCGTAGGAGGCCAGGGAGAGTATGCACCTGGTGATGGAGTTCATGATGTCCTTGCTGGCGGCGACCATCACCACGTCCCTGACGAAGTTGATCGGCAGCCTCCTCTGCTCGGCCAGGTAGTACTTGAACTCCTCCAGCTCCTTCTTGGAGGGCAGGGACCCGAACAGCAGTAGGTACGTGCACTCCTCGAAGCCGAAGCGCTTGTTGATGAACCCGTCGCAGAGGTCGCGGATGTCGTACCCGCGGTACTTGAGCCTGCCCTCGCAGGGGACCTTCACCCCGTCCACCTTGATGGTCCCGTTGACCTCGGACACGGTGGTGAGGCCGACGACGACACCGTTCCCCTTGGAGTCGCGGAGACCTTTCTTCACGTCGTATTTCTCGTAGAGGTCGGGCGAGAAGCTGTCCGCGGACATGCAGATGTCGGCCTTCTTCTCTATGTATCTCTTGTAGTCGCTGTTCATCTTGTTCTCTCCCCAAAAGCTGTTTGAATGGGCACCACGGCCCGATGAGAGACGGTCAAACGCCGTCCAGGAATGTGGTTGTCTAGTGAACTGCGATGGCACCCAGCATTAAAGTAAGTTCCGTTAGCGGACATGTTGGACGCATCGGAGGAATCATCCCACCTGCGGGCCGGCCACGGTTATATAGAGGGCGGTGGATGGAGGGCCATGGCATCCCTTCTGATATCCGATGCGAGGGTCCCCATCGAGGCCGGCGAGACGATCCAGTCAGCCGCGGTCAGGGCCGGTCAGAACCCGGACGCGTTCATCTTCATGATCGGGGGCAGGCCCGTGCCCATGGACACCGTGCCGCCCGAGGACGCCGAGGTCCGCGCCGTGAGGGTGGCCTCCGGCGGATGATCACTCGTCCGCGAATTTTATCAGAGATTCGAAGTCGAATCCTGACCTCTCCGCGTTGTCGGTGAGCTCGTCCACGTTTGCCATGAACGCCGAGCGGACGTCGCCGCCCTCGAGCCTGCCGGATGAGTCTGAGAGCGAGTCCTCCTCGGGGAACCTGAGGTCCATATATGGGAGCACGCCCAGGCACCTCATGCCGGTGAGCTCCTCGATCCTCCTGATGCCGTCGCCCAGGATGGACGCGTCGCCCCTGAACCTGTTGATCACGAAACCCTTCAGCAGCGGTCTGACGTCGTCGGGGATCAGCCTCCACGTTCCGTAGACGGCCGCGAAAACGCCGCCCCTCTCGATGTCCCCTACGAGGATCGCCGGGACGCCCAGCCTGCGCATGAGGCCCACGTTGGCCACGTCGCCGTCCATTATGTTCAGTTCCACAGGGGATCCGGAGCCCTCGCAGACGACGAACCCGTGCCTCTCAGAGAGCCTGCCGAAAGCCTGGGCGGCCTCCTCCAGCGCCCCCTTCCTGTCCATGGGCTTTGATTCGGACACGTCCTGGGACGGCCTCCCGTTCAGGACCAGCTGGATGACTCCTCCGCCGGAGGGCTTCAGGAGCACCGGGTTCATGTCGGTCTCCGGCTCCAGCCCGGCTGACCAGGCCTGGAACGCCTGGCCTATGCCTATCTCGCCGCCGTCGGCGGTGGCGTATGAGTTCAGGGACAGGTTCAGCCCCTTGAAGGGCACCGGGTCCAGCCCCCTGCGGGCCAGGTACCGGCACAGCATGGCGCAGAACGTGGTCTTCCCGGCACCGGAAGACGTGCCCAGAACGAGGATCCTGCTCATTCCGACACCCCCAGGATGCCCAGGAGCGCGGGGATGTCCAGGTTCTCCTCGAACACGTCCGCCAGCCTGTCGATGTTCTCCTCGATTATGTCGTCGTAGTCCCTGACGTCGGAGGTGTCGGGCCTCTTGCCGTCGTGGCTGACGAACGAGAGGAAGTACTTCCTGAAGGGCATCTTGTCGAATATCCCGTGCTGGTAGGTGCCGAAGAGCATCTCGTCCTCCCTGACGGAGCCCTCCTCCTCGCCGGCGTCAGGACCGAAGCGGTTGGTCATCCTGAACAGCGGCTTCTCATGCACGTCGGTGACACCCATGTGGAGCTCGTATCCGGTGACCTCGCCGCCCTCTCCCACCAGCATCTCGGCGGTGTTATTTACTATCCTCTTGGAGTACTCGCCGAAGGTGGTGACGTTGTCGAAGAACCCGAGGCCCTTCGCCACGCAATCCTTGACACCTCCCTCGATCCCCTGGGAGTCGTCCAGGGTGGTCCCCATCATCTGGTACCCCCCGCAGATGCCCACGATCGGCACCTTGCCGCGGAGCTCCCTGAGCCTGTCGGAGATGCCGCGCTCGTCCATCCATCTGAGGTCGTTGATCGTGTTCTTGGTTCCGGGGAGCACGACCGCGTCCACGCCGTCCAGGTCCGAGGCCTTCTCCACGAACACCACGGACACATCCTCCAGGAACAGCGGGTCCAGGTCGGTGAAGTTGGCGATCCTGGGGAACTTGACCACTCCCACGAGGCACCTGCCCTCGCCCTTCCCGCGGATGCCGCGCAGGGCCTCCGAGTCCTCGGAGGGCAGCACCACGTCAGCATGGGGGACCACGCCGATGACCGGCACCCCGGAGATCCTCTCGAACTCCGGTATGGCGGACCTGAAGCTGTCTGCCTTCCCGCGCAGGTTGTTGAATATGACGCCCTTGATGCGCTTCCTGTCCTCCTCGGGGATGAGCTCTATGGTGCCCAAGGCGTATGCGAAGGAGCCTCCCCACTCCACGTTGACCACCAGGACGACGTCGGCGTCGGCGATGACCGCCGCGCCCATGTTGGCTATGTCCCTGTCGTAGATGTTTATCTCCGCGGGGGAGCCGGCGCCCTCCATGATGACGAAGTCGTACCTGCCCTTCAGGAAGTCCACGTTCTCGCGGACGATCTCCCTGCCGGGCCCGGGGACGAACTTGCCGTAGTAGTCGGTGACGTTGTAGTCGCCGTAGGGCTGGCCCAGGACCATGACCTGGGACGTGGTGTCGCCCTTCGGCTTCAGGAGTATGGGGTTCATGTGGGCGTCCGGGTTCTTCAGCCCGGCGGCCTTTGCCTGGAGGGTCTGTATCATGGCGATCTCGGAGCCGGAGCGGGTGACCTTGGAGTTCAGGCTCATGTTCTGGCTCTTGAACGGGGCCACCAGGAAGCCCCTCCTGTGGAGGATCCTGCATATCGCCGCCACCGTGACGGACTTCCCCGCGTCGGATGTGGCGCCGACGACCATCAGGGCCCTGCCGGGGCGGTAGAACCTCTCCTTGGCCGATGCCAGGACATCCGGGAAGCGGGGGTCTCCGGCCTCGGTGATGCCCAGGCGCTCGATCTCGGAGAGCACGAACTTCACCACGGGCGTGCGGTGTATGAAGAGGCAGTCGGAGCAGTTCCAGATCCTGTTGCCGCGCCTGCCTACTATGAAGTCCCCCAGGTCGGTGTCCTCGCAGGGGTAGAACGGGCAGTAGCAGAAAGTGCAGTCCTGCCCCTCGAAGTGGCTGGGGTGGTAGTCGCAGCTCCGGTTTGGGCCGATCCATCCGGCCTTCAGCTCCTCGTTCACCTTCTTCTTGATGCAGTCCATGTGGCTCTCCGACGAGATGGATGGCTAATCCAGATAATAATGGCTCTTGATGCCAGCATGCCGGCGGCGGTCTCCGCATGACGATTCAATGTCCGTTAATACTTTTTCGGGGTTTTCGGTGACCCCCTGATTTACTTTATAAGCGATAGCGACGGTGGTGCGGGCATGGGTGCACATTTCAGATTCGTCCACTGCGCGGACCTGCATCTGGGGAGCAGGTTCAAGGGGGTCTCTTCGAAGGACCCGGATGTCGGGGAGAGGATGACGGAGTCGGTCTTCGAGTCGTTCTCGCGCATCGTCGACCTCGCGATCTCGGAGGGCGCGGACTTCATGGTCATCGCCGGAGACGCCTTCGACGAGTCCACCATAACCCCCGCCACCAGGCACAGGTTCGTCACCGAGCTGGCCCGCCTGGGCATCCCCTGCTTCATAGCCAGGGGCAACCACGACCCCCACACCGACTGGGAGGCCAGCATACCCTATCCCCCGAACGTGCACGAGTTCGGGACGGAGCCGGAGAGCATAGAGCTGGAGGGCCTGGACGGGGTCGAGATCGTCGGGGTGAGCTTCGCCGACTGGCACGAGGAGCGCAACCTCCCGTCCATGGTGAGGGGTTCCCCGGACAGGTTCACGGTTGCCTGCATGCACTGCGACGTGGATGCCGTCGGCGCGCAGTACGACTACTCCCCCTGCAGGCTGTCAGACATGATGGGCAGGGGCGTCGACTACTGGGCCATCGGGCACGTCCATACGAGGGCGGTGCTCTCGGAGGACCCGTACGTGGTCTATCCCGGGAACATCCAGGGCAGGAAGATCACCGAGACCGACGAGAAGGGGTGCTACCTCGTGACCGTCGACGGCGGGCGCGTCTCCGAGCTCCGCTTCGTACCCACGCAGGGTATCGTGTGGAGGGACCTGCTGGTCAACATAACCTGGAAGGGCATGGAGGACGTCATAACCGAACTGCGCGGAAGGGTCACCCAGGGAGACATCGTCAGGCTCAGGTTCACGGGGTCGGGCGAGATGGACGGGATGCTCAGGCTGCACACCAGGGAGAACACCGAGTACCTCTCGAAGGTGCTGGGATGCACGGTTTGCGAGATCTCCGTGGACACCACCCCGGCCATAGACCTGGACGCCAGGGCCGAGGGCTCCGACATGGCCGCCATGGCGATCGCGATGGGAAGGGCTCTTGCAGACGCCGGGAGGGACGCCATCCTGGAGGTCATCCTGGACAACACCATCGCGGCGAAGCACAGGGAGCATTTCGAGTCGATGAGCGACGAGGAGCTGAAGGCGCTCGTGGAAAGGGCCACTGGCATGCTCGTCACCAGGATGGAGGGGTCCAGATGAGGATAAGGGGCGTCAGGATCGGCTCCTTCGGCGCGATGCGCGACAGGACCTTCTCCGTGGGGGAGGGCATGACCGTGTTCCACGGCCCCAACGAGAGCGGCAAGACCACCCTGATGGAGTTCATCAGGACCACGCTGGTCCCGTCCAACAAGAGGAACCAGTACCCCGCCAGGGAGAAGACTGACTCAGGGACGCTTGTTTACGAGCAGGACGGCGCCGAGAGGACCATCCGTCTGGTGCAGAAGTCAGTGGAGGGCGAGAGGCCGTCGATGCCGGTGGGAACCGATGACCCTTCGCTGTTCCGCAGCGTCTTCGCCATGACGTCGTCGGACCTCGACGACGAGAAGGTGGTGACCGAGGGAGGGATAAGGTCCAGGTTCCTGACCGTCCCGGGAGGGGAGGCCATGCCGGCGGCTAGGGAGGCCGCCGACGAGATGAGGGACGCCAATCTGGGGAAGAGGTCCAACTCCCGCAGCAGGGCGATCTCCCTCGATGCGGAGATCTCCGACATGGACGACAGGATCGCCCAGGCCAGGTCGCTCACCGACTCCTACGGGGAGCTGGACAGGAGGAGGACGGAGCTCTCGTCGAAGCTCGCCGAGCTGGAGAGCAGCTCCGAATCTCTGAGGGAGACCAAGAGGATCCACGACGTCTACCAGTCCAACATCGGGAACTACGGGAGGCTCAGGGAGCTCGGGGAGCGTCGCCGGGACCTCGGCGAGTTCGTCACGGTAACCCCCGAAGACGAGGATGAGATGGCGAAGCTGAGGTCCGAGGCCGAGCAGAAGAAGTCCGCCCTCCAGGACCTTCTGGACAGGAGGCGGGAGGAGGAGCGGGACCTGATGGGCGCAGACAGGCGCAGGGTCTCCGCCCACTCGAAGACGATAGAGTCGATGCCCGGGAGGCTCCACACCTACAGGGAGGACTCACGCAGGCTGAGGGAGCTGGAGGCCCGCAGGGAGGAGGCCCGTGCACAGGCTCCGCCGGAGCCCGTCAGGGATCCCGGGACAGGGAGGAGGGGCTCCATGGCCCTGCTGGCCGCCGGACTCGCCATCATCGTGCTGGGGATCGCGGCCGCGCTCCTCACCGAGCCGTACGCCATCGTCGTGTCGGTGGTCGGTGCCGCGGTCGCCGCTGTCGGCCTCCTCAGACCGAAGCACGCCGCTCCGGTGCCCAAGCCGGTCGTCGACGACTCCCTGGACCGGGAGATCGACGCCATCCGGGAGAGGATGTCGCATTTCGAAAACGAGGTGCTGTCGGTGATGTCCGACCTGGAGATGGACTCCTTCGGTATCGAGGACGACGTGGCGTTCCTGTCGAAGGCCAGGGATGCCGCAGCCGCACTTTCCAAGACCGAGAACGACATAATGCGCGCCAGGATGGAGCAGGGCTCTGCCAGCAACAGCCTGCTCACCTTCGCCCAGAGGTTCTCCGGGGAGGAGGGCTACGCCAGATGCCTGCAGAAGACCCGCGAGGCCGAGAGGATCGACAGGGAGGTAGCCGTAATCAGGGACGCCCTGACCAAGGCCGGCCTCGACCCCGACGTTCCCGAGTGCCCCGTGTCGTACGAGGGCGACGCGGTGTCTTCCGAGATAGGGGACGTACGCCAGGAGATCGGTGTCCTCGAGGAGAGGATGAGGTCCATCCTGGACACCGTCGAGCTGGAGAGGATGATGGACCGCAGGGCCCAGCTTCAGTCGGAGCTCGCTGACGCTCTGGACGAAGGCGCCGTCGGACTGCTGGCCGCCGCGATAGCCGACTCGGCCTGCCAGGAGATCTACTCCAGGGTCCAGCCCGGGGTCATCGCCACCGCCGACAGGTACCTCTCCATGATGACAGACGGCAGGTACAGGATCGACACCGACCCCCGCTCCAAGGACCTGGCGGTCAGGTCCGGCGACGAGGTCAAGGGCATAGGGGCATGGAGCTCCGGCCTGAGGGCGCAGGTGCTGCTTTCCGTCAAGCTGGCAGTCGCCAGGGAGATGGGTCGCGGCGAGGTGCCAGTCATATTGGACGACGTTCTCCTGCCCTTCGACTCCGAGAGGAAGGCCGGGGCCTGCCGGGCGCTGGCCGAGCTGTCGTCGGAGATGCAGGTGCTGATGTTCACCTGCGACGCCGAGACCGTGCGCATCTGCTCCGATCTGGACGGGGTCACCCTGGTTCCGATGACGTCCGCCCGATCCGAAGTCACGCCGTTAAGCGGATGAAAAACCATTTCCCGTTCCATTTTACAATCACGTTTATAAACAACATATACATACGGTGGCTCGAGGGACTGCACCGTATCCCTCCTGTCACATCATCACAATCATCACTCGCCTTGAATGCGGCGAACACCGGCACACGCAGGCAACGGGGCTCCGACCTGGCAAACGACGTGTCTCCGGTTTGGTTACACATGAACGTACCCGACCCTAGGGGTCTGAACGGTACGCAGAAGGAATCCGCAGGAGCATTGGTGCTTTTCCCTCCTCAACACCCAGGGAGGGTGCTCATGAATATAGATCCAAACACAACGAAGTACATGGTTAAAGCGAAGATCAACGCCGACGGAATCGTCGAGAAGCCCGATGTCGTCGGCGCCATCTTCGGTCAGACCGAGGGACTCCTCGGGGACGAGCTGGACCTCAGGGACCTGCAGAAGTCTGGAAGGATCGGCAGGATCGAGGTCGAGGTCACCTCCAAGGGCGGCAAGTCCGAGGGTATCATCTACATGTCCTCCAGCCTGGATCAGGTGGAGACCGTTATCCTCGCCTCCGCTCTGGAGACCGTCGACCGCGTCGGTCCCTGCAAGGCGTCCATCCACGTGCTCGGAATCGAGGACGTCCGCGTCACCAAGAGGGAGAAGGTCGTCGAGCGCGCCAAGGAGCTGCTCAACGAGCTCATCAGGCAGTCCAAGGGATCCAGCTTCGACCTCACCGACAGCGTCAGGCAGAGCGTCCAGGTCGAGGAGATCACCACCTACGGAAAGGACAGGTGCCCCGCCGGACCCAACGTGAAGGACTCCGAGGCCATCATCATCGTCGAGGGCAGGTCCGACGTCCTCAACCTCCTCAAGGCCGGCATCAAGAACGCCATCGCCGTCGAGGGCACCAACATCCCCAAGACCGTCCAGGAGCTCTCCCGCGAGAGGGTCGCCACCGCTTTCGTCGACGGCGACAGGGGAGGCGAGCTCATCCTCAGGGAGCTCTTCCAGGTGGCCGAGGTCGACTTCGTCGCCCGCGCGCCCCGCGCCCACGAGGTCGAGGAGCTCACCGCCAAGCAGATCATCAAATGCCTCAGGAACAAGGTCCCCGGCGACCAGTACATGGAGATGAACGGACTGGTCACCGAGCAGAGGTCCCTCGACGAGATCGAGGAGGAGGAGGACCGTGAGGAGAGGCACGAGCGCCGCGAGCGCCGCGAGAGGAAGGACCGCGACGAGGAGCACAGGGAGCGCAGGAAGGACCGCGAGGAGAGGCGCGAGAGGGAGAACAAGAAGGAGCGCTTCAACAGCGAGGCCATCGACAAGTACAGGAAGAAGCCCGCAGAGGCCCCTGCCGAGGAGCCCGTGGAGGAGAAGCCCGAGGTCCCCGAAGTCATAGAGATGCCCGCCGCCGAGAGGTCCCTCGCCGTCAAGGGCGAGACCCACCTGATGGTCCGCGAGGAACCCGCCGAGGACGCGTCCGAGGAGAAGCCCGCCGAGACCCCCGCAGAGGAGCCCGCCGAGGAGAAGCCCAAGAAGTCCAAGGAGGACAAGCCCAAGAGGACCAGGACCCTCCGCGGCAAGAGGACCAGCGACAAGGTGCTGACCCCCGAGCAGGAGGCCTTCCGCGACATGCTGCTGGACCTCTCCACCACCCACAACGCCAAGGTGCTCGGCGACAACAACGAGCTGATCCGCGAGGTCGCGGTCAAGAGCCTGGTCAACTCCCTGAAGGAGGACTCCGAGGGGGTCGCGGCCATCGTCTTCGACGGCGTCATCTCCCAGAGGATCCTCGACGTGTCCGCCGACAACGGCATCTCCACCGTCGTGGGGACCAGGAAGGGCAACATCACCAAGATGCCCGCCAACATAACCATCTGGACCAAGGAAGACCTCTACTGATCCAACGATTCACATGTCGGAGAAGAGACCCGTTGAGACATGGGACGACTTCGCGTCGATGTCGTCCACCGATGAGATCCTCATCCCTTCCGACCCCCTGGACCGCGTGCTGGGACAGGAGGAGGCCATAGAGCTGGCCAAGATAGCCGCCAGGCAGCGCAGGCACCTGCTGCTGGTCGGTCCCCCCGGGACCGGCAAGTCCATGATCGCCAGGGCGCTGTCCATGAACCTCCCCCAGCCCAGGCAGGAGGTCAGGGTGATCAAGAACCCCGAGAACCCCGAGAGGCCGTTCCTGGAGGTCCTGGACGCCGAGGAGGTGGAGAAGGAGGAGAGCATCCGCGCCGAGTCCGTGGGAGTGCTCCTGAAGCCCGAGGAGGCCCCGCCCAACGTGGCGGAGCACCTGGGCTACAGGTGCAAGTCCTGCGGCAAGTACTCCATGCCCACCGACCTAACCTGTCCGCACTGCAGCCAGATGAAGGTCGACGGCCTCAAGCGCAACAACCCCTTCCAGGACCTGCTGGGGGGCATGCTCGAGGTCGCCCTCCCCGAGGCCACCGCCGGCAAGGAGAAGGTCCACACCACCCGCACGAAGGACGGCGTGGAGGAGGTCGTCATATTCGAGAGGGCCGGGGACCGCATCCGCATGCTGGACCAGAAGGCCATCGACAAGAGGTCGGAGCTGAAGAGGACCAGCAGCGAGAAGGTCCTGGTGAAGCTCCACAGGGACCCCTTCGTGCTGGCCACCGGAGCCTCGGAGACCGAGCTGCTGGGAGACGTCAGGCACGACCCCTACGGCGGCCACGAGAAGCTGGGGACCCCGGCGTACGAGAGGATCGTCGCGGGATCCATCCACGAGGCCCACGAGGGCGTCCTGTTCATCGACGAGATCTCCCACCTGGGTGACCTCCAGAGGTACATCCTCACAGCCATGCAGGACAAGACCTTCCCCATCGTCGGGAGGAACCCCCAGTCCGCCGGCGCCAGCGTCAAGGTGGACGACGTGCCCTGCGACTTCATCCTGGTGGCCGCGTGCAACATCCAGGATCTGGAGAACATCCTTTCGCCCCTCAGGTCGAGGATCATCGGCGGGGGGTACGAGGTGCTGGTGGACATCGCCATGCCCGACACGCCCCGCAACCGCGCCAAGTACGCCCAGTTCGTGGCCCAGGAGGTCAACCTCGACGGCCACATACCCCACGCCACGGTGGAGGCCGTGGAGCTCATCATCCAGGAGGGCAAGGCCAGGGCCAAGGCCGACAACCAGGGCAACTCGCTCACCCTCAGGCTCAGGGAGCTGGGCGGACTGATCCGCGCCGCCGGGGACATAGCCGTGATGGAGGGCTCCGAGTACATCACCGGGGACCACATCCGCCGCGCGCTCAGGAGGTCCAGGAGCGTTGAGGAACAGATCCGCGAGAGGTACGGCTCCTACAACAAGGGACTGTCCAAGGACGTCACCTCCGCCCAGAAGGAGAGGTCGTCCTACTACTTCCAGACCGAGCATCTAGACGACACGATGTTCAACTGAACCCTTTCCCGGGAGGTCGCCCGCGCACTTTCTCCGAGCGACCTCCCCATACCCATTTAACCGCATCGTCCGATACGGGACGACATGGACCCCGGTAACCGCCGCCTGATCCTTCTAGCTGTCACAGCGCTGGCGGTTCTCGCCCTGTGCCCGGCCGTCCTCGACGACGGTTCGGACGCCGCTGCCTTGGACCAGGACCTGGTGGACGACTACGGCTACGCTGACTACATCATATCCCAGAGCGGCCGGTCCATGGTGCAGGTGGCGCACAAGGTGCCCAACGACTCTCAGCAGGGGTACTCATGGGAGGTGCGCACGGTCTCCCAGGGCTCCAGCCTGAACCTGACAAAGCTGTCCGAGCTGTCCGGAGAGCTGACGGTGGCCATGGTCGGCGGCTCGCTGGGGGACCTGGCCCTGATTCAGGTGGACGCGCTGGACGACTCCGCCCCGGTCGACGTGAGGTTCGAGATGCACGGCGGCTCACTTACCGATCTCAACGTGCTCGTGGTCCCGTCGAACCTGGATTCCGGCCTGGAGAACTCTTACACTCTAATGTTCTCGCCCCTTGGGGACGTGGAGCTCAGGCTCCTGGACGGGAGCATAGGCGACCTGGTGCCCACCGAGGACATGGTCTCGGCCGACTCGATGAGCATAGAGGTCGGCGACGGCATGACGGTGGACAGGATGATGACATCCGGTTCCAACGGGAGGTACGGCAGCGTCAGCGTCCTCCTCACCGGCGGCTCCGTCGGCTACATGTCCAACGAGCGCTCCGTGGTCGGATCCATGTCATACGATTTCCAGAGCGGCGACGTCGATTACTTCAGCGTCGGCGCCGACACCGAGAACGGCGGCAACGCCCACCTATCGGACCTCAACACCTTCTACGTCCAGGGCGACGTGCACGTGCACATCGACGAGACCGTGGGCATCAGGCAGGCCATCATGGGCGGCGGCATCCTGGACATCCCCAGTGTCCTGTGGAACGGAGACTCCCCCCAGGGGACCGGGAGCAGCAACGTCGAGATCGACGCCCACGGCACCGTGTTCTATCCGGACACGTGCTTCCTCACATCCAACAGGTCCCAGGGGAACGTCTACCAGTTCTCGTCATACACCTTCGACGGGACCCCGAGGACGAAGTCGATCAGCACCGACTGCCTGAACTACACTTCGTCAAGGCTTCCCGTGTACGGCGAGGGAGGGGTCTGGTCCTCCGCCTCGGACATGACCGTGGGAGTGGGGCAGTACCTGTACGTCGACGCCTCTCTCATGGTGAGCGCGGGCTCCACGCTGACCGTCGAGATGGGCGGCAGGCTGGTCACCACCGGCCAGACGGTGCTGGTGGGCGTCCTGCAGAACAACGGCGAGGTCGTCAACACCGGGATCATCGAGAAACGCGAGGGCGGGCACATCTCCGGCATCGAGCCCACAGGCGACGGCTACGTCGCCTACTGCATCAATCTGAGCCCCTCGGACGGCACCATCGACGTCATGGCCTCAGACGATGACACCGTCGTCCTCAGGACCGAGAGCACGGTGTACATCAGCCGCATCTCGGTGCTGCTGGAGAACGGCGACATGGAGGTCACGATCACAGTCCCCGAGACTCTGTACGTCGGAGGCGACGAGTTCGTCATCAGCCTCAGGGAGGTCAAGGGCGACGACGGGTCCTACGAGCTTAGGATAATGGGGATCGACGAGAACGTCCTTGGATCCCTCAGGATCGAGGTCACCGTCCCCTGCGACATCCCGTCGGACAGCAGCTGCTACGTCTACCTCCACGACAGGGTGTCCGGGGAGAGCGAAAGCATGGAGATCGTAGACAGGTCCTACGGGGAGGTGGCGTTCGTCGCCTCCGGCAACGGCACCTACTTCCTTTCCACTGTATCCCCGGAGGGGATAGATGGGTCAGGCATCGGCGAGAACCTGATCAACATCATCCTGGCCGTCGTCATCGTCGTGGTCGGGACCGGAGTGGTCTACATCCTGCTCAAGAGGGACTGACCCCGGATGAGAACGTGGCGGAGACCATACGGTATCCGTCACCGCCGTCGTTGTAGAAGGATGGGAGGAACTCCGATACCGAGAATCCCAGGCGCTTGTAGAACCTGATGGCGTTCTCGTTGGTGGTCCTGACCTCCAGCTGTATGGTGCCGATGCCGTTCATCATGCACGCCCGCCTGAGGGAGGCCATGAGGGAGGTGCCGGCGCCCATCCCGCGCACGGAGGAGTCCACCGCCAGCAGGGACACCGACGCCCTGTTGCCGGCGAGCTTCGAACCGCACAGCGCACCGACCACCTGTCCCGTGAGGGACTCGGCGACGAACTGCCCGTCGGGCCACTGGGCCAGGAAGAACCGGATGACCTCCGGGGCGAAGTACTCGCCGAGGTTGAGGTTTAGGACGGCGAAGACGTCGTCGACGTCGTTCGCCGTCATTCTGCGTATGTAGAACGTCCGGATCACTTCCTCTTCTTCTTGCCCTTCCTGCTGACAGCACCGACGATTGCCAGCAGTATGACGACGATCGGAGCCAGGATGTACATGTACTCTGAGAGGAGGGACATGATTTCTGTTCCCTCCTCGTCGGATCCGGGGTTGGCGGGGACGTCGACATCCCCCACTGAGTAGGTCTTGGTCCTCTCGCCCAGCAGCACGTTGTCGTCCAGAACGGTGACCTTCAGTGTGAACGTGTCGCCTGTCTCGCCTCCCAGGTCGGGGATATGGGTGACGCGGCTCTGGATGGTCTTGAGCGTTTCGGAACCGTCGCCGAAGTCCCACACGTAGGTGTAGTCGCCGGCGGGCTCTACAGTCACTGTGAACGTGACCTCCTCTCCCGCGGGGTAGTGGGACTCTATCTCGCTGATGTCGACGCTGACTCCATCGTAGTCATAGCACCTCTCGAAGTCGGCGCGGAATGCGTCGGCGAAGAAGTCTGCGACCTCTGCGGAGTAGATGGCGACAGCGCACTCCCTGTTGTTGAAGAAGGAGTTGGGGGTCCAGTTGACCGAGGACACCACGGCGACGTCGTCGGAGACGATGCCCTTGTTGTGCACATAGGGGCTGGTGAGGGTGGCGGCGCTTATGGCCGTGGACCTGTTGATCCACAGCTCCACGTCGTTGTAGCCGCTAACGCCGGTGCTGATGATCAGTCTCGCATCGACGCCCTCGTTGGCGCGCTGGTCCATGAACACGATGGGGGAGTCGCCCTCTGTGACCTGGTATGTGCCGCTGAGGCTCTGCTGCTCGCAGAAGATCCTCTCCTGGGCGGATTCTATGAAGTACTGGGTGTAGTCGAACGAGTTGTCGTTGGAGAGGATCGGAGTGACCTGCGCCCTGTACGAGTCGAACTGCGCCTCCTCGACGGGCACGTAGTAGGGTGTCTCGGGGTTGGCGTAGCTGTACTCCTCCAGAATCGGGGTAACATCGCCATACTCCATGCTGAAGTCGTTGCAGAACACCTGGTACATGAACTCGGCGTACTCGCGGCTCTCGATGACGGCTCCCCATCCGCGGTTGCCGTCATCTCCGGAGTAGACGTCGTCGTCCAGGCTGCCGTTGAGGTTCTGGGTGGTCCAGTTCTCGGATGTGACCACCACAGTCTCCATGTCCACGATGGCGTACTTGGCGTGGTCCTGGTCGTAGCGGGCGTTGTCGCCCGTGCCTATGAGCCTGACATCGGCGCCGTTCTGGGCCAATGCGACCAGGGTCTCGGCGTTCTGAACGTATCCCTCCACGGGGGTTCCCTCGACGATGATGTCAACGTCCAGTTCCGGGTTCTCCTCCATCTTCTGGAGTATCAGCCCGCAGATGTTCTTGTTGGATATGATGTACACGTTGATGTACAGGGACTCGGTGGCCGAGGCGACGGCGTCGTAGACGGGTATGCCACCGCTGTCGGGGAACAGGAACGGGGTCACGGTCGCGTCGATCCTGTAGTTCGGGTCGAAGGAGTAGTAGGTCTGGCCGTAGTTGTGCCAGTCGTCCTCGGTGTCGGTGTCCACCGGGCCGTTCCTCTGGAAGAAGGTGTCGTTCTTGTCCGAGAAGGAGAAGTCGCTTGCCCAGAGGCTGCGGTCCTCGATGACAACGTCGCCGTAGCAGACGGCATCGATAATCTCGTCACCGTGGAAGAGGTAGACGTCGTCGCCGTCGTTGGCAAGGGCGAAGTCCTTCACCTCTTCTATCCCGTGGGTGCCGATGTAGTACTTCTCGATTCCCTCCCTGTCGATGAAGCTGTTGATGTCGCCGCTGCTGGTGGCGATGACGACGAAGCTTCCGGGCTCGACCAGGATGGATTCCGTGAACTGAATGTACCCCTCTTTGGCGAGGGTAGGGTTATCTGAGATGATGTAGTCCTTCAGGTCGACGGTGGTGGTCCCGTAGTTGTACACGGACACACCCTCGTTGTCGAAGGGGTTGACCTCGTAAAGCAGGAGGCCGTCCGCCTGGCCGGCTCCGTCAAAGGAGTCCGAGGCGAGGGGGACGACGCAGATGATGGCGGCCACTGCCACCAGAACAGCAAGTGATCTCCCGAGCGCATCCATGATGTAAGGAATGCACGGTGCAGGGTTAAGGGTATCGGACGGTCCTCCGGACCGCCCGAATTCAGGGGTTTTAGGCGTCGGCTGCGGGTCTTCCGGAGCCTTTCTCTGTACCGACGATGTACCTGCTGATGTTCATGCACCTCATGGCGTTGAGGATGGCTATGATCGAAACACCCACATCGCCGAAGACGGCCACCCACATGTTGGTGTAGCCGAACAGCGTCAGCGCCAGGAGCCCGAACTTGACCGCCAGGGCGAACACTATGTTCTGCATGACGATGCGGTTGACCCTCTTGGACAGGTCTATGCAGGTCGGTATCTTCGACGGCGCGTCGTCCATGATCACCACGTCAGCCGCCTCGATGGCGGCATCGGAACCGAGGCCTCCCATGGCGATGCCGACATCCGCCCTGGCCAGGGACGGGGCGTCGTTTATGCCGTCGCCCACGTAGACGACGGTGCGGTTCTCCGGGGTGTCCTCCATGACCCTCTCCAGGGCCTCGGTCTTGTCCGCGGGCAGGAGCTCGTAGCGGATGTCGTCGATGCCCAGCCTGCCTCCCACGTCGGTGCAGATGCGAGCGGAATCTCCGGACAGCATGACGGTCCTCCTGACGCCGATGGCCTTCAGTGTTGCGACCGCCTCGGCCGCATCGCTCTTGACCACGTCGGACACCACTATGTGCCCCATGTACCTGCCGTCGACGGCCACGTGCACGTTCGTGCCGGCGACCTCCTCGTCGCAGTACTCCGCTCCGATGTCGTTCATGAGCCTGTGGTTGCCGACATGCACCGTCCTGCCATGCACCACGGCGCGCACGCCCTTTCCGGGGATCTCCTCCGCGGATTCCACCGCCGAGGCGTCGAAACCGGAGGTTTGAGCCTCGATGATCGACCTGGAGATGGGATGGTTGGATACGGACTCCGCCTGTGCTGCGGTCTCCAGCAGCTCGTCCTCGGCCATCCCGACGGAATGCACCCTGGAAACCTCGAACCTCCCCTCCGTGAGGGTGCCTGTCTTGTCGAACACCACGGTGTCCGTCTTGGACAGGGACTCCAGGAAGCTGCTGCCCTTGACGAGGATCCCCAGTCTGGATGCGGCTCCGATGCCGCAGAAATAGCTCAGCGGAACGGAGATGACCAGGGCGCAGGGACACGACACCACGAGGAACGTGAGGGCCCTGTAGATCCAGGTCACCCAGTCTCCGAGCACGAGGCTGGGGATCACGGCGATGACCAGCGCGGCGCCGACCACCGCAGGGGTGTAGTACCTGGCGAACTTCGTGATGAACTTCTCGGTGGGGGCCTTCCTGGACACCGACTCCTCCACCAGCTCCAGCACCTTGGTGGCCGTGGAATCCTCGTACTCGCGGGTGACCTCCATCGTGATCTTGGCGGAGAGGTTGACGGTTCCTGAGACGACGTCCTCGCCCGGGGACACGTCCCTGGGCATGGACTCCCCTGTGAGTGCGCGGGTGTCCAATGTGGATGTGCCATCGACCACCCTGCCGTCCAGCGGCACCTTCTCTCCCGGGAGCACGACTATGGTGTCGCCGACGGATACCTCCTCCGGGTCGACATCCTCGAGGCCGCCGTCCCTCAGGACATGCGCGATCTCGGGCTGGATGTCCATGAGGTCCGATATGGACTGCCTGGTCCTGCCGACGGCGCGCTTCTCGAACCACTCGCCCACCTGGAAGAACAGCATGACGGCGACCGCCTCGGGGAACATGACGTCGGTGACTCCAGGAAGCGCCGAAAGAAGGAACGCCCCCACTGTGGCGACCATCATGAGGAAGTTCTCGTCGAACACCTGGCCGTGGGCGATGTTGCGTGCGGCCTTCAGCAGCACATCGTACCCGACGATGAGGTACGCGGGGAGGAACACCGCGAGCTGAACAAGCTCGGAAGCATCGATGATGTAGTGCAGGACCATGCCGACTGCGAAGAGGACTGCGCCGGCTGCGATCCTGCCAACGAATCTGTCCATTCGGATCACTTCACTTGATCCTCTTCACGACCACGTCGCCTTCGAGTTTCTTCGTCAGCCTGGTGGCCTCCTCGACTATGCGTTCGATGTCCTCGTCAGGAGCGACGATGGTCATCTTCTGTGTCATGAAGGTCACCGCGGCTTCCTCGACACCGGGAATTCTCTGCACTTCGTTCTCGATCTTCGCCGCGCAGTTGGCGCAGTCCAGGCCTTCAAGCTTCAGTACGGCTTTCATTTTCAATCACTTGAATATATGAACAACTGTTCAAGTATTTGAAACCGCGCTGAAGCATGTTATGGCTGCGGGGTGTTTACAGGGCATGTGGAATCAGAATGTCTGAATGCGGAACAGGGATGATGTAAAGGCGGGGGCGTGTGTCCGCCCCCTTTGTATCAGTAGTGTCGGTTACTGCTTCTTCTCCCTGCGGAAGCACATGAACCAATCCAGGCAATACATGTCGGGGTCGTCAGACTCGACGCGCTCCTTGGCGGTTCCGCAGGATCCCGCTGTGGGGACGATGACGTCGTCCCCAGGTCTCCAGTCGGCGGGTGTGGCGCAGTTGTCGGCATCGGCCTTCTGAAGGGCCTGGATGACTCTCTTGATCTCATCGAAGTTCCTGCCGAGGGAGAGCGGGTAGTATATGATGGCCCTTATCTTGCCCTTTGGGTCGATGAAGAACACAGACCTTACCGCCTGTGTGGTGGAGGCGCCAGGCTGGATCATGCCGTACTTCCTGGCGACATCCATCCTGATGTCCTCTATGAGCGGGAACGTGACCTCTGGTCCGTTTATGCCGTTCCATTCGAGCTCCTGAATCTTCCTGAGCCATGCGATGTGGGCGTAGAGGGAGTCCACGGAGAGTCCGATCAGCTCGGTGTTGAGGTCCTTGAACTCCTGTATCATCGATGCGAAGGTCATGAACTCGGTGGTGCAGACCGGGGTGAAGTCGGCAGGGTGGGAGAAGAGGATGACCCACTTCCCTCTGTAGTCCTCGGGGAAGCTGATCTCCCCCTGGGTCGTGACCGCCTTGAAGGCGGGGGCGTCGTCGTTAATCAGGGGCATTCTGAACTGGCTGTGGTCTTCGCTGTCCATTTCACACCTCGTTCATATTAACGGCGTGAATGTATATTAAACGCCGTTACTTACTATTATTTAGGTAAGACTAAATATGAACCATCACTGAATGCCGAGGTCTGACACGCACTTGTCCAGCATGTCCGTGATGGCGATGTGCTGCGGGCAGGCGTCCTCGCACTTCCCGCACTTGATGCACTCGTCGGCACGAGCCTTTCCGTGCATGGCCACCAGCCAGTTCTCCTGGTTGAGAGCCATGGCCATGTTGCCGTAGAGGGTCAGGTAGTTGTCGGCGGTGAAGGTCCCGGAGATCCCGATGTTCCTGGGGCACACCTTGGCGCAGTAGTCGCAGGAGGTGCACGGGATGACGGGGTACCTGCCGAGGGCCTCCGTGGCATCCCTGATGACGGCCTTCTGTTCATCGGTGAGGTGGTCGAACCCCTTCAGCACGCCTATGTTCTCCTCCATCTGGGGGACGTTGCTCATGCCGGACAGGACGGTGACGACCCCGTCGAGGTCGGCTGCGAACCTGAACGCCCAGGATGCGGGTGTGGATTCGGGCTCGGCCTTCTCGAAGAGTTGGCGGACCTCCTCGGGAGGTGTGGCGAGCATACCGCCCTTGACGGGCTCCATGACTATGACGGGCTTCCCGTGCTTCCTGGCGACCTCGTAGCATCTCCTGGACTGGACCGAGGGGCTCTCCCAGTCGGCGTAGTTGATCTGGAGCTGCACGAACTCCGCCTCCGGATGGGCGGTGAGGATCTGGTCCAGCTCGTCTGCGGAGCAGTGGGCGGAGAAGCCGATGTGCCTGACCTTGCCCTGCTCCTTCAGGTCCCTCACGAAGGACCACATGTCGTAGTCGTCGAAGAAGTGGGTGCGGCCCTCGCCCAGGTTGTGCAGGAGGTAGAAGTCGAAGTACCCGGCGCCGGTCTGCCTCAGGGACACGTCGAACTGGGACACGGCCTCCTCGCGGGTGGCGCAGTTGATCCAGGCAGCGTTCTTGGTGGCCAGTCTGTAGCTCTCCCTGGGGTAGCGCTCCACCAGGGCCTGGCGGATGGCGTCCTCGCTCCCGGCGTAGGCCCACGCGGTGTCGAAGTAGTTGAATCCCGCATCCATGAACAGGTCGACCATTGTCTTGGTCTGCTCTATGTCGATCTTCCCATCCTCTCCGGTGGGCAGGCGCATCAGTCCGAAGCCCAGCTTGCCGATATCTCCGAAAACGTTCTCCATGAGTTCACCCGGCGTCTGTGACGTCACCGAGAGGAGGTCAAGGTTGGATTTAAAGTTGACTCCAGGTACACCTTGTTCTCCGGAACCGGGGACGGGTCGCCGGAGATGTACTTGTCCAAGTACTGTCTGATCTCGTCGAACACCCTGTCCTCCAGCTCCGTGACCTTAGCCTCGTCCCTCTTCCTCTGCGAGCGCATGTGCGCCAGGTCGGCAGAGACGGTGACGGCGTTCATCAGATGGTTGACGAACCCCGCGGTCCCGTCGTCGGGTTGCAGGGACCCCAGCCTGTGGATCTCGTCCATTGTGGTGTCGGATATGACGCGCTCGGTGTCGTTGAGGGCCACCCTGTACGGCATTGTCAGCCACAGCGTGAGCTGCTTCGTGTGTCTGAAGACCACGTTCCCTATGGGCCCGATGGTCCCGTCCTTAGGGAAGCAGAAGGAATCCACATCCCTGATGATGCGTGAGAAGCAGTCGCGGTGGTACTTCAGGTCCGGATGCACCTTTAGCGATGAGATCCGGATCAGCGAGCAGGTGTTCACGAGGCTGAACCTGGTCTCCCTAGACAGGGACGACGAGGCCTCGAACAGGGAGTCGGCCAGGACGTCGCAGTACCCCCTCCGGTCGGGGAAGCGCCTCATGCAGTGGTACTCCATGGAGGACGGGTACGGGAGCATGAACTTGCGGCCGGCGACGCGGTCGGCAACCATGATCTCCACGAGGATGCTCTGGGTCCTGGTGACGAACTCCCCTGCCTCCACGTCGTCTGTTATGTTCATAAGCGCCACGGTCCAGAACGTGCACGCCTGGGTTAGGTTCCCCCGGGCAGCATAGGCAAGGCCGGATGCGTACCAGGCCTTCCAGCTGTTCATGTTGGCGCGCAGGCTGGAATCCGCCTCGATATGGAAGTCCGTCTCCGAACGGAGCATCCCCTCCGCCACGTCTGGCTCGATTATCGACTCGGAAGCCACGGCGCTTATGCGTCCCGAGTCGTTGAGGCACCAGCATCTGTGGCAGAACCAGTAGCCCATAGGTTCGAATCCGTACTCCTTTCCGCAAGAGCAGGTGCAAACCATGAATTGGTAATTATTATAGGGAATTATAAAACAAGATGTTAAAAACAGCTATCTTGTGTATATAGGCACGTTGTACCATCGGATTTTGCGGGATATGCTCGATTTTGGGCTACATATAATGTCCACATCGTTTATCACCGCAGGTTCCGCGAATGGGGCCGTCGCGACGGCTGTGAAGCTTCATGTTTCCCCATGATTCCGGACGAGCGGGAGCGGTTCCGGGGAAAGTCTCTGCTATGATCGACGGCAGGGGTGGAAGCTGACGTACCAGGATGCTGGTGCGGTCGAGAAGCTGGATGGGTAAAGGGGTTTGGCGTGACACCCAGACGGGTGTCAGATGTGTTTGATCAGGTCCCTGAGGACGGCCTCCGGGTCCCTGGACTTGACGACACCGGATGCCAGCAGGACTCCCCTGGCCCCGAGGTCGAGCGCGGCCTTCACGTCCTCCCCGTTCTTGACGCCGGCTCCGCAGAGCACTGCCACGTCAGGGTTGACGGAGTGGACGGCCTCGACGGTGTCGGAGACGATCCTGGGGTTGGCGGTGGTGACCGAGACGTCGCCTCCGATGAGCTCCGGGGGCTCGACCGCAATCATCTGCGGACCGAAGGCGGCGAGTTCCTTGGCCTTGTCGACGGACTCCGCGCAGGCGCAGACGTCCAGGCTCAGGTACTTGCACATCTCGATGCAGGTGGCGATGTCCTCCGTGGGCTGCCTGTGCTCGGAGTGGTTGACCAGGGTTCCCCTCACGTCCGTGGAGTGGAGCATGGAGGGGGTCACGTATCCGGTCCCGGACCCGGGCTTCAGTGGGTCCACGTTCTGGGAGTAGACCGGGATGTCGAGGGCGTGGGCGACCAGCGCCAGTCCGATGACCGGCGGGCAGACCGCGATCTCGACCCCGGACTCCTTGGAGACCTTCTGGCAGGTCTTGGCCAGGGTGAGGGCCCTGGAGCCCTCGACCTCGGCGTAGACCTTGAAGTTGACGACTATCGTCGGGGGGCGGAATTCACTCAAGGTCCTCGAACCTCTCGGTGAGCTCCTTGAGGACCTCGGGCCTGGAGGTGTACTCCATCTCCTCGGGTCCCAGGATGGACGGCATGAACGGTCCCTGGCTCCTGATGAACCTGCTGGCCTTGATGGAGTTCTGCCTGGCCATGTCCCAGGTGTTGTTGCCGAAGAAGTCCACGGGGATGTGGTCACCGTTCTTGGCTCCCATGGGCTCGAGTCCCTGGAGCTTGCCCTCGTTCAGCTGGAAGCCGAGGCAGCAGATTCTTGGGGGTCCGTCGAAGTAGACGGGGTCGGACTCCTCGGGGGAGCAGGGGTAGAACGCTCCGTAGTGGGATCCCCTCATCCATCCGGCGACGAGGAAGGTGGTGTTCATGAAGGGCTGCAGGTACTCTCCGACGGAGGGCAGTCCGGACTGGGCGCGGCAGATGCACACGGGGTCGTCCTTTCCGATGTACTTTCCGGCGGTGAGGTTGAGCTTGTCGGTGGACACGACGCAGGCGGGTCCGATTCCGCTCCTGGAGGTGATCCTCTTGATGGCGTACCTGGAGGTGTCTCCAAGCAGGCTCAGGATGCTCAGGGTCTCCTCGGGGGAGGACATGGTGACCTTCTTGTGTCCGATCACGTCCTGGATCTCGACGTCGAATCCCTTCTTTGCCCTGGCGTCGACGACCAGTCCGGTGGTGGTGAACGGGTCGAGGAAGATCCTGCTCAGGGGCAGGGAGTACGCGGAGGGCTCGGTCTTGTCGGCCATGAAGAACAGCAGGGGCTCGGATCCCCTCTCCTCGAAGGACATCTCGGCGGAGCCGGGTCCGGCTCCCTTGACGTTGCCGGAGAACGCGTCGGTCAGGATGTCCTGTCCGGCGGCGTAGAGCTTCATGGACTTGGCGATCTTGGCGGCCTTCTGGAAGCACTCCCAGGCAGCGCCGTGGACGTCCTTGTTGCCCTCGCCCTTGTAGTGTGTCATGTAGAGGTTGATGTCGTCGCCGACGCGGGTGACGTAGAAGTCCTCGATGATGCCCTGTTTCTGGGCGTCGGTCAGGATCTCCTTGCTGGCCTCAAGCATCGAGGGGTGGGGCCTCGAGTGTCCGACGACGGAACCGACGTCGGCCTTGATGACTGAAACTGTGACTTTCTCGGCAGGCATGATTTACACCTTATCCTTCTGAGGACCCCTTAAGAGCGGTACCATATTAAATGTTGGTAAGGGGGCAAGGCGATTCCCGCATGGTTTCCGAAGAGGACACTCCTTCCAGGATGGTGCAGACCATCATTCTCCGTCCGACGGGGGGAACACCTCGTCGTAGACCGACTGGATGTACCTGTTGTACATCAGCCCCCTCCTCTTGGCGAGGGCGCGGATTATGTCGGTGGTCCCCGATCCGTATTGCGACGACTTCTTGGTCCTCTCCGCCAGGAACGGGTAGCCCAGCCGTATCGCCGCGTCCTTGAGGATCCGTTTGCGGGAGTCCATGTCGGCGGGTCTCATCTCCCAGGGGTCGATGGACTCAGAGACGCGGACGACCTCGGGGTCCAGGTACGGGTACGAGAGTGTCCTGCCGAAGTGGGAGGCCAGGGCGAGCTCGCAGGGGACGGAGACCTCCGTCAGACGCTTCTTCCCGTCCTTCACGTAGGCCATGTAGTCGCAGTCGGCGCACTCCACGTACTTGGCGCAGCCCATGAAGTACTCGTCGGCACCCTGGCCGCTGAGCACGGTGTCCTCGTCGCAGTACTCGCAGACGGTGAACAGCTGCAGCTCGTAGGAGATGGTGAACGGGTCGTCGGTGCCGGTGGCCGCGATGAGCCTCCTGATCTCGTCCTCCACGGTGTCCACTGAAATCTCCAGGTGCATCCAGGGCAGCCCGAGCCTATCGGCCAGCTCCCTGCCGGCAACGACGTCGAAGGATCCCTCGGATCCGCAGGTGTAGAGGGTCACGGACTCGGCGTACCTGGAGGCCAGTGCCGCCACCAGGCCCGAGTCGAGACCGCCCGAGAATGCGACGGCCACTCTTTTCCCTTCGGACATGCGGCGCACCGCCGCCTCGATGGTCTCCGCCAGTTCAGGGTGTCCGTCCGTCATGGTCGCGGTGTACGCCCAACTCCTAAATCAACGTTGGCGACGGTGATCATCGGGCCCGGGTCCTGAGGCTGTCGGGACCTGGATGTCGCATCTCTGGAGGCATCGGAAATCCTCCATAGCGAACCTTTAACGTGTCCCGCGTCGATGCATAACCAGGTGTTAAGAATGATCCAGGAAACTGGTCACAGGTCAGCGGTTGACGCCGCTTTCGAGCTGGATTTCGACGGTCGCACACCGGTCAACAACTTCTCCAACATAGTCGCGGCCCATTCCGCGGGCCACATGTTCAAGGACGTCCGCAACAACGCCAAGGCTTCCGCGGAGTCCTCTCTGAGATACGCCAAGATGACCCACTCTGACTTCGTCAAGCCGGTAATCGACTCCCAGGCCATCTTCCAGGACATAGGGGTGCAGGTGAACATCCCCGACGACAACTACTGCAGGGTCTCCAAGCCCCTGGCCCCCACGCCCGAGGACGTGGACGCACTGGCCGTCTACGACCCCTTCGCCGCCGAGGAGTGCCCCCTGTTCACCAACTCCTACGTGGCCAACCTCGAGGGTCTGGCGTCCATGATGGACGAGGACTTTCACGTCTGCGGGTTCTCATGGGGCCCGCTGACCATGGCCGGGTACATCCGCGGCGCCGACCAGCTGCTGATGGACTCCTTCCTGGAGCCGGAACTGGCGGACAAGATGATCTCCAAGGTCACTAAGTTCACAGCCGACATCCAGAGGAAGTGCATCGACTGCGGCGCCACAGTCATGTGGATGTCGGACCCCACCGCCTCCCAGGACCTGATCTCCCCCGACGAGTACAGGAGGTTCGAGCTCGGACCCGTCGCGGAGGTCATCAGGAGGGTGAAGGAGTTCGCCGACGTGCCCATAATGATCCATATGTGCGGAGAGACCACGGACACCATGCAGCTCCTGCCTGACATAGGGGTGGACTGCTTCAGCTGCGATTCCGCCGTGGACCTTGCCAAGGCCTACCCCAACGTGAAGGGCAGGATGGCGCTCATGGGCAACGTGGCGCCGGTCACCACCCTGATGCAGGGGACGCCGGAGGACGTCCGCAGGGAGAGCTACGACTGCATCGAGAAGGCCGGGCTGGATGGAGGGTTCATCCTCTCCTCCGGATGCGAGATCCCCAGGGACACGCCGGACGCCAACACCATCGCCATGGGTCTGGCGGGCACGGAGTTCTGGAAGGAAAGGGCCTGACGGAACAACGATATCCCCGCATCCCAATCCGCGGGACATGGACGACGAAAGACCGTACGGCCAGGAGGAGGTCCTCTCGCTCCTGAGGTCCCAGGGGATCCCCTTCACGGAGATGCACCACCCCCCGGTGTACACCATAGACGAGATGCTCGCGCTGGACATGCCCGACTCGGAGCACATCGCGAAGAACCTGTTCCTGAGGGACGACAAGAAGAGGAACTACTACCTGGTGGTCTCCAGGGAGGACAGGAAGGTGGACCTGAAGGCGCTGAGGGAGGTGCTGGGCTCCAGGCCCCTGAGCATGGCCTCGGAGAACGACCTGTGGGAGTTCCTGAAGCTCCGGAAGGGTGCCGTGACGCCCTTCGGCGTGCTGAACGACCCGGAGGGGAGGGTGTCGGTCACCATCGACTCGTTCTTCCAGGGCTCGGTTCTGGGGATCCATCCCAACGACAACACCTGCACGGTGTGGATCGGGTCGGACGACCTGGTGTCGGTCATCGGGGACAGCTGCAGGTCGCTGGAGTTCAGGGAGCTCCCCTGAAAGGGATTATCAAGACTGTCCGAGATGGGGGTCCCGATTCACATGTCTGACACCATGAGGCTCGTTCTCCTCCGCCACGGGGAGAGCGTCTGGAACAAGGAGAACCTGTTCACCGGCTGGACCGACGTCGACCTCTCCGACAAGGGGAGGGAGGAGGCCAGGGCCGCTGGCAGGCTCATGAGGGAGGAGGGGCTGGACTTCGACGTCTGTTACACGTCGTTCCTCAAGAGGGCCATCCACACACTCAACCTCGCGCTGGAGGAGATGGATAGGGAGTGGCTGCCCGTCGTCAAGGCCTGGCAGCTGAACGAGCGCCACTACGGCGCCCTGCAGGGCCTGAACAAGGCCGACACCGCCGCCAAGTACGGGGAGGAGCAGGTCAAGGTCTGGAGGAGGTCCTACGCCACCCCACCGCCGGAGCTGTCCCCCGAGGACGAGCGCAACCCCGCCAACCAGGAGATGTTCAGGACCGTCCCGAAGGAGTGCCTCCCGCTCACCGAGAGCCTCAAGGAGACGGTTGCCAGGGCCGTCCCCTACTTCGACGAGGAGATCAAGCCCAGGATGCTGGCCGGCGAGAGGGTGCTCATCGCCGCCCACGGCAACTCCCTGAGGGCCCTGGTCAAGGTGTTCGACGGCATGTCCGAGGACGAGATCGTCGGAGTCAACATACCGACCGGCGTCCCCCTGGTCTACGAGTTCGACAGGGACTTCAACGTCGTCTCCAAGAGGTACCTGGGCGACCAGGACGCCGTGGCGGCGAAGATGAACGCCGTGGCCAACCAGGGCAAGTCCAAGTGACTGTCCTTTCCCGACTCTATCTGGAAGTCGACGGATTTCCAGATAGAGTTTATCTTTTTCAGACAATGTTTCAGATAATGGTCTGAATCATGATACTCAGGTACCTGAGCGGACGCGACAGGCTAATGGTCGCGGCATGCGTCGTCCTCATCGCCTTCCAGGTTTACCTGGACCTCCGCATCCCCGAGTACATGAGCGGGATCACCGACCATCTGCAGGCGGGGACCGCAACGGAGGTCGTGGTCAGGGACGGGGAGCGCATGCTCCTGTGCGCGTTCGCCAGCGTGGCGGCCGCCCTGGGCACCGTGGTCCTGGCGGCCAGGGTGTCGTCCTCGCTATGCAACAGGCTGCGCAGCATGCTTTTCGAGAGCGTCGGCTCCTTCTCCAGGCAGGATATGGACGGTTTCTCCGCGGCCAGCCTGATAACCCGGTCGACCAACGACGTCTACCAGATCCAGCAGTTTCTGCCCCGCGCAATATCCATTGTGGTCAAGGCCCCGCTGATAGCGGTCCTGGCCGTCTGGAAGATCAGCGGCAGCGCCTTCGAGTGGACCGCGGCGACGGTGGTGTGCATGCTGGTCATGCTGGCGGCGTTCTCGGTCATGTTGTGGCGCGGGATGCCCTACATCCGCAGGACCCAGAGGTACGTGGACTCGGTCAACCGCATAACCCGCGACGGGCTGGAGGGGACCAGGGGGATCCGCGCCTACAACGCCGAGCCCAGGCAGGAGGCCAGGCTGGCAGAAGCCAGCGGCAGGCTCCTCGACAACAGCCTGAGCCAGGTCCGCATAATGTCGCCGATGCACGCCATGGCCTCCTCCATGATGAACTTCCTGATCCTGGCCATATACTGGATCGGGGCCGGCCTCATCCAGTCGGCGGGCGGGCAGGCCGAGCAGATGTCCCTGTTCTCGGACATGGTGGTCTTCACATCCTACGCCACCCAGGTCATCTCCGCGGTGATGATGTCCACCGGCATCCTCCGCGGCCTGCCGAGGGTCATGGTGTCCTCCAGGCGCATCGAGGAGGTCGTGACACACGAGCCGTCCGTGACCGACGGTCCAGGGGCCCCTGATACAGGAATCCAAGGGGAGGTGCGCTTCGAGGATGTCAGCTTCACATACCCGGGAACAGACCGCGAGGTACTGTCGCACGTCACGTTCTCGGCCTCTCCCGGGGAGACCGTGGCGGTCATCGGTCCGACGGCCAGCGGGAAGTCCTCGCTGGTGAACCTGGTCCCGAGGCTGTACGACGTCACCTCCGGAAGGGTCACCGTGGACGGTGTGGACGTCAGGGAGTACCGGCTGGAGGACCTGTATTCGAGGATCGGCTACGTGCCCCAGACCCCGGTGGTCTTCAAGGGGACCGTCAGGGAGAACGTGGCCTACGGCGGGGCGGATGGGGCGACCGACCGGGAGGTGGAGAGGGCGCTGGGGATCGCCCAGCTGCTGGACCACGTCCGCACCATGCCGGAGGGCATCGACACCGACCTGTCCCAGCACGGCTGGAGCCTCTCAGGCGGTCAGAGGCAGCGCCTGGTCATAGCACGCGCGGTGTGCAGGAAACCGAGCATCTACATCTTCGACGACACCTTCTCCGCCCTGGACTACCGCACCGACAGGGACCTGAGGGAGGCCCTGGACAGGGAGACCCGCGGGGCCACCAGGATAGTGGTCGCCCAGAGGGTCGGCACCATCATGGACGCCGACAGGATAGTCGTCCTCGACCGCGGCAGGGTCGTCGGGCAGGGGACCCATGCGGAGCTGATGCGCTCCTGTCCACTGTACCGCGAGATAGCCGAATCACAGCTGGAGGCGGGCGTATGAACTCCGGTGGAGGGAAGGGCCCCAGGTGGGCCAGGGAGGCCGACAAGCCCCGCGACCTCCGCGGAGCCATGTCCGCGCTGCTCGTGTACATGGAGAGGGAGCGCAGGTACCTCTACGCAGGGATGGCCTGCGCCCTCGTCTCCTCCGTTCTGGCACTCATAGGCCCGCAGTATCTGGCCATGATCACCGACAGCGTGTCGTCCAGCGTCCTCGGGGGTCTCCCTGTGGACATGGAACTGATAGCAAGGCTGGGTCTGCTGCTCATCGCCGTGTACGGCATCAGCTTCCTGCTGTCCGTGGCGGAGAACCGCGTGATCTCCTCTGCATCGGAGAGGGTGGGTGACAGGATGCGCAGGGACCTGTCATCGAAGTTCGACAGGCTCTCTGTGTCGTACATCGAGTCCCACAGCATAGGAGACCTGATGAGCCGCATGACCAACGACACCGACACCGTCAGGACCGGTGCGGCAGAGAGCTTCAGCACCACGGCGGTGGCGCTGTGCATGATCGCTGGCTCCCTGGTCATGATGGTGTACACCGAGTGGAGGCTCGCCCTGGTGGCGGTCCTGCCCACGCTGCTGGGTGTTGCGATCGTGTACGTGGTGACCCACCGCTGCAGGAAGTACTTCGCCGCCCAGCAGGCTGACCTGGGGGCGATCAACGCCATCGTCGAGGAGACCTACTACGGCCACGACATCGTGTGCACCTACAACGGCCGCGCCGGGGAGACCCGCAGGTTCGAGGAGGTGAACTCCAGGCTCATGACCTCCACCTTCAGGGCCAGGATCGCCACCGGCATGATGCCACAGCTGATGAACTTCGTCAGCAACCTGGGATATGTGGTCGTGTGCATCGCCGGATCGGTGCTGATAATCGAGGGCACCATCGGGTACGGCGTCATCGTGGCTTTCATAGTCTACATCAAGAGGTTCAACCAGCCGGTGACCGAGATCGCGGACATCATCGCCAGGATGCAGTCCGTGGCCTCCGCCACCGAGAGGGTGTTCGACATCCTCGCCACCGAGGAGATGCCCCCCTCGCCGCCGATGCCCGGATCCTTCCGCGCCAGAGGGGAGGTCGAGTTCAGGGACGTGCGCTTCGGTTACATCCCCGGCAGGGAGGTCATCCGCGGGTTCAGCCTGAAGGTGGAGCCCGGTTCGAAGGTGGCGATAGTCGGTCCCACCGGAGCCGGGAAGACCACGCTGGCGAACCTGCTGGTGAGGTTCTACGACCCGGATTCCGGGGAGATACTGATAGACGGAGTCCCCACCACATCCATGTCCAGGGCGCAGGCCAGGGAACAGTTCTCCATGGTCCTGCAGGACTCGTGGCTCTCCGACGGCACCTTCTACGACAACGTGGCGTTCATGAGCGGCGCCCCGCCGGAGAGGGTCAGGGAGGCTTGCGACATGGTGGGTATCGGGGAGTACATAGAGTCCCTTCCGGACGGGTACGGCACCGTGATCGGCGGCAGGGGGTTGTCCGCCGGGCAGAGGCAGCAGCTGGCCATCGCCCGCGCCATCGTGAAGGACGCGCCCATGATCATCCTTGACGAGGCCACCAGTTCCGTGGACACACGCACCGAGAGGAGGATCCAGGACGCGATGGACAGGATGATGGAGGGCAGGACGTCCTTCGTCATCGCCCACAGGCTGTCCACCGTCAGGGACGCCGACGTGATCCTGGTGATAAGGGACGGCGGCATAGTGGAGCAGGGCACTCATGATGAGCTGATGGCAGCGGACGGATTCTACAGGAGGCTGTACGACAGTCAGTTCGAGGGATGCGAGTGATGATGGGGTTCACATCTGTTCCCGATAGCAGGTGCTGAAAAGTCACAATCGCAAATTGGATCGATGCATGTCACGATTACTACGCTTCAGGTGTAGTATAATCAGATGTCAACACCTCAGGTGTAGTTTTGGAGGCACCCATCAGGGCGACTACTATAGGGTTGACGATCTGAAGTCATGTCTCCGGAACGTGTCTCCAATCGCCTCAGTTATATAGGGTTCCGTCATCAGAGGTCACCATGGCAGTCATCAGGGACTCAAGCAGCATCTCCGTCGCAGACGGCACAGCCACCGTCCACGGCTGGGTGCAGGACGTCAGGAACCTGGGAGGCATCTCCTTCCTGACCCTCCGCGACAGGCACGGCACCCTCCAGGTCACCATGCCCAAGAAGAAGATCGACCCCGAGCTCTTCGAGACGCTCACCAAGCTCCCCAGGGAGTCCGTCGTCTCCATCACCGGGGATGTCAAGGAGAGCAACCAGACCGCCCTGGGCCTGGAGCTCATCCCCACGTCCGCCGAGGTCATCGGCGAGGCCGCCGTGCCCCTCCCGATGGGAGTGATCGACAAGGTCAACGTCGAGATGGACACCCGTCTCAACCACAGGTTCATGGACGTCAGGAAGCCCGAGATTAAGGCCATCTTCGAGCTCAAGTCCATCATGGTCGACCTCATCGAGGAGGCCGTCAGGGAGAACGGCTTCACCCGCGTCTACACACCCAAGATCGGTGCCGCCGGCGCCGAGGGCGGAGCAGAGCTGTTCAGGGTCCAGTACTTCGACAAGCCCGCGTACCTGGCCCAGTCCCCCCAGCTCTACAAGCAGATCCTCATGTCCACCGGACTGGACAGGGTGTACGAGATCGGCCCCGCCTTCAGGGCGGAGCAGTCCAACACCAACCGCCACGTCACCGAGTTCATCTCCTTCGACGGCGAGATGTCCTGGATCCAGAGCCAGAACGATGTGATGGCGATGATCGAGGAGATCGTGGACCATATCCTTAGGGGACTGAAGGAGAGGGGCGCCAAGCAGCTGGAGGTCCTCGGCAAGGAGATCAACGTCCCCGCCAGGCCCTATCCGATCCTCACCTACTCCGAGTGCCTGAAGATGGTCAACGACGCCGGACTCAAGCTCAACGAGGGCGACGACCTGGGCACAGAGGGTGAGAAGATCGTCGGAGACGTCATGGCCCAGAAGGGCGTCGACCTATACTTCATCGCCGAGTACCCCGAGGAGGCCAAGCCCTTCTACATCATGGAGAAGGACGGCACCTCCTACTCGTTCAGCTTCGACCTGGACTACCGTGGCCAGGAGGTCTCCTCCGGAGGGCAGAGGGAGCACAGGTACGACGTTCTCGTCAGGAGGATGGAGAAGAAGGGCCTCAACCCCGAGGACTTCGAGTTCTACCTCGAGGCGTTCAGGTACGGCATGCCCCCGCACGGTGGATGGGGCATCGGGATCGAGAGGTTCCTCGTCAAGATGCTGGACCTGCCCAACATCCGCGAGGCCATCCTGTTCCCCAGGGACCCCAGCAGACTGGAGCCTTGAAAAGTCCTTTAAAGGAGGGGGAGACCCCTCCGATACTTCTTCTGTCACTCTGTCGATTACATTGACAGTCCATCATAATCAACCGAGTTCATGAGGAAACGTTGAGCACGGACTGCATGTTCCTCGAAGTTGTCAGATACTACGATCCGGTAGGCCATTTCTTCTCCTTGCATTACTCAGCGCCTCGTCCAAGGTTTTCCCCTCGAGGCCTTTCAGGACATTCTCGGTACTATACACGCATTCCAGAAAGACGAGCCTCTCCACCAGTCCACGATACTCCTCTTCCGAGAAGATTCTCAGGCGTGGACTCCCGTTTTCTATGACACATACCAGGCCTTCCGCGGCCAGGTGGGCTATCTTTTCGTAATCTTTGATCTCTGAGTTCGGGATAGTGCTCAGGTTCTCCACATACCACATGTAGTCTTTCCCGGGTTCACTTGGCTCCGGGTTTTCGACAGCGGTGTTTTCATCATGCATAACCGTAATACGATATCAGTGTAGTTATTGGTTTTCATTTAACTTTTAGGAATACCATAATAAATATCACTTCAGGCATGACGCAGTCATGCGCGTCACTACCAACGGCGTCTCCATCTACTACGAGGTCCGCGGGAAGAAGGGCCCTGCACTGATCATGCTCCACGGCAACGGGGAGGACCATACCATCTTCGACCGCGCGGTGGACTACCTGGAGCAGGCCTTCACGGTGTACCTAGTGGACACCCGTGGCCACGGGGAGAGCTCCCCGGTGAGGGAGTATCACTACCAGGACATGGTGGACGACCTCTCGGAGTTCATCAGGAAGCTGAAGCTGGAGAGGCCGGCGGTCTGCGGGTTCAGCGACGGCGCCATCGTCGGTCTTATGTTCGCTTCCCAGAACCCCGGGGTCCTGTCGCACCTAATCGCATGCGGCGCCAACACCAGTCCGGAGACGCTGGGAGGGTTCAGAATGGCCCTGGACAGGATGGGGGACCCGGAGAGGAAGGACCCCAAGGTCCGTTTGATGCTGACGGAGCCCCACATCACCGCCGAGGACCTGGCCAGGATCGACGTACCGGTCACGGTGGTGGCCGGGAGCAGGGACTGCGTGAAGAAGAGCGACACCGAGTTCATCGCCGGTTCCATCCCCGGGGCGGAGCTGGTGATCATGAAGCGCGCCGACCATTCTAGCTACATCGTGCACAGCACAAGGATCGTCGATGTGGTGTTCAGGGCGATGGGCGTGGACACGTCCTCGATCGTGTTCGTGGACCGCTTCTGACCCTTCGGCATGAGGTTCGGTGTCAGTCGACGGACCTCATTTCTGGATAGAATGAACCCCGGTCTCCCGGGGGAAGGTGCCGGTCGTATCCGGCGTTAGTTCTCAGTCTGCTACCAGGATGAAGCTGCAGTCTGTGAGGGTGAACTCGGAGCGGTAGTCCTCCCAGACCTCCCCGTCGAACTCCATGTCGTGCATCTCCACCCAGGTGGTGAGGACGATGCCGGTGTTCGACTCGACGATGAACGTCCTGTCACCCATGCTCACGCCCTCGGGGCTCATGTGGGGCATGACGTAGACGTCGCACTCCATGAGTCCCCACTGGGTGCTGACCACCTTCGTGCCGACGAGGGTGGATGCCCCGATCTCGTCATCGGTCATGAGGAGCCCTGCGATGAACTTCTCCGCGGTGGCGGGGTCCTCGCTGTCGGTTATGTTCAGGGTCCCGTCGTCGTTGACGGACTCCACGGTGACCGTGATGTCGTAGCTCTCGGTGATGAAGTTCTCACCAGAGGCGTAGTAGGTATGGGAGCCATGCGTGAACGTGCTGCCGGCCACCGGCTGTCCGAGCGCGATCTCCGCGAACTCCTGGTCCACGGGTTCGAACACGGAGGTTCCGGTCATGACCATCCTCGCGGTGCTGCCGTCGGAGCCCTTCAGCTCGGTCACGAGGGCAAGGCCCGTGGCGGGCTCCACATAGTAGATGACCTGCGAACCGTAGGATACCAGGCCGTAGACATCGCAGTCGGTCTCACCCAGGAACGTGTCCACAGTCTCGGACCTCAGGTACTCGACATCCCCGTCGTCGGGGCCCACAACCGTGAAGATGTAGCTGTAGGGGGCGGTAATGGTCATCTCGTCGGAGATGTTGAACTTGTAGCTGTCGATCTCCTCGACGCTCAGGACGGTGTACCTCGTGGTGGAGTCCTCGCCCTCGTCGTAGTACTCGACCCAGTCGCCCTCGACCAGGTATTCCCTGAGCTCCAGGTCGTCACCGGAGTCCATCAGGAACGTGCCGAAGCTTATGACGGCCACGACCACGGCCACGACGGCAATGATCGCCACTGATTTCGGATTCATGCTCTGGAAACGACTATCATTCTTAAAGAACGATGGGTCCGACCCAACGCGGTCAGGGGTTTTTCGGTCGAAACCGGGGGTTTTCGGTGACCCCCTGATTCGGTTTATATACGGTGTGGGGAATCGAAGCACGATAAGATGACAGCACCGGGCGACACCTACGAACGCGAGCTGAAGGCGCTCCTCGCCGGCGACAAGAGAGCCGTGGAGAGGATGGTCAAGACATGCAACGCCATGGAGACGGCCGCCTACAACACCATGCTCCTGGAGCCGTTCCTGGTCATCCGCGCCGCAGGATCGCTGGGTGTGGACCTGGTCGCCCTCCGCTGGGACTTCTCCTTTCCCATCGAGGTGAAGAGCTCGTCGGACCCCGTCATGCACTTCAGCAAGAGCCAGAGGCTGGTGGAGCAGGCTGACACCATGCTGGGCGAGTGCAAGCGCTGCCATCTGGTGCCCATCTACGCCTACCGCCTGAAGGGGTTCCGCGGCGATCCGTGGAGGGTCTTCACCATCCCCACGGACCACAATTACAAGGGGAGGCACTCGGTCCTGTACAGGAGGCTGCCGAAGCTGGATGTGTCCAGCAGCGGGAACTACATAATGAGGTGGGAGGACGGCATGAAGCTGTCCGACTTCCTGCTGTACACCGGGATGTCCGACTACTCAAGCACGGACTGAGTGGAACCGCCGTCAGAACTCATAGGGCTCATCACGGGTCAGCCTCGGTCAATCATCATCCGGTTCCGGTTCCGGGACGTCGATGCCTCGGACGTAGTTATCAGTTGGGGTGGTCGGAGAAGTGAGGCCGCATAGTGTCTGAGGCCCCGCGGCGTGAACACGGGGCGGATGTGAGGAGATAGACTGCGGCCGGAGTTGTAATCTCATTCACCCTTGTTAATACATTCTATTGTATATCGTTGGATGGCGCATCCAATGTGCTGGCATACATCGCTGGATGCATCCATCCCACCCTTTTTGGTCGGACTCGATTCATATTAAATGTGATACATCCATACCCGTCCATCGGGCCGACGGCCCCACACGGCAGGATTCAACATGGACGATCTATTCAAGCAGACGGAGACGGTGAACAGTCTCCTGGCAAGGTACGGGGTCAAGTTCGGCATCTACAAGGACGGCAAGTTCAACGAGCAGCTCTTCCCCTTCGACCCCATCCCCAGGGTCATCTCCAA
>CALUOK010000019.1 GCA_944322255.1 Candidatus Methanomethylophilaceae archaeon | reverse complement strand
GATTCCGTCACAGTGGACGTGCGCTCGTGTCTCACGCGCGCGTGAGACACTCGCACACGAACTGTGTACTCTGCACATCCACCAACAACATTAATAAAGCACTTGCCTGTGCAACTTCGGATTTGGCCCGTCAGAGCTGATGTCCGTTACAATCCGCAGTGACCGCGGGAGCATGAGGACATGACCGGAACATGCACGATCGTAATTCCCACATACAACGAGGAGAAGAACATAGCCAACATGGCCAGGGCCATCAGGGCGGCCTACCCCGACTACAAGATCCTGTTCATGGACGACAACTCCACCGACAGGAGCAGGGAGGAGGTCGAGGCGCTCAACGACCCCCTCGTCACGTTCTTCGTCCGCAAGCCGGAGGAGAGGGGCCTCGGAGCATCCGTCCTCCAGGGTTTCGCGATCGCGGACACCGACTACGCCATGTGCATGGACTGCGACTTCCAGCATCCGATCTCCGCCCTCGGGGGCATCGTCGCCGAGATGGACAAGGGTGCCGACCTGTGCGTCGGTCAGAGGAACAGCAGGATGGCGATGGGCCTCAAGAGGACCCTCGGGTCCGAGCTCGTCGAGGTCTACTGCAAGTTCTTCTTCATGCTCCACCGCAAGCAGACCACCAAGGACATGATGAGCGGCCTCTTCGCCCTCCGCTGCGACGTGTTCCGTCCGATCATCGAGCAGAACTGGGACAACTTCGAGCTCCGCGGATGGAAGGTGCTGATGGACCTCCTGAAGTACGCCGACCGTCGCATGGACGTCCGCTACTACAGGTATGACTTCGGCGAGAGGGCCGAGGGCGAGTCCCACCTCAACCCCAAGGTCCCCATCATGACGTTCCACCAGCTGTGGGGGTTCGGGAAGCTCACCGCCAAGATCATCGCGAAGATGTACGGCGTTGACTACTACGAGATGTACCCCGCCGAGAGGAAGTGAGCTCGCATCCGCGCGCGTGTTGAAACGACTTAAACCAAACCATCCTTCTTTAAATATAAGAAATCTAATCGGTTGCTCATGGCAGCCGATAAAATATGCTCTTCCTGTGGAAAGAGACTGGTTGGCAAGGGAAACACCTTCTTCAAGTGCCCCCGCTGCGGTGAGTACGAGATCGGAAGGTGCGCTCAGTGCCGCGACCAGGGCGTTTCGTACGAGTGCAAGAAATGCGGATTCGTCGGACCGTGAGGTGTGAGAATGGGACAGATCGCAGCAGCATACGACCTGATGCCCGAGAGCACCGAGATCGATCTCGATGGCGTCATCAAGCAGCTCGACGGAGTCCTCCCCGCTGGGGTCAAGCTCCTGGAGACCAAGATCCTGCCCGTCGCCTTCGGACTCATGAAGGTCAACGCCGGGTTCCTCATCGACGACGCCGACGAAGAGGTCGGTGGCAAGCTCGAGGACGCTCTCCGCTCCATCCCCGGAATCGAGAACGTCGAGTGCGTCTCCAACACCGTCGTCTGAGACCACAAACCGTGGGGTACAACCCCACCTGTTCCAATCATCTTCCGCGGAAGCGGCAAACCGTTTACAAGGAGCATTCTTCCATGAGATTCACCGCTGATTGCGCCCCATGTCTCATGAGGCGCGTCCTTTTCCAATCGCGTCTCGAGGGCGGAGGCCTCGAGTTCGAGGCCGTGAAGGCGGCCGTCGATGTGCTTTCGGACCGCATGGCGGACGGCACCACGTCCGTGGACATAGCCACCGACGTCCATCGGAGGGCCTATCAGGCCATAGGGTCAGACGACCCCTACCGCGACATCAAGGTCCGCGCGGACACGGTCGCCGAACCGTACGTGGATATGCTGGAGGCCGCGGTGGAGCGTTCCGACGACCCTCTCAGGTCGGCGATCGTCGCCGCCGTGGTCGGCAACATCATGGATTTCGGAGGAGGGTCCGCCATCAGCGATCCCGACGAGTTCATGGGCGTCTTCGACGGGATGGTGGCCCAGGGCCTGGGCTGCGACGACACAGACGTACTCAGAGAACTGCTCGAGAGGGTGCCCGGAGTCGTGTACATGTTCGACAACTGCGGTGAGTCGCAGTTGGACAAGGTCCTCATAAGGCAGCTCAGGCGCATGGGGAAGCGCGTCGTGGGAGTGGTCCGCGGAGCACCGATACTCAACGACGTCACCGAGGAGGACGCCCTGCGCATCGGCCTGGACCGCGAGATGGACAGGCTGCTGACCACCGGCAAGTTCTACGTCGGCATAGACTGGGACGACATCCCGGCGGAGCTGGAGAAGGAGATCCGCGGATGCGGGCTCATCATCGCCAAGGGCATGGCCAACTACGAGGCCACCTCCGACCGGAGGCTGCCCGTGCCGATAGTCCACATCCTCCGCACCAAGTGCATGCCGGTCGCCTCATCCCTGGGGGTCCCCGAGAACATCAACGTGGTCAGGGTCATCATGCCGGAGGGTGCCTGAATGGCAGGGGAGGTCAGGCAGGCCGTCCTGATGGTGGGAGGGAAGGGCACACGCCTGCTCCCTCTGACGGAGAACAAGCCCAAGCCGATGCTCTCGGTGGCCGACAGGCCCTGCATCTGGTACCTCATCAGGTCCATGGCACGTGCCGGCATAGAGGAGGTCATCCTCGGCTGCGGATACAAGCCCGGGATGATGGAGGCCCTGGGGGACGGCAGCGACCTGGGCGTGAGGATCGTGTACTCCTACGAGGACGAACCCCGCGGCACCGCGGGAGCCATGAAGCTCGTCCAGAACCGTCTGGACGACACCTTCGTCGCTGCGAACGGGGACGTCTTCGCGGACCTGGACGTGGCCGGGGAGATCGCGAGGCACATCGAGACGGGTGCGGCGGTGACGGACCTGCTAACGCCGGTGGACAACCCTTGCGAGTACGGCATAGCGCATGTGGACGACCAGCTCAGGATATCCGAGTTCAAGGACAAGCCCCGCCCGGAGGAGGTCTTCTCCAACCTCATCAACGCGGGGGTATACGTGGTCCAGCGCGATGTGCTGGACCTGGTTCCGGAGAACGAGTTCAGCGACTTCTCCATGCACATCATCCCGAAGGTCATCGCAGCCGGCCGCAGGGTCCAGGGGTTCGAGCTGTCCGGACTGTGGATGGACGTCGGACGTCCCCACGACCTGCTCCGCGCCAACCTGACCGTGGCCGCCACGGAGTTCCGTGACGGGTTCCCGGGCGATGTGGTGGACACGGAGGTCTCCGGAACCGTCTACGTGGGGCACGACGCCGTCGTGACTGGGTCCAGGATGGAGGATGCCGTTGTCCTCAGGGGATCCCGTGTGTCGGACAGCGTCCTGCGCCACACGCTCGTCATGGATCGTTGCACCGTGGGCGGTGCGGACATCGCGGACAGCATCCTGGGCGACGGATGCGTCGTCGGGAAGGGGGCGAGGATCCGCAACGCGGTGCTGGCCGACGGCACCACCGTCCCGCCGGGGGCGGTGGTCGAGGGGGACAGGGCCGTCTGATCCGCGGCTCTCCGACAAAGCATTATAAGTCCGGTTCAAAATTGCAACCTCAGGTCGCGTACCGATGGAGACACTGAGCATAGTCGAGGCAAACCCGTACTTCCTCCCGCATCTCGGAGGCATCGAGAACAGGATGCACGTGACCAGCAAGCACTTCGCCGAGAGGGGTCATGACGTGACGGTGCTGACCGCCCAGCTCCCGGGGACCCCTGCGGAGGAGGAGACCGAGTACGGATACCGCATTGTCAGGGTCCCCTCGAAGTTCTACAACATCTACAACCCTCCGTACGTGACCAGCAAGGGCGTCCTCGACGCTCTGAACCGCATCTCCCCCGACATTGTCAACTACAACTACAGATGGGCCTTCTCGTTCGACGGGGAGGTCTCCAGATACACCGGGAAGAAGGTGTTCACTTACCACAACATGTGGGGGGAGGGCGTGGGGTACCAGAGGTACATATCCGAGGCCAACGACGCCCTGTACCGGAAGAAGCTGGACCGCTACGACCACATCGTCGCCGTGACCGACTACGTGAGGGACGACCTCATACGCAGGGGCATCGACCCATCGAGGGTGACCTCCGTGGACAACTGCCTCGACGTGGTGCCCGAGATCACCCGCACCGAGGGCGACTTCATACTGAGCCTCGGGCGCCTGGTGGCTACCAAAGGTCTCGACTACCTGATCGAGGCGATGAGGGACGTCGACTACAGGCTCGTCATATGCGGGACCGGCCCGGAGGAGAAGACCATACGCCGTCTGGTGTCGAAGTACGGTCTGGAGGGCCGTGTGGAGATCAGGGGATGGGTGTCCGAGGAGGAGAGGAACCGTCTCATGGACACATGCCGCTTCTTCGTCATGCCCTCGATCTACGAGTCGTACGGGCTCGCGGCCCTGGAGGTCATGTCCTACGGCAAGCCGATCGTCTGCACGGACGTGGACGGGCTCCCGGGGAACGTGAAGGACGCCGGCCTGTACGTGAAGCCGAAGGACCCCAAGGGTCTCGCCGACGGCATCAACAGGCTCCTGGCCGACGACGGTTACCGCAGGGAGCTGTCCGATAACGCGCTGAAGGTCTCCAGGGCGGTCACCTGGGACCAGCAGATCCTGAAGCTGGAGGACCTGTACCGTTCAGTTGTGGACGGGACGATCTGAGGTGCGACGATGGTTGACGTGGGGCAGTTCCTTTTCGACACCTTCGGCGCGGACGGAGGATGGGGCGTGGTGCTCTGCATCTTCCTGATCTTCCTGATCGATGCTTTCCTGTTCCCCACGTTCCCGGAGCTCTTCTTCATCCTAGGCTTCTCCTACGACCCGTCGATCGAGTTCGGGCTGGAACTCCTGCTCGCAGCGGTCCTGGCGGAGTGGATCGGGATATTCTCGCTGTACTACGTGGTTAAGCACATCCGCATCCCGAAGAAGGTCACCCGCGTGGTGGACAAGTACGTCAACTTCCTGTTGTTGAAGGACGAGAAGCTCCTGCTCCTGAACCGCATCGCCCCCACCATACCCTTCGCCGGGGCGTTCATACACATCGCCGGATGGGACCTGAAGAAGTGCTGGTTCTACATCACGGTCGGATGCATCCTGAAGTACGGCGCGATCATGCTGCTCAGCGACTACATGTACGACTACTACGCGGAGTCCGCCCAGACCCTGACGATCCTCCTGCTGGTGGTCATCCTGGCGGTGAGCTTCCTGCTGTCGTACGTGGTCAAGAGGCGCAACGGCCTGGACGATTCCCAGAGGAAGCCCGACGAACCCATCGAATGATATATGACGGGCGTCGGCGTTCGCACATGCGATACCTATGAAGGCAGTGATCCTTGCCGGCGGCTTCGGAACCAGGATTTCCGAGGAGAGCCATCTCAAGCCCAAGCCTATGATCGAGATCGGGGACAAGCCGATACTCTGGCACATCATGAAGATCTACGGGTCCTACGGAATCACCGACTTCATAGTCTGCGCCGGGTACAAGCAGCACATCATCAAGGAGTGGTTTTCCAACTACGCGCTGTACAACAGCGACGTCACCTTCGACTTCAGGTCCAACGGCATGACCGTCCACAACAACGAGTCCGAGCCGTGGACGGTGACCATCGCCGACACCGGTCTGAACACCATGACCGGCGGGCGCGTCAAGCGCATAAGGCGCTTCCTGGACGAGGACGAGCCGTTCTGCCTTACGTACGGCGACGGCGTCACCGACGCGCCGATCGACAAGGTCGTCGACTTCCACAGGAGGGAGGGCAAGAAGGCCACGATCCTCGCCGTCCGCCCGGAGGGGCGCTTCGGCACACTCGACATGGACGGCAACGACATCAGGTCGTTCAGGGAGAAGAGCATCGACGACGTCGGATGGATCAACGGCGGGTTCATGGTTCTGGAGCCGTCCGTGATAGACTACATCGACGGGGACTCCACCACGTTCGAGCGCGAGCCGGTGGAGAGACTGGCAGCCGACGGCGAGCTGAACGCCTACAAGCACGACGGCTTCTGGCAGTGCATGGACACCATGCGCGACAAGGAGAAGTTGCAGAGGCTCTGGGACTCCGGAGAGGCCCCCTGGAAGCTCTGGTGAGCACATGCTCGACCCCGGGTTCTTCAGAGGGAAGCGGGTGCTGATGACCGGTCACACCGGGTTCAAGGGCTCCTGGATGTGCGTCCTGCTGGAGGGCATGGGCGCGGAGGTCCACGGATACGCCCTGGACCCGCCCACAGATCCGAGTCTCTTCGACATCGGCGGAATCGGCGACCTGGTGGAATCCGAGACCGGGGATGTCAGGGACTTCGACAGGCTCGAGGAGTACTACGCGGACGTCGGGCCGGACATCGTCATCCACATGGCCGCCCAGCCCATCGTCAGGGAGGGGTACAGGGAACCCAGGTACACGTACGAGACCAACGTGATGGGCACAGTCAACATCCTGGAGTGCCAGAGGCTCCATCCCACCGCGAGGTCGTTCCTCAACGTCACCACCGACAAGGTCTACGACAACATCGAGACCGACAAGTTCTACACGGAGTCGGATCCGCTGGACGGATACGACCCGTATTCCAACTCCAAGAGCTGCTCCGAGCTCGTCACCCACAGCTACCGCAGGAGCTTCCTGTCGGAGGGGTGCGCGGTCTCCACCGCCAGGGCGGGGAACGTCATCGGCGGCGGGGACTTCGCCAAGGACAGGATCGTCCCCGACTGCGTGGCCGCGGCCATCGCCGGACGTCCGATAGAGCTCCGCAACCCCAACTCGGTCCGTCCGTACCAGCACGTCCTGGAGCCGCTGCACGCCTACCTGGAGATCGTCCAGGCCCAGTGGGCGGACCCGTCCCTGGCGGACGCGTACAACGTCGGCCCCCGGGCGGAGGACTGCGTCACCACCGGGCAGCTGGCGGACCTGTTCTGCGAATGCTGGGGAGACGGATCCGGATGGGTCACCAACAACGACGACGGCCCCCACGAGGCCAACTTCCTCAAGCTCGACAGCACCCGTATCCGCGAGGCCCTGGGGTTCGAGCCCAGGTGGCACATCCGCGAGGCGGTGTCCCGGACCGTGGAGTGGACCAAGGCATGGGTCTCGGGCGGCGACACTCTCGCCGTGATGAGGGACCAGATCGAAGCGTACGAGGCGATATGATGGAGTCCGTGGTGGTCACAGGGGCCAACGGCTTCGTGGGGAGCGCCCTGGTCGGGGAGCTCCTTTCCAACGGGATGGAGGTCTACGCCGCCGTCCACAGGGGGAACAGGTCGAACCTCCCGGACGCGAAGGGGCTGCACATCGTCGACTTCGATGTCAGGGATGCTCGCGGCCTCGTCGGCAAGATCCCGTCCGGCGCATGCGACACGTTCTACGACCTGGCATGGGAGGGGTCGGCCGGACCGAGGAGGGCGGACGTCCGCCTCCAGCTGGACAACGCTATGTGGACGGTCGACGCGCTGAGGGTCTCGAAGGAGCTCGGTTGCAGACGCTTCCTCCACTCGGGGTCGATAATGGAGCACGAGACGATGGCCGCCGGTTACAGGGACGGCAACCGTCCCGGGCAGGGATACATCTACGGGTGCGGGAAGGTCGCGGCCCACATCATGTGCATGTCTGTCGCGGCGGAGATCGGCACCGAGCTCGTTTGGCCAGCCATCACGAACGCCTACGGTCCGGGGGAGCGCAGCCCAAGGCTGGTGAACACGACCATCCGCAAGTGCATCGACGGCGTCTCGCCGCAGTTCACATCCGGGACGCAGAACTACGACTTCGTCTACATCGACGACGCGGCACGCGCGTTCCGTCTCATAGGCGAGAGGGGTCAGCCGTTCACCGAGTACCTCATAGGGAGCTCCATGGCGAGGCCGCTGAGGGAGTTCCTGATGGAGATGCACGATGCCATCGCCCCTGGGCTGGAGTTCTGCTTCGGGGACATGCCGTTCACAGGCGTGGACCTCCCCCTGTCGGTGTTCGACTGCTCCGGCACCGAGAGGGACACGGGGTTCAGGGCGCAGGTGTCCTTTGCCGAGGGGTGCAGGCGCACGAGGGATTGGATTGTTTCAGAGGGATGAATCATGGTACAGCCGTTCGAGTTCAGGGAGACTGAGATCCCGGGATTGATCGAGGTGACCCCGTTCAACGCGGAGGACCTCAGGGGATGCTTCACGAAGGACTACTCCAAGGAGGTCTTCGAGGCGCACGGGATAAGGCACGACCTGGCGGAGGTGTTCTACACCACCAGCCACAAGGGTGTCGTCCGCGCCCTCCATTTCCAGAGGGTGATGCAGCAGCCGAAGCTGGTGAGGTGCATCTGGGGCCACGTCTGGGACGTGGCGGTGGACCTCCGCAGGGACAGCCCCACGTTCAGGAAGTGGCTGGCCTTCGACCTGGTGGGGGAGAGGCACAACGAGATCCTGGTCCCGGCGGGCTGCGCCCACGGGTACCTGGTCCTCGAGGACTCCATCGTCTCGTACAAATGCGCCGAGAAGTTCTACGGGGAGTACGACGACGGGATCGTGTGGAACGACCCCGACCTGGCCGTGGACTGGCCGCTGGAGCTGGTCGGAGGCGAGGGCGCTGTGATCCTCTCCGAGAAGGACGAGAACCTTCAGACGTTCTCCCAGTTCATGGAGAAGTACGGCGGTTTCTGACATGCGCTATCTGGTAGTCGGTTGCGGTCTGTCGGGGGGCGTTGTCGCCCGCGAGCTGGCTGAGAGAGGGGAGGAAGTCACCATATGGGACCGCCGCGACCACATCGGCGGAAACATGTACGACTACCGGGACCCGGAGAGCGGGTACCTGGTGCAGAGGTACGGTCCGCACACGTTCCACACCTCCGACAAGTCACTGTACGATTACATGTGCAGGTTCTCCGAGTGGGACGGGTACATACTGAGGTGCGGGGCGGTCTGGGACGGGGAGTACACCCCGACGCCGTTCAACTTCACGACCATCGACACGTTCTTCCCGGAAGCCGAGGCGGCCGAGATCAAGGCCCGCGTGGCCGAGGTGTACCCGGGCAGGGAGACCGTCACCGTCGTGGAGGCCCTGGGTTCCGAGGACCATGTCATCCGCGGCTACGCGGAGTACCTGTTCGAGAAGGACTACCGCCCGTACACCTCCAAGCAGTGGGGGATACCCCCGGCGGAGATCGACCCGAGCGTCCTGAAGAGGGTGCCGCTCCGCATGTCGTACGGCGACCGCTACTTCGACGACACCTACCAGGTCATGCCGAGGACCACCTTCGTCGACTTCTTCCGCCGCCTCCTCGACCATCCGAACATCGCCGTGGAGCTGGGGGTCGAGGCCCTGGACCGTCTGCGGATCGAGGACGGCAGGGTCGTGGTGGACGGCATGCCCGACGTCCATGTGGTGTACACCGGTGCACTGGACGAGCTGTTCGGATTCGTTCACGGAAGGCTGCCGTACCGTTCCCTGGAGTTCGAGTTCCGCCGTTCGGACCAGGATTCGTTCCAGCCCGCGCCGGTGGTGGCGTACCCATCCGACCCGGAGGTCGTCCGCATAACCGAGTACAAGAAGCTGCCCGTCCAGGAGGGCGACGGCACTGTGTACGCCCTGGAGAGGTCCCTGGAGTACGAGCCCGGTAAGGGACTGGAGCCGTACTATCCGGTCCTGACCGAGGAGAGCAAGGCCGTGTATGAGGGATACAGGTCGATGGCGGAGTCCGTGGACAACCTGTCCTTCTGCGGGAGGCTCGCCGACTTCAGGTACTACAACATGGATCAGGCGCTGAGGCGCGCCCTGGAACTGGCTGCCACGCTGTGATCACGACTTGCCCTCGGCGAGGCGCTTCTTCTTCGCCTCGATCACGGACTCGTAGAGCTCGACGAGCTTCCTGGCGCTGCTGTCCTCGGAGTACGACTTGGCGCGCTCCATCGCGGCGTCCCTGATGCGGTCGTCCCTGCTGGCGTCCAGCGCCTCGACTATGCGCTTGGCCATGTCCTCGATGCCGCCGTCGAACAGGAACCCGTTCTCGTTGTCGATGATGATCTCCTTGAACGCCCTGACGTTGGGGACGACGATGGGCACCCTGCACGCCATGGCCTCCATGAGGCTGAGGCCCTGGGTCTCGAACCTGGATGCGGACACGCAGACCTGCACCATCGTGTAGTACTTCGGCAAGTCCTCGCGCTTCACCATCCCGATCAGGTGCACCCTGTCCTCCTGGTGCTCGTCCTTGATGACCTGGGCTATGTACTCGCTGGCGGGGCCGTCCCCGTCGATGATCAGGTCGATGTCGTCCGGCAGGTACTTCAGAGACTGGATGACCTCCTCCACATGTTTCTCGAAGGAGAGCCTTCCGACGCACATGATGACCCTCTTGCCGACGAGGTTCATCGACTCCCTCAGCCCCTCCGGCTCCTCCATCGGGTGGAACATGTCGGTGTCCACTCCCGCGGTTATGACCCTGGACTGCCTGGGCTCCACGCCCTCCGCGCTGAGCTCCTCCAGGATGGGAGTGGTGAACGAGACCACGGCGTCTGAGCGGTTGAGCAGCTGCCTGAGGTACACCCAGGAGAGCTTCTCCATGGTCTTGACGGGGAGTTTGATCGGGAGATAGTACTTCATGGCGTCCGTGACCATGGTACCCATCGTCACGACGTAGGGCACCTTGATCCTGTGCGCGGCGAGGAAGCCCTTCAGGGCCATGAGCGTCAGTCCGTGGGAGTGGACCACGTCGGGCCTGATCTCCTCGAAGACCTTCTTGGTGTGCGAGGGGTACACCGGAACGAAGTAGCCCTTGTAGGACGAGAACGACTTGGATTTGAAGTAGTAGACACCCTCGATCCTGTCCTTCTCCCCCGGGTCGGGTGCGACGATGAACACCTCGTGTCCGAGCCTCTCAAGGCATTTCTTCTCAGAATCGACCACGAAGACCATTCCGTCCACCGTGGGGTGGTAGCTGTCGGTCAGAAGGATAACGCGCACGTCCTCACCTGTGTGCCGGATGTGCGAGGACGTAGGTAAAGCTTGTTCATCCCTTCCCGCACCTATCGATAGAACTTAAATCCACCACGGGCATGACGCCGCGGTTAACATGCACGTCATCTCACTCATAGTCAAGAACGAATTCGGTGTCATGCAGAGGGTCATGGGTGAGTTTACCCGCAACAAGATCAACGTCGAGACGATCGTTGTCGGGAAGTGCGAGATCCCGGGGAAGTCCAGGATGGTCCTGTCGGTCATCAGCCACGATGCCGCGGTCACCGCCATTGGGAGGCTCCAGAAGCTGCAGGACGTCTACAACGCCGAGCTCGTCCCCGAGTCCGGGCAGTCCGCCTACGCCCTCCTCTCCACGTCCAATGGGAACGTCGGAGTCGTCGGAGGCTCCGACCAGGTGGAGGAGCTCATAGAGCGCAGCAAGCCCGAGAGGTACGTCAAGGCCCTCAACGCCCTCTGAATGGGGAGCATCCATCTGCTGGATTCGTCCAGAACGGTTTTATTTGCAGGTATTCGACGTATGTCGGACGTGTGAATGTGCCAGCAGTGGGTTTTGGAGAGTTCTGCTGAAACCAATATATATGAGGACCCCGTAAAACGCACAATCGATTCCAATGACGTCGTAGGGTGACCAGCCCTGCGCACCAGGTGGTAAGATGGATGGGATACACTACAGAGCAAGAGCCCCTCTGAGAATAGGACTGGCCGGAGGCGGGACGGATGTCGATCCATACGCCTCGAAGAAGGGCGGTGCCGTTTTCAACACCACGATCAACAGGTACGCATACTGTACCATCACGCCCACCGACGACCATTCTATGTCCGTCCATTCCACCGACTACGGGAAGTACGAGGCCCCTCTCGACGGCGGCCCCCTGCCGCTCGACGGGAACATGGACCTCATCAAGGCCGTCACCAACCATTTCGAGATCACGGACGGCTTCAAGCTATTCCTCCAGTCGGAGGCCCCTCCGGGCTCCGGTCTCGGCGGATCGTCCACGGTCATCGTGTCCATCATCGCCGCCATGTGCGAGTGGCAGAACATCAGGCTCACGAGCATGGAGATGGCCCAGCTCGCGTACAAGCTGGAGCGCGAGGAGATCGGCCTCAAGGGCGGGAAGCAGGATCAGTACGCCGCCGTCTTCGGCGGGTTCAACTTCATGCAGTTCGGGAGCCACGGGGTCAACGTCAACCGCGTGAGGATCTCCGATGACACGAAGAACGAGCTCCAGTACTGCTCGCTCCTCTGCTACACCGGAAGCCCCCGCGAGTCCGCCAAGATCATCGAGAGCCAGGTGGACAAGTTCAACAAGGGCCAGAACGAGGAGGCGCTGGACAGGTCAAAGGAGATCGCCAAGTCGCTGACGGTGGCCCTGGAGAGGGGAGACATCCACAAGGCCGGAGAGCTCCTCGACGAGTCATGGATGTACAAGAAGCAGTTCTCCAACAAGATCACCAACCCCCACATCGACGCCCTCTACGACGCCGCCATGAGGGAGGGCGCCATCGGCGGAAAGGTCTCCGGTGCGGGCGGTGGAGGTTTCATGTACTTCATATGCGAATACGACCGCAAGTACAACGTGGCGAAGGAGCTGCTCAAGATGGGCGCGAAGGTCACGGACTACATGTTCGAACCCGAGGGAGTGATCTCTTGGAGGTATACAGATGAATGACGCCATCGTAGCAGAGTTGAAGAGGAGCGCAGACACGATCTCCAGGATCGATCCCGCACAGATCAGGAAGGCCGCAGACATTCTCATCGAGGCCTTCAGGAACGGTGGCCAGGTCATCTTCATGGGCAACGGAGGTTCCTCCGCGGACGCCCAGCACATCGCCGCCGAGTTCTCCGGCAGGTACATGCTCGAGCGCCCCGCGCTTCCCGGCGTGTGCCTCTCCAACATCGCTCCGGTCACCGCCATCGGCAACGACTACAGCTACGACCTCGTCTTCAAGAGGCAGATCGAGGCGATCTGCAGGAAAGGCGATGTGGTCATCGGCATGTCCACGTCCGGCAACTCCAAGAACGTCATCCTCGCCATGGAGGCCGCCAAGGAGCGCGGCGCCGTCACCATCTCATTCACCGGGGACGGCGGCCGTATGAGGGAGATCGCTGACCATGCCGTCATCATACCCTCGAAGGAGACCCCCCGCATCCAGGAGGGGTACCTCTGCGCATGCCACACGATGTGCGGCATCGTCGAGAGGGAGATGTTCGGACAGCGAGCGGTGTTCATCGACCGCGACGACACGATCGCGAAGGACGTCCCGTACTGCGACGACCCGGACAAGTTCGAACTCTACGACTTCGTGCCCGAGGCCGTCAGGAAGCTGAACGACGCAGGTTTCCTAGTGATTGTGATAACCAACCAGTCCGGCATAGGCCGCGGGTACTTCGACGAGGCGACTCTGGGACGCATCCACGACAAGCTCGTGCGCACCGTGGAGGCGGCCGGCGGACGCATCGACGACATCTTCTACTGCCCGCACACTCCCGAGGACCACTGCTCCTGCAGGAAGCCCGAGATCGGGATGGGCCTCGCCGCGATGGCCAAGCACGGCATCGATCCGACCAGGTCGTTCATGGTCGGCGACCATGAGAAGGACATGGAGTTCGGTCGCCGTCTCGGCTGCAGATCCATACAGGTCTCGGAATCGTACACATTCGCCGATGCTGTCGACGAGATCCTGCGCACACGTGGGAACTGAAACTTCCACATAATGTGTAAATAATGAAACATAAGTGCACTTTTCGTCACAGGGGACCTGAGGTCCCCGAAATCGGCACATCTCCAAGGTGATTCCATGGACAAGACGGAAAAGATCTGGCTGAACGGCAAGCTCGTCGACTGGGAGGATGCGAAGGTCCACGTCCTCGCCCACGCACTCAACTACGGAACCGGTGTCTTCGAGGGCATCAGGGTCTACCAGACTCCCAAGGGGCCCGCCATCTTCAGGCTCAAGGACCACGTCCAGAGGATGGTCGACGGATGCAAGATGATGGGCATCGACCTCGAGTTCGGTGGCAAGACCTACGGGTTCGAGGATATCTGCAACGCCATCAAGGACGTCGTCCGCGCCAACGGCGAAGCCGTCGACTACGTCAAGCCCTGCGTCTTCCTCAGCGGAGAGGAGGTCGGACTCAACCCCATCGGGGTCCCCGTCACCATGGCCATCACCTGCGTCCACATGGGCAACTACCTCGGAAAGGGCAGCGAAGCCGGAGCCAAGCTCATCACGTCCTCCTGGCAGAGGCCCGACAACCTCTGCGGACCCGCCGGAGCCAAGGTCAACGGATCCTACGTCGCGTCCACCCTCGCCAAGAGGGAGGCCGTCCGCCAGGGCGCCAACGAGGCCGTCATGCTGAACTCCGTCGGACACGTCGCGGAGTGCACCGGGGAGAACATCTTCATGTACCTGCAGGGCCAGATCGTCACCCCTGCCAGCGCCGAGAGCATCCTCAACGGCATCACCAGGCGCTCCATCATCCAGGTCGCCAGGGACATGGGCTACGAGGTCGTCGAGACAGAGGTCTCCAGGTTCATGCTCATGTCCTCCGACGAGGTCTGGATGACCGGAACCGCCGCCGAGATCGCACCCGTCACCAGCGTCGACGGCAGGCCCATCGGCGACGGCAAGATCGGCAAGGTCGCCACCAGCATCCACGCCAAGTTCCACGACATCGTCACCGGCAAGGACCCCAAGTACGAGGCCTGGCTGGACTACGTCAACTAAACTCTCACGGCCCTTCGGGGCCTCTTCCACTCTTCTCGAATCCAAGTTCTGAAAACGTTATAACCGTCGCGCCCCATCATGGGGCGTGACCTCCACCAAGACTCTCGTCTCGATGTCGGTAGCCCTGTCGGTGGTCCTGGGATTCATCGCCTTTCTGGCCCGGGACTGGATGTGGCTCATCATAGACGTCCTGTGCATCGTGATGCTCTCCATCCCGTACTTCATGAACCTGGGGTACCGCTACAACAGGGGGATGATCATCATGTCCATGGTGGCACCGGTGCTCGCGGTGGTCGTCGCCACGGCGGACTACGCGACGAACCTCCATGACGAGATGTTCCTCGAGGTGGACATATTCACGGTCCTGACCGCGGCCATCCAGTCGTACCAGTGCTTCATCATCGGTTCCATGCTGGCCGTCCTGATGGACCGCACGTTCGGGATGAGGATGACGAAGATGTGGATGATCGTATTCGCCCTCGCCTTCGCCATGGCCCTCTCCGCCCTGGACATGTTCTTCGTGTTCAGCAACATGTACGTCGCAGGGTACCCGGTGTTCAACGAGGACTTCTACGACACGGAGAGGTACACCAACGGCATCCTGATGACGACGCCGGTGATGTCGACGATCGTCACCGCGGTGATGGCGGTCTACACCGTCCTGGCGTACCGCGGACTGAGCAAGGACATATTCATAGACACGACGGAGGACGGAACATGAGGAACATCAGGCTGCTCGATGTCATCTCGATGGTCGTGGGAATCGCCATCATAGCCATGGCCTTCTTCTCCCCCGACATACTGGATCACAACGTGAGGGTCACGGTCATCTGCGGGATCATCTGCTTCATACCGTTCGTGATCAGGCAGACCGGGGCGTTCACGATCCCCGTCTTCCTCAACGTACTGATCATCGCCTCCGCGTTCCTGCACGCTTTCGGACTGGCGGTCAATATCTACGTGCTCGGCGGGTCCTATGACACCATAACGCACACGCTGTCCTCGATGACCGTCAGCATATGCATATTCCTGGTGCTCGCATGCTTCCAGTACTACGCCAAGGGAGCGGTCAACTTCACCGGCAGGGCCCTCGCATTCTTCACCGCGCTCCTGGGGATGACGTTCAGCGTGTACTGGGAAGTCATAGAGTACTCGTCGGACGTCCTGACGGGATCGGTGACGCAGTACAGCCCCTACGACACGCTCACCGACCTGGTCTGCGACTTCACTGGGACGCTGTTGGCATCCGTGTTCGTCGGATTCTACATGAGCCGCCGCAGCCCCAAGGACCTGATCGAGTCGTTCGAGCTGAACCAGAAGATAAAGGACCTGGCGTTCACCGACCGTTCGAAGGAGTGATCACTGGGTCCTGGCCTTCTTGCTCCTGAACACCAGGTACTTGCTGAGCACCCAGTTCAGGACGATTTCGATGACGCTGGTGATGATCTTGGCGACCATACCCGGCGTTCCGAAAAGCTCCTGGTCGAAGCCTATGTCGATCAGGACGGGGAACGCGATGACCGCCACCACGAGCGTGAAGATCCTCGATCCGAAGAAGAACACGACTTCACGCGCCACTTCCTTCGGTTTCAGGGTCTTGCTGTTGAAGACGATCCACTTGTTCACAATGAACGCGAAGACCACTCCGCAGACCCAGGACAGGACGTTGCTCACCTCTTCGGACACGCCGAAGTGGACGAATCCCGCATAGGATGCCCATGTGACGAGTGTGGTGAACCCGCCCATTATGACATACATGATGGCCTCTCTGTGGACCATCATGAGGTAGCTTATCTTGCCCATCGGTGGCTCGCAGGTGTTCCACGTACATAAATGTGACAGGGTGTCAGCTCGCCGGTACCGCGGATGTCCCGCTGCAGGAGCGCACCTTGGCGTAGACCGCAAGGACGAGGATGGTGCCGATGTACTGCAGCACTCCGCCGCCGTAGTAGATCACGCTGATGGGGGCGATGCCGAGCCATCCGGGTGTCAGGAACCAGTCCGTCCCCGCCAGGACGGCGTCCATGGAGACCAGGTCCGTGAACCCGGCCACGGACAGGAGGAACGTGGCGTTCCCTCCGAGGGCGAACATGGTGGTGCCGACGGCCAGGACGATGTACGGGATGCGGTACCTGCGGTCCGTCAGGACGATCTGCATGATCAGGAACGGCGTCAGCAGCAGTATGTACTGAGGGGTGGACGGGTACAGGAAGAGCACCGCGGCGTTAACCATCAGCATCGTCAGGAGCGTGCCGTCCGGGTCTGTCCCCTTCCCGCGGGCCATCCTGTAGGCGAGGAGCAGGGTCACCGCGAAGATGGCCGCGTAGACCGCGAACGTCGCATATGTGATCATGTCCCCGCCGACCCCCATGCCGTCCCCCGCCCTGGAGGACAGGAACCCGAAGCAGTCCGACAGTGTCCCGTCGAGGATCTGCGGGATCAGCATCACGACGATCATCGCAACCAGGCCCACGAACGACTGGAGGAGTGCCGGAAAGGCCTTCCCGTCGTCCCTGTGCTTCAGCAGCACATAGGCGATCATCACGAAGACCAGCACCCCGGGGAAGATCTTCATGAGCGCGGCGGTTCCCAGGGACATCCCCGCCAGGAGGTACCTGTCCCTCATCAGGAAGATCACGGTGAGCAGGGTGAGGAGCACGGTGAACGTGTCGAACATGCCTCCGATCCCTCCGACGGCGATCACGAAGGGGCAGAGGAACCAGAGCGCGAACCCGATGGCGGCATTCCTCTCGTCGGACGTGCGCTCCCTTATGATCCAGAATATGGCGTAGCCGACGGCGACGTCCACTATGTAGAACATCGTCTTCACAGCCAGGGCGAAGGCGACCGTGGGCACGCTGGCGGAGTAGAACCATCCGTCGTATCCCTCCACTGGCAGGGCGTCGGTGAGCCTCTCGCCGAACACGTCGAGGCCCAGAGCCTCGGCGATCGCCGAGAACGTCCCCAACACGTACCCCCAGGTCGGGGTGTAGTTGTGTCCCGCCACATCGTACAGGCCGTTGCCGCTCTCGAAGTTGGATATTATGAGCGCCCAGCTGTGGACGTCGTAGGTGTAGGTGAGGAAGAACCCTACGACGTACCTGATAACGAGTCCCAGTGCCAGGACGATCAGGACGTCCTTGCGGAGGAACCCGCTTCCGATCCGGAACCTCAGGGGCACGTCGGCGAGCATCGTATCACAGCCAGAACAGTTTGTTGTACACCGGATAGTATCCGCCGAGGTAGATGAACGCCGACAGGCTGCTGCCGGTCACACCCTCGATCCTCCCCGACACGGTGCCGTTGGTGACCGTCCCCGTCTCCACGGAGACGATGGAGGACTGGGGCCCGAGGCCGGACGATATGATCTGGACCAGGTCGTTGCGCTGATAGTTCGAGTAGTCTCCTCCCAGGACGCAGACCATCCCGGAACCGTACTGGACGAGGGTTATGCTGGAGTATCCGCCCTCCGTGAACCCGATGCTCAGGTGGGCCCGGTCGTCCGGGACCCTGTCCCCGTCCACGGCGTACTTGACGCTGTTGCTCTGGAGGGCCAGAGCATGGGTGTAGTCGTTGCCGTCCACCTCGCTGTACGCCGTGTCGACGCCTTCGGTGTTCAGGCACTCCGCTCCGAAGAACAGCTCCTGGTAGCCATCGACGTGCTGGAGCCCGTCCGTCGTGGCGTAGCATTCTCCGATGAGGTTCCCGAGCCAGTAGAGGCTGCCGCCACCGGACAGCCATTGGAATATGGTGTCGTCGGCGTTCCCCGTGTACACGGTGTCGGGGAGGACTCCGGAGATGACGAGCAGTCCAGCGGTCCCGCATCCGTCCGAAGCGAGGTCCCCGGCCAGCGCATCCGCCAGCTGCTCCGCGTCGACATAGGTGATGTCGTGGAAGTTGCGAGGTTTCAGCAGATTGACCACTTGTTCCAGGTAGTACCTCTGATCGAGGGCCTGCGCTCCGATGGAGACGTCCACGTCCTCGTAGTTGGCGGGGTACGACTCGTCGAAGTAGATGTACAGGCGGTCCATGCCGTCGTAGGTCCCGTTGTCGTTCACCACGACCGAGTACGTCTTGGAGCCGTCCGCGGACACCTGGTATCCCAGTGAGTCCCCTTCCAGTCCCGCCTCGGCGGAGTAGTCCGTGTAGTCTGAGGTGTACACGATGACCTCGCCGATCAGGATGATCGCCAGAAGGGCCACCGCGATGATCACCGCGGGTTTGTCGGATTTCCTTTCAGTCAACGTCCCACCTCTTTATCTTGCTAAGGGCCTCGGATATTCTTGGTAGTTTTGCACGCAGCGCCTCGTCGAAGCACAGGAGCACCAGTATGACGAATCCCACGTACTCAATGATGCTCCCGAGGCTGTTGACCAGCAGCACAGGGGTGATCCCGAACAGGGTGTGGGATTCGATGCCCTCCGCCACGGACACGATCCACTCCGGGGTGACCAGCCCCAGGAACTCCGATGCGGAGTCCAGCAGCATGATGTTGTTGTTGGCGAAGGCACCGATGAAGCTCCCGAACGTTATCAGTATCCAGCAGATCCTCAGGCGTCCCTCGGAGGACATCATTACCAGGATCAGCAGCGGGAGCATGACCATCATGTACTGGGGGGTCGCCGATATGAACATGGCGCAGCCCATGGCCAACAGCAGGTTGGTGAAGTAGTTCCGGTCGGCGTCCGCCGCATCGGATCTGTACATCCTGATCCCGGCGAACACCATTCCCAGGAGGCCGATCGCTATCAGCGCGTACTGGGCGACCACGACGTACCAGCCGTTGTCGCTCTGCATGTCCATGCGGCCGAATATGAAGCCGAGCGTGTACTCGAAGGTCCCGTCGAGGATCTGCGGCAGGAACAGCACCGCGCACATCAGCGCCGCACCGACGGCCGCCTCCAGCACCCGCCTGACGGCCGTGCCGTCATCTCTGTGCCTCACGACTATGTACGCCACCATGACCAGTATGGCGAACCCCGGGAAGAACTTCAGGAGCACCGCCGCCCCGAACATCATGCCACCGAGGAAGCAGCGGTCGCGGTACACGAGGATTACGGTCAGGAGCATCATGAGGGCGGATATCGAGTCGAACTGGGCCTGTATGCCGGACATGTAGATGACTGTCGGGCAGAACAGCCAGAGCACCATCCCCGCCAGCCCCTTCCTCTCGCTGCCGGTGACGTCGATGATGAGCCAGCGCAGGAGGAGCGCCACAATTATGTCTACGATGACCAGCGGGACCTTCATGGCGACGTTGAACGCGACCGTGGTCGTGGTGGCCGTGTGGAAGTCGAAGTCCAGCCCCTCTATCGGGAACAGGTCCGTGAACCTTATGCCGAACACATCCACGGCTCCTATGGCATCGATTGCCGCCGAGATGAACCCCAGTATGTATCCCCAGGTCGGCGTGTAGTAGTATCCGGAGACATCGTACAGGCCGTTGCCGCTCTGGAGGTTCTGTATGATGACTCCCCAGTGGTAGATGTCGTAGTCATAGGTGAGCAACGGCATCAGCACGATGCGTACGACTAGCGCCACCACGACAACGGTTGCGATCGGGTGCCTGAGGCATGTATCGGTCAGACGGCCGGCGATGTGCCCGCACGACTCCATGCCCCGGGGTAGCGACTATCTCTATAAATCGGTATTTCGGGATGCGTCAGGTCCCGGACAATCCGTTGCTTCTGCTCATAATAGATTAATATGGCATGCTGTTGGGGCTACCATGGACTCGGGGCGTGCAGGTGCAATACTCAGTGCCGCAGTGGCACTGGTGTCGCTGATTCTGGCTGTAGACGGGAGGGAGGGCAGCATGGTAGTCACATCCTTCTTCGTGCTGGTGTTCGGCGCCATCGCCTCCAAGCGCTGCTCCCTGAAGATGAACCGTCTGATCCTCATCGCGTCATTCGTCACACTGGTCTGCACGGTTCTTACCACGACGGTTCTCGCCCAGAGCTCCGTGGAGAAGGATTCCGAGTTCGAGTTCCTCTGGTTCTACCTGACGGCGGTCGTCCACGCGGTCCCCCTGGTGCCCCTGACCTTCTCGACGTTCGTGATAACCGCATCCGTGTCGGAGGCGTCCTACAACTGGGCCGTGGTCCGCGGACTCAGCCCGTTCATAGCGATGGGGATGCAGGTGCCCGGATACGTGGTGGAGTACCTCGACTCCGACATAGTGGACAACGGGTACATCCTGTACGGCCTCCTGACGATGCTCATCATAATGGCGGTGTTCGGGGTCATCCTGTCCCACTACATGAGGAAGAACAGGCTCATCATCAACGAGAACGGGATGGTGGTGATGGGATGAACGCCTACGAGGATTCCAAGGAGCGCCGCGTGGCGTGGATCCTGCTTTTCGCAGCCCCCGCCCTGCTCGCGGTCGTGTGCTCATTCGTCGTCGCGGGGATCGCCCCCGGTCTGGATGCGGGCCATCCCGAGGAGTACCTGGTGGCCACATGCTTCGCCTGGGCCGTGATCTCGCTCGTCGTGCCGATCCTGAGGCTCCTCAACCTCGTGTCGCTGCCGCCAATGCTCATCGCGGCGATCTACGTCAACATATTCTTCTACGTCCTGAGCCTCTGCGGAGGTCTCTACCTCAACGTGAGCTGGTTCGGTGACTTCGGGCACGTGGTGTCCTCGGCCATCGTGACGTGCATCGTGTTCGTGGGGCTGTGCCTGATCGAGGCCCATTCCCCCGCGCACGTGACGTTCGGGAACCGTGTCGGGATGTGCATCATGCTGCTCCTGGTGGCGCTGAGCTTCGGCGGCATCTGGGAGATGATCGAGGGCTTCACGGACGGGGTCACGGGCAACGCGTACATGGTTTACGGCGCCGCCGACACCATGGGGGACCTCTCCGCGGACCTGATCGGAGCCATCGTGATCACCATCTGCGTCTACTGGTATCTCGGCGACCATTCGCCGTCGGACATCTCCTCCAAGGTACGGTTCGGTCGCAGGGCGTTCGAGATCGACGGCGAAAGCGATTAATCGTCGCACCAGGCTTAACCACACTCATGAAGGCGGTCGACGGCGTACGCAAGTACCAGATCATCATCGCGGCGCTCTTCCTGGTCGCCTGCATAGGGTACCTGGTCGCCGTCCACTTCCTGGACATCGAGACCGAGGTCATGAGGGACCGCTTCTGGAAGAACGCCGAGCCCCTGTTCAACGGCGAGGTCCCGGTGATGGAGTACCCCCCGTTCGCGCTGGTGTTCTTCGCCATCCCCAGGCTGTTCGCCGACACCCCATGGGGATACAACGTCGCGTACGTGGCCGAGGTCCTGGTCTTCATGGTCATCGGCCTGCTGCTGGTGTCGAAGCTCGCCGAGCGCATGGGCCACGACCAGAAGAGGGCGATGCTGGTCTACGCCGTCCTGATGCTGCTGATGCTGGAGTTCGTCGTGGACCGCTACGACATCTTCCCGGCGATCCTGACGCTTGCATCATTCTACATGTTCGCCTCGAAGCGCCACGGGTGGGCGTGCCTCCTGCTGGCGGTCGGGGCCATGACCAAGCTCTACCCCGCGGTGCTGTTCCCGCTGTATTTTCTCTATCTTGCGTACGGCCGCCAATGGAGGGATGCCGCCGTGTCCTGCGCCGCCTTCCTCGGGACCTGCGTCCTGATCGTCGGCGTCGCCTGGCTCATCAATCCGGAGCTGATCACCAACTTCCTGTCGTACCACACCGACCGTCCCCTGCAGATCGAGTCCGTCCCCGCGTCCGTCGTCTACCTGCTGTCCATGTTCGGCCTGACCGAAGTGTGGATCCAGCCGTTCGCCGATCCGGACAGCTTCGGCTCGGACAACCTGATGGGGCCCCTGCCCGACGCGGTGGCATCGGTGATGATGCCGTTGATGGTGGTCCTGATCCTGGCCGTGTATGCCTACTACGCTGTGCTGAGGCACAGGGGCGTCCGCGACGACGACCTGAGGATCATCGGCCTGGCGGCGGTGGCCGTGCTCATGCTGTTCATGGTGGCCAACAAGGTGTTCTCGTCCCAGTACCTGATATGGGCCATCGCACCGATCGCGTTCGTAGTCGCCTCCCGCGACACCGGGTTCGAGAGGCGCCTCCTCTGGCTGTCCGTGCTGGTGCTGGTGCTCACCCAGGCGAACTTTGCCTACAACGCCGGCTACCTGGGTGGCGGGGAGAACATCAACGACCTGGGGATGATGGTCATCCTCGCCAGGAACGTCCTGGCCGTGTGGCTGACGTGCATGGTCCTCGACGGGATGCGCCGTCCCACGGGGGATGCCGTCTCGCCCCCTCCCGGGTCCGACCCGGTCGAGCGCAGGGTCATAATATCCAGGAGAGCCAGATGATCCCGGGGCCCCTTCGGCCTTAAAAAGACGGCCAAGGGAACCAATATATATCATCAGCTTCTAGTCCGGCCTGCTCTCCAAGAGCCGATGAATGATGAAGGCGCCTTTGAGCGTCTGAAAGAGGTAATTGAAATGTCCGTATTCGTGAAGTTTGAGACACCTAAGGAACTCTCCGACAAAGCCTACTCTCTCGCCGAGATGGCCAGGGACGGCGGAAAGATCAAGAAGGGAACCAACGAGGTCACCAAGACTGTCGAGCGCGGCGCCGCTGCCATCGTTATCATGGCCACCGACGTCGAGCCCCCGGAGATCCTGGCCCACATGCCCGCCCTGTGCGAGGAGAGGGGAGTCCCCTACGTCTACGTCCCCAGCAAGATCGAGCTCGGAAAGGCCATCGGACTCGACAAGCCCGCAGCCTCCGTCGCCATCATGGATGTCGGAAAGGGCAAGGCCCTCTGCGACGAGATCGCCCAGGCAGTCCAGGCACTCAAGAACTGAGGTGAGCTGAATGGTCGACACTGACAGCATCCCCTCGGAGGTTGTCGAGATCATCGGAAGGACCGGGATGACCGGAGAGGCCACCCAGGTCAAGGTCCGTGTGCTCGACGGCCGTGACAAAGGAAGAATCATCACCAGGAACATCATGGGTCCCGTCAGGATGGGAGACATCCTCATGCTGAGGGAGACATCCAGAGAGGCCAGGAAACTCGGAATGAGGTGATTGGCATGGTGGACACAACTAGGAAATGCTCCTTCTGCGGCGCTTCCATCGAGCCTGGAACCGGCAAGATGTACGTCAAGAAGGACGGCACAATTCTGTTCTTCGACACCAACAAGTGCTACAAGAACATGATCGAGCTCAAGAGGGTCGCAAGGACCACCGAGTGGACCGAGAAGGCCGCCATCGAGAAGGCCGCCAGGCTCAAGGCCGCCGAGAAGAAAGAGGAATGAGCATGGCCATGGAGCAGACCTACCTCATGGTCAAGCCCGACGGAGTCCAGCGCGGACTCTGCGGCGAGATCCTCTCCCGCTTCGAGAAGAAAGGCCTCAAGATCGTCGCCATGAAGATGATGGTCATCTCCAAGGAGACGGCAGAGAACCACTACGGCGAGCACAAGGGCAAGCCCTTCTTCCCCTCCCTGATCTCCTACATCACCTCCGGCCCCGTCATGGCCATGGTGCTCGAGGGGGAGAACGCGGTCTCCGTGTGCAGGGGAATGATGGGAAAGACCAACCCCGCCGAGTCCGCTCCCGGTACCATCCGCGGCGACTACGCCATGGTCACCGGCATGAACATCATCCACGGTTCCGACTCCGTCGAGTCCGCCAAGAGGGAGATCTCCATCTTCTTCAAGCCCGAGGAGCTCGTCTCCTACGACAGGACCGCGGACCAGTGGATCTACGAGTGATTCAGACCTAAACCATTTACATCCCAAACCCCTTTTTCATTATCACACAGAAGGTGGCGGACATGGCGATAAGGCAACCCGTTGTCAGTGTCCTTGGTCATGTCGACCATGGAAAGACTAAGCTTCTCGACCGCATCAGGGGAACATCCGTCCAGGCACGCGAGGCCGGGGCGATCACCCAGCACATCGGTGCCACCGAGGTCCCGATAGAGCACATCTACAAGGTGTGCAAGCAGCTGATCGGCAGCAAGAAGTTCGACGTCCCCGGGCTGCTGTTCATCGACACCCCCGGCCACCATTCGTTCACCACCCTCAGGGCCAGGGGAGGCTCCCTGGCGGACATCGCCGTCCTCGTCATCGACATCAGGGAGGGTCTGATGCCCCAGACCATCGAGTCCATCCGCATCCTGAGGCAGTACAAGACGCCGTTCGTCATCGCCCTCAACAAGGTCGACACCATCCAGGGCTGGATCAGCGAGGAGGGCAGGCCGTTCATCCTCGCGGAGAAGGTCCAGCAGGACCACACCCTGGCCGCCTTCAACGACAAGCTCTACACCGTCATCGCCCAGCTCGCCGAGCAGGGCATCTCCGCCGACAGGTACGACCGCATCGACGATTTCACCAAGGCCGTCGCCCTCGTGCCCATCAGCGCCAAGGAGGGCGAGGGGATCCCCGACCTGCTCCTGGTGCTCATCGGACTGGCCCAGCGCTTCCTGGAGTCCCAGCTGGAGAAAGGCGAGGGTCCCGGAAAGGGGACGATTCTGGAGATCAAGGAGGAGCGCGGTCTGGGCAAGACCCTGGACATGATCCTGTACTCGGGCACCCTGAAGAAGGGGGACACAGTCGCCATGGGCACCCGCGGGGCGCCGGTGGTGACCAAGATCAAGGCCATCCTCAAGCCCAAGCCCCTGGACGAGATCCGCGACCCGAGGGACAGGTTCGACTCCGTGAAGGAGCTCCACGCCGCCGCGGGTGTCAAGATCTCCTGCCAGAACTGCGAGGGGGTCATCGCCGGGGCGCCGATCATCGTGGTCAAGGGTCCCAACGACCCGGCCATCAAGGCTCTCCAGGAGGAGACCAGCATCAAGATCGAGACCCAGGAGAAGGGCATCACCATCAAGGCCGACGCCATCGGATCCCTCGAGGCCCTGGCTTACGAGGCCAGGGAGCACGACATCCCCATCCGCAAGTACGGCGTGGGCGAGATCACCCGCAGGGACATCGTCGAGGCCGCCTACGGCGACAAGAAGAACTGCGTCATCCTGGGATTCAACGTGAACATGTCCAAGGACGCGGAGGCCGAGCTGGCCAACCACGAGGACATGAAGGTCATGACCAACCAGATCGTCTACCAGCTGATAGACGACTACATCGAGTGGGTCGAGGACAGCAAGAAGAAGACTGACACCGACAAGCGCTCGGAGTTCTCCTTCCCCGCCAAGTTCAAGATCCTCCCCAACTGCATCTTCCGCGCCAGCAAGCCTGCCATCGTCGGTGTCAGGGTGCTGGCGGGCAGGATAAGGCCCGGGGAGAACCTCCTGGGCGCCGACGGCCGCGACGCCGGCAGGATCAAGAGCATCCACACCGGCGAGGACGCGCTGAAGGAGGCCAAGCAGGGAGAGGAGGTCGCCGTGGCCATCGAGGGAGTCACCGTCGGCAGGCAGATCGACGAGGAGGACATCCTCTACGTGGACCTCATCGAGTCCGGCTACAAGCAGCTCCAGACCCTCGAGCTCACCGAGGACGAGAAGATGGCGATGGAGGAGACCGTCGCCCTGAAGCGCAAGGACGAGCCCTTCTGGGGCATGTGATCCGGTCGCATGTCGTACCTGACAAAGCCCTTCCTGGGCTTCATATTCGCCCTGGAGCCGGTATGGCTGCCGCTCCTGCTGGTGGACATGTTCGCGATACTGCTGATGGTGTTCGCGGAGAGGTTCAACCCCCGGACGCTCATATTCTGGATATCCGTGGTGGTGATAGTGCCGTTCGCGGGGTTCCTGCTGTACCTCCTGTTCGGCAGCACCCTGTACTCCCGGTGGAGGTTCACCAACCACAAGCACGCAGGGGACGCCCGCTTCCTCGGAGGCGAGGGAAGCGTCCCATCGGAGGGGGACCGCCAGAGGGCCGAGTGCCTGGAGGCGCTGGGCGCCGACGTCTACACCTCCGGGAACGACGTCAGGTTCTACTGGAACGGCTCGGACATGGTCTCCGACATGGCGGCGGACATCGCGTCCGCCCGCAGGTCCGTGCATATCATGGCCAGACGCATGCCCGGCGACCGCGGGGAGATCCACCGCCTGCTGGCCGAGAAGGCCGCGGAGGGGGTGGACGTGCGTCTCATGACCTCGACCCGGGGCTTCGGCAGGACAAGGGGGATCAGGGACCTCAGACACGCAGGGGTACGGTTCTGCACATTCCACAACCCGGTGTACTCCATGTTCTCGGTGAGGCCGGCCAACCGCAACTACCGCGCCATGGCCGTCATAGACGGCAGGGTCGCCTACCAGGGCAGGGGGGCCTCGCAGAGGGTCGAGGGCCCGGCGGCCGAACGCCTGGAACGCAGGTTCCGTGCGGACTGGATGTACGGCGCCCACGAGGACATGGGCCTCCCCGACGAGGTTCCTCCCGAGGTGCCCGGCGGATGCGGGGTGCAGGTGGTCGCCGACGGTCCCGACCACGGCGAGTCGTACCCGATGTTCTCCTGCTACAACGACCTGGTGTCCAGGTCCAGGGAGACGCTGTACATGGCGTTCCCCTACCTGCTGCCCAACGACGACTTCTACGCGGCGGTGAAGCTGGCCGTGGTGTCCGGCGTGGACGTCAGGATCCTCCTCCCCAGGAGGGGGAAGCACTGGTACCAGTCCTGGAACTCCCTGGCGGCCTCGAACCCGCTGATGATGGCGGGCGCGAAGGTGTACTTCGTGGACAAGATGCTCGGCAAGTGCGTCATAGCCTCGGACAGGAGGGTCTGCTGCGTGGGTTCGGGGGACTTCTCCAGCCGCCCCCTGGCCCAGGACTTCAACCTCTGCTGCGTGACCTACTCCCCGGATGTGGCCGGGAGGGTGGCCGACGACATCGTGGCAGAGGCGGAGTCGGGCGCGGAGTGCCTGCCGGAGGAGTACAGGCGCAGGACCTTCGCCGACGTCATCAGGATCGGGATAGCCAGGCTGATGATGTTCTTCAACTGAGCTCTTTCAAAAAGATTTATAAACAATCCTCCGTTAGCCAGCCTTTACAGGTGTTCAAATGGTAGAATTCAAAGCCATTGTCAACGACGTCAAGACTGGAAGGTCCTACAACGTCACAGTGTCTGGTCACCACGCGAACTCTCTGATTGGTGTCAACATCGGAGAGGTCGTGGATGGAGTTTTCGTCGGTCTCCCCGACTACAAGCTGAAGATCACCGGCGGCTCCGACGGAAACGGAACCCCCATGAGGTCCGACCTCCCCGGCAACAAGAGGGTCAAGCTCCTGCTGTCCGACAGCAAGGGATTCCACGAGAAGTACCCCGGACAGAGGAAGAGAGTCGCCATCCGCGGATCCGCCATCTCCGCCGAGATCGTGCAGATCAACATGGCCGTTGCCGAGTACGGACCCAAGTCCATCGAGGAGTGCCTCAACCCCGCACCCGAGGGTGAGGCTCCCGCGGAGAACTGATGAAAGTACCTCAGCAGCCCGAGATCAACATCGGGATGATCGGTCACGTCGACCACGGGAAGACCACCCTCACGAAGGCGCTCTCCGGCGAGTGGACCGACCGTCACTCCGAGGAACTGAAGAGAGGCATCTCTATCCGTCTCGGGTACGCGGACGTAGCATTCTACAAATGCCCCGAATGCCAGGGGCCCGCCGCATACGGCACCACCAAGAAGTGCAAGAACTGCGGCGCGGACACGGAGTTCCTCAGGGCCGTCTCCTTCGTGGACGCCCCGGGACACGAGACCCTCATGGCTACGATGCTCTCCGGAGCAGCACTGATGGACGGCGCCCTCCTTCTGGTGGCCGCCAACGAGAAGTGCCCCCAGCCCCAGACCAAGGAGCATCTGATGGCCCTGTCCATCATCGGCATCGACAAGATCATCATCGTCCAGAACAAGATCGACATCGTCAGCAGGGAGCAGGCGGTGGAGAACTACAGGCAGATCAAGGAGTTCGTCAAGGGCACAATCGCCGAGAACGCCCCGATCATCCCCATCTCCGCCAACCGCGGCGTCAACATCGACATGCTGATCGAGGCCATCGAGGAGCACATCGTCTCCAAGGTGGTCAGGGACGTCGACGCGCCCCCGCTGATGCACGTGGCCCGTTCCTTCGACATCAACGCTCCCGGAACCAAGCCGGAGGACCTGAAGGGCGGAGTCCTGGGAGGATCCCTCATGCAGGGGACCCTCCACGTGGGCGACGAGATCGAGATCGCCCCCGGCAGGAAGACCGAGGTCGCCGGGAAGACCGTGTACGAGAGGATCACCGCCACCATCACCTCCCTGGAGGCCGGTGGGAGGAGCGTCGACAAGGTGCTCCCCGGTGGACTGATCGCCATCGGTACCGGACTGGACGCAGCAATCACGAAGTCCGACGGACTCACCGGAAGGGTCATCGGGCGCCCCGGCGAACTGCCCAGGGTCGCGCACGACTTCAGCATGAAGACCGTGCTGCTGGACCGCGTCGTCGGATCGTCCGCGGAGCTCTCCGTGGAGGAGATCAAGAGCAACGAGCCGCTGATGCTCAGCGTCGGCACCGCCACAACCGTCGGTGTCGTCAAGAGCGCCAGGAACGACTCGGCCGAGGTGGCGCTCAAGATCCCGGTGTGCATACTGCCCGGGCAGAGGGTCGCCATCTCCAGAAGGATCTCCAACAAGTGGAGGCTCATCGGCTACGGCATCGTAGAGTGAGGACGATGCAGACCGTTGTCCTCGACACAAACGCCTTACTCATGCCTTTTGAGATCAAGATGAACCTCGACCTCGCCATCAGGGAGCTCCTGGGCGAGGTCAGGATCGTCGTCCCCGGCCCCCTGGTCGGGGAGCTGAAGCACCTCGACCACAAGTTCGCCGGAGCCGCGCTGGCGCTGGCGAGGAAGTACGAGATCGTGCCCACCGTCACCACAGGCGACAACTCCGTGATGGAGCTGGCGAAGAAGACCGGCGGCTACGTCCTGACCAACGACAAGGAGCTCAGGCGCAGGCTCAGGAAGGAGAAGATCCCGATAATATTCCTGAGGTCCGGCACCCATCTCGCCGTCGACACCTATCTCGGCGAGGAGATCTGAGGCTCAGACCAGCGGTTTGGGGTCCACGGTGGGCTCCCCCGGATGCCAAGGCTCCTTTCCGACCTCGTCCAGCTTGTCCTGGACAAGCTCTTTTCCCTTCTCCGTCACGCCGTACACCGGCACCTTGTTCCCAGCCACCAGCGTGTCCGGCCTCCTGAGGCACTCCTCGCGCAGGTGCTTGGACGCGCAGGCGGTGATGATGTCGAATGTGTCGAACGCCCTGACGGCATCCTCCTCGGTCATGCCCGTGGTGTGGACGCCGATGATTATCAGCTTGTCACCGTATTTCTCCCTCATCCTGACGGCGGAGTCCACGAACGGCGTGGTGACGGCCACCCTGCGGTAGCCCATGGCGAACGCCTTGTCCACCCCGGCCTCCATGTCGATCCTGGCGGTGTCGGGGTCCAGCATGTTCTCCATGCCGACGGCCTCCACGACCTTCGGTATGGGCTCGGTCTCGCAGATCCCGGAGATCCTGCCCCCGAGGCCCTGCACCAGTCTCGGCTCGGTGACGACCGCGGTCCCGCATCCGTCTGCGGCGATGACGGCGGCGTCTATCTTCCCGTTCATGAGTGCGGAGCACAGCGTCTCGGAGATGCCGAAGTTCAGGAAGTTGTCCATCTCGGTGACCCTGTCGTCGTTGCACATCCCGAAGGACGCGATCCTGAACTCGATGTTCTCCCTGATCGAATCCCTGTTGAGCTCCTCCATGCCTCTGCTCTTGGCGAAGAGGGGGCAGTACCTCACCCTGGGCTCGGTGACGTCCACGACCTTGCCATCCTCGATGGTGACGCGGCTCATCCCGAGGCACTCCATGACGTGTCTGGACATGATGACCGTGTCGGGAAAAGGGATGTGAGTATATAAATGGAGTCTAAGGACTCTATATAGAAGGAAAGGGGGCGTGCGCCCCCGTTTGACGATCACTCGATGACGTCGACGCTGATGATCTTGACGTCCTTGAGGGGCTTGTCGTTCCTGTCGGTCTCCACGCGGCCGATGAGGTCCACGATGGGCATGCCGTCGATGACGGTCCCGAACACGGGGTGGGCGTAGGGGGTCCTGGGGTCCTCCTTGTCCAGGTAGGTGTTGTTGACCGTGTTGATGAAGAACTGGCTGCCGCCGGAGTGGGGCTGGCCGGTGTTGGCCATGGCCATGGTTCCCCTGATGTTGGAGTGTCCCTTGCCGAACTCGTCCTCGATGGTGTAGCCGGGTCCGCCCATTCCGGTTCCGGTGGGGTCCCCGCCCTGGATCATGAACCCGTCGATGACCCTGTGGAAGATGGTCCCGTTGTAGAAGCCCTCCTTGGCCAGCTTGACGAAGTTGCCGGTGGTGATCGGCATGTCCTCGTGCATCTTCACTTTGATGTCTCCCTTCGATGTGTGCAGTACAACGATGGTCATGTCCCTTCGTATCTTCTTCTCAGTCATATTGGTTTCCGAACATGCTGCGGACAACTCACGATTGTAAATGTGATTTTATTAACGTATTCACGAACGTATAATATACTACCGATATCGAAAACACAATCATGACTTCAGGACGCAGTCTGAGGGATTACAGCCAATATCTGCCGCGCGGATATCCGGTCAAGCACAGGAAGAAGGTTCCTTTCAAGCCGGAGGCCGAGGTGTCCCCGGAATCGGAGGACATGGTCAGCGAGATCCGTTCGATGGACGAGGAGATGGAGTTCATGCTCCTGTCGGAGATGGACTACAGGGACCTGGTGGTAGGTGCATATGCCCGGAACATCCACTGGTCGACGAAGATCGAGGGCAACACCCTCCCGTACGAGGGGGTGCATCGTATCATCTCACGCTTCGTGGACGGACGCAAGGAGGACCTTCATGACAAGCAGGTCCGCGAGATAATCAATCAGGCGACGCTTTCGTTCAACCGGGGACCGTTCGGGATGGAGCATCCTGTCACCGGTACGCACAGGGTCCTGATGGAAGGCCTGGACCAAACTGTTCCGGGGGCGTTCAGGACATCAGATGTTGTGGTGATGTCCGATAGTGGATGGGTGAAGTTCATCGCCTGTCCGAAGGACCATGTGGTGGAGGAGATCCGCTCACTTGACAGATGGGACTATGGGGGGTACAACGAGGTCGTCGGGCCGGCTCTGAAGTACCACGAGTTCGAGAGCATCCATCCGTTCGCTGACGGGAACGGTCGCACCGGGAGGGCACTGTTCGAACAGTGGATGGAGGAAAACGAGCTCCTCCGTTGCAGGAACAGCGGATGGGCCGAGGCCCTGCTGTCGGACACCGGCACCTACTACGACCTCCTCGCGTACACAGACTCGGTGGGGGACTACGGGCCCTTTGTGGATTATGTCGTCGAATCAGTTCATCGGGCATACACGGATCTGTATGATGCGGTGAGTTCGAAGGATCTCGCTAAGGGCATGGGCAGACCCCTGTGGAGCGTGGCGTTCGCGGCGAGAGGTCTCGGATACTTCACGGTCCCGTACATGGCAAAGGAGACCTTTCTGACCGAGGGGCAGGCGGCGGAGTGTCTGAGGGACCTTCAGGCGATGGGCTTGGTGGAGGAGTCGGATACCAGATACGGGGAGGGATACAGGTTCCTGGACCCGTTCGAGGATGTGCGCGATCGCATCCGGGTCGAATGGTGCAGGTCGCAACGGAGATAACCGCGGAACTGAATCCGGATGCATGGGCGATTTTTTCAGGCTGGAGGAGCACGGCACCACCAGGGGCCGCGAGGTCATAGCGGGTCTCACCACGTTCTTCTCCATGGCCTACATCATCATAGTCGCCCCAAGCATCCTCTCCCAGTCGGGCATCGAGTGGGGCGCCGTGTTCCTGGCAGCGGTCATCGCATCCGTGGTGGGGACGCTGGTGATGTCTCTGTACGCCAACGTCCCGTTCGCCCTCGCGCCCGGGCTGGGGATGTGCTCGTTCTTCGTGGTCACGGTGTGCGGCCAGATGGGATTCACCTGGCAGCAGGCTCTGTCCATGGTGTTCATCTGCGGGTTCATAAACATCCTGATCACGGTCACCAACATCCGCAGGCTCATCATAGCCGCCATCCCCCGGAGCCTGCAGTACGCGATCTCGGGTGGAATAGGGCTGTTCGTGGCCTACATAGGTCTGATACAGGTCGGGGCCATCGCGTTCGACGGGGGCACACCCGCCCTGGCGTCGTTCGCGGAGCCGGCGGTGCTCCTGTTCCTGTTCGGCCTCGTCCTCGCCATCGTCCTGTACATTAGGAACGTCCGCGGCTCCATCGTCGTGGCCCTCGTCGTCACCACCCTGGTCGGGATCCCGCTGGGCCTGACCGGCGCCACCGACCCGGTGTCTTTCATCGATGCGGTCGGACAGCTTCCGGACACCTTCGGGGCGATCTTTACGTCGGAGGGGCTCCCGTCGCTGTTCTCGGACACGGCGATGATACCGTCGGCCATCGTCGCGATCATCTCGTTCAGCCTGGTCGACACCTTCGACACCATAGGCACGTTCATCGGCACCGGCAGGCGCAGCGGCCTGTTCACGGAGGAGGAGCTGTCGTCGGTGGACAGCGGCGGGTTCAGGACCAGGCTGGACCGCGCCCTGCTCTGTGACTCCTGCGCGACATCCGTGGGGGCGGTGTTCGGCACGTCGAACACGACCACGGTGGTCGAGTCCACCGCGGGCATAGAGGCGGGAGGTCGCACCGGCCTCACCAGCCTGGTGGTGGCGGTCTGCATCGCCGTCAGCTCCCTCTTCGCATCGGCTATCAGCATGATCCCCGCGTCAGCCTACGGGGCGGTGCTGGTACTTGTGGGGATACTCATGCTCCCGTCGTTCAGGAACGTGGACTGGGAGGACATGGCCGAGGCGGTCCCCGCGTTCTTCGCGGGGCTGTTCATGGCCCTGTGCTACAACATCTCCTACGGGATCGCCATGGGGTTCATCACATACTGCCTGATGAAGGTCGTGACCGGCCGGAGGTCCGAGGTGTCGGGCGTGATGTGGGCGGTGACCGGGTTGTTCATCCTGGTGTTCGCGCTGCAGGCGGTCATGGGCGTCGGGGGATGATCGGCTCCGCTTCCATCGAACCCACCGATCCGAGAAGAACTCCACTTCGATGGCACGCGTCATGTCATACATGTCATGCATGATGGCGCACATGTCGCACATCCATGTCGTATATGTCGCACATTGGGTTCAGCTGGATGGACGAAGTGAAATGACCGTTGACGCTGAAAGCAACGTGGCTGAAAACAAGTGGCGGGCCTGAAGGGACTCGCACCGAACCTGTCCAGACACCTCTTTTCCGATTCTATGGAGCCCCATTCTCTGGCGATAGATTCTGTCTAATGCCGGCGTAAATTCTATTGATTCCAGCCACAGGCAGCCGTGAGGCTGAAGGATTCGACACCTCCTCCGCGAGGGGTATCATGAACCTCAGGGGGTGCTCCCTCTGAGCATCTTCGACAACGCCCACAGGAGGCAGCTGCAGGAGGATGTCCTCTCCGGGAAGGTCGATGCGGATACCCTTCTTCCGGACCTTGTCGAGCATGTCGATGCGGAGTACTACAACCTCTTCGCGAACCTCGACACCGGCGAGCATTCCGCCAGCCCGGTGTCCCGCAGGGGGAATCCCCAGTACGCGTTCAGGCAGTCCGTCAAGAAGAAGCAGCTCAACAGGATCCTGAAGAAGTCGAGGATCTCAGAGGAGAGGGCCGACGGGTTGTATTCGCATCTGTTCTTCATGACTTTGACCGTCGACCACAAGGTCATGTCCCGCGACCAGGCCAACTTCTTCATAACGTCCAGGGGCAAGGGAATCTCCAGGTTCTTCTCCCGTCTGGAGAAGGCCCTCGAAGGAGGCTACTCCAAGGTGATCGTCAAGGAGTCGACGGTCTCCGGTTATCCCGCGGTCCACATCCTGCTGCATCTGGACAAGCCCCTGAAGATCAGGTTCCACAGGAAGAGCAACTCCTTCCGCCCGGATCCATCGGATCCCTACACGCGTAGCATCCTCGGCAGGCTGAAGAATCTCGACGACTGGAACTCCGTCAGTCCGATCTGGAAGGAAGGGTTCATCGATATCTACGCGTTCACGAAGGATGACATGGGAATCAAGGGGTACGCCACCCCGATCAACTACATCTCGAAGTACATCACGAAGTCCCTAGACCTCGACCATGTGGAGGAGTTCAGGAAGTGCAAGAGGGTCTCGGAGCTCCCGGTGAAGTATCGGACGGCGGTGTGGACGATCCTCAACAGTCTCATCTGGAACTCCCACACCTGGGTGATTTCCAAGGCCTTCAAGGACGACATGCAGAAGCTCGAGGAGGAGGTGGAGATCAGGAAGGGTAACTGGATGTGGGTGAACACGGTGCATCGCACAGATCCTCGGTTGTACGAATGGATGGGATACGACTGTTCCAAACTCGATCCAAACACGTTCTCGAAGGGACCATCGGTCCCAGGTTGATTTTTCGAAACCTTCTGGATTCATCAGAACATCTCTGTCAGCGGAAGCTGTCCATCTTCTCTCATTCTTCATCTCTGCCCACTCAGGCAGACCACGTCATATCTCTATTGTCGGGCGGGCGAGGCGCCCCCGTCGCCGTTAGGCAGGGGCGCCCGCACGCCCTCACGGACGCCGCGTAGCGGCGGACGGGGGCCGGATCGAAGCGTAGGCCCCATAGACTTGAACAGAGTAACCAAAGTTGAAACCCAAAGGATATCTTCGAAAAATCATATTGCAACTCGTGTTGAAAGTAGCCTTTGTCTGCACTCATAACTCCTGTAAGAGTCAGATTGCTGAGGCAATCTGTAGACTGTTCGCTTCGGATGTTTTCCAATGTTTCTCTGCTGGAACCATGCCCGGAGACCGCATCGATCCAACCGCTGCCAGGTTGATTTTAGAAAGGTTCGATGTGGACATTCTCCAGACACAATATCCGAAACAGCTGTCCGATATTCCTCCTGTTGATGTTGTGATAACGATGGGTTGCATTTCCGGTTGTCCAGCCATTCCTTGCGTCTACCATGAGGATTGGGGCCTTTCTGATCCAACTGGCAGAACAGATCAGGAGTATTCGGAAATTATAGACGTCATCGAGAAGAGGGTTCTTGGGTTGGAGGAAAGACTGTCCGAGGCAGGTCTTCTTCGAAGATAATTGAAGAAGGTCGGTGTGATGTCGCCATCACACCTGTTTTGATCATCTGTTGCAACAGCATTGGAAGTCTTCTTTCAGCAATTCCGTCCAATCTCCGATGACCTCGTGGGTCCAGCAATCATCAGCTCCAGCGGATTCCTTCATGACAAGTGCCAGGGTGTATGAGACCTGTTTCACCGTGGCTCCTGCCATTAGGGCTCCGCGGAAGTGTTTCTTCACACAAGGGGCGCTTCTGGATTTGACAGCCAGTGCAAAGCAGATCAGTTGGTATGTTTTTTCGTCGAACGGCATGTTGTTCTCGACTTCCGTCTCCAGGTCATACATCTTCTCGACGAAATCGGGGCAGAACTCCTCTAGCATCTTCACTCGAACATCTCCCTGTGTTTGGTGATGAGACCTTTGATGTCTTCGACGCTGAGCACCCTGCCAACAGACACAACCTCGTCACCGAAGACGAGGGAAGGAGTCTGCATGACCCCGTATGCGACAATCTTGTCGATCTCGGTCACATGTTCGACTTCGTCAGCAAGACCGGATTCGGCCAAGGCCTTCCTAACGTTAGCTTCTAGCATTTCGCAGTTCTTGCAGCCAGCGCCGAGTATTTTGACGAACGCATTCTGGTGCTTCTCTTCTTTCTTCTTTTTTCCGAACATCGTATCATCTCAGAGAAAAGGTTGGATGAAGTTGAACAGGTATCCTGTCACGATTATTCCCACAATCACAATCACGATGAATGCGGCTAGGAGTCTGGTTTTCATAACGCTCTTCAGCATCATTATCGACGGTAGGGATGTGGCTGTGACTCCCATCATGAATGCAAGGATCGTACCAATCTCGACCCCTTTGCTCAGCAACGTCTCGGCAATTGGGAGTGTGCCGAAGATATCAGCATATATCGGTATACCTACAAGGGTGGCGATTATGACCGAGAACGGATTGTTGTCGCCGAGCACTGCCTGGATGATGTCTGTCGGAATCCAGTCATGAATGAGGGCTCCAATGAACACTCCTATGAGGATGTATTTCCAGACCCTACTGACCGTGAGCTTCACTTGCTCCCATGAGTATGCGGATCTGGTTCTGAAATCATGGGGGGCCTGTTCCTCGACGCTGCAGCAGTTTCCGGATCCACAAGAGCATGATTGGGCTTTTGCAAAATCCATTATCTGGTCTTCCATGTGCATCCTGTCGATGATCGTCCCTCCGACAACGGCCAGGATAATCCCGACGATCACATACAGGAATGCAACCTCCGCTCCGAACACACCCATCAGGATTATGATGGAGGCTATGTCGACGAGAGGCGATGAAATCAGGAATGAGATCGAAGTTCCCAGGGGAAGGCCTGCTTTGTTGAACCCTATGAATATCGGAATGGATGAACAGCTGCAGAACGGGGTCACAGTTCCGAGCAGTGCGCCCACAACCCTTCCTCCTAGTCCTCCGAGTTTTCCCAATATGCGTTTCGTACGTTCCGGGGGGAAGTAGCTCTCGATATAGGATATGATATAGATTATAGTCACGAACCTAATTTTTTTGAAACATGATCCATTAAAAAAGTCCGTTTCCAAGATGTCAGGTATGAATCCTT
>CALUOK010000018.1 GCA_944322255.1 Candidatus Methanomethylophilaceae archaeon | reverse complement strand
AGGAAACTCCGAGCGAGTTTCCCGGCAATTCCTTGGCAGCTTACCATGCACTAAACGTAGCATCGAACGTCACTTCCCATTCTTTCTTTTCAAAGCATTCCATCACGTGTTATCATGACAGTCGTTGTTTATTCCTCGAAGTCCGGCTCCTCAAAGAAGTACGCTGAGGCGCTCTCTGAGAGGACCGGACTTCACATCTATCCCATCGGTCAGCAGCCCGCTGACGAGAGCATCGTCTTCTTCGGTTGGCTCCGCGACGACACGATCGTCGGTCTGTCACAGGCGGACATCTCCAAGGTCATCGCCGTCTGCGTCGTCGGCCTGGACGACGTGGGCCGCTTCGACAAGGCCGCCGTGGCGGAGAAGAACGGGGTGAAGGTCCCCGTCTACTACCTCAGGGGATGGATCGACAGGTCCAAGCTGAACATCGTGGACAAGACTGTCCTCCTGGCGGTCAGCGTGATGATGAAGCTCAAGGGACTGAACCAGTACAACCAGCCCATCTTCGACGCGATGATGGAGGGCGGCAGCTTCTACGACGAGAAGTTCCTGGATCCGGTGACGATGTTCGTGGAATCGAGAAGGTGAATGGCAGTCCCGTCCGGGTTCGAACCGAAGTCGCCGGCTCCAAAGGCCAGCATGATTGACCACTACACCACGGGACTATGGGATGACCCGAAGAGTTCCGCTTATAATTTTATTGCGTCCAATCGGGGTCAGCTGTAGTCGATCTCGTACCTTCCGTTGGGGAACAGCTGTCCGAAGAACGCGTACGAAAGCCAGCGTCCGAGGGAGGGCATCTGCTGCATCGGGGGGACGTAGTGCTCCCTCACGCTCCTGGTGAACATGATCACGGCGACGGGGATGCAGATGACGGCAACGACGACGGGGCTGAGGGTCAGCAGCGCCGATGCGGACATCCCGGCTCCGAGAAGAGAGTCGACGATCGAGAAGATGAACAGGAGGCCCGCTCCCCTCATGACCTTGCGCCAGGAGGACGGCTTCCTGGAGGATATCCCGAGGACGGCGTCCACCGTGGCGATGAGCATCACGACGTCTATCACATAGGTGACCACGTTCATGACGTGGTCCCCGTAGTCGCTGACCAGTCCCATGCTGAGCACGGCCAGCTTGGTGAAGTAGATGGCTATGATGATGAAGAGGAAGACCTCGGCCACATACAGGGCCACGGGCAGGCTGTCGTGCTTCTCCACCTGCCTCTGGATCCTCTCGACCTCCGCCACCGCGTTCCTCGCGACCGGCACCTTCCTGATCAGATCGAGCGGATCCCTGTCCATGCGCCGACATCGTTTTTACCGTATAAATCATGCCCGTGGCCGATGGAGCGTAACGAATCCACCGATGCCTTCGCCGACTGCGTCGTCAGGCGCACGGACCACGACACCGTGATGAAGCCGGGCGTGGTCGTGGCGACCATGGTCGTCCCTGCCGTGCTGGCCCTTCTGATGGTCACTGTGGTGATGGACGCGAACGTCGGAACGGTGTTCACCGAGGACGGCGTGAGGGCGGGGATCGTCACCGCGCTGGTCACCGAGTGCTGCGTCATCGGCTTCATGCTCTACGTCCTGGCCGGGAGGACCGCGTCCCATCAGAAGAGGGACGTCGTCTGGACGGACTCCCTGGTGGGGTACGCCAGGTCCAAGGGCGCCGACGTCGGGGAGCTGGAGAAGCTGGCGGGCAAGGTCCGCAGCAGGGGACGCGGTCCGCTGAGGGCGGTCTGCTTCGTGTTATGGGCTTTCTCCGCGGTGCTGCTGCTGGCGATGGCGTTCTACTTCGGGTTCCTCACCGGCGACATCGACGACAGGATATTCCTGCTGGCGGGTGTTGCGTACATTCTCCTCATCCTGCAGTTCCTGATCGGCACCGGGGCGACGTACGGGTTCCCTTACGCCCACGAGAAGGCTCAGATCAGGTTCACCGAGGAGCTGTCCGCCAGGCTGAAGGACAGGGGAGTGTCCGTGGATCCCATGAAGCCCCTGGTCGGGAAGCCCCACTGGGTCATCAGCATTCTCCTGTTCATACTGACCCTGGGCCTGTTCTCCGTGGTGCTCTTCCTGTTCGCATGCAGGAACATGAACCTCCACATCCGCAACCAGCAGGAGTACGAGGACTCCCTGCTGGAGACGATAATAAAGGCGGAGGGAGGGAAGGGCGTCAGACCCGTGGAGGGCTCCGGTCCCGGCGTGGCCGCCGGCATACTGAGGTCGCTGTTCTGATCAGACCGTTCTTCCGAGAAGATACGTGGGCCTGTTCTCCGTGACCTCGACGTCCAGGAAGGTCCCCAGCGGGACCTCGTCCCTTATGACGACCGGCCTGTAGTTGCCGGTCCTGACGATGGTGCCCTCCTTGCCCCTCTCGGTGGCCAGGGCCCTGTACCTGCGCCCCACCATGGCGGAGTTGACGTCCAGCTCGGTCTCGTTCTTGACCCTGGTGAGCTCCGCGGACCTCTCGGCGGATATCCTGCCGTGGACCGGTTCCATGGATGCGGCGTCGGTCCCGGGGCGTGCGGAGAAGCGGGTGATGTTCACGGTGTCCGCCCTGAGCTCCCTGATGAGCTCCACGCTCTTCGCGTGGTCCTCGTCGGTCTCGCCCGGGAACCCGCAGATCATGTCCGTGGCTATGCTGATGTCCGGGCATCCGGAGCGGAGCTCGTCCACCAGCTCCATGAACTGACTGACGGTGTACCTTCTGCGCATCCTGCCCAGGACGGCGTCGCTGCCGCTCTGCACCGGGATGTGGACGAACCTGTACATCCTCTCGTCGTCCATGAGCTCCAGGATCCCCTGGCTGACACGGGCCAGGCTGTCGGGGTTGGTCATGCCGAGCCTTATCCTGTAGTCGCCCTCCCTCTCAAGCATCGAACGTATCAGAGCCGGGAGGTCGGTGCCGGTGTCCCTCCCGTAGCTGGAGGTGTCCTGGGCGGTGATGAGGATCTCCCTGGCCCCGCCCGCCAGGAAGGAATCGTACCTCCTCAGGAGGTCGTCGGCGGGGTAGCTGCGGAGGTCGCCCCTGGCGAACTTGGTTATGCAGTAGGAGCAGCGGCCCAGGCAGCCCTGGGCTATGGGGAGGATGGCGTCGGTGCCCGTTTCGAGAACAATCGGGGAGCCCTGGCATCCGAAGCTCTCGGACACGATGTCCCTGAACCTGCCGTACTCCTCGAACCTGACGATGGGGGAGTCGGGCAGCCTTATCCTGATGCGCTTGGGCTGGACCTGCGCCATGCATCCAGTGACGACGATCCTCTTGCCCTGTCTCTTGAGCTCGGAGATCCTGGAGAGCATGCGCTTCTCGGTGGTCTCCACCACGGTGCAGGTGTTGAGCACCACTATGTCCGCGTCGTCGGCGCTGTCCGCCGGCTCGTATCCCAGGGATGCCATGTCCTCCGAGAGCTGGCGGCCCTCGCCGAAGTTCATGGTGCATCCGTAGGTCTCTACGAAGTAACGCATCAGCGTGTGCACGCTTCCGTGGTGGGCACGGCGAACGCAGTCTTGGCGGAGATCTTGGAGATCTTCGCGTGGATCTTGGCGCCCTTCACGGTTCCGGGGACGACGACCAGGTAGTCGTGGAACTTGCCCACGCCGTCTCCCTTCTTTCCGACGTCGGTGATCTGCAGCTCGATGATGTCGCCCTCGCGGAGGGTGTTGGCGGTGTCGGCCCTGACGGACTTCCTGACGGTGATGGGTCTGCGCGCTCCGCAGGCCTCGCACTCCAGCATCAGGGTCCTTCCGTCCTTGACCATCTTGGTGTCCGGCAGTCCGCACTCGGAGCAGATGACGTAGGTCTCGGTGTACATCTGGATCTTGTCGTTGATTTGGCTGGGGCTGATCTTCGCCTTGAAGACGGCCCTGCGTCCCTCGACGTTACCCGGGGCGCCCAGCTCCTTAAGCAGGAACTGGAGAACGTGCTGCGGGTCGCGCCTGAGCTTGTCGGTGACGTCGATGAAGTTCCTGAACACGGTGATCTTGCCCTCCTGGAGGATGTCCAGCTCGGGGATCTCGAACCTCTCGTGGTTCTCGATGGTCTCGGGGCAAGCGATCTTCGCTCTGTTGAGCAGTGCCATGTAGTCATCTTCATCGGACATTTCAAACACCTTGGGACGGGCTATCATGGTGTTATTTATAAAGGATTGCATGAGGTCGGCGTTCAGGGCCTCCTGCCGTAGGAGACGGCCGGTGCCTCGCCGGCGTTGTCGCCGTCGTCCTCCAGACCCTCCTCGAAGGAGATCTCCCCCATGAACGCGTGGAGGCCCTTCAGGAACTCCGTGGCCCTCTTGCCGCCGGGCGTAAGCTTCCAGTGCCTGGACTTGTAGGTCCTGACGTCGGTCCCGTCCTGCCACGACACGGCGAGGCCCTCCGACCTCAGCCTCTCCAGACAGCGGACCGCTATGTTGTAGCCCTTGCCTATGAACGAGGCCACCTCGGACTCCTTCGCCTCCCCGTGGTCGTAGAGGTAGAACATGGCGGTGATTATGTGCTTCTGGTACAGGAACCCCAGGACCGGTTCCTCGTCTGCGCGGCCTTTGCTGCTGTCGTTGCGGGACACGCCGTATGGTAATGCCTTTGAACGAATGTCACTTATCTCATATTCGGTAATCTATGTTATCTTTCAGATAGTGAATTATATTAATTATAGCTATACCCTGTCACACAGCCGAAGGCATCGTTGAGACGATGGACCGGAGGCGGATGTGACCGGAACCGACCGGCTCCGGAGGTATGAGAGATGAAAACGAACGGATACGGTGCCGGATTCGGCACCATAGGAAGGGAGAGAAGCAAACTCCTGGCTGCAGCATCGGCCATCGCATTGATTGCCGTATGTGCGGTGGTAGCTTGTCCAGTCGACGGCGAGAGCCTCGGGGACAGCATTACAGTGGATGCGGGTGCTACCGAGATCGATGCCAACGGATTCACGGATCTCGCAGTCGATGGCACAATCACGTTGCAGAACGATTACATCCTGACAGGAGCGATCACACCTACGAATAGTCTGACGATCGATCTGAACGGTCATGTAATCAATGCCCAGAACCACTCATTCGTGCAGATGTCCAGCCTGGGTAGCACAAACACGATAACCGTAAAAGATTCGAGCTCAGAAGGTACCGGAGCAATCAAGAACACCGGCTCATCGATGTTCCGTCTTTACGGTGAGAACACCAACGGCGGGAACCTGACGATAGAGTCGGGAACATTCTATTCTGACTACTGCACAATCCTGTACAGTCCCATCGGGAGTGTCCTCGACTCGAAACTCACCATAACCGGAGGGGTATTCCTCAACGACGGTACCGGTACCGGCGTCTGGCTGGGGAACCAGGGTGTGAAGGATGTGGCGATATCAAACGCCATGTTCACGTCCACCGGCAGTGCGATTCCAATCTATCTGGGATCCAACACCGACGCGACCATCGCCAAATGCAAGATCACGGCGGATCAGAACACCGCCGTCGAAATCAAGGCGGGAGCAGTGAGCATCACTGACTCCACAATCATATCTGGCGTGTACGACGTCAGCAACGAGATCAACCACAACGGATCCGGCGGTGCCGCTGCGACCATCAACATCAACAACGCTTACTGCGACGCGGCAAAGAATGCTGCTGTTTCCGTCACCATCGACAGAGACACGACCGTAACGACAACATCCAATGCCGCAGGGGCGACACCGATAATCGCCATCGCTGATGGAAACAGCTATCCGATAAGCGTCTCGTGGCAGAACCATGACGTTTCCGATGTGACTGTCGGATACAATGACAGTTCAACGTCGTTGATAACATTCAACGGAAGTTCGCTTGCCAACAGTGCCGACACTCTGAAGCGTGCTCTGACCAAAGGTGGAGCAATCGAACTGACAGAAGACATCACGACCTCGGAATACAGTCCGTTTTTCGTCTCATCCAGCACAACCATCGATGGAAACGGACATTCGGTCACGTCGACGAACAATGAAGCAAACGCCAGAGTTTTCACCATCTCTGGAAACGATACGAATTATGCAATCGCTTCTGGATCTACTGTGACGTTCAACGATATCAGAGTTGTGGGTCCGACCGTGGTCAATTACACGAGAGGCATCACAGTCCATTACACGTCAAATCTTACCCTGAACATTAACGAAGGGTATGTGTCCGCAGGTTCCTATGCAATCAATATTGGGGGAGACAACACAGGTTTGACACTCAATGTCACTGATTCGACAGCCACAGGGTGGTGTGCATTCCAGACACACTCTCTGGTGACCAAAGCCAACTTCAAGAATTGCGAACTTATCGGGACGAACACACAACAGAATCCTGCCTCCAACAGCTTCAGCACCATTGTCATCAATAAGGATGCCCCTAATGCTAGCGAGGCAAGCGGAAACATCGTGTTCGAGGGATGCAACATCACTGCCGTGATGACTACACAGGCGGGCCAGAGCGCCATCGACATGCGTTCCGAGAAGGCGTCTGTCATAACTCTGAAGGACTGTGATGTGGATGTCAGCAAGACGACTTATCCGATGTTCATCATCGCTGATACCAACGAGATTCTCATCGAAGAAACTCTTGATTTCAAGGGTACGGGACTCATCTACGGAGGAGGCCTCTCTGGCGGATCAATCAACATGGATCTCGGAGATGTTCTCCAGTTCTCCGCTGGTTCAGGATATTCGGGGACAATCCTAGGGCCCGATGGAAATTCCTTGGCTCTTGATTATTTTGAAGCTGTGGTGCTCACGACTATCACTGCCGGATCGTTGTCCATCGCTGGTTCCTGGACCGGGGAAATGATTGTCTCCGGAGACGACATCACCGTCACCGGATCTCAGAGCGAAGGCACAAAGATCATCGTCAAGCCCCAGGAGGACGGAACCCCATCCAACGTAACATGGAAGGATTTCAAACAGAACGGCGCTGATATCTCATACCAGGATCTCGAGGGCAACAAAGTCGAACCCAGCGAGGTGGCCAACCAGACCTACGAGAACGCAGAGTTCGACGATGAGACGTACACCGAGAAGACCTATGATGTCACTGTCCAGGTCTCCGGAGGAAATGGAACCGTGTCCAATGTTCCCAAGACGGTCACTGATGGAGGGTCATTCACTTTCTCCTTCTCGTCTGCAAGCGGATACGAAATCGGTACAGTCACTTGTGGCACGGCTTCTGAGCTGGTAGTCAGCGGCACTACCTCCGGTACCGTGACGATCGGCGGAGTCACAGGTGCCGTCAGGGTGGTCGTAACCTTCGTCGAGTCCGCGGTCCCGAGCGTCCCGGTCGACGATGACGACGACCTCCCGCCGTTCATCCCTACTCAGCCCCAGCAGGATGACGACACAACCACGATCGTGGCATGCGCCGCGGCAGCGGTAGTCGCCGCGCTGATGGCGGTGTTCCTGATAATGGAGTACAGGAAGAGATGACGAACCCCGCCGACGGCCGTCCCGACATACGCGTGCTGGAGGAGCGCCACATGATATCGGTGCTTTTCTACATCAGGGACCACGAGGGATGCATGAAGTCCGAGATATACAGGGACCTGTCGCGCACTCCGCGCTTCCCCGAGAAGCTGAACCTCCTGGAGTCCAACGGTCTGATCGAAATCGGGAGCATCCACGGCAGGTTCACCAGCATAAGTCTGACGGACAGGGGCCGGAAGGTCGTCGACCTCCTCATGCAGATGCAGGCCGTGATGGCCGGGACGGACACCTGAAACATGAAACAGGGGCATCAGCCCCTCCCTTACCTCTTCTCGGAGGTCTCGTCGGGCATGAGGGCCTCGTCGCAGAACTCCTCGATCACCGGGTCCTCGAGGTCGAGTTCCCCGGAGATGCTGCGGTCCATGACTATCAGCATCTTGGCCATGGTCCTGCCCTTTCCGGTCAGCCACCACTTCCGGGCCTTGTGGCCCTTGACGTTGGAGTCCGGGTACATGCAGTCTACCAGCCCCATCTCCCTCAGCATGTTCAGGCGCTTGCTGGACATATCGAAGTTGCCGGTGACGTCGTTGCGCACGTCCACCTCCCTGACGGAGCCCCTGCTGTTGATGTAGAGCAGGATGTCTATGGTGTGCTTCAACTGCAGGATGTTGACCTTCCGTTCGTCCGGGAACCCCTCGAAGTGGAGTCCCGGTCCCTCCTCTCCGGACACGGGTGTGTGGAGGACGGTGGATGGAATGGAACTTTTGTTCAATAGACTGAGTCATGTAAAGAAAAAAGTAGTGTTTTATACACAATAAACTAATGAATGAATCATGGTGGCAGTTCGGCAGGACAAGTCGCACGATAGCATGCTGGTGCTGGAGGAGCGCAACATGATCACGTTCCTCCTCTACCTCCTGGACCACGACGGGTGCAGGAAGACCGATCTGTACAGGTACGTGAACGGATGCCCGCGCGGTTCGGAGAAGATGGCGAAGCTGGAGGCCTGCGGGCTGATCGAGCTGGAGGTCATCCACCAGAAGGCTGTGTTCGTGCACCTCACGGAGAAGGGCAGGGACGTCGCGGAGCGTCTTGCGGGGATACGGGACGTACTGAACGGCCCATCCTGATGCGGGGTCGGCCCATCTTCATTTATTATCTAAACGCGGTTTCAATCTCATGAACAGCAAGACTCTGATCGGGGTCGTCGCCGTCGTCGTGATCGTCATCGCAGTCGCTGCGGTGGTGGTCGGGATGGGTGGTGGCGATGACGAGAACAAGGGTTACGTCGGCGTCGTCTACGACGGCAATGATGGTGTGACCTATGAGGGAAACCCGACATTCAGGCTGACTTCCACTTCGGTGTCGAACAACATGTTCACGAACAGTGGTTACGCGTTTGTCGGATGGAACACAAGTGCTGACGGCTCAGGAACCTCGTATGCTCCCGGAAGCACTATATCGTACCCTGCGCACGGATACGTTACACTGTACGCTCAGTGGGCTCCCGCCATCAACCTTGGAATGGGACAGCCGGCAGGTATATCGATATACCTTGTGGATTCCGAAGCTAGCACCACTCCTCTGGTGGCAGGAGGCGTTGCACTTCCCGATGGTGGGAGTGCGGGACTCATCGCTTTCGGTCCAGAGGGGACAACATGGACACAGACAGGAGAGTTCTCGTTCAAGGGAGTCCATGGAAACACGACCTACTCTCTGACATTCAGTCTCGAAGGAGTGACGAACTGCAGTGCAGAATTGATGGCAGGCACGCCTGGCATCATTTTCAACTTCGATGGGCCTGTGACTGGAGATATTTACGGATCTTCAGGCACATCCACCGTACCAAACTGATTATACGGGGGTCTGACCCCCGTTTTATTCAATTAATTTTTCAACGCAGCATCCACCAAGCCCTGGTGCAGCGGCGACGGCCTCTGCGGCCTGGACTTGAACTCCGGGTGGAACTGGGACGCAACGAAGTACGGGTGCCCCTCCAGCTCCCCGATCTCCATCCTGGTCCCGCAATCCGACCTTCCGGTGAACCTCCATCCGGCGGCCTCGATCCTGTCGATGTAGTTGGGGTTGACCTCGTACCTGTGCCTGTGCCTCTCCGAGATCAGCGCGGACCCGTACAGCGCGTGGGCCTTCGACCCTTCGGCGACGACCACGTCCTGGGCTCCCAGGCGCATGGTGGCTCCCATCTCAGAGATTCCCCTCTGCTCGTCCATGATGCACACCACCGGGTCCGGGGTGCGGGGGTCGAACTCGGTGCTGTTCGCCTTCTCGAGTCCCAGGACGTCGCGGCAGAACTCTATGGTGGCTATCTGGAACCCCAGGCACACGCCCAGGAACGGAACCTTGTTCTCCCTTGCGTACCTCGCGGCGGCAAGCATGCCCTCCACACCCCTGGTGCCGAAGCCCCCGGGGACGATGATCCCGTCCACTCCGGAGAGGACCTCGGCCGGGTCCTCCGATGTGAGCCTGTCGCTGTCCACGAACACCGTCCTGATCCTGCACCTCCTGGCGGCGCCCGCGTGGGTGAACGCCTCCAGGTGGGACAGGTAGGAGTCGGCCAGGGACGTGTACTTGCCGACCAGCGCGATCCTGACCTCCCTGACCGGGTCCACGATCCTGTCGACCAGTCCCTCCCAGGAGGACATGTCCCTCCTGGACGTCATGGGGCGGAGCCTCATCCTGTCGATGATCAGGTCGGCCACACCCTGCCTCTCCAGGTTCAGCGGGACCTCGTAGGTGGTGCGGGCGTCCGGCGTGGAGATGACCGCCTCCTCGGGGACGTCGCAGAACATGGCGATCTTCGCCCTGGCGGAGTCGGTGATCGGCTCGGAGCACCTGCAGACGATGATGTCCGGCCTGATGCCTATGCTCATCAGCTCCTTCACGGAGTGCTGGGTCGGCTTGGTCTTCTCCTCGCCGACGGACCCCATTATGGGAACCAGGGTGGTGTGCACGAACATGACGTTCTCCTCCCTGCCCAGGTCCCTCCCCAGCTGCCTCGCGGCCTCCAGGAACGGCATGGACTCCATGTCCCCGACGGTTCCCCCGAGCTCCACGATCACCACGTCCGCCCCCGAGTCCCTGGCCACGGACGTGATGCGGCGCTTGATCTCGTCGGTGACGTGGGGGATGATCTGAACTGTCTTCCCCAGGTACTCGCCGCGCCTCTCGTTCTCGATCACCGTGCGGTAGACCTTGCCGGTGGTGATGTTGTGGTCCCGGGTCAGGTGCAGGTCCATGAACCTCTCGTAGTTCCCCAGGTCCAGGTCCACCTCCCCGCCGTCGTCCAGCACGTACACCTCGCCGTGCTCGTACGGGTTCATAGTCCCCGCGTCCACGTTCAGGTACGGGTCCACCTTGATCGCCGACACCCTGATCCCGCGGGACTCCAGGAGCCTGCCGATGGACGATGCCGTTATGCCTTTTCCGAGTCCGGAAATCACTCCTCCGCTGACGAAAATCAACTTCATCCGAATCAACGGGAACCTCCGTACGCGGGCGGGGGATATAACCGTTTCCGTGTCGCGTGTTCATATGAACAGAATATCACTATAATCTAAAACAAATGTATAGAATAACGGAACCAACGATTGAATCGAACAGTGAATATGGCAATCGTTAGACGGCATTCCCATGAGGCGACGGCGATCCGTCGGAGGGGTCCGTCCGGTGTCCCGCGGGTCCTGTCCAGTACCCTTAATATGAATGGGCTGTTACAGAGCGGTGAAGTGGTAGAATGGAAGGGCACAAGGACATCTCCGACATGAGCTTCGAGGAATTCTTCTCCGAGAAGGACAGGATGCCGATCCCGGCATCGAGACCCGAACCCAGGCGTCCCCGCCAGGGTCAGCAGAGAGGAGACGTCCAGACTGGCTTCGGCAACGTCAGCCCCAAGATCAACTACAAGGACGGCAGGTTCCTGCTGTACATACCCCGGTACTCCTCGGACGAGAACGCCAGGTTCGAGGTGGCCGTGGACTGCGCCGAGGGCGTGGTCCCCCTGGGAAGGCTGGACTCCGTCCCCCGCGCGGGCGGCAGGACCACGCGCTCCGCCACCATAGACATCACCTCAGCCGGCATCTCGCCGCTGGAGCCGTTCACCCTGGTCATCGACGGCGCCGACGCGTTCCGCTACAAGCCCCGCAGCCTGCTCTTCTTCAACAACATCGGACTGCCGGTCGGGAGGCCGGTCGGTGAGACGTACATAGTCCACGCCAGGGGCACCTCCCTGAGGACCGTCAAGACCGAGATCCACGAGTCGGTGGAGGTCGGGTCTGCGGTCGTCGAGAGGGCCGAGGTCTCCGTGGCCGGAGGCGTCTGGCTGGACGACAGGAAGCATGAGAAGAAGGCTCCCGAACAGGAGAGCCAGGCCGGGGAGGCCCCCGTCTCGAAGGATGAGCCAGTGCCTGCGGAGGAGCCCGAGAAGAAGCCCAAGCCCGCCAAGAGGAAGAAGGCCAAGGGATCGCTGAAGGTCCCGGCCGGAATCCAGGACGCGGAGGCGTCCGTGGACGGCGTCAGGCTCCAGATCCACAGGAGGTTCCCGGCCTTCACCGTCGCCGTCGAGAACTGCGAGCTGGAGGAGTGCACCGTCGCCCTGCTCGACGCCTCGGGCAACCAGGTGGCCGGCGGCACCGCCCCTGTGTCCGCGCCCATGACCTTCGAGACCGACACCGACGGGGTCCTGGAGATCGTCCTGTCCAAGGAGACCCAGAGGCTGGCGTCGGAGAGGTTCGTGTACATCCCGGACTTCGAGTGCAGCCGCCCCGGAAAGGGCGACATCCCCGCCGACCCCGCGTTCACCTTCACCGTCTTCGGGGAGACCCGTCAGGGCGACGTCTACGACGGTCCTTACAGGGTGCAGAGGAACGGGGCGGACATCTCCATAGTCTGGAACATGCCAGCGGTCACCTACGACATCGGCTCCGGGCCGGTCCGCTTCCAGCCCGCCGAGGTCGACGTGGGCGACCTGGGCGACACCCTGATCGTGACGGTCGCCGGGGCCAGGAAGAAGGCCCTGTTCTTCGGAGGCGACAAGGGCAAGAAGAGGGAGATCACCCCCGACTGGACCGACGACACCTACAGGGTGCCGCTGAACTCCATCAAGGAGGATATCTATGGCTCCAACGCCCCCGAGTTCACCATATACATCACAGTCAACTCGTTCCCCATGAGGAGGTTCATGACCATCAGGAACCCTCCGAGGATGTCCGCGTCCTTCGCGGACGGGAACGTCGTCGCCATGGTGTCCCAGACCGGGGACTTCGTATGCCGCCTGTTCAGGATGGACAAGACCGTGGAGGAGATCCCCCTCTCCGCCGGCGAGAACTCCGTCCCGGTCTCCCCCGATGTGGTGGAGGCCGAGGTCGCGGAGATCCACGGCGGCAGGGACAGGTCCGCCGTCGCGGTGCAGGTCAGGCCGCTGCCGTTCCTCTGGAGGGACGAGGCCGGCGAGTACTGGCTCTACGTCAACAGGTCCAAGCGCATCCCGCTGCCCGGCGACCTGGCGGCATCGGGGAAGCCCGACGCGTCCAGGATAAAGGCCTGGCACGACCAGATCACACGCATGAACCCCGAGCTCAGGGATGTGACGACGCAGATGATGCAGAGGGCGTTCGACGACATGAGGTGGTGAGGATGGAGCACAGGTTCTCCCGTTCCGCGGAGTCCACCATGGACTCCTTCATCATGAGCCTGGTGGACGTGGCGGCCAAGCCTGGCATGATCGCGTTCGCCACCGGCCTCCCGGACAACTCTCTGTTCGACATCCCGGCGATGAGGAAGGCCATCGACGACGTCATGGCCGAGGAGCCCTACGGCGCCCTCCAGTACGACACCGCCACCGGCTACATCCCGCTGAGGAAGCGCATAGCCGAGAGGTGCAGGAGGGAGCTCGGCTTCGACACCTCCTGGGAGAACGTCCTGATGACCAGCGGGTCCCAGGTCTGCTTCGACCTCATGGGGAAGATGTTCCTGGAGCACGGCGACGTCATGGCCGTGGAGAACCCCGGCTACCTGGGCGCGATCCAGTCCTACTCCGCGTACTCCCCCGACTTCAGGGGCATCGATATCGGACCCGGCGGCGTCGACCTGGACCAACTGTCCGAGGCGGTGTCCGATGGCGCGAGGTTGTTCTACTCCATCCCCAACCACCAGAACCCCTCCGGGGCCAGCTACTCCGAGGACGTCAGGAAGGGGGTCGCGGAGATCGTCGGCGACTCAGGATGCATGCTCATCGAGGACGACGCCTACGGCGAGCTCGGCTACAACGGGAGGGTGGGCAGGACCATGAAGTCCATGATCCCGGAGGACACAGTCCTCACCGGCTCCTTCTCCAAGACCATCTCGCCCGGCATGAGGGTGGGGTGGATGGTGGTCCCGGACTGGATGGTCGCCAAGGCCGGCAGGTCCCTGGAGGCGTGCTGCCTGCAGTCCAACACCTTCTGCCAGAGGGTCATCGACCGCTTCCTGCAGGACAACGACTACGACGCGTACCTGCAGGGCCTTCGCAGGGGATATGCGAGGAAGAAGAAGGTGTTCCTGGACGCCATGGAGGACAACCTCCCGGACACCGTCTCCTGGAACGACCCGGACGGCGGCATGTTCGTGTGGCTGAGGACCCCAGAGGGCACCGACGCCATGAGGCTCTACGAGAGGCTGCTGGAGGGGAAGCTGGTGGTCATGCCCGGCAGGCCCTTCCACGTGAGGGGCGGCGCCAACACCATCCGCCTCAACTTCGCCACGCCCACCGACGAGCAGATCGCGGCGGGCATGAAGGTCCTCGGCGACGCCTGCAGGGAGCTCTACGGTTAACACCGCTTTATCGGTGGACTCCGTAGAAATCCTGAAAAAACCCTTTCCTGCCCGATTTTTTTAAATATGATGTGGGGCTAGCCACCTTAGCATTAGAGGTCTGACATAGGTCAGGCTATCGACGTTCCAATCGAAATCAAGACAAATTCGAGGTGAAAAAGTGGGAAACGGTCTGTACACCGCAAGGAAAATGAAGACTGACCGCCAGAAGTTCCGCTGGCTGGACAGGGGTTACAAGAAGAGGGTCCTCAAGCTGAGGGAGAAGTCCGATCCGCTCGAGGGATCCGCCCAGGCCCGTGGAATCGTCCTGGAGAAGGTCGGAATCGAGGCCAAGCAGCCCAACTCCGCCATCAGGAAGTGCGTCAAGGTCCAGCTCATCAAGAACGGACGCCAGATCACCGCCTTCGCTGTCGGAGACGGAGCCATCAACTTCATCGACGAGCACGATGAGGTCATGGTCGAGGGTATCGGCGGAAGGATGGGAAGGTCCTACGGAGACATTCCCGGAGTCCGTTACAAAGTCATCAAAGTCAACAACGTCTCCCTGGACCAGATGGTCAGGGGCAGGACGGACAAACCCGTGAGATGATTCACATGGCAGACGAGATCGTAGCACAGAAAGCGCTCATCTTCGGCAAGTACGACACCTCCGAGGTCGTCGTCAACGACGGAGGACTTGCCAAATACATCGACCTCACGCCCACCAACGTCCCCCACTCCGGTGGAAAGCACGCCAACAGGTGGTTCGGGAAGTCGAAGCTGAGCATCGTCGAGAGGCTCATCAACAACATCATGAGGACCGAGAAGTACACCGGAAAGAAGATGAAGGCGTACAAGACCGTGGCCCAGGCGTTCGACATCGTCGCCGCCAAGACCCACAAGAACCCGGTCCAGGTCCTGATCGAGGGTCTCGAGAACGCCGCCCCCCGCGAGGAGGTCACCAGGCTGCAGTTCGGAGGAATCTCCGTCCCCAAGGCCGTGGACATCTCCCCCCAGAGGAGGCTCGACATCGCCCTGAGGAACCTCAGCACCGGTGTCGTCGCGGCTTCCACCAAGAACAAGAAACCCGTATACGAGTGCCTGGCCGACGAGCTCATGCTCGCCGCCAAGGGTGACATCACCTCCTACTCCGTCGCAAAGAAGGAGGAGGCCGAGAGGGTCGCCCAGTCCGCCAGATGATCCCGCTGAACAAAGGTGAGTGAACATGGGCCGTAGAGAAGACAACGCGAAGAAAGCAGTCGAGCTGATGAAGGATCAGAAACTCATCAGGAACCTCGGAACCGCAGCGCACATCGACCACGGAAAGACCACCTTCTCCGACAACCTGATCGCAGGTGCCGGAATGATGTCCTCCGAGACAGCCGGAGAGCAGCGCCTGCTCGACTACGACGAGCAGGAGGCCGCCAGGGGAATCACCATCAACGCCGCATCCGCGGCCATGGTCGTTCCGTACAAGGACCCCACCTCCGGGAAGCTGGACCACTACCTGGTCAACCTGATCGACACACCCGGACACGTCGACTTCGGCGGAGACGTCACCAGGGCCATGAGGGCTCTGGACGGTGTGTACATCCTGTGCTGCGCCGTCGAGGGTATCATGCCCCAGACCGAGACAGTCATCAGGCAGGCCCTCAAGGAGAGGGTCAGGCCCATGCTCTTCATCAACAAGGTCGACAGGGCCATCGTCGAGCAGCAGCTCACCCCCCAGATGATGATCGACAAGTTCTCCAAGATCATCACCGAGTTCAACAAGAAGATCGCGGACATCCTGCCCGCCCCCCTGAACAAGCAGTGGCAGGTCAGCCTCCAGGACGGTACCGTCGCCCTGGGATCCGCCTACAACAACTGGGCGGTCTCCATCCCCTACCTCCAGAGGCCCGAGCTCAAGAAGATGGGCATGAACCTCACCAAGGTCTTCGAGTACTGCGGACGCGAGGGCGGTCAGGCCGAGCTGGCCAAGATCATCCCCCTCGCCGACGTGGCCCTCGAGATGGCCATCAACCACATCCCCTGCCCGCCCGACGCGCAGAAGGTCCGTATCCCCGTCATCTGGAAGGGAGACCTCAAGTCCAAGATCGGACAGGAGATGCTCAACTGCGACCCCAACGGCGACGTCGCCATGATGGTCACCAAGATCATCATGGACAAGCAGGCCGGAGAGATCGCCATCGGAAGGCTGTTCTCCGGAACCGTCAGGAAGGGACAGACCCTCTACATCGCCGGACAGCCCAACCCCCAGAGGGTCCAGACCGTCGCCCTGATGGTCGGAGCCGACAGGACTCCCATCGAGGAGTGTAAGGCCGGAAACATCGTCGCGCTGACCGGACTCAAGGACGCCATCGCCGGAAGCACCGTGTCCTCCATCAAGGACATGGAGCCCTTCGAGAAGATGTCCCACTACTCCGAGCCCGTCATCACCAAGGCCATCGAGGCCAAGAACATGGCCGACCTGCCCAAGCTGGTCGAGGTCCTCAGGGTCATCGCCAAGGCCGACCCCTCGCTGAACATCGAGATCAACAACGAGACCGGCGAGCACCTGATGTCCGGAATGGGAGAGCTCCACCTGGAGATCACCGAGTACAGGATCAAGAACGAGCAGGGCGTCGACATCATCGCGTCCCCTCCGATCGTCGTGTACCAGGAGTCCGTCAAGGGATCCAACCCCAGCGAGTTCGAGGGTAAGTCGCCCAACAAGCACAACAAGTTCTACTTCATCGTCAGCCCCCTGGAGGAGTCCGTCAAGGACGCCATCAGGAGGAACGAGATCGACGTGGACTCCAAGATCAAGGACCCCAAGGCCCTTGCCCAGCAGCTGATGGGACTCGGAATGAGCGATGTCGAGGCCAAGGGCGTCGTCGCGTTCAAGAACAACAACGTCCTGATCGACTGCACCAAGGGAATCCAGTACCTGCACGAGACCATGGAGCTCGTGAAGCAGTCCTTCGAGGAGGCCATGATGAGGGGACCCCTCGCCAACGAGAAGGTCGCCGGACTCAAGGTCTGCCTGATGGACGCCAAGCTGCACGAGGACACCATCCACAGGGGACCCGCCCAGATCATCCCCGCCGTCAGGGACGGTATCTACGGAGCCATGTGCCAGGCCGGAAGGATCCTGCTTGAGCCCATGCAGAAGCTGTACGTCGCAGTTCCCCCCGACTACATGGGAGGAGCCGTCAACCTGATCAACCAGCGCCGCGGAACCATCCTCGAGATGGGTCAGGAGGGTTCCGACTCCACAGTCACCGCCGAGGTGCCCGTCGCGGACATGTTCGGATTCTCGTCCGACATCCGTGGATCGACCCAGGGACGCGCAATCTGGTCCCTGGAGAACGCAGGGTTCCACCAGGTCCCGCCCGAGCTTCAGAAGAAGATCGTCACCGAGATCAGGACCCGCAAGGGACTCAACCCCGAGCCCTACGACGACAAGTACTACGCCGGCCTCTGAGGTCCGAGCGGGAGTCTGTAAACCTTAAATACCAAACCCCTTATCGCTCACAATAGCGTTCCATACGGAGGAATAAACAATGGCAGAGAAAGAGCACATGAATCTGGTCATCATCGGCCACGTCGACCACGGAAAGTCCACCCTCACCGGAAGGATCCTCCTGGAGACTGGTGCGATCGACCCCCACATCGTCGAGAAATACAAGAAAGAGGCCGAGGAGAAAGGAAAGGGATCCTTCTACTTCGCCTGGGTCATGGACGGACTCAAAGAGGAGAGGGAGAGGGGAGTTACCATCGACGTCGCCCACAAGAAGTTCTACACCGACAAGTACTACTTCACCGTCATCGACGCCCCCGGACACCGTGACTTCGTCAAGAACATGATCACCGGAACCTCCCAGGCCGACGCAGCCATCATCACCTGCTCCGCCATCGAGGGACCCCAGGCCCAGACCAAGGAGCACGTCTTCCTGGCCACCACCCTCGGAGTCAAGCAGATTATCGTCGCCATCAACAAGATGGACGCCGTCAAGTACGACCAGGCCAAGTACAACGAGGCCAAAGAGGCCATGACCAAGCTGATGAAGATGGTCGGTGTCAAGACCGACGAGGTGCCCTTCATCCCCGTCTCCGCCTACAACGGCGACAACATCAAGACCCTCTCCGGAGAGATGCCCTGGTACAAGGGACCCACCCTCATCCAGGCCCTCGACAACCTGAAGGTCCCCGAGAAGCACACCGAGAAGCCCCTCAGGCTGCCCATCCAGGACGTCTACACCATCACCGGAATCGGAACCGTCCCCGTCGGACGTGTCGAGACCGGAATCCTCAAGCCCAACATGAAGGTCATGTTCGAGCCTTCCCACGTTCAGGGAGAGGTCAAGTCCATCGAGATGCACCACGAGCAGCTGCCCCAGGCTCTTCCCGGTGACAACGTCGGATTCAACGTCCGTGGAGTCGCCAAGAACGACGTCAAGAGGGGAGATGTCGCCGGACCCATCGAGAACCCTCCGTCCGTCGCCAAGACCTTCACCGCTCAGATCGTCGTGCTGAACCACCCCTCGGTCATCACAGTCGGATACACCCCCGTGTTCCACTGCCACACCACCCAGACCGCCTGCAGGTTCGTCGAGCTCATCAAGACCATCGACCCCAAGTCCGGACAGGTCAAGGCCGACCACCCCGACTTCCTGAAGACCGGTGACATCGCCGTCGTCAAGCTCGAGCCCACCAAGCCCATGGTCGTCGAGACCGCGAAAGAGTTCCCGCCCCTCGGAAGGTTCGCCATCCGTGACATGGGACAGACCGTCGCTGCTGGAATGTGCATCGAAGTCGAGAAGGCCTGAAGGGGCCCTCTCCTCTTCACTTTATCTCTAAGGGATAAACGATGTCACAGCGCGCAAGAATCTCTCTCAGCGGAACCGACCCGGCTAAGGTCGACAGCGTCTGCGCCCAGATCAAGGGAATCTCCCAGAGGACCGGCGTGGACATCCGCGGACCCGTCCCCCTTCCCACGAAGAAGCTCAGGGTCCCCTGCAGGAAGAGTCCTGACGGAGAGGGAAGCGAGACCTGGGACCGCTGGGAGATGCGCATCCACAAGAGGCTCATCGACCTGGACGCCGACGAGCGCGCCCTCAGGCAGCTCATGAGGATCCAGGTTCCCGATGGTGTCAACATCGAGATCGTTCTCCGCAGCGCCTGAAACCTCTAAACTATCCAAGGAGGGGGAAACCCCTCCCCTTACCTTTCTTCTGTTCTTCATCTTTGTAATCACGCATCGACACGTTTAGATACGGTCCCGTGATGCCCACACATCCAATTCTGATGTGATCATCATGAGAAGCGATGCTGTCAAGAAGGGTCTGGACAAGGCCCCGGCCAGGAGCCTGCTCCGCGCCGACGGTCTGGACGACGAGGATTTCGAGAAGCCGTTCATCGGGATCGCGAACTCCTGGAACGACATCGTCCCCGGCCACATCCATCTGAACGAGATCGTCGAGGCCGTCAAGGAGGGCATCATCGAGGCCGGCGGGAAGCCGTTCGTCTTCGGTGTCCCCGCGGTGTGCGACGGTATCGCCATGGGCCACAAGGGCATGAGGTACTCCCTGATCTCCAGGGAGGTCATCTCCGACTGCTGCGAGGTCATGGTCGAGGGCCACGCCCTGGACGGCTGGGTCGGTGTCTCCAACTGCGACAAGGTCACCCCCGGCATGCTGATGGCCGCCGGACGCATGAACGTCCCCGCGCTCATCGTCACCGGAGGCGCCATGGAGCCCGGAGCCGGCAAGGACGGTAACATGGACCTGCAGTCCGTGTTCGAGGCCGTGGGGGCCTACAGTGCCGGAACCATCGGCGAGGAGGAGCTCCGCACCGTCGAGTGCACCGCCTGTCCCGGAAGGGGCAGCTGCTCCGGACTTTTCACCGCCAACACCATGGCCTGCCTCACCGAGACCATCGGCATGAGCCTCACAGGCTGCGGCACGTCCCTGGCCGACGACAACAGGAAGCTGCAGATCGCCAGGGAGACCGGTAGGAGGATCGTCGAGCTGGTCAGGAAGGACGTCAAGCCCAGGGACATCGTCACCAGGGACTCCTTCCTCAACGCCATCCGCGTGGACATGGCCATCGGCGGCTCCACCAACACCGCCCTGCATCTGCCCGCCATCTCCCAGGAGTTCGGATGCCCTGTGACCCTGGAGGATTTCGACGAGATCTCCAAGGACACGCCCCACATCACCAGCCTCAGGCCCGCCGGCCCCTACGCCATCAAGGACCTGGACCGCGCCGGCGGTGTGCCCGCGATCCTCAAGGTTCTCAGGGACAGGCTCTCCGACTGCATGACCGGCAACGGCACCACAGTCCGCCAGATAGCTGATGCCGCGGAGGTCAGGGACGAGGAGGTCCTCAGGCCCCTGGACAGGCCGTTCCATCAGCAGGGCGGCATCGCCGTCCTCAAGGGCAACATCGCCCCCGAGGGGTCCGTGGTCAAGCAGGCCGCCGTCAGCCCCAAGATGATGCAGTTCAGCGGAACCGCCAGGGTGTTCGAGTGCGAGAAGGACGCCGCCGACGCCATCACATCCGGGAGGATCATCGCCGGCGATGTGGTGATAATCAGGAACGAGGGTCCCAAGGGAGCCCCGGGAATGCCCGAGATGCTCTCCCCCACCAGCCTCATCATGGGCAGGGGCCTTGGAGAGTCCGTGGCCCTGATCACTGACGGCAGGTTCTCCGGAGCCTCCAGGGGAGGGGCTATCGGCCACGTGTCCCCCGAGGCCTACGCGGGAGGACCCATCGCCGCCGTCAGGGACGGGGACATCATCGACATCGACATCCCCGCCAGGTCGCTGAACGTCAGGCTCTCCGACGAGGAGATCGCCGCGCGTCTGAAGGACTTCAAGCCGGTCGAGAGACCCGTCGTCGGTGTCCAGAAGAAGTACAGGAAGCTGGTCTCCTCGGGTGCGACGGGTGCGTACCTGAACCGCGACTGAGGTTCCACTCCCCGGGGGAGACCCCGGGGTCAATCATCACGATTGCTTATATGCACCTTGAAATTCCGTTTTTGGTGCGGGGGATGTTAGACCATCGTGTGTTTCCTAAACACAACCGTGACGGTCCAACCATGTGATCAGTCTGGCTGACCGTTTACCGCTTCGCGGAGGGACCGCATCCCCGACCCCAGTATGTTGATGGCGGCGTTCCTGTCGCGGTCCATGACCAGACCGCACTCGTGGCAGCGGTACGTCCGCTGCCACAGCGGCAACGCCTCCTTCACGTGCCCGCATTGCGAGCACGTCCTCGACGTGTTCCTGGGATCCACTTCCACGACGACGACGCCGGCCCCTTCCGCCTTGCGCCTCACCATGCTCAGGAGCATCCCCCAGGATGCGTCGGTGTATCTGTCGCGGACGACCGCGGGGTTGTCCGCCTTCTCCTTCATGTTCTTCGGCGAGAGCCTCTCCACAACAATGACGCTGTGTCCCTGGACCATCTCGTGGGCCTGCTGGTTCAGCCGGCCCTTGCGCTGGTTGTGGATGTCCTCATGGATGGCGGCCAGGCGACGCCTGGCCCTCTCCCATCCGGGGGAGCCCTTCTCGCAGGACTGCATCTTCTTCTGGAGCCTGGCGATCTCATCCCTCTTCTCGGCGTACAGGTTCGGGTTCCTGAACTTGACGCCGTTGGTGTCGGTGACGATGTCCCCGAGCCCGAGGTCGTAGCCCTCGGGCACACGGGGACACTCGATGAACTCCTCGTTCCTGACGATCATCGGCACCCTGAACGTGACGAAGGCCTTCCATTTCCCGCGCGCGTTCCTCCTGATGGTGCACGTGCGGGGCTTCCCGTCCTTGGGGAAGTATCTGTGAAGGAACTTCACATCGCCGATCTTCTTCAGGCGCAGACGGTCCCCCACGAACTCGAAGCCCTGGTCGCTGGGGTACGTGAACGAGTGGTACCTGTGGCGGGACTTGAACCTGGGGAGATGTTCCGGGTCGCCGTCCTCGTTCCAATCACATCCGGACATGGCCCTCTCGACGCGCTTGCAGACATCAAGCAGACATTGGGAGTAGGGGGCCTTGTACATGGAATCCGAGGCCTTCATCCCGGGCAGGAGCGATGTGAGCTCCCCGTATTTCCTCTGGCGTATGCCCATGATTGCATCCGCCTTGCACTCTGCGAGGAGGAAGTTGTACGCGGAACCGCACACCGACAGCGTCTCCTCCAGCTTCCTGGTCTGGGTGGCGTTGGGGCTGAGCCCGTACTCTATGGTGACGAACCTGTATTCCCTGTCGCTGTCGTCGGCATTGTCTCCACGTGCCATGGATAGCACATCGAACATTCAGGTATTTTAACCTTACAGGAAAAGTTTACTGGAACAGAATCCACGGTTCAATGTGCCTGGATATCCCGCCATGACATCGAAGACCTCGGGTCGAACGATGACCAACACCATCGTCCCGAACCTGCACTGCGACGAGTTCGGATGCAGGTGTTAGATTCAAGATTGCATTTCGGAAACACACGGCGGTCTAACATCTTCTTGGTGCGAAATCGAGTTTTGAAAATCCATTTTTAGTGCATCATTGCATATTCGTCAGTATATATTGTCCGATCCAGGTATTTCGAAATCCCAGTTCTCCTCCGGATACTCCTGGGTTTCAACCGTACGTTTCATAATAATTTAACGATTATCATTAAATATCGATCCCATGATTGGGGAACCATGAAGGATGGGAAGGTCAACCGCTTCAAGGTCGACGAGAACGGACTCACCGTGGACGGCTACAGGGTGCTGAACCCCTCGTGCCTCAAATCCATGTACCTGTCCCGCGCCATCGGGATCGTCATCACGGTGGCCGTGTTCTATCTGATATACATCGAGACACTCGACACCGAGTGGGCCGCGAAATGGCTGGCTGTGATCTTCGTCATCCTGCTGGTCTACTGCGCTGTCGGCCCCTTCGTGTTCTACAAGCGCTACAGATACAGGATGGACGAGGACAAGATAGAGGTCCGCAGGGGTATCCTGTACATCACCCACCTGCTGGTCCCCGTGGAGAGGGTCCACCAGGTGGACGTCAGGGTCGGCCCGATCAACCGCATATTCGGCCTGGCCGACGTGGGGATCACCACCGCCGGGGGCGAGGTCTCCCTGCAGTTCCTGGAAGAGGACGTGGCCGAGGGCATCGCCACCGCGCTCAACGACAAGATCGTCCGCATGCTCAAGGAAAGGGTCTGAATGCAGCCTGACGAGAGCAGCCGCACCTTCAGGAACCACCCCTCGGTGATCGTCGGGTACATGCTCTCGACCGTCCTCGTCGTGGCGGTCATAGCATGGGGGATGCTCCGCGACACGGATGCGTCCGGCAAGCTCACCGACATAGCCCTGATCGTCGGGGCTATCATGGTGGTCGTCTTCCTGTGGTCATACTTCTACTGGAAGAGGACGTTCTATATCTTCACCGACACCGAGCTCCACGTGACCCGCACGGCCATCGCCAAGTCCGACAAGCACATCCAGTACACCAGGCTGGCGTCCGTGAACGTCACCAGGACGCTGCTGAACAGGGTGTTCGGGACCTCCACGCTGACGTTCAACGTGAACTCCAGCATGAACGCCACCGCCGCCGAGGCCACTCTGGTCCTGAAGAAGGACATGGCGGACCGCCTCCGCAGCCAGTTGAACTCCCTGATATTCGAGAAGAGCAACACCGTCCAGGACGACGTCCTGGTGCAGACCCTGGTGAAGGTGTCCAACGAGGACGTCATCATGCACGCCATACTCGGGCAGCCCACCTACCAGGCGCTGTTCGGTCTCCTGATGCTGTTCTACGCCGTGGTCATGCTGTTCTACGACAACAGCGGGGGACTCATCACAGCGGTCATCCTGCTGGTGTTCTCCGAGGTGGTCCCGTTCATACAGGCTATCCTGAAGTACTACAACTACAGGATCTTCCGCGTGGGCGACACCGTGACGGTGGAGAGCGGTCTCATAACCACCACCCGCAGCTCGTTCAAGATCAACAAGGTGAACAGCGTCAGGATCAGGGAGCCCCTGCTGGCCAGGATCATCGGCAAGGCGATGCTGGAGGCGGAGGTCGTGGGCATGGCCAGCGACGAGAACAACGTCCCGCTTCTCTGCCCCCTCAAGAGGAAGGACGAGGTCCGCAGGCTCCTGGGCGAGCTGGCTCCCGAGCTGGTCTTCGAGTCCGAGCCGGAGCACCAGCCCCGCAGGGCGCTGATTCCCATGCTCATCACCGACGTGGTCTTCGCGGCTGCGGTCATAGCGGTGTTCCTGGGCCTCCTGTTCACTGCCGAGTACTATCTCGACGGAATGAGCGAGACCTGGGCCCTGGTTATCAGGGCGACCGAGGCGTTCTTCGCCGTGATGATCCCCGTGCTGATCTTCGGACACTCCGGTCTGGCCCAGAGGCACCGCACCTTCGACATGGGGAAGGACTCGTTCATGTTCGTGTACGGCGGATACGACACCGCCACGGAGTACATCAACTACGACAAGGTCCAGTACGTCGACGTCACATCCGGTCCGCTGCAGAGGGCGTTCGGAGTGGCCTCGTGCTCGGTCCACATGATGTCCTCCGTGGGATACAAGGAGATCACCTCGGGGCTGTTCCCGCCGGAGGACCTGGAGAAGGTCTCCGAGGAGGTCATGGCCAGGATCAGGGACGGCAGGTACGACTACCGCAGGTACTACTGAGAAACCTGTTATCGGGCCTCAAACGGCCCGAGAAACCTCTCTATATTCTTGGTATCTACCAAAATACCTTTTATTCATACGTTCCTTGGTAACTCGATCAAATGGCCGAGAGGTACTATCTGGGATTCGATGCCGGCACTCAGAGCGTGAAGGTCGCCGTCTACGACGGTGACGGGACATGCGTAGCACTGGTCTCGCACCCGACCACCATACGCTATCCCGAGCCGCGCTGTGTCGAGATGGACCCGGATGAGTACCTCCGGCTGACGATCCAGGGGATCCGCGAGTGCACTGAGGAGATGTCCTCCAAGGGCATGGATCCCCTGGCGATCAGATCCGTCATGGGAGACGGCATCATCTGCGGCATCACCGGAGTGGACTCCGACGGCAACGCGGTCACGCCGTTCATCAACTACCTGGACTCCAGGACCCAGGAGGACGCCGACGCCATCAACGCCATGAACCTGGACATCTGGGCCAGGGAGACCGGCAACGCCGACGCCAGCTGCATGTTCCCGGCGCTCTTCGCCAGGTGGTTCCTTCGCAACTCCCCCGAGTTCAGGGAGCGCGGATGCAAGTTCGTTCACAACGCACCCTACATCCTGATGCATCTTGCAGGGCTGAAGGGTCCCGACGCCTTCATCGACCAGGGGGCCATGTCCGGATGGGGTCTCGGGTACAACGTCCTCGAGAAGAGATGGTCCGAGGAGCAGCTGGACATCCTGGGGATCGACCCCGCGTACATGCCGAGGATAGTCAAGCCCTGGGACGTGGTAGGATACGTTCCGGCGGACATCGCCGAGGCCACCGGCCTGAAGGTCGGGACGCCGGTATGCGGCGGTGCCGGGGACACCATGCAGTCCATGCTGGGCTGCGGGGTGTTCAGGCCGGGCATGGCAGTTGACGTCGCCGGGACCTGCGCCATGTTCTGCGTCTCCACCGACGGGATAATCCCGAAGCTCAGCAGCCACGGGACGGGGCTGATATTCAACAGCGGGTCCATGGACGACTCGTACTTCTACTGGGGCTTCATCCGCACCGGAGGGCTGTCACTGAGATGGTTCAAGGACAGCGTCTACGGCGGGAACGTCGGATACGACGAGCTCAGCCGCGGTGCCGCGCAGGTGCCGGCGGGATCCCGCGGAGTCACCTTCCTCCCGTATCTGACCGGGGGCTACGGGGACATGATGGACGCCAGCGGAGCCTTCCTGAACATGACCCTGGACACCGACCGCTCCGCCCTGTGGAGGTCGGTGCTGGAGGCCATCGGGTACGACTACATGGGTGTCACCGACGAGTACCGCGACGCCGGCGTGGACCTGTCCAGGATCACGATCACCGAGGGCGGCAGCGCCGACGACGTATGGAACCAGATCAAGTCCGACATGATCGGCAGCGAGGCCGTGGTGATGAAGACGCGCGGCGGCGCCGTGATGACCGACTGCGCCATGGGCGCCTACGCCGTCGGGGACGAGAAGGATCTCCTGGCCGTCCTGGAGAGGTCCGCGGAGGTCGACCGCACGTTCAGTCCTGACAGGGCGAACACGGAGCTGTACCGCAGGTTCTACGAGGAGCGCATGTCGGTTGTAAAAGGGATGAAAGGGGTTTTCGGCACGCTCAAGGGGATGAGCGGCCTCAGGTGAAGTACTCCCTTCCCCTGTCCATCAGGTCCTTGAAGGCGCGCGGGTCGTCGCTGAGGGCGGCCTCCACAACATCGTGGACGGCGCTGTCGAACTCCTTCAGCATCTGCTCCCTGTTGGCGTTCAGATGCTGGATCTCGTAGTACAGGTACGGGTCCTCCAGAGCGACGGACTCGTTGGTGTCCATCAGCTTGTGGAAGGTTGTGGATGCAACAGACTCCATGTCCTGGTAGTCTATGCCGCTCCTGTCCAGGACGGTGAAGAACGCGATGTTGACCGCGTGGCTCAGTCCGAGGACGTAGGACATGTACATGTCATGTTGCCCCACCGGCATCCTGCGAATGTTGGCGCCGTGGTTGCCGATGAGCTCCATGGCCCTGTCCACCGCCTCGACGGAACCGCAGTCGCAGACCACGACGTTCCTGTCGTACATAGACTCTGCCGAAGGGCCGAACATCGGGTGAACGGAGCATACGAGGCGCCTGGACCCCATGTCCTCCAGGACGTCGATGAACGGTGACTTCAGGGAGGCCACGTCGAATATCAGGGTGTCCGGTCTGCAGATCTCGTCCAGCTTCCTGAGCATGGGTCCGGTGCGGGAGATGGGGATGGACACGATGACGGTGTCCGCCCACTTGGCGTCCTCCACCACGAGCCCGTTCCCGGATGAGGGGTCGATGATGTCCACGCGGTGCCCCGCCCCCTTGAGGAGGTCGGCGAACCAGCGCCCCATCTTCCCGTACCCGCCGATGATGGCGATGTGGTGGGCCTTCGAGGTGGTCCTGGGCATGGCGGCCTGGAGCTCGACGGACTCCTGCATGAGCGTGCGGGAGACCCTCTCGGCGTAGACCGGGTTCATGCCGTTCTCAAGGGCGAATCCCCTGTACCTGTCGACCACCCTGTCCTCCTGCGGTATGTTCCTGACCGCGGCGTTCCTGGCGATCTTGTCCTCGCCGACCAGCCTGGCCAGCTCCAGCCTCCTCTTCATGAGTCCCAGGATCTGGTAGTCGATGTCCTGGATCTCGTTCCTGATGTCCTCGAGCGTCATCGGTATCCCCTCGCTATCTGGTCGGCTACGGTGAGCGCAGCCATCGCCTCGACCACCGCCACGGCCCTGGGGACGATGCACGGGTCGTGTCTCCCGGTGACCTCGACGGTGTCGTTCTCCTCCGTGCGGAGGTTGACGGTGTCCTGGGGCTTCCCGATGGACGGGGTGGCCTTGAACACTGTGCGGAAAACAACCGGCGCCCCGTCGCACATGCCTCCGACGATCCCGCCCAGATGGTTGCTCTCGGTGACGATGCGTCCGTCGTCGAAGCGGTAGCCGTCGTTGCTCTCCGAGCCCCTCATGGTGCCCAGGCCGAAGCCGTCGCCGAACTCCACGCCCTTGCAGGCGGGGATCCCGAACATGGCCTTGGCCAGCTCCGCGTCCAGGGCGTCGAACCATATCCCGCCGAACCCTATGGGGAGTCCGGTGATGACGCATTCGACCACGCCTCCGACGCTGTCGCCCTCGGAGCCGGCCGACTCTATGCAGGCGCGCATCCTGTCGTCCAGGACCGCGTCGCAGGCCCTGGTGGCGAACCCCCTGGAGTTCCTGGCGTCAGCCTGGGTGCGGATGTCGGTGTCGGCCACGTCCCCCACGGACCTGGTGAAGGCGTCCACCTGTATGCCGTCCCGGGCGATGACCTGCTTGGTGATGGCGCCGGCGGCGACGATGGCCGCCGTGAGCCTTCCGGAGAACTGCCCGCTGCCGCGCAGGTCGTGGTCCGGGAACTTCAGGAGCGCTGGGAGGTCCGCGTGTCCCGGGCGGGGTGTGTCGTAGAACTTCATGTACTTCGAGCCGTCGGTGTCGCCGTTGGCGATTCTGATCAGGATTGGACGTCCGTCGGCCCTGCCGTCGGTGACCCCCTGTACGAGCTCGACCTCGTCCTTCTCCCTCCTGGGGGTTCCGATCTTCCCGGTTGGTTTCCTGAGCGCCATCTCCGCGGCTATCATCTCCGTGTCCACCGGGAATCCCGCGGGGACCCCTTCGAGGATGCCGCCGACGCAGGGGCCGTGGCTCTTGCCGAACAATGTGAATCTGAACCTCTCCCCGGTCGTGTACATCGCAGCACCTCCTCGGACATGCCTATGGCGGCCATGGCCTCGGGGAACCCGGGGTAGGAGACGGCGCAGCACTCCACGTCGTCCATGGTGACCGGTCCGTCGCAGACGATCGATGCGACCGCAGCGGACATCATGATCCTGTGGTCGCCCTTGTGGACGATCGCACCGCCCCTGAGCCTGGGCTTCCCGTGGATGATGCAGCCGTCGTCGGTGGCGACCGCGTCACCTCCGATGGCGTTGATCATGTTGACCACGGTCTCGATCCTGTTGCTCTCCTTGAACTTCAGCTGGGGCGCGCCGTACAGGCGGCTGTCGCCCTCGGCGGTGCTGAGGAGCACCGCCACTATGGGGAACAGGTCGGGCACGTTGCCCATGTCGACATCGCATCCCCTGATGATTGATTTCGAGACCGTGATCTCGGTCCCGTCCACGGACACGTCGGCTCCCGCCTTCCTGAGGATGTCCACGATGGCCTTGTCCCCCTGGGGATCGTCCATGTCCATGCCGGTGACGGTGACCCTGCCGCCCAGCGCCCCTGCTACGAGCGGGAACGCGGCTGACGAGAAGTCCGCTGGCACCATGTAGTCGTGTGGCCTGTATCCTGTGCCCCCTTTGATCCTGAAGACGTTGCCGTCCCTCTCGGCGGAGGCACCGAACAGCCTCATCATGTGCACCGTGACGTCGAGGTAAGGTGCGGAGACCATGCTGCCCTCCACGGTGACCTCGGAGTCGTTCTCCAGCATGGGGGAGACCATCAGGAGGGATGTTATGAACTGGGAGCTGACGCCCCCGTCTATTGAGACCTTTCCGCCGTGGTTAGGTCCCTTCACTGTCACTGGCGGGAGCCCGCCGTTGGAGGTGCATACCGCGCCGGTGCTCTCCAGGGCCGCCAGCAGGGGGCCCATGGGCCTCTTCCTCAGGGACTCGTCCCCGGTGATGGTGGACTCCCCGTCGAACATGGAGCAGATCCCGGCGAATATCCTCATGGTGGTGCCGGAGTTCTCGGCGTCCACGTGGCCCGGCGTGTGGAGGTCCCCTCCGCCGATGGTCCAAACGCCGTCCTGCTCGGATGTCTCCGCTCCCATGGCCCTGCATGCGGCCAGGGTGGCCTTGGTGTCGGCGGACAGCAGGGCGTTGGTGACCTTCGAGGTCCCGTCGGCCATGGACGCCAGGAAGAACGCGCGGTGGGTGTGGCTCTTGGACGGCGGCGGGGAGACCTTCCCCTCCAGTCTGCCGCCCTTGAAGGCCATCGAGGTCATTCTCCGCACCTCGTCCTGGTGAGGATGGTCTCCTCGGGGGCGATGCCCAGGTCCTTCGCGAAGCTGGCGCCGTCGCCCCTGGCCACCACTATGGCGACCGCGGGTCCGGAGCCGGACATGCCGGCGCCGAGGGCGCCCATGGACACGGCCTTCTCCGCCAGCGAGTTGTCCACCTCCGACGCCTCGGATATGATGCGTCCGTTCATGGTCATGGCCCTGAACGGGTCGGTCATGGCGATGTCTATCGCCTTCTGTATCTCCGGAGCCACCGCCTTGAGCCTGTCAAGCGGGAGCCCGGTCTTCCTGATCTTGAATGTCGGGACGTGGATGACCACATCGTAGTCCCCTATGTCGGAGCGTGCGAGGATCTCGTCCTTCGTGTTGTCGGTCATGACGAGTCCCCCGAGCCCGCATCCGCAGGCGTCGTCGAAGGACCCGGTGACGGTGACCCTGGCCTCGCGGGCGCACTCCACGCCCAGCCTGATGAGGTCCACGGGGTCCATCTCCACGCCCAGGACGGAGAACACCGCCCTGAGGATGGCGTTGCAGGCGCAGCTGGAGCTCTTCAGGCCCCTGGAAACGGGGATCTCCGAGTCTGTGACCAGGTTCCAGCCGTCGGACTCCTCCATGCCGGCGTGCTCGTAGGCGCGGCTGACGCAGACGCGCGCCAGGTTCTTGTCCTCCGACGCGTCGTTCAGGATGGTGACGGACCTCCTGCCGTCAGTCTCCTCGAAGGTGGCGGTGGTGTTGAGGTCCACGCCGATGGTGGCGCCGATGCCGCAGGGCATGGCGTTGATGACTGTGATCGAACCGTGGGAGCTTCCCTTCCCCATCATTCAAGTTCCCTCCTCATGATCCCGAAAGCGTCCCCGATCCCGGTCCAGAGCCTGAAGGATTCAGCGCCCTGGCCGGCGAGCATGTCCGCTCCGTAGGCGACCCTGCAATCCTTCTCCCTGGCTGCCCTGACCAGCGGGGTCTCGGAGCCGTACACCATGTCGAACACGGCCAGCCCCCTGTCTATCCCGTCCAGGCCTATCGGGTAGGGCCCGTCGGAGTACATGCCGACAGGGGTGCAGTTGACCAGGAGGTCGTGCATCCTGACGGACACGGAGCTGGGGCTCCTGTACTTCTGTCCGAACTCCGATGCCAGCCTCCTGCCGGTCTCCTCGTTCCTGGCGGCGACGGTGACCTCGCAGTTGCGCGAGGCGAGGTACTCGAGGCACGCCCTCGCGGCGCCTCCCGAGCCCATGACCACCGCGCGTCCGTCGGTCACGTCGATGCCGGCCCTGTCCAGGGCGCATCCTATGCCGACGACGTCGGTGTTGTATCCTGTCAGGACCCCGTCGTCGTTCACGACGGTGTTCACCGCACCGATCCTCTCCGCGACGCTGTCGACGCGGTCCAGGTGGTCGATGATGTCCTGTTTGAACGGTATCGTGACGTTAACGCCGCGGATCCCGTACCCGCGGATGACGTCCGCGGCCCTCTCCAGGTCCGGGGTCTCGAAGGGGAGGTAAACCCCCCTGATGCCGGACGCCCTGAGCGCCGCGTTCTGCATCGCCGGGGACTTGCTCTTCCCCAGCGGGTTGCCCAGGATCCCGAGGACGGTGCATCCGTCGCCCAGCTCCAGCATCTCGCGGACGCTGAACTGCCCGGGTGCGGTGGGCTCCCCGATGTATCCGAACGAGAACTCGTTGCCGAGGACGTCCGCCCTGATGCGGGTGACCGCGCCCAGGGCGCCCATCCCGAGGAGGACGTGCCTTCCCGGGACCCTCTTGGAAGCGTCGAGGATGCTGGCCAGGTCGGCCAGTCTGTTGACCCTGAACGCGCCCTTGCGGATGTCCGCGTCCATGGCCGTGAGTTTGGAGACGATACCGTCCGCGTCCGGGGTGGCGTCGTAGTCGTGGTAAGATCCCACGACGGTGAGGTCGGTGGCCGGTCTGGGCTGCTCCCCGACGTCTATCATGCCGGAGAAGCCCTCGGGCAGCACCGACAGGTCCACGGGGTCCCTGTAGGTGACCAGCGTGTCCTTGCCCCTGGTGTCGGGGACGGAGCCGAGCAGGTCGAGGCGGACCTCGACCATGTCGGCCTCCATGGCGGAGTCCATGTCGGACGCGCCGCTCAGCGAAGCGCAGACCCTCATCAGATCTCCCTGATGGTCTCGTCGATCTTCATGCCGAAGTGCCTTCCGCCGGACTCCAGCCTGGCCATGACCCTGTCTCCCTTCTTCAGGGAGGACACGGAGATGGAGCCGTCCTTGGTGACGAGCTTGACGGTCTCGGCGTTCTGCAGGATGGTGGAGTACGTGCTCTGGCCGTCGGTGGCGGTCATGAGGATCAGCGGCCTCTGCTCGATCTTGCACCTGCCCACCGCGGAGAGCCTGGTGGTCCCGTCCCTGTTGACGAGCACGACGGGCTCGCCGGACTTCAGCTCGCCCAGGTACCTGGTCCTGCCCTCGGGTCCGAGGACGTAGGCGTGCACGGCGCCGGCGTTGACCCTGAACGGCCTGGCCGCGACGTACCCGTTGTCCTCGCTCTCGGACTGCACCAGAAACAGGCAGGACGCCTGGGACCCGATGAGCATGCCCTCCCCGGGGACCATGAGCGACACCGTGTCCACGCAGACGCGGTCGCCCATCTCGATGTTCCTGACCTCGAGGACCTCCAGCTCCTGGAGCTGGACGTCGGCGGTGCCGGAGACGATCCCGGCGAAGCCCCTGATGGCGTTGGGGTCCCTGGTGGAGACGACGATGCCGTCCACGCCCTTCTCGAGGGTCTGCATGTACAGCTTCGCCTGCTCCTTGTCGGCGGCGCATGCCAGCACCTTGGTGCCGGAGTTCCTGAACTTGGCGATGAGGTTCTCCAGGGGGATGATCGTCCAGTCGGACGAGTCGAGGATGACCCCGGTCTTCTTCCCGGCCATGGCCATGGCCCTGTCCTGGTCCTCGGGGGTGCTCAGCTCCACGATCTCGTAGCCGTCGGAGAGGACCCCTCCGTCGTTGACCAGCAGCTTGACCTTCCCCAACTCCGCGAAGTCCTCGTCCCCGGGCCTGACGATGGCGGTGTCGATGCCGCTCTCCAGTGCGGAGAGGACGAGGTTCTTGCGCTCCTCCTTGCTGTCGGGCACGTCGGCCCTGACCCATATCTCCTTGTCCATGGGGATCAGCTCAGGTTGTCCTTCTTGGCCTCCTCCACGGTGTATCCGCGGAGGACGATGTCGGAGATGGCCCTTGTCATTCCCTCTACGTTCCTGTGCTGGAAGACGTTCCTTCCGATGGACACCCCGTGGCCTCCGGCCTGGATGGAGTCGTAGACCATCTGGAGGATGTCGTCGTCGGAGTTCATCTTGGGTCCGCCGGCGATGACGACGGGGGCGAGGGTGCCCTTCACGATCTCCCTGAAGGAGTCGATGTCCCCGGTGTAGCTGCATTTGACGATGTCGGCGCCCAGCTCGGTGGCGACCCTGGCGGCGTGCGCGACGGCGGCGGGGTCGTAGGAGTCCTTGATGGTGGGTCCGCGGGGGTACGCCATGACGAGCAGGGGCATGCCCCACTCGTTGCACTCCTTGGAGACCTGTCCGAGGTCCGCGAGCATCTCCGGCTCGGTCTCGGCTCCGACGTTGATGTGCACGGAGACGGCGTCGGCACCCACCTTGAGCGCCTCCTCCACGGTGGCGACCAGCACCTTGCTGTTTTTGTTCACGCCTATGTCGGTGGAAGCGGAGAGGTGGAGGATCAGACCGATGTCGTGACCGCTGGTACGGTGGCTGTAACGGATCAGTCCCTTGTGCATGACCACAGCCGTGGCCCCGCCGTTGGCGACGTCATCGACCGTCTTCTTCATGTCTATAAGTCCCTCGATGGGTCCAGCGGAGATGCCGTGGTCCATGGGTACGATGACGCAGTTTCCAGTGTTCCTGTCCATTATCCTCTCGATTCTTACGCTTTTTCCGAACATAGGGTTCACCCCGTGCTACATGTTAACACGCGACATTGTATTTCAACATGTCGCGGAGGACGCCGCCCTCGCGTGCGCCCGCGTGTATATAGGAGGCGTATGCGCGCGTGTTCTTTAAGGAATCGGTCCATGTTCGGAACTCATCGTCGGAAGTAGACGTTTGAGTCCGTATCCATCCAGTCGCGAGACGCATGGACAAGACGGCGGTGTGATTCTGGATGTTCCAGCACTGCGTGGGGAATCGGCGGGACCCGATGGGAAAGGTATATAAGAGAGACCAATCTACGGCAGGGTTAGTGGGCTGGTAGATCAGCTGGTTAGATCGCTGGCTTTGCAAGCCAGAAGTCGCGAGTTCGAATCTCGCCCAGTCCACCATTTTTGGAAATCCTGGATTTGATCATCACGGCTTCACGGCGACCAGCGGTCCGTCGTCCGCCAGCAGGTCGAACTCTAGTCCGGCCACCATGAGCAGCACGTTGAGCCCCCTCCTGCCGTAGGGCACCGTGTCCTCAACGCAGCCGTCCACGACGATCCTCCCTCCGGACGGCACCGAGGCGATCCCGGAGTACAGCGTCCTGTAGAACTCGTCCTGCGGCATCCGCGTGACGGTAACCGCCAGACCCTGGCACTGTATCTCCGGCAGGTGCAGTCCGTCGTCGTCCAGCAGCGCGAAGTCCTCCGGAACCTCGATGGACGCCCGTCTAGACGGTTCGAAGGTCGCGTCGGTCCCGTACAGGAGGTCGGGGAAGCGCTTCTCCATGTTGGACAGCAGCGCGAAGTCGTCCATCGCCGAGCATCCGTCGGGCTGGATGAGCTCCACGGAGGCCGGCGAGAGTTCCAGGTCCTCCGTCTTCCTGACGAAGACCCTCTCCCCCTGCCTGAACGGGCAGACGATCCTGTTAAAGCTCCTGAAGCCCCTGACCACCTCGTATAGCGGCCCGGTGTCCACGTACCTGTCCTCGTGGACTATCATGACCTTCAGGATGAACTCCCTCAGGGGCGGTATCCCCTCCGGGAGCGTCGATATGAAGCCGGGGTCCACGGCGGACCTCAGTGCCAGATCGGTGATGTGGTGTCCCAGGGTGCGGTCCAGGGACTCCCTGGTGAAGGCCCCGCCCATGGGCCTGGCGTTGATCTCGATGAGCACCGGCCCCTCCCTGTCGCTCTTGATCTCGACATGGGCGGGTCCGTTCTCCATGCCGGTGGCGCGGAGCACGTCTACGGCATAGGAGGCCACCGCCTCCTCTATCGGCGACGGGTCGGTGACGATCATGGCGCAGTCGTAGGCCATCCCGATGCCGACGTTCTGCTTGTGGTACGCCCACATGTCCGTGACCCTGTGGACGCCGTCGCGGGACAGCGTGTTGACGATGTACTCGGGCCCCTCGATGAAGTCCTGGGCGATGGCGACGTTGTCCCCGCCTCCGACCCAGTCCACGGACCCGTCGATCTCCCCGAGAGCCTCGAAGCACTCCTCCAGCGTGCGGCAGAGGTGGAATCCCACGGTGCCTCCGGACCTGGTGGGCTTCAGGACCACGGGGGTGCCCTTCCAGAAGCGCTTCAGATCCTCCACCGAGTCGATACGCGACGTCCTGATGGAACGCAGTCCGGCCCTCTCCAGGGCCCGGTGCATGCACAGCTTCTCGGTGCGGTCGCGTGTGGTGGATGGGTCGTTCCCTGGAAGACCCAGGATCTTCGACAGCTCGTCAGCGCAGGGGACCCCGAACTCGGAGCCGGCGATGACGCAGGCCACGTCGCTTCCGGACAGCATCCGGGCTACTTCCCCGGCGTCGGGGGCGTGTATGACCTCGACCCCCTCGAGGGCCTTCTCCGACGACCTCCTGAGCATGCCCACGAGGCTGTCGTCCTCGTCGGGTATCGGGAGGTACACGGCTACTGGTTCTAGACCCAGGTTCCTGCAGTCCTCCACGAGGAATGTCCCGTTGGAGCTGCATTCGCATATCACGGCCTTGCGTCCCATGCGTAAAGAATGGCGTCGGGGGTTCATTTCCCTTCTGCCGTACGTACGCGGCCGACCGCGAGGGAGCCGACCAGCGCCAATGCGCTCAGGATCAGCGAGAACCAGCATGATCCGTGGAAGCCGTTCAGGCAGTCCGACACGTCCATCGACGCCACGTCGACCGTCCCGGCGCCGAACAGGGAGAACACTATCGCGAAGAGTGCCAGTCCGAGAGCGTAACCCACGTAGTTCACGGTCATGGCCATGGACCCCGCCTCCCCGGCGTACTCCTCCGGGGACTCCTCCACCATCCTGGTGGACTGGGACGTGCCGGAGATGCCGAACGAAATCCCGAGTATGGCAAGCGCCACGGCCAGGTAGGCCATGCCGAGGGACGGGTCGATGTACCCGAGCATTGCCGCGAACACCATCCTGAGGACCAGGGATACCGATGCCGGAGTGCGGCATCCGCGGCTGTCGCACCATCTGCCGGTGGGCACTGTAGCGATGACGGTGATGATGGACGCCCCGGCCAGGATCATGCCGGTCTCGGCGGCGGTGAGGCCCTGGACGGACTGCATGTAGAAAGGCAGCACGTACATGACGCCGGCCCCGGCCATGGTGCTCAGCAGGAACACCAGGGTGACGATGGTGAACCTGCGGCTCCTCAGGAGCTCCAGGTGGACCAGGGGGTCCTTGGACCTCCCGGAGACGATGAACGACCCGAGGATCAGGACGCCTCCGATGACGCACACGGCCACCGTCACGGTGTCGGGGAGTATGGACTCGGTGAACCCGTAGAGTCCCATCATGACCAGCCCCATGCCGGCGAACATCAGTGCCACGGACGGGACGTCGGGGAACCTGCGTCCTGGCTCGCCGTCGGTCTTCGGGAGGATGACCAGGGTGGCCAGAACGATGAGCGCGCAGATGGGTATGTTGATCAGGAAGACGGCGTGCCAGGAGAACAGGTCCCCCAGGATGCCGCCCACGGTCGGCCCGATGATGACAGAGATCCCGCTCCCGGCGGCGATGCATCCCATCCCGCGGCCGCGGTGGTCCTCATCCAGGAGCCTGACAACCATGATCGGCGTGGAGGCCACCATGAACGTGGCCCCGATGCCCTGGACGAACCTCATAAGGACGAGGGACTCCTCGTTCGGGGACGCGGCGCATCCCACTGAGGCGATGAGGAAGACGGTTGTGCCGGCGAGGAACATCCTGCGGACGTTCACCCGCTCGGCGAGTTTGGAGAAGGCGAGGCACAGCCCGGCTATCGGCACCAGGTAGGCGACCGACACCAGGGCGCTGGACGACACGGACATCCCCAGGTCCTCGGAGATCGCGGGGAGCACGACGTTGACGATGGACGAGTCCATCCCGTCGACTATGGTCGCCAGCAGGATCAGGGCCATGACGGCCCCGACCGCCGGGCGGTGTCCTCCGTCCATGTTCAGTCGAACTTGCCGACCACGGCCTTGATCCTTCTGACCCCGGCCGCGGAGCTCTCCTCCTTCTTGATCTTGAAGCCCTGGAGCTCGGATGTGTTCGAGACGTGGGGGCCTCCGCAGATCTCGCAGGAGACGTCGCCGATGGTGTAGACCTTGACCATCTCGCCGTACTTGTCACCGAAGACGCCGATGGCCCCGCGCTCGCGGGCCTGCTCGATGGGCATCTCCTCGCAGACGACGGGGATGGCGGCCTTGATGGCGTCGTTGACGTACTGCTCGACGGCCTTCAGTTCCTCGGGGGTGCACTTCCTGTCGAGGTTGAAGTCGAATCTGAGCCTCTCGGCGGTGATGTTGGATCCCTTCTGCTGGATGTCGGGGCTGACGATCTTCCTCAGCGCGGCGTTCAGCAGGTGGGTGGCGGTGTGCAGCTTGGTGGTCTCCACGGCGTGGTCGGCGAGGCCTCCCTTGAACTGCTGGTCGGCTCCCATCCTGGAGTTCTCCTGGTGGGCCTTGAACCTGTCCTGGAAGTCCTTGAGGTCGACCTTCTTGCCCTGCTCTGCGGCGAGCTCCTGGGTCAGCTCCACGGGGAACCCGAAGGTGTCGTAGAGCCTGAAGACCATGTCCCCGGGGAGGGTCTCGGCGTCGCCGGCCTCGGCGATCATCTCGTTGAACCTCCTCAGTCCCTTGACGAGGGTCTTGTGGAACTTCTCCTCCTCGGCGGTGATGTTGGTGTAGATGAAGTCCTTGTTCCTCTCCAGCTCGGGGTAGGCCTTGGAGTACTCGGAGACCACGACCTCGGCGACCTGGCGCATGCACACGTCGTCGGTCCCCAGCTTGGACAGGTACCTGCTGGCCCTCCTGATGAGCCTCCTGAGGATGTATCCCTGTCCGATCTTGGCGGGGACGACGCCATCTCCCAGGATGAAGGTGGCGGCCCTGAGGTGGTCGGCCACGATCCTGAACGCGCGGGTGGTCTCCTCGTCGGAGCCGTACTCCTTGCCGGTGATCTCCTCGATCTTGCCGATGATCCCGGTGAACAGGGGGGTGTCGTAGACGGTCTCCACGTGGTTCAGCACGCGGAGGATCCTCTCCAGACCCATGCCGGTGTCGACGTTCATCTGCTTGAGGGGGGTGAACTTGCCCTCGGCGTCCTTGAAGTACTGCATGAAGACGTTGTTCCAGATCTCGGTGTACTTGCCGCAGTGGCAGGAGGGTCCGCAGTCGGGTCCGCACTTGGGCCTGCCGTCGTCGAAGAAGATCTCGGTGTCGGGTCCGCAGGGACCGGTCTGCCCGGCGGGGCCCCACCAGTTGTCGGCCTTGCCGTAGAAGAAGATCTGGTCGTCGGTCATGCCGTGGCTCCTCCACAGGTCGGCGGTCTCGTCATCCCTGGGAGCGTCGGCGTCGCCCGCGAACACGGTCACGGCCAGCTGCTCCCTCTTGATCCCCAGGACCTCGGTCAGGAGCTCGTAGCTCCAGGCGATGGACTCCTTCTTGAAGTAGTCCCCGAGGGACCAGTTGCCCAGCATCTCGAAGAACGTGAGGTGGCTGGCGTCGCCGACCTCGTCGATGTCCCCGGTCCTGACGCACTTCTGGAAGTCGGTCAGCCTCCTTCCGGCGGGGTGCTTCTCGCCGAGGAGGTAGGGTACCAGCGGGTGCATCCCCGCGGTGGTGAACAGAACGGTGGGGTCGTTCTCGGGTATGAGGGGGGCGGAGCTGATCTGCGCGTGGCCCCTCTCCTTGAAGAAGTTGATGTAGGTCTCTCTCATCTGCTGAGCTTCCATGGTGCTCACTCCTGTAACTGAGCCGACCTATCCCAAGCTTCTATTTATATGTGAATCAGGAGAGGCGATCGATGTACAGCACTTCCGGAAGGACGCCGTCGACGAGTTTCCCGTTGTCGAAGAGGATGAAGTCCTCCTCCTTGGCCAACTCTATGGCTGCGTCCGTGTACCCGGACACCGAGAACACGCAGTGTCTGACCGTGTATTTACGGAACTCTTCCACGCCGGCGGTCTTGGACATCAGGGATGTCAGCACCTTGGAGTCCACGGGAGCCTCCCAGAACTTGCATTCGCCCATGTACAGTGTCTTCGAGAAGATGTCCAACGCTGCGACGTCGATCTCGACCCCGTTGTCCCAGTACGTTCCGTAGACTGCGGCCACGTTCAGCTTCTCGAGGGTCGAGCGGAGGATCTGGCGGCAGACGTCCTCGAAGACGAACGCCACGTGTCTGTCGATGTAGTGCTCGTTCAGATACCTTATCGCAGGCAGGCAGTTACCGCTGTCTATGGAGGTGCGGAACGGTTGGATGAACCTGCTCCACATGGCCATGAACTCATCGGACACGGTGTAGAGTCCCTTCCTGCTGTGCTCGGGATCATCGGCCGTTATGGGGACGTCGCGCCTGAGCATGCCGACCCTCTGAAGCTTGTCCAAATACGGGGCTGCATCGCTCGCTTTTGTCGATGTGGCCGAGCATATGTCGCCCATCTTCCTGTTGCCGTCGGCAACTGTGCGAAGGTATCTCAGGTAGGCGCCTGTGTTCTTGAACTCGCTGCCCAGCAGATGTTCGGGTTCGTTGATCAGCGGTGCGCCCATGAGTATCGCGAGGTCGGCGATGTTCTCCACAGGGGTCTTGTCGGGATCCAGCAGCTGCATGTAGAACGGTACGCCTCCGGTGATCGCATATTCCTCCACGGCGCGTCTGTGGTCCTTTCCTTCGGCGGTCACTTCGAACGGGAGGGGCATGATGCGTATCTCGGCGGTGTTCCTCTGGAACAAGGGGCTGTTGTAGTCGGAGGTGATGTTCCTCATCATGGAGAGGTGAGAGCCGCAGAGGATCAGCATGACGTTCTTCTTGGAGAGGTAGTTGTCCCAAAGGGACTGGAACTTGCGAAGTATCCCCTTGTCCGACATCATCAGATACTGGAACTCGTCGATGGCGATGATCTTCTTGCCCGGGCTGGATTCCACGAAGAAGCTGATCGCATCAGACCAGCTGTCGAACCTGCTGATGTTGGATCCGGTGGCCTCCCTGATGGCTTCCGTGAAGCCTGACAGGTACATGGAGCCCAGATCATCGTTCACGCTGTAGTACACAGCTTTCTTTCCCTGGATGAATCTGGTTATGAGGGTGGATTTTCCCACCCTGCGACGGCCGTACATCAGCACGAAGGAGTGGTCCTTCTTGTACTGGTTCTCCAGCACCTCCATTTCCTTCTCTCTTCCAAGGAACTCCATGATTCGTGATGTATGTCTGTCTATATAATCGTGATTAACTTATTCCAGAATAAGTTATCTTAGACAAACTTATCTCGAGTCACATCTGGAGCGCATCGGGGATGGGGCCATTGGCGATGATTGCCCTGATCCCGAGGTTCGTGAGGGTCTTCGAAGGCATGTCGCCGATCTCCTTCACCACCACGTTTCCGCAGTCCCCGAGGGAGTCCACGATGGCGCGGATGTGCTCCCTGTGGCTGCCACCTGATGTCGGGGCGGATGTGTCGACGGAGATGTCCCTGACGAACTCCGGGCCGTCCGGTGTGAGCCTGTAGACCTTGAACGCCGACGCGTTGCCGAAGCCGGAGTCCACGTTCACCCCGTCCCTGGTGGCCACGGCATAAAGGGCGGGGTCCCTGGTCCTGATGGCGATGGGCTCCGACGGCCCGCATCCGGACCCGCAGCCGTTGAAGTGGACGAACTCCTGGGAGCGGTCCTGGTCCAGCAGGCCGATGGCGTCGGCCCTGCACTGCTTGCAGTGGCGCATCATCCTGGCGTCCAGCGAGCAGCGGTCCATCATCTCCTTCCTCTCCTCGGGCGTGGGGGCCCTGAGGCCGGCGAACGGGGTCCCCTCGACGGGGATCAGCGGCAGGATGTTCACTATGTACGCGCCGTGGGACTTGACGTACTTCACCAGGTCCGGTATGTGGGAGTCGTTGATCCCGGGGACCATGACGATGTTGACCTTCACCAGCATGCCCAGCTCCGCGCATCTGGAGATCCCCTCGGTCTGGCGCTCGATGAGCTTCTCCGCCGCCTCGACACCCTTCAGGACCTTCCCGTCCCAGATCACGGACCCGTACACCTTGGCCCCGACCTCCGGGTCGCAGGCGTTCATGGTGACGGTGACGAACCTGACGCCCAGGTCGTAGAGCCTCCGGGCGTTGTCCGGCAGCGCCAGGCCGTTGGTGGAGACGCAGAGCGTGAGGTCCGGCGCGTCCCTGGCCACGAGCTCCAGGGTGCGGAAGGTCTCCTCGTTGGCCATGGGGTCTCCGGGGCCGGCGATTCCCACGACGCTCAGCTGGGGGATCTTTGATTTCACGTACAGGACCTTCTCGGCGGCCTGCTCCGGGGTGAGCACCTCGCTGGTGACGCCGGGGCGGGACTCGTTGCAGCAGTCGTACTTCCTGTTGCAGTAGTTGCACTGGATGTTGCAGCGGGGTGCGACGGGAACGTGCATCCTGGCGTATTCGCGGTGGGCGTCCTTGCTGTAGCACGGATGCCTGGCAAGGGCCTCCTCCAACTGCTGATTCTGAGACATGCGGTACGTGGATTGCGCTCGGATATTAAAATTAACGCCGTTATCAGCACGGGGATGAAGAGCCGTGAATCCCCCGGCGCCCGTCTTCCTTATTATAATAATATTATATCACTGAAACATGGAAGAAGCATTCCTGAGCTCCATCATGAAGGACCTGAACTCCAACCTCGCCGTTTCCAAGAGGACGTTGGCGGAGATGATGGACAGCGACGACCGCACTTACAGGACCAGGGACGGCTCCGTGGTGGAGATTCCAGAGGAGCAGCTGAAGATCCTGTGGGATGTCTGCGACGATTCGCAGCGCATCGCGCTCCGTCTGCCCATCTACGTGTCCACGGACGTCTCCGGCGAGGTGTCCGCATGGAAGGTCGAAGGTCGCGTGGAGGCGCCGGTCGTCGCCGCGCTGCTGGGCAAGAGGCTCCACAGGGACGGCTATCTGAGGCTCTACCACCCGGATTTGACCGATTTGAGGGCGAAAGTGCCCGATTGCGTCATGATCGTGTTCACTCCGTGACCCCCTGTTAAAGAAAACTATTTATACAAGATGTGTGTAGAGGGGTTTGCGCGATGTGTGGCATCGTGTGACACACGGAGAAAATCCGGAGTGTCGGACGGATTCGATGTGATTCGGAGGTGTCTTCGATCGCGGAAAACCGGGGCCGGTCGGAAGGCTTATATACTTCTGCCCTTTACCCGATTCTGCGCGATGTGAAGCATCGGGCGGTCCCGGCGGAAAGCCGAGGATCAGCGATTCCGATCACAGTGGAATCTTTGGAACAACCGGGCACAATCGGAAGCCTTAAATACTTCCGGCGTGTACGGGGGTTCCGCTCCTGTCAGAAACTGGCAGGGATTCAGAATCAGAATCTAAGCATGCACCCGGAAAGAGGTCCTTTCCCGGGGAAGTGGTGTAGGGCTCCGTAAACGGAGGATGAGAGCGGATAAAGCCCGATGATCACCAGTCATACGAAACCTGGACGTGTGCTAGATCATACGCCAGCGGCGATGCTACGCCGTATGGGGGATGGTTCGGCTAGAG
>CALUOK010000017.1 GCA_944322255.1 Candidatus Methanomethylophilaceae archaeon | reverse complement strand
TGTCCTTCATTCAGTCATCTTTATCTTCTTTCATTTCGCTGTATTCTCGCTGTTCACGAAGTCTGTACTTGGAACAGACCCAGGGGGAACGGCCGTTCTGGAGAAGCAGGGGAATCATGACAAGGAGAACGAGCGCAGGCACCCAGCCTCTGATGACCCTGCCTATCGAATCCCTGAAGAGATACCAAGCGGCGCCCAGCACGAAGCACATGCTGGACCTGTAGTAGAGGTCGTCGTTGAAATGGTACCAGAGCACGAACATCACGAACAGGGTGCCCGCGGTCTGGAAGACCAGGGCCTTGCGACGATCGGTGATGCATGTGGAGATGTAGAACACGATGTAGAAGGCCACGAGCTCGGTGATGTACCACAGCGGAACGCCGAAGGTGTCTGTGAACTCGAACAGGAACTGATTCCATGACTGATGGATGAGGAACACAGATAGCGCCAGCGCGGTCATGATCATCCAATATTGGATCATCAGCCCGAGGACCCTGCGATGCAGGAAGCTCCCTGCATATCCGGGCTTGTTGTCGAGGCTGTACTCCAGTCCGTACCCGGAGAGGAAGAAGAACACCGAGACGCAGACGTGTCCGAGGTCCGGGGTGACGAAACCCATGTGGATCCCAGCATGGAAGATGAATATGGCCAGGATCAGGATGAATCTGAGGACCATGGTGTTCTCGGGTGCGAGAGCATCTTCACGGCAGATGCTGCGCGGAATCTCCATGAAGATGCGATTGATAGTAGGTATTAATATCTGTCTGCCTAAGATATAGAGCAGAATCCTGTTTGATGACTGAAATATTGATGTGTTTGAATTGTCACGAATTAATAAATCTGTTTAAGATGTCAGCTTTATTTTTAGTTGGATATCTATCTGTTGTGAATATTTTGCAAGAACTGCGTGCAAACTGGAATCTATTGATATTCCGATCTTTTGACCACGTTTCACTACTTTCTTCGACCTGTCACGAAACCTGCTACGAAATACCTGTTTTGCATGGGTTTTCATCCCATTTCCAGCCTCATTAAGTTGATATTCGGGAGACCGTCGTGGACAGAGAAGTGCCTGAAAACCAACGAAAAAACGAATCTGCTCGGAAACTTTTCAAAATGTTTACAGAAAGCGAAATTTCGATAGAATTGCCCCAAATCTGAAGGAAATTTGGTGCATGCAGGATAATTCAAAATTAATCAATGAAATAAAGCTACCGACTTAATTTATAATGCTCTTCTTAGAGATTCGACGATAGAGAGCAACTACTTAATAAAAATCAATAGAATATAGTAATCAGTTTAATTTATTACATGTATGTGAAAATCATGGATAATATTGCGATTAACTCCCATTTCGAAGAGCACCCTCAGAATAGGGATTATTTCTGAGGAACCTAAAGCAAAACTGTTCGATTAGAATTAATAAAGTTGATAGCTTTATCAGAGATATTAGTTAAGATACAACTGATTAATCAGCGCGGGCTGAAGATCCTCTCGAAATCCTCGCGCACGACCTTGTCGAAGAAGGCCGGGCGCATCCAGTTGATCCTGAACGGCTTCAGGTCGTCGAGGTTCAGGAGACTGTCTCCGAAGTTGTAGAAACGGGCGAAGTAGAGCTCCTCCGGGTTCTCCGGAGTGCCGCCTACACCGAGCGCAAGGAAGGCCGGCCTATCGGAATCGTCCCGCACCCACTTGCGCATGCCGAAGGTCTTAGGGTAGATCTCCACGAATCCGTCCGACGGATAGTCCTCGATGTAATAGCACAGAACCGTGAACACCCATTCGTCCGAATCCATGACCACTATGTCCGGTTCGAAGGGGTCGTTGTTCATGTTCCTGTCCAGGACCTCGTACTCCCCGTCCGGATCCTCGAACATGCGGCAGACCGCATCGTCGAAGAGTATCTGGGGTTCGCCGATGTCGCAGGAGACCTCTCTCATGCCTGCGAATCCCAGTTGTCGTATTTGCTATGCCCGTCGCCATGATTATCTAATCCGCCCACATCCCGGATGCATGGTCACGGAGCTCGTGGTATTCGACATGGACGGCACGCTCGCCGACACCTCGCCGGGCATTATCGCATCCTTCATAGAGGTGGCCCATCAGCTCGGCGTCCCCGAGCCTCCGCTGGAATCCCTATACATGAACATGGGAGGATCCCTGATCGACAACATGGCCCGCATCTACGGCCTCGACATGGACGACGCCCTGAAGGCTGCTGGGATCTTCCGCGACCACTACGGACGCGAGGGGTACCTTCATGCAGAGCTCTTCCCCGGCATGGAGGATGTGCTCCGCGAGATACACAACCGCGGGATCGCCTTGGGTGTGGCCACCATGAAGCTGGACGAGTACGCTAAGCAGCTCGTGGTCCACTGGGGCCTAGCCGACCTCTTCGTAGACGTCTGCGGCGCCGACGGCTTCGGAACACTGAGCAAATCGGCCCTCATCGACAGATGCGTCTACGCAGCGGGAACGGTTCCGGAGAACACGCTGATGGTCGGCGACACCGCCAACGACCTTGTCGGGGCGCGCGATAGCGGTACGAGGTTCCTGGCGGTGACGTTCGGATACGGTTTCACCCCCGAGGTCTGCCGCGACAACAACATTCCTTTCGCGGAGACGCCCGGGGATGTTCTGGGTTTCATCTGATCAGAGCAGGTTCGCGTACCTGCGGAGCATGACATCCTGGATGTGCTCGATGACCTTGTTGTAGCCGTACTCCACGACGGACTGCTCGGGGGTCAGGGAGTTGGTGTAGACCGACTGGCTGTGAGGCTCGGGGGCGTCGTCGATGATGGAGAGTATCGTCCTGAAACCGTTCAGGATGCTGTCCATGTCGGTGTAATCCATGCCCAGGAGCGCGTCGCAGATGCTGACGTCCACCTTCAGGAAGCTGATGATGTTGTCGCAGACGTTCTCGTCCACCTTCCCGGCCAGCGACAGGTCGATGAACTCGTCCATCTTGGAGTCCTTCATCCTTTTGGCTGCCTCCACTATGTCCCTCTGCGCGTCGGTGAGGATCCTGTCCACCGCCGGACTCTCATCGTGAGCGGACTCCTCAGCGGGAACCGTCGCTTCCTCGGCGACCTGCGGTTCCGGCTCCGGGACCTCAGGGGGTTCCTCTACGGCTGCTGCGGGCTCCTCGGTTGCGGCCTCCTCCAGGATCTCCTCGGCGATCTCCTCAACCTCGGCCTCCGCAATCTCGTCCTTCAGGGCCTCCACCTCGCTGCTGAGCTCGGTGTTCTCCTCGACGGCAGCGTCCATCTCCGTCTCAACGGCGGCGATCTCGGAGTCGCGCTTGGAGAGCTCGTCCTGGAGCCTCCCCACCTCCCCTGTGAGGACGGCCACCTGCTCATTGGCCTTTGAAAGGTCCTCGGACATGGCGTCTAGCTGCGAGAGCGAGGATTCCATCTCTCCGATCTTTGCCTTCAGGCTGTCGACCTGGGCCTGGAGCTCGTCCCTCTCGGACTGGACGGACTTGAGCTCGTCGGAGAGGGAGGCGTTCTCGGTCATGCGGAAGTCCAGGTCCTTGGAGAGCTCCTCGTTCCTGTTCCTGACCATGGCCAGCTCCTGCTTCAAAGCATCCAGGGCGTCCCTGCTCCCGTCGTCGTCCTTCAGGGACTGGACGGCGTCGCTGATAAGCTGCCTGACGTAGTCCTCGATGTCCTCGGGCACGGCCTCCTCGCAGTACGGGCTGACCTTCATGGCATTGAAGGCGTCCTCGTCGGACCTCTCCCCGGGGGAGAGCCTGTCCAGGTACTCCGGCGCGTCGATGGCCTCCAGGGCGATCTCGGTCTCGCCGTCGGTGTCCAGAAGTGTGTCGCAGGCGTCGATGTCGTCGCCCAGGCTGACAATGATGTCTATGTAACCGTCGATGTTCTGACTGTCGATCTTGGCCATGGAGGCGAAGATCATGATCTCGTTCAGTTTCCTGTCCCTTACCCTCGAAACGAGGTCTGCATCCCACATGAGGGAGTGATGGTCATTCCAGTTCTTATAAAAGCGGACGGCCTCGCTCCATGAACGAGTTCAGGATGCATCTGGCGCATAGGATGGACAGGTAATGGCCGCGGGGTTCCACAAGCATGGACACGAACTCCATGTGTATGGGGCCGATGTCCATGGCGAAGGTGCGTTCGAACTCCTCGCCGTCGACGATGGAGACGCGGTGCATGACATCGGAGATCTCGCGGCTGCCGGCCTCCTTCCCGGAGTCTATGCGCAGCAGAAGGGAGCACTCGTCGGCAACCGCCCTGGCGTACTGCAGCGGGCCGATTGCTTCCCCCTCCAGGGCCTCGCACCTGCCGACGATCTCGCGCATTTCATCGCGGATAGCGATGGTCAGACGGACCTCGGAGGGCTTCAGGACGTGCTCGGCTGTGGACAGGGCGTGGGTCAGCTCCAGCCCCTTGCGCAGCAGGTAGGTGTTGGACATCAGGGCGGCCAGCATCCATATGTACTGGCCCTCGTCCTCCCTCTCGGTGGGGGTCATGGCCTCCATGTACGCGGAGTATATCGACGGCGGAAGAGCGGAGAGGTCCTCGTCGAAGCCCTCCAGCTGCCTGACGATGTCGGAGAAGTCGTTGTTCCCGATGCAGATCATCAGCTGGCATCTCGCTATGTCGCGAACCAGCTCGTCAGAGACCATCATGCGCTGGGCCTCGGACAGGTTGGGATTGGCAGAGATTGCGGCGGTCTCGACGCCCTTGCGCATCATGACGCGCTTGAGAATCTCGATGTCCTCGCGGTCGTAGATCATACCATGCCGCTCTCCATGACCTTCGCAATAGCGGACTTGAGTTCCTTCAGGCAGGAATGCGTGATCTTCTCATCGGCCCTGGCTGAGGGGTCGATCTCCCTCAGGTACTGGGCGTAGGCGCGGGGGGAGGGCTCGCTGAGCCTGGTGAGGTACAGAAGGTTGTCGTTCTCCTCTGAGTCGAGGCTGTCTATCCTGTCCTCGTAGTACGCCGCTCCAACAGTGTAGTACCTGATCTCGTACTCCAGGTAGTCGACTATCTCGGAATAGATGGCACCCTTCTCCGGGTACTCGAACGCTTTGAGGAGGAACGCCTGCTTCTCCGCCTCCTTCCTCTCGATACCCTGCCTGAACTTCAGGGCCAGTTCGGCTCTGGTGATGGTCTGTTTCATGGTATCTTTATTAGTAAAGCTGATGACTTAATCTACTTTCATTGTAAATAGTTGTCATTCAGCTATCATGACTCCTTGACCTCCCAACCGGTTCTGCATTGAAAACATCTTGCCCCTGGTGTCGGATCCATCCCCGACCAGGTACAGTCCGTCCTGGGATGTCCCCGGTTCGCCCTGATAGAGGAACGTCCCGTCCTCGGAAACGGTGTAGTCCCTGGATATGACCCCGACAGGGACGTGTTCGTCGAACGTGGTCTCGCAGCCCAGATACGACTTTCCATCATAGGTGTATGTGAAGATGTGGTATCCGACAGACTGGCCCCAGAACGGGGGCTCGTCGTAGGAATCCAGTGAGATTGCAGTGAAGGCGTGCCCCGGCACCAGGAAGACCCCTGCGTCGAACCCGGCGGCACCGTAAAGCGCGGCGCACAGGATGGCCGTGTCCTCGCAGTCGCCGCAGCGGAGGTACAAGGTCTCTATGGGGAAAGCCCAGTACTCCTCGTAACCGTACAGATCCGCATCCAGCTCGTAGTCGAAGCAGACCTGGACGAACGCCAGAATGAAGTCCGCGTAGTCCTGGCCGTCGACCGGTGCATCGGCGCCGTTGACTCTCAGATACTCCGACCTGAGGCTGCTCTCCAGCTGGGAGACGGTGTCGCTCGGTGCAGTGAGCCTGTCGATCCTCGCCTCAGGGGAACCGCGGGTCTGGAAGATGATGTTGTCAGAGGCAGACTCGAACTCAGAGTACTCGTATGACACGGAGATCGAATGTAGGGTACCGCCGTATCTCCATTCGAAGGTGTCTTCGACCGTTCCGTAAAGGGTGAATCCTCCCTCTGCCGAACTGCCGGTTGACGCCACTCCGAAATCGTAGTGTCCGGGTCTGATGTCGTCCTTGTCGAGTAGGAGTCTCGGGCTGTAGGTGTTCCAATCCTGCACGGCCCCGTCGTCACCACGGATGCGCCAGATGTAGGACCACTGTCCGGATTCGAAGTCGTTGTAGTAGAACTCGATGCCGTATCCGAGGTCTGTGACTGTCACCGTGCCGTCGGCGAGGGCACCGGAGACCGTGACATCGTCGCTGATCCTCATGGAGTCGTCGTCTTCGAAGGACAGGGCACCCATGGCGAACACGAGAGCCACAGCCACAACGGCAAGACCGATGATGGCCAGGAACCCTATGACGCCGCTGCGGCCGAGGTCGCGTCCTGAACGGCCCGGAGGACGACGTTCCGTGGGATTGACAGGCTGCCCGCATCCGGGACAGAACGACGAGTCGTCATCCAGTTCGCGGCCGCAGAATCTGCAGAACATGGTACGGTATCCGCGCTCCGGTTATAATGGCGTTTCCAGAGTCGTTTCGGAGAAATGGTGGGGCCGTCCCCGAAGGGACGTAAGGGGGTTCAAAGAGAGGCGATGTGGTACTCGATCAGGGTCTCCCTGTCGTCCCACTCCTCCTGCTTCTCCCAGACGATGTAGTTGGAACCGCCGATCTGCTGGACGCTGATTCTCTCGCGGTCGTCATCGTGGCGCTCCTGATAGACCTGACAGGTGATGCCGTTGACTGTGTTGGTGTCACCGGTGGGGTCGTACCTGGATTCGAGTTGCTCGGAGGTGATCATGATCTTGCCGAGGAACTCGTTGATGGACATCCTCTCGATCTCCTTGTCGTACCTTCCATCATCCTCCATGACGGTGACACGGTTGCCGTCGATGGCGATCACTTCGTACCTCTCGGTGTCGCGATCGTCATCGTCGTTGATGATGTAGTAGTCACCCACATTGACCTCGATGCCGAATCTGTTGTCAGAGGGAGAGGGTGTCGGATCGGAGCCTCCCCCCGCACTGGCGTTCATCAGCGAGGTACCGGCAAGGTAGTAGGACTCCCTGTCGAACCTGTCGTCCCAGTCGTCATGGTCGTAGTAGTCATCCAGGCTCTCCAGCTTGTAGATGGTCTGGTCGTCGTCGGAGACCCAGACGACAGCACCATCGTCGACGTCGATGAGGTCGTCGAATATGCGGTACGTGTACACGGTGCAGTTCTTTGTACCGAACTGGGTGTCGATGGTCTCGGTGCCGATCTGGCGTCCTGAACCGTCGTACTTGACAAGCTTGAGGAAGTCGGCCTTGGACATGTACTCCACGTCGTCATCTCCGTTCTCCCTGACGAGAATCCTGTCCCCATCGACCCTGACCACGGTGTACGTCTCCATGTCGCGGTCGTCGTCATCGTACTTGATGTACTGGATATAGTCGCCCTCGACGATGTCAGTCCTGAGTCCGTCGCCGGAGGATGCGGGCTTGTCGGGGATGTAGCTGCCGTCGCCCGAGACACCCTTGTCGATCATATTGGTACCGGCGAGGGTGGTGGTGAACGTCTCGTTGGTGGTTCCGGAGGAGACGGTGATCTCTGTCTTGTAGATCACGTTGCTACCGACCCCTATCCAGTCGTATGTATAGACGATGGTGTTGTTGCCCACAGGCTGCTCGTCGAAGTAGATCATGCACTCGACGTTTCCGAGGCCGGTGCTTATGGTCTCGTTCCTCTGGTACTGACCGATGTAGTCCTGGCTGATCACGCTGACATCGTCCAGGTACTCGTCCTTGGTCATGGTCTCGTTATATTCCGTCCCGTTGCTCGGCTTGACTGTGACGGTGAGCTGGTCTCCATCGACTGCGGAGACCTGGTATGTGGTTGTGTTGTCTGCTCCCAGATAGGCCTGTCCTGAAGAGTAAACTGAAGACAGCGTGTAGTAGTCGTTCACCTGCACGTCTGTCCCTATGGCATCTACAGGAGAGTCGGAGCCGTTGCCGCCGCTATTGTTCAGTAAGGCGTACGCACCTACTGCGATGACGATCACGGCGACCACGGCTATGGCTGCGGCTGCTTTGACTGATGTCATGGGTTGATGGAATCCCGACATCCGTTAATAAAACATATCGTCATTCGTCGAATATATAAGTCGACTTTAGAGGTACCGCCGCCTTCATTCGGGACCGTTTCCGTCGGAATCAGGATACTCGATCTTCAGTGTCTGTCCGTCGACGGAGACGCCGGGGCTTTTGCGGACCGTCAGAACCTGGTCCTCGGAGAATCCGATTGTGTCCCCGTCCCTGAGACAAGTGCCGTTATATAGTACATGGTAGGCGACGTCGTACAGGAACGCGGCGACCCTGACAGGCTGGTCCTTCGCCGCGATGACCTCCATCTCGTCCCTGCCGTAGAAGGTCATTCCCACGGTGTAGGCGTTGATGCCCTCCGAGGTGCGGTACATGCCGAACCACACCATGTCCTCCAGCGGCAACTCCCCGTTCTTCATCGCCTGGGCGCTGTCGACGTATGCCGAAGGCTCGAACACCGTTCCGCAGTGGTAGACGCCGACCGCGTTGGGGAGCCTGGCGCAGGACGTCAGGAGCTTGGTGAAGGTGAGCCCGCAGTCGAGGGGGTCCCCGCCGTGGTTCACCAATGCCACCACAAGATGGGCCCTGTGGGACCTCGCCGCATCGACCGCTCCGGGCCAGAGGTAGTTGTTGGACGCGTTCTCCTCCGCCTCCTCCCCGGGGACGCGGCTGCGGATCAGGCTGACGGCCACGATGTCCCCTCCGACTGTGGCGATCATCGTGTCCCCGCCGATCTCCGCGTCGCCGAGGTCTATCCCCCATTCGGACCTGAGGCCGGAGACCACGATCTCCGGGTCCCATTCGTCGGACGAGAACAGGACGATGGCGGCGAACGGTCCGCCGGATGTCCTCTCGACCATGTCCAGGTCGCTGTCGAAGTCGACGGTCTCCACCTCCTCCGAGCCGGGTCTGGTGTAGGAGAGCTTCACGTTCATGAACGGGCCGATGCTCAAACCGTAGAGGGTGCGGTCGGACAATCCGGAGGACTGCTGCAGGCTCTCACTGGCCTCGGAGTCGAGATGGTCGAGGCTGTCCAGGATGCGGGCGATTCCCTCGGGGTCGCGCTTGGAGATCTGGGCCTCGCTCATCATCAGCGTGACCATCACCGAACCGGATCCACGGTCCATGAGGAACGTGCAGTACGGATGGTCGGCCGACCACCCCGAGATCCCCAGAGCCGACTTCATCTTCTCCAGGGCGGGCCTGTCGCAGACGATTCCGTCTATCGCCAGCCTCTTCAGGGCGTACTCGGGGTCGTCCTGATCCAGACCCCTCAGGTCGGCGTCGGAGCCGGGGTCGATGTAGTGCATCTCCATCTCCTCGATGGTGGCTCCCCTGGCTATGTCGTCGCGGAGGGTCAGGAACTCGTGGTCCCCGGGGACGAGGTCGAGGCCCTTCGAGACTGCCTCCTCCGCGCCGCGCCTGTCGCCGAAGTGGGACCTGAGCCTGCCGAGGGTGAGCCAGGTCCACGGGTAGTCCGGATCCTCCCTTATGCCCCTCTCGCAGTACTCCAGGGCGCGGGAGGGCTTGCCGCAGTACATCAGGGCGTTGGCGTACCTGTAGTACCATACCCCGCAGCCGGAGGCCAGGTCCTCCACGCGGGAGAGCCATTCGGCCGCGGTGTAGTAGTGCTCGTAGTCGTCCATGTTGTTGCAGGCGTAGGCGACCCAGAGGGCTATGCCCAGGTCGTGATGGGCCTGGCGTTCGGTGAACCTGCCCTCGGAGATCCCCTTGGCGATGAAGCCCCCGATGTACTCGAGCATGGCCCCGCAGTTCGTGGTGTTTTCATCCATGAAGGACCTGATGACCTCCACCTGCTCCTCGCCTAGGAGCGAATCGACCTGCTTTCCGGAATCCTCGAACACCATGACCACCCGGAAAACGTCATCCGATGTTAACCTGTCCCCCGTCCAGAATCGGCGAGGGTCAGTGTCCGACTATTATCGGGGACCCGCAGGACTCGGCGGCTGCCAGGATCCTGCAGAAGACGGAGAAGGTGAAACGGGCCAGGGCCTCGGCGTCCATGGTGTCTCCAATGGCCGGGACGGACTCCGACCATGAGGCGATCTCCTCGTTCCCCGACCTCCAGATGGAGGCGTTGATGGCCGCAAGGTCCCGCCTGAGGGTTCCGGTGGTGGAGACGTTGACCTCGTTCCCGGCGGGACCGGTGCATGGTCCCATGAAGGTCTCGTCGCTGGGGACCCAGACCTCGGCCATCAGCATCGATGGCACCTTCGCTCCGGAGCTCATGGCGCGGTCGACTGTGCCATCCTCGTAGAACAACCACCCGCCGGGTATGGTTGCGGGCATATCCTCGCCTGTCAGGTGGCAGCACACCTTCAGCACCAGGGCGCCGAACATCTCCATGCTCAGGTTGGCGGTCAGGTACGGCAACCCGTACCCCTCCTCCCAGGACCTGTATCCGGGGACGTGCGATGCGACTGCTGACTGCCACTGCCTCACCGCCGCCAGAAGCTGGTCGCGGTCGAACGGGGGCTGTTCCGGTGCGGACGGGTAGTCCCCGGCGTAGTACATGGCGAGCGGTCCGGCGAAGAGGCGGTATCCCATGCAGATAGGATGGACGACCGCCGATAAATGGTTCACCCGCCCCGGAGCCTCACTGGCGGCCCTGCGGACCGTGGACGTTGATGTAGTCCCCCGCGCCCTGCACGCCGATCCTCATGGCCCTCATCAGGTGCTTCTCGGCCTCCTGGATGTTGCCGCTCTTCATGAGCGCCCCTGCGACGTCGTGATGGAGATGGACAAGAACCTCCGGGTCCGGGACGCGATTGAACTCCAGCATGTGCTCCAAAATGGTGATCGCCGCCTCCATGTCCCTGATGTACATGTCGGTCATGTCCATGTCCGCCTCCGCCTCGGCCTTCATCACGAAGGCCATGACCAGCTCCTCCGGGTCCTCCAGCTGACCGCGGTCCATTAGGTCCATGCCCAGATCGATGGACCTGGCATAGCACTCCACCGCCTCCTGGGTGTCCCCCAGGTCTGTTAGGGCCTCGGCGTTGAGGTCGGTGAGCTCCACGGTGCGGTTCTGGGACCAGGCGTCGGGGTGCCCCTGCACGAGCGACAGCCCCTTCTCCAGAAACGGGATGGCCATGTCGGACGCCTCTGAGTCTATGAGGTTCTTGGACGCGTCGGTGCACAGGCGCACGATGCTGCGGCGGTCGAAGTGGCGCGAGTGCTGGTCCAGGTCGTCCAGGCGCTTGGAGACCAGCTCGTACTCCCCGGTGCAGTCGGCGTCCTGGTCGAACAGGATTCCGGCCATGGTGGAGTGTATGCGCACGAACGTCCCGGGATCTGCCTCGTAGCCCTGCCTCTCCAGCGCCTCCAGGAGGTCGGAGGCGGACTCCAGGTCCTCCATGGCCGAGGTGCGGTACTCCATCATATGCAGCACGCAGCCGCGGTTGACGTACGCTTCGAGAAGCTCCTCCGATTCCACGCCGGCTGACTCAAGCTCGTTTACCTTCTGGTTGTACTCCTCGAGCGCGCTCTCGAGATGGATGTCGGAGGTGTCCATGCTTCCATCCAACGTCGACTCCGTATTTCTATGCTGGCACGGGGTGAATCGAATCCGAACGGTCAGAGAGGAGTTGATGCTGGAGCGAATGCATGAGTCACAATAAGAGTCAAAGTAAGAGTCACAGTACTCAGTTTCCCAGGACCGGATCCGAGCATCACCGATGAGGATCTCAGAAGAAGGACACTTGTGGCGGAAACCAACAGGAACCGTCGCATAGGGGAGTTCCTCAAGGACCTGGACCTGGTGAAGGGAAGGAACCCAGGGGTGCCCCTGATGGTGGAGGCGATGAGGCACAACAACTCGGAGCCGCCGATCTTCGAGACCGACGAGGGACGCACTTACATGAAGGTCATCCTCCCTGTGAACCGCAACTTCCTTCCGAAGAGCCCCTCACCACAGCTCAATCTGTCCGACAGGATGTCCGATGAGATGATAGCCGAGAACCTGAGACACCTCCTGGAATGCAACGGGGAGATGAGCGTCAGGGAAGTTGCGCAGAGCATGGGATACAAATCCCCTCCATCATCTCTCAGGAGGGTCATCAGGATCCTCATCGCATTCGGAGCGGTGGAATTCACCGACCCCAATTCGCCGAACGCCCCCAATCAGAGGATCAGGTTGGTCTGACGCCCGGCCCGTCGGATCCATTTCTCGGATCCAAACGTTCATCCAGAACGACGTCGACCGTCCTCCCGTTAGGGAGTCCGAAGATGAGCGTGACCTCCCTGTCCCCGCCGACGGTCACCATCTTCAGCGTGCCCTGTCCCCTGAACAGCGGATCCCTCCTGCGCATCATCTGGGGCAGGCTGTTCCAGTTCCCGGATGAGATCCTCGTCCTCAGTTCAGACATCCAGGAGGCGTCGAACTTAGACACGGCCGCCAGGTTCGTCCTGAAGACCACATCGACGCGCACCTCGCCGGACATGGTCTCGAAGGAGCAGTAGGGCGAGTCCTCCCGCCATGTGCCCTCGATGGGTTCGAACAAGGTCCTGAAACGCTCGGCGCCCTCCGGATCCGCAAGGATGCAGTCTATGGTCAGGCGCTTCGCCACGGCTTCCGGGTCCTCCCCGCTCTGGAGCACCGCGTCCGCCCCCGGATCGATCCAGTGGAACTCGAAGCTGTCCAGGTCCAGACCCGCCTCCACCTCGTCCCTCAGGACAGTGAACTCATAGTCCCCGGGGACGATCTCCAGCCCCCTGTCGATGGCCTCCATGGCACCGCCGACGTCGCCGAAGTGGGCCCTGAGCTTCGCCGCCTGCAGCCAAATCCAGGGATAGGACGGCTCCTCGAGGACTCCCCGCTCCGCGTAGTCCCTGGCCTCCTCCAGCCTCCCGCAGTACATCAGGGCGCACGAGTAGCGGTAGAACCAGGTCCCGCAACCGGAGGCCGACCCTTCGGATGACGGCATCCACTGCGCGGCCTGCCAGTAGTGGACGTAGTCCCCCATGTTCAGGCAGGCGTAGGAGTACCAGAGCGCGACCTCCAGGTCGGCCTCGACCTGCCTGCGGTCGAACCTGCCCTCGCTCAGCCCCCTGTTGAGTGTGTCGATCAGGTCCTTCAGCATCGCTCCGAAGCTGCCGTCGACCTCCCCCAGGTAGGATCCGAACCTGTCGACGTCCTCCCGGGTGAGGATGGACGACTCCGAGGGTACGAAATCCCTCCTGTCCGCCAGCATCACCGATGCGGGACCCCTGCGGAAGGTGTGGAACCCGGCCCATTGGACCTCGGAGTCCCTGAAGAACCTCTTCGCCGATTCGATCACCGCACCGATGTCCCAGGCGATGAGGTCCACATATCCGCGGTACAGGCCCGTGGCCCCTCCGATGAACTCCACCGCATCCCTTCCGACGTCTTCGAGGATGGCGGACTCGACCTGTTCGCGGAACGCCATGATCCTCGCGGCGCGGTCGTCGCAGTCGAAGGAGTCGAGCGGGTACGCCAGGAACCCGGCCACCGCCCCGTCCCTGTGCAGGACGTCCATGGCACCGTGCTCCATGTGAAGATAGCCGTTGACAAGTGGCGCGCACCTGGAGGAACCGGAGTGCACGTCGAGCCTCCAGTCGGCTTCCGGGTCACTGAACGGGTTGAGGCTGTACACGATCGTATCCGAGAGGACTCCCTCCGCGTCAATCGACATGTTGAACCCCATGTCCATGAGGACTGCCCCAAGATTCGAGAGCCTCACGACCTCGCCGACGAGCGGTTCCGGCACCACCTCTATGCCGTCCAGGATGGTCATGCACACAGTCTCGCCCAGGGTGTGCTCCATTATGCTTGACACCATCCACCAGACCCTGTCCTCGTCTTGCGACATGAGTCCGGCCAGCTTGGGACAGTGGAGCGTCAGTGCCACGCGCTCCCCGTGTCTCTCCACCAGCACGTCGATGTCAGACGCGTCCACGGAGACGCCGTCATGGCGCAGCTGGTACTCGCCTCTGAGGACGTGGCCCTCGCGGATGGTCCAGATGGATGTGACCTCGAGTGGAGCACGTCTTACAAACTCATGGATCTCGAACAGCCTCACACGGTCCGCCTCGGGGCTCAGGACCAGTTCGGGGGAGCCGTCGTTGTAGCCGATCTCGAAGGCGACGCCGTCCAGGACCCGACTTACGATCCCCTCCACGGTGCCCACCACCTCCTCGGATACGGACTCCCTGTCGGGATGCTCCAACAGCCTCAGTATGTCGGGCGTCGCCTCGAGGAACCTGGCCCATGCAGCACCGGCGCGCTCCCTGAAGCATCTGCGGAAGGAGGGCAGGTCCAGCGAATCGACACACAGCTCCAGGAGCTCCGCGAAATCACCGTCCTCCGGGTCCAGCTCCACGGCCCTCTGAAGATACGGGACGGCGTCGGGCTCCCGGTCCATCATCCAGTAGGAGTATGCCATGCGGTAGTTCCACAAGGCGTCGTCTCCCAGGCTGTCACGGACGGATTCCAGGAGTCCCAACGCCCTGCGGCAGGGCGCCAGGTCGTCCGGGCCGCCGAGGTTGTTGTAGGCCCGGGCCAGGACGCTGACGATGGCCGGGGTCAGTCTGGACTCCGGAAGCGACTCGATGGCCTGCACGATCCTCTCGTGCTGACCCGACTCGTGCCAAACGTCGCACTGCGCCAGGAGATCGCCGTTGCGGTCGTCCTCCTGCACCTGCTCACCCACATGCCAGACCGGGTCGTCGAGGAAGGAGTCGGAATCGATGGAGATCCCGTAGAACCGCAGGATGTCATCGAAGGTCCCCCTCACCGATTCGATGACCGCGGGGGTCATATGGAACCCGATATCATCCTGTATGGAGGCGATGCGGTCCGCCCTGGACCGGAGCTGCTCGGCAATCTCGGCGTAGGTCCACTCGCCCGCCGGGATCCAGTATATTAGTCCCCTGAACAGGTTCTGGGCCCTGACTGTGAAGGAGTCCGGGACATCCGGTTCGTCGACGATGGATGCGCAGAACACGTAGTCCTTCGGGAACGGGCGGCTGTCGCTGAACACCGTCTCCGGTCCGGGCTCCGCCTCCTCGCATGCGACCGGTCCGGGCGCTTCCTCGTCCTGCTCCACCGGGAGCTGTTCCAGGGTGTCGAGACGCACCACCCTCCTGCACAGGAAACGGGTCGGCTCCTTCCCGTCCGGCCCCTTGTTGATCGGTTTGAAGTGCGGGGAGCAGGACAGGTAGCCTATGACCGGCCTGTACCCTGTGAGGATGTGTCCTCCCATGTCCCCGCCCCTGAACGTGGGCTCGTCCGCACGGACGGCCTCCGCCAGGAAGGGGTCTGTGGCTATCAGCAGGCCGAAGAAGTTGGGCTCCCTCAGGGGACAAGGGCCGTCGGGACTGTCGGTGTAGTGGTCGAGCCCCATGCTGAAGTCGAACCTGTCGCCCCACCGGAACAGGGTGTTGAGTCCGCCGCCGCAGAGGTACTCCCATTCGTCGGATGTCGGTAACGAATCGCCCATGGCCTCCACGGCCTTTGCATAGGTACCCTCGAAGGGGGCCGCGGACATCTGGACCAGCATCGGTGGGATCCTGACCCTCCTCTCCGGCGTCATGAGCCTGCGGATTATCTCCTCCGGGTCCCTGCAGCCCCTCTCCTCCAGGTCCATGCGGATGTTCGACCTGGTTGTGGGGTCGATCTCGCCGTACTCCCCGCTCCATCCCAGGGTGACCTCGTCCCCGGGCACGAACAGATACACCTCGCCATCACGGGAGTACATCGCCGTGTAGGTGTAGACACCCCATCTCTCGAACCTGCGGAAGCCCAGGAGGGCCATCCCGTTCTCCTCCCCGACCCTTTCCAGCAGGCTCTGTCTCCTCTCGAGGGTCAGGAGGTCGTATTCGGTTCTGTACAGGAGGCGGCGGTCGTCTGCGTCCATGGGATCGGTTCGACATCACCTGCAACAGATAAATACGTTTAGTTTCGATTAGTCTTTATCATTAATTCATGCATACTCGCACATTAGGAGGTATATTCTGATGCCCAGATGGCAAATCATCACTGTTTTGGTTTGTACATCTCCGAGTTTCAACCACATGTGGTTTTGAATAAAGACGAATCATTCAATAAGGTATGTAAGTATTATATGGCTGTTAGGCCATCCATGAATCATGACAGACATGGACCCCGTCCAGATGCAGATCGACATGATCAAGGCCCAGGTGGAGACGCAGAAGAACATGTACCGCCAGATGTACGCCTCGGACCCCGCCATGGCCGAGCAGTTCTGCGAACAGCTGGACAAGAACATGCAGCTGCAGATCGAGATGATCAGGCAGATGATGGGTGCCGCGGCCGACGGCGGCTACGTGGATCCCGCCGAGCAGGCCAGGATAGCCATGGAGCAGCTGGGATACAGCGACGACGAGATGAGCCAGGTCCTTGGAGTAGACGGAGGAGACAGCCTCACGGAGAGGATCCTCGGGGACAAGGACCCCTCGGAGTTCGGCTACGGGGACATCGTCGAGGCCATATCATCCATCTCTGAACTCGGGGAACCCCAGCCGGCTCCCGCGGATCCAGCTCGGATGAGGAGGTTCGAGGTCCTCCTCACAGGCATCATATCCACTCTTAACGACCACCTTCTCGACGGGCTCGACGTGGAGCCAAGGGACCAGGACAGCAGGGATGTCGTGTACGCGATCCTTCGCGACTACTGGGGCGTGGAGAGCAGGGAGGAACTGGTCGACGTTCTCAAGTACCTCATGTGTGGAGGACACACAGCAGACTACGTCAACGCCCTCGAGGTCATATCCGGATCCGGCACGGCGGAGGACCTGCACACCGAGGACATGGACGAGGAGGACGTCGCTGTCTCCGACGCCAGGTTCGCGTTCGCCCAGGCGTACGCAGGCAGCGTAGACCCGGCCATGCTGCTGGGCTGGGATCTCGGAAGGGCGGCGAACGTAACCCGCTGGGGATACTTCCTCGGGTACCTCTCCGAGGACGAGGCATGGAGCATCCTCGACCAGATTGCGGACGGCTGCATGGAGGCCTTCGACGGATGGGTCCCCTACGCCCAGTCGTACATCTTCGGCAGCATGTTCTGGAAGTGCCCCTACGGTCCGGAGGCCTGCTTCGAGAACATGGCCGGCCTGATGTTCGCCGTGGAGCACCTCCTCACCGAGGGCGAGTGGAAGGACTTCCCCTGGGCGAGCGGGAGAGCATGAGCCTGGACGACCTCGAATCGGCCTACGGCTACGGCGGCTCGAGGGAGAAGGCCCTTGCAGCGGCGGCCTCCCTGGATCCCTCCGACACCGGTTCTCACGGGATCACTGCTGTTCACATCGCCGCGCAGCACGTTGACCCCGAGGTGCTGGAGCTCCTGCTGTCGAGGGGTTTCCGCGCCGGCGCCACCGACGAGTACGGGCGGACGCCGCTGCACATCCTTGCCGTGCAGAACTGGAAGGACAGGGTTTCCAAGATGGCCGAATGCACCGACATCCTCCTGGCCGCACGCTGCCCCCCGTCCCGCAGGGACGAGAGCGGAAGGTGCTTCTACCACATCGCCGCGGACCTGCACAACTGCCCCATGATCGCCGTGATAGGACAGAGGCGCATCCGCTGCGACGCACTGCTGGAAAGCTCGGGGATGAACGCGCTCCATCTGGTGTGCAGCTCCGCCTCCAGGTACGACTTCCACTTCGAGAACGACCCGGAGCTGTTCGAGAGGGAGGACAGGATGTGCCGCAGGATGGCCGAGTGGCTGATAGGATGCGGTCTGGACCCGGAAGCGGAGACCAAGATCGGGAAAAAGGCCGTCGACTTCGCAGTGGAGAACAGGATCAAGATCACCTCCGCGTTCCTCGCAGGCGACACCTCGGTCGAATCCGGGGGCATGGACCTGTCCCAGGCTGTGATCATGAACGACCCTGCGGCGGTCAGGGCGATCATCGGCTCCGGAGCCGATCCGGACGCCCTCTGCGACCGTGAAGGGGAGTACAGGGGCAGGACGCCGCTGATGATAGCCTGCCGCAGGATGGCCTCGGAATCGGCCTTCGCCCTCCTGGACGGGGGTGCCGACGCCACCGTCACCGAAGGGGACAGCGGCCACACCGCGCTGTACCACCTCATCATGTCCCTGTCATCATTGGTCGGAACAGGCGGTAACCCGAGGGATTCGGACACCTACATCGGGATGCTCAGAAGGGTCGTGGAAGCACAGGGCTCCGTCGACCTCCCCGTAGGTGATCGTGAGGGATCGGCACTCTGCTTCGTCGCCGGGAACGACCGTCTGGGGGGCACATCGAACGGGAGATCCGTCCGGACACTGACGTTCGAGACCCTGGTGTCCCTGGGTGTTGACATTGAGTCCCGCGACGGCGAGGGCCGTACGCCGCTCATCCGTGCCTGCTCTGTCGAGGGACGTGACTCCGAGGACATAGTGTGCACGCTGATGGAGATGGGAGCTGACTGCGATGCCGTCGACGGCAGCGGGATGACAGCGGTGATGCACGCGGCGTCCCTGGGAAGGGACGGCGGGCTGGACCTGATCAGGACGATCTTCGACTTCTGCGAGCCCGACCTTTCCGTACGGGGTTCCGACGGAAGGGACGCGGCGGAGCTCGCAGCCGCGTCGGACAGCCGCGGGGTCCTGGCGTTCATTCTGGACTGGATGTGACGCCGGGGCTCACCCCTTGGCTCCGGCCATGAGGAGCATCTCCACGATCTCCGTGTACCCCGCCTCGGACGCGTAGTGCATTGCGGTGCGGCCGTCGTTGTCCGCGGCATCGGGGTAGGCCCCGCTCTCCAGGAGAAGGGAGACGAAGTCGTTGCGCCCGTTGCGGGCGGCCACTATCAGAGGAGTGGACCCAGCGCCGTTCTTGGGATCGACGTCGGCTCCCACAGCGATCAGCGCCCTGCCTATGTACTGGTTGCCGTCAGCCGCGGCGATGTGCATGGGGCGGTCGCCGGAGTTGAGGGTTGCGTCGGCGTCCGCACCCGCGGCAAGGAGCATCTCAACGATGTTCAGGGCCCCTCTGTGGACGGCCAGGAATATCGCGCTCTCTCCGTCGTCGTTGAGGGCGTTGACGTCCGCACCGTTCTCGATCAGGACGCGGACCACCTCACCCTGGGTGTTCCAGCACGCCTGGTGGAGCGGGGTGTTGCCAACGGAGTCCCTCTTGTCGGCGGCGCCGTCCGAGGAGCTGAGGGAGGTCACGAGCCCCTTCAGGCCCTTGGACGTCGCGATGTCCATGACGGTGTGGCCGTCGTTGTCTGCCACCGACGGGTCCGCACCCATCTCCAGGAGGATCTTCGCGGCGTCGACCTTCCCCTCCGAGGCCATGCCCATCAGCGGGGTCCTGCCGTTGCGGTCCGTGGCGTTGAGATCGGCACCGGCCTCGACGAGCATACGTATGATGTCCTTGTTGCCGTTGCGGGCGCACATGTGCAGGGGGGTGACGCTGTCGTTGGAGCAGGCGCAGGCGTCCGCGCCCTTCCCAAGAAGCAGGGAGACCAGGTCGCGGGCCCCCTTCTGGCAGGCGTAGTGGAGGGCGGTGTAACCCATGGCGTCCCGCTTGTTGACGTCCACGTCCCCCTTCGCCAGGAGGGTCTGGGCCACACCCTTCTGTCCGTTTTTGCACGCGTCGATAAACATGTTGTCCATCTGAGACATATCCTCACTCCTTCTCTGGAACAGGTTTGATCCCGAGCCGCTCCAGCGGCGCGGAGGCGCGGGAGAGCTCCTCCAGCTCCCCGCAGTCTGAAAGGCAGAGGCAGTACAGCCACCTGGCCAGGATGCCGGCGTAGGTGGGGTTCGCCCTCTGGACGGCCGGACCCATCGGGACCGGGCCGAACATGGAGGCGACGAGGGCCGAGGTCACCGGGTCGAGGGTCTTCTGGGGGACCCCCTCGGTGAGACGGCGGAAAGCCAGAGACGCGAGCTCCAGGGCCTCCTGGCTGCGTCCCGCGGCCCTCAGGCAGAGCGCCTTGTTGTAGATGACGTCGGATGTGGCCGAGAGGTCCGCATCGGACAGCAGGGCCCAGGCACCCGGGAAGTCCCCGGCCACCAGCATGAGATACGCTACGGAGCCGTCTATCGCGGGTTTCGATCCGTTGCCGTTGTCGAGGAAACCCATGTTATCAGCCTCGGACCATCAGCTCCATGACCGACTCCATCCCGGCGGACGCGGCCATCTCCCCCGCGGTCTTCCCGTCCCTGTCGGGGATGTCGAACCGGGCCCCCTTCTTCACCAGGAGCCTGGCGGACTTCTCGTCCCTCCAGGATATGGCGTGGTGCAGGGCGGTCCGTCCGTTGCGGTCGCATGCGTCCAGGTCCGCTCCGGCGGCCACAAGGGCCTTGACCGCGTCGGTGTGCCCGTTGGAGGCGGCGGCCATCAGCGGTGTTGTCCCGTCGTTGCGGGCGATGCCGGGATCCGCACCCAGGCCGATCAGCGCCTCGGAGAGCCCGCAGTTCTGGTACCTGTAGGATGTCAGTGTGATCATGAGCGGAGTTGAGCCGGTGTCGTCCACGGAGTCGACGCCCCCGACCCTGGAGAGTATGGCCTTCTTCCTTCCGACTACGGCCTCCATCCCCGGGATCGAATCCCATTCCCGGCAGACGCTGACTGGAGGGGGAGACACGGCGTAGTGGGCCGCCACGCGGCCGTGGTTGTCCGTGATGGAGGGGTCCGCACCGTGGTCCATGAGTATGCCCGCGGCGACGTCGTCTCCGATGAGGCACGCGACGTCGAGGGCGGTGACTCCGTCGAAGTCTATGGCGTGGCCGTATCCCTGGCGGACCTCGGCCCCGGTCATGTTCGCATCGGCGGAGGAATCGAGAAGAGCCAACAGGAGCTCCGTGTGCCCGTTCATGACCGCCAGGTGAAACGGGGTGGCTCCGAACGCGTTGCATGTCATCCAACCCGACACGTCATCGGGCAGCTTGGCGACTGCGGCCATGTCCGTCTCGCGTTCCTTTGCCCATGCGGACTTCTCAAGGGACGCCAGGAGATGGAGCGCGTTGGAACCGTTGCGGTTGCACGAGAACAGGTCAGCGCCCGATTCGGCGTAGGCGGCCAGGACCTCGGGGTCGCTCCGACCTCTAGCGGCGTAGAGCGTGGTCATCGTCTCCCCGTCGGGGAACCTGATGCCGAAATCGAATCCGATGTTCCTGAGCCCGTCTATGAACTCTATCGCCTTCTCCGAGCTCACGGCCCTGATGATGAGGTCCGATGCCGCCTGGGCGTCGTCGTCATCGTCCATGTCCATCGAGGCGATGATGTCCAACGCTGATTCCACCGCCTGGTCGATTCTGCCCTGAAAGAAGTCGGTCTCCACCTGCCTGATCCTTTCCCTGTCCATTTCCATCCCTTCTCAGAACGTGTCCTTTCCCGAATCGACCCTGAGCCCTCCGACGTATTCCACCAGATGGTCCAGCAGGATGTCAGTCGACACCTTGGAGACCTCCCCGTAGAGGAAGGGGACGGAACCCGAATCTGACATGCCGGTCCAGACCACCGACATGAGCATATTGTAGAACACGCGGGGGTCGAGTCTGCTGACAGGGACCCCGAGGATGTTCAGGATCTCGGCGAACAGGACTATGCGGTCGTTCTTGAAACCGTTGAACTCCTCGTCGCTCATGATGGCCTTCAGGTAGACCTGGTCGTCGATGGATGCGATGTACCATCTGCCTTCCACGACCTCCCCGAACACCTCTCTCATGCCGTTCATGGACCCGTACTCCCACACGCTGCTGCGCACGGCTTCCAGGATCTCTACGGACTGTGTGCGGAAAACCTCGGTGATGAGCGCGATCTTCGAGGGGAAGAACGTGTAGAAGAATGTCTTGGATATGCCCTCCGGCACGTACACGTCCTCCAGACTGGTGTCCCTTAGCCCCTTCGACGAGAACACCTCTGATGCGCGACGGAGCATGCTGGCACGTATGGCCTCGCGCTCCTCCCGGGTGTACGATTTCCTGGACACGGTACTGAATGCGACTGTGACTTAAAGACGTTTTCCGAATTGTGATACTTAATCGGTGTGGACGCTGGGGCCGATTACTGCAAATTCTGAATTCAGAGTTTTTCCGAAAATCTGATACTCGATTCTCTAAGAACTCAGAAAATCTGATACTATGCTTATGATAATCTCAGAAAATCTGATAAGTTGTCCTCAAGATACTCAGAAAATCTGATAAATCGGTTCGACCATGTGACCATATGCGCCGTAAGATCACAGAAGTCATCGAAAGATGGAACAGTTCCAATCAGAAGAAGGTCTTGCTGATCAAAGGCCCCCGCCAGGTTGGAAAGACGTTCTCGATAGAGGAGTTCGGGAAACGGGTCTACGGCGAACACTTCCTGGAGATCAACTTCAAGGACAACCCGGATGCCATGGACATCTTCAAGGGAGAGCTCGATGTCGATCACATAATCATGAGGATGAGCGCGAAGTTCAGGGACTTCGACTTCGTCCCCTATGAGACCCTGATCTTCCTTGACGAGATCCAGAACTGTCCGCAGGCCAGGACGGCCCTGAAACCACTGGCCAAGGACGGACGCTACAAGGTCATCGCCTCAGGATCGCTTATGGGCATCAGGATGAAGGATGTCGGACTCCACCCCACCGGCTATCTCCAGAGAGTCGACATGCATCCGATGGACTTCGAGGAGTTCCTATGGGCGCTGGACATGCCTCAGAGAGTGATAGAGGATGTCAGAGGAAGCATCTCCCGCATGGAGCCCATCGACGAGTTCATCTACAAGACGTTCTCCGAACTGTTCAACACCTATCTGGTCGTCGGCGGGATGCCGGAGGCCCTCGGTTCGTTCGTGGACAGCAGGATGCTGAACGGACTCGACGAGGTGTTCAGGGAGCTTCGTGAAGGATATTCGGACGACATCGCATCATTCGCCGAAGGGACCGCCAAGGCGCTGGCGGGACCGTGCATGCAGTCGATACCCCGTATGCTCTCCATGAAGAACAAGAAGTTCATGTACTCCAAGGTGAAGGGCGGAGGTGCGGTCGAAGGGGAGAGCGATGATCCGCCGATAAAAGAGGGCAGCAAGAACACCGGGTTCAGGTACTTCGCCCCTGCCCTGAACTGGCTGTCCATGGCCGGGATAACCCTGACATGCAACAACGTCTCAGAGCCCCGTGCCCCGCTGGAGGAGAGGATGCAGACCGATAAGTTCAAGCTGTACCTGATGGACACGGGGTTCCTTCTGTCGTTCTACGACAAATCCGTGTTCCAGGAGGTGTTCGGAGGGAACACGGACGCCAACCTGGGGGCCATAGCGGAGAACGCCGTCGCACAGGCATTCTCCGCCCAGGGGCGCGAGCTCATGTACTTCAGCAGGGACAACCCCCGTGCGGAGGTGGACTTCGTAACCGTCGTCAGAGGGAGGGTCTGCTGCGTGGAGGTGAAGTCTGGCGAGAACCGCGATTGCAGGTCACTGAACCGGGTCATGAGGGATTACGGGACCGGGGGGATAATGTTCGAGACGAGGAACGTGTTCGTCGACGAGAAGGATGTGGAGCACTATCCGCTGTTCGCAGCCTCGTTCATGGACAGCATCGACCCGAGACCCGAGATGAGGATCGACCTCTCCGACCTGGACAGGATACGCGAGCTGTACGGAGAGGACGGGAAGGCTGAAGTGGGAAAGGAGTTTTGAGTTGTTTGAGGCCGGGGTCTCCCCCGACCATCGGCCTCACTGGCCGTCCGGTGTGGTGTCGTCGTCCCTCTTCCTGCCGTCGCATTCGGTCTGGATGACGATGTCCATCTTGTTGAACGGGATCTCGATTCCGTTCTCGTCGAACAGCTGCAGGATCCTCTCCCTCAGCTGGCCGGCGTAGGTGCCGCTGCTGTCGAAGTCGTCCACATAGGCCGCCAGCCTGAGCTCGATGGACGAGGACAGGAAGTTGGTGAGCCTGGTGGACGGTCCGCTGCGGGTTCCATCCTTGATCACGTGCGGGTGCTCCATGGCGGCCTGCACCATGAGCTCCTGGGCCCTCTTCAGGTCGCTGCCGTAGGCCACGGTCATGTACACGTATGTCCTGGCCTCGTCGTCCTCGCGGGTCATGTTCACGATGGTGCCGCCGGAGACGATGTTGTTCGGGATCGTGACGACCTGGTCCTTGTCCCAGTTGTCGAACTCGGTGAACATGAGCTTGACCTTCCTGACTATGTACACGACTCCGTTGATCTGCACGAAGTCGCCCCTCTTGAAGGGCCTGGTGGAGAGCAGGACGATACCGGAGAAGAACTGGTTGAGGATGTTCTGCGCCCCCAGGGTGATACCCAGTGTGATCACACCGGCGCTGAGCAGGATTCCCGTCAGGTCGACTCCGAACAGGGCCAGCACTGCCGCGGCCGCGCAGACGGCGATGACGATCTTCCCGATCATCTTGAACAGCGGGAGGAGCGACGAGTCGACAGACGAGTCGGTGCCCTTCTCCGCGCCCCTCAAGAACGCGGAAATGATGAACACGTAGACGGTCCAGGCCATCATGGCGCCGATTATGATGTACAGGGCGCTGGAGAGCACGCCGAAGCCGTCCCTCAGCTCCGGGCCGGCCCCGAGTATGGTGAGGCACTGGTTCAGCGCGAGGACCGCTATCAGGGCGACGATGAGGCTTGTGAGGTTCTTCCTGACCTTGCGGCCCTCCTCCTCGGAGCTGTTGTGGGTGAAGATCCTGGCGAAGAGCGGGATGACGATCCTACAGGCGATGTAGGAGATCAGCACCCAGGCGATGAGGGTGACCACGGCGGTGAACCACTCCGACCCTAGCGCACCGTCCAGGGTGTTGGGGATGACGCCGAGGAACTTGTTGTTCCCGTCGGCGGAGTAGTAGTACGAGTCCACCGTGATGTCTATGGGCACGGAGATCTCGAAGACGTCCTCGCCGGCCATGTCCACGAACGTGAGCACGACCTCACCGGCCTCTGTAGGGCTGTCGTCGTACCTGTCCACAGAGACGGTCACGTCGACGGACAGGATGTGCCCGGTGTCGGAGGCCCCGGTGGGAAGCAGGTAGTCCCCGGACACCTTCGTGGTGACGTCCACATGCTCCGAGGACGATGACCCGGAGGCGGTCATGCGGAGATACTGCGACGACTCGTTGTAGACGAAGATCTTGAACGACTGGCTGCCGCCGTTGCCGACGGTGACCTCCACCACGTCGGACGCCGGGTCCGGCAGGGTGAGGCTGATGTCCTCGGAGGTGGCGGCGTCGGAGTGCTCGGCGCAGACGGGCGCTAGGAGCAGGGCAGCCACAACCGCGAGGGCGATGATTGCCATCTTGCTGGAATTCATGTTTTATGCAGGCTTGGTACTATAATTATGGTTCGCACCGAAGGCACGATTCTCACGAAGGATTCCCGGTCAGTAGCCAACAGCTGCCTGCCAGACCCGGATTTGCTTCGAGCCCCTTCGAAGCTTCCGAGCACCTGTTATATATGGGTTCCAGAGCGAGGGTGCCTCGGTCCGGGACGTTTGCCCGGAAGAGGTGGAACCATGGACGGGGATGTTCTGATGGAGGCCGTGAGGAGCCGCCACTCCGTGAGGAGATACGACGATAAGCCGCTGAGCGAGCACGAGAGGCGCGAGATGGAGAGGATCGTGGACGTGTGCAACGCCGAGGGACACCTCAAATGCGCCCTGGTCCTCGATTCCCCGGATGCGTTCGCCGGGACGAAGTCCAGACTGGCGAAGTTCTCCGGCGTCAGGAACTACGTCGTGGTCATGGGATCCGACAGGGAGGGCCTGGACGAGCGCGGAGGGTACTGGGGCGAGAGGATCGTCCTGGAGGCCCAGAACCTGGGGCTGAGGACCTGCTGGGTCGGGCTGACATACAGCAGGAGGAGGCTGGCCTGCGACGTACCCGACGGTGTGAGGGTCGTGTCCGTCATCACCCTCGGGCACGGCGTGGACGACGGCACGGCGCACAGGAGCAAGCCCGTGGAGGAGCTGGCCCTTGTCAACGGGGAGCCTGCCGAATGGTTCGACATGGGGATGGAGTCGGTGATGCTGGCGCCGTCCGCCATGAACAGGCAGGGGTACAGGTTCACCCTGCGCAGGGACGGCAAGGTCGAGGCGAAGAGCTTCGGGGGCGCCTACTCCCAGGTGGACCTGGGCATCGCCAAGCTCCACTTCGAGATAGGCTCGGGGAAGGGCCCCGAAGTGTGGGCCTGATCAGGAAGGAAGGGTTGCAGGCGCGGATATATCAATCCGAAGCGTGTTCGCGGGCGCATGCATCAGGAAAGGATCCTGGCAATCCATGACATATCTTGCGTCGGCAGGTGCTCGCTCACCGTCGCCATTCCTATCATCTCGTCCGTTGGCATAGAGTGCTCCGGCCTACCCACCGCCGTGCTCTCCACCCACACCGGTGGTTTCACCGGGTTCACCTACCGCGACCTCACAGAGGACATGGTGCCCATCGACGAGCACTGGCAGACCCTGGACATAAAGTTCGACGCCTTCTACACCGGGTTCCTCGGATCCTTCGAGCAGATCGACATCGTCAAGAGGCTCTTCAGGGACCTCTCCCACGAGGGCACCACCATCTACGTGGACCCTGTCATGGCAGACAAGGGCAGACTCTACTCCGTCTTCGGGCCCGACTTCCCCGCCGGCATGCGCCAGCTCTGCGAGATGGCTGACGTCATCATGCCCAACCTCACCGAGCTCTGCTTCATGCTCGGCCTGGAGTACAGGGACGGCCCCTACACCCGCGAGTACATCGCATCAGTCCTGGAGCAGGCCAGGGCCTTCGGCGTCAGGGAGATCGTGCTCACCGGCATAAGCTACGAGGCCGGCAAGGTCGGAGCAGTCTACATGGACTACTCCACCGGCGAGACCGGGGAGGTCATGCGCTCCGAGATCCCGGGATACTACCACGGCACCGGGGACGTGTTCAGCTCCGCCTTCGTGGGTGCCAGGGAGTCCGGGCTCTCCCTCAGGGACGCCGTGGCCGCGGCGGTCAACTTCACCGTCGGCAGCATCATCAGGACCTACGACGCGAAGGTCGACATCAGGTACGGGGTCAACTTCGAGGCCGGCCTGAGGGACTACATCGCCGAGGTCGACGCCGGAAGGAGGGGCCCGTCCCTGATCCCGGCGACCACCGACTCCGACTTCAGGACGCTCGCAGATGTGGCATCCACCGTCTGGAGGGAGGCGTTCAAGGGCATCGTCCCCGACGCCCAGGTGGAGTACATGCTGGAGAAGTTCCAGAGCTACGATGCAATCAGGGAGCAGGTCATGGATGGCGGGTACACCTACCTCATGATGAGGGAGGGTTCCAGGACCGTCGGGTACGCCGCGTACGTCCCCGAGGGCGACCGCCTGTTCCTCTCCAAGATCTACATACTCAAGGATTTCAGGCACCAGGGCAGGACCTCCGCCGTATTCGACCACCTCAGAGAGGTCGCCAGGGCGCTGGGCCTCCGCGCCGTCTACCTCACCGTCAACAGGGAGAACACCAACTCCGTCGAGGTCTACAAGCACGAGGGCTTCGAGATCGTGGACACCCAGGACAAGCCCATCGGCGACGGCTTCGTGATGAACGACTTCATCATGGAGATGAAAGTCTGAGCTGACATGTTCGTACCGACCACCCCCGAGGAGGTCCGCGAACGCGGATGGGACGGACTGGACGTCGTACTGGTCTCCGGCGACACCTATACGGACAACGCCTACAACGGGACCGCCCTCATAGGGCACTGGCTGATGGACAGGGGCCTCAGGGTGGGCATCATCGCCCAGCCCGACGTGTCCTCGGGCGACGACATCTCCAGGCTGGGCCAGCCCGAGCTCTTCTGGTCGGTGTCCGCCGGTTGCGTGGACTCCATGGTGGCCAACTACACCCCCACCAGGAAGTTCCGCAAGGAGGACGACTTCACCCCGGGCGGCGTCAACGACAGACGCCCGGACAGGGCCACCATCGCGTACACGAACCTCATCAAGAAGCACGCGAAGGGGCGTCCCATATTCCTGGCAGGCATCGAGGCCAGCCTGAGGAGGGTGGCACACTACGACTTCTGGTCGGACTCCGTCAGGAGGTCGGTGCTCTTCGACGCCAAGGCCGACGGCGTGATCTACGGGATGGCGGAGCTCGCCACGCTCGAGGTCGCCCGGCGCATCCGTGAGGGAAGCGACTGGAGGGAAGTGCGCGGAGTCTGCCACGCATCCTCCGGAATACCCGACGGGTACCTGGAGATGCCGTCTTTCGAGGAGTGCCGCGACGACCGCGACGCGTTCATGCGCGCCTTCAGGATCTTCAGGGAGAACAGCGACCCCGTCACCGCACACGGCATGGTCCAGAGGCACGGCGACAGGTACCTGGTCCACAACCGCCCCCAGCGTCCCCTCACCACACCGGAGCTCGACTCGCTGTACGGGTCCGACTTCGAGGACGCCGTCCACCCCTACTACGCAAGGGACGGGAAGGTCCGGGCCATGGACACCGTCAGGAACTCCATCACCACCCACCGCGGATGCTACGGGGACTGTTCGTTCTGCTCGATCGCGATCCACCAGGGCACCACCGTGGTCTCAAGGTCGGAGGAGTCCATCGTGTCGGAGGCGGAGAGGATAGCCTCGAGACCGGGCTTCAACGGGGTCATCCAGGACGTGGGCGGGCCCACCGCCAACATGTACGGCATCGAGTGCCGGATCAAGGAGACCAAGGGCAGATGCACCGACAGGCGCTGCCTCGGTTCCAAGTCCTGTCCGAGGCTCCCCATCGACCACTCCCGCCAGATGGACCTGCTCCGCAGGATATCCTCCATCGACGGGGTCAGGCACGTCTTCGTCAACTCCGGGATACGCTACGACATGATAGTGGCCGACAGGGCCCACGGGCAGGAGTACCTGGACCTCATCGTCGCCGACCACGTCTCGGGGCAGATGAAAGTGGCACCTGAGCATATCTCTGACAACGTCCTCAGGCTCATGGGCAAGCCGGGCAGGCGGACCCTCGAGGAGTTCAGGGGGATGTTCGCCCAGTCTGTGGCGAGATGCGGACGCGACGAGTACCTGACGTACTACTTCATGGCCGCCCACCCCGGATGCACCGAGGAGGACATGAGGGAGCTGTCATCGTACTGCAGGAACATTCTGCGCATACGTCCGGAGCAGGTCCAGGTGTTCACACCCACACCGTCCTCCTACTCCACGGCGATGTTCCGCACATCCAAGGACATCAGGGGCAGGGACGTCAGGGTGGAGAGGTCCATCCAGAAGAGGCAGAGGCAGAAGGAGATCGTCACGGGGAGGGGCGGGGATGGCCGCAATCCCTGAATCCGCCCTGGCGGCCTGCCGCCCGTACTTCAGGGAGGCCGCGGGAGACTTCGTGGCCCGCAAGGAGTTCGGCTACAGCTGGAAGGTCTACGGATCAGGCATTGAGATGCACGTGTCTGACTACCTCCAGGGGGCGCCGGACCAGGTGCTGTTCGACTTCTGCGACATGGTCTGCCGCAGGGCCAGGGGGCAGAGGTGCTCCGAGCCGCCTTCCTATCTGGACCACGTCCGCTCGGACTCGTTCATCGTGGACCACCGCCCCACCTACATCAGGCGCAGCCGCAACCTGGCCCGCACCGGATGCGGGGAGACCGCCTACCTCCACGACTCGGTGCAGAGGCTGTTGGACTGCGGGCTCCTGGAGGACGGCGACGTCTCCAACTCGTACATCTCATGGACGGTACGCGACAACGTCCGCCGTGTGGGCTTCTGCAGCACCATGTTCAGGGTCGTCGGGATATCATCCAGGCTGGACTCCGACGACATACCGGACTTCGTCAGGGACTACGTGGTCTACCACGAGTGCCTCCACCTCAGGCAGGGCTACCGCCCCTCGAAGCGTGTGCACGATTCGCAGTTCAGGTCCTGGGAGCGCCTCCACCCGAGATGGAGAGAGGCGGAGTCCATCCTTAGGAAGCTCGGGAGCATGTGAGGCGAGAGGATGAGGATCGAGGTTCTGGAGCAGGAGTTCACCGTCTGCAAGGTCGCCGACTACTCTGGGGTCGACCTCGAGGGGGAGTTCTTGTTCACCGGTTGCACAGACGGCGAGCGCTCCCTTGTCTGCCCGACCACTGCCGTTCCCAGCAACACCGTTTCTCGCGAGGACGGCTGGAGGGCGTTCAGGATCGTCGGCCAACTTGACTTCTCCTTGGTCGGGGTGCTTGCCACGATAGCTTCGGCACTGGCTGCTGAGAAGATCCCCGTGTTCGCCGTCTCCACCTTCGACACGGACTACATCCTGGTGAGATCCCGGGATCTGTCCGACGCTGCGGATGCCCTGCGCGGCTCCGGGTTCGAAGTGGACGACGCAGAGCTGCGATCCATCGAGGACTGACCGCACAGGTTATGATTGGATACGGGATTCCCGAATCCATGGCAGATGAGAGGGGTTTCGTCTTCCACGGACCCGACGGACAGGTGGAGCTCAGCATTGACGAGGTCAAAGGCCTCGCGGACCGCAACGACCCCGACGGGCTCTACGCGCTCGCCATGGCCTATCTCTTCGGATGGGACGTGGAGCAGAACGAGGACGTCGGATACGACCTGCTGGAGAAGGCCGTGGCCGCCGGGCAGACCGAGGCCATGGCGCTGATGGTCAGGCTGTTCATGCAGGGGGACTACTGCGGGATAGACAGCGAGAAGGCCGCAGGCTACGCGATCGAGGCGGCAAGGGGCGGCATCCCCGACGCCCAGCTGTACGCCGGCCTCGCCTACATGGACGGCGTCTCCGTCTCCCAGGACTACGCCGAGGCCGCCAGGCTGTTCAGGATGGCCGCCAACCAGGGGAACCAGGAGGCCAGGACGTCCCTGGCGTACCTCTTCCAGGAGGGGCTGGGGGTGGCCAAGGACGAGAGGAAGGCCTACAGGATGTACTGCACCGCCGCGAAGGCGGGAAACGTCAACGCCATGTTCCAGGCCGGTATTTGCTGCGAGTTCGGCAACGGCACGCCCGTCGATCCTCATGAAGCGGAAAGATGGTATCGCATGGGCGCCGAGCAGGGGGACGCCTTCGCCATGGAGCGCCTCGGGTACCTGCTGTCCGAGTCCGACCCTACCCGTGCGGAGGAGTCCTTCGAATGGTTCCTGAAGGCGGCCATGGAAGGGGTCCCCACCGCCATGCAGATGGTGGGGTACTGCTACATGAAGGGCATCGGCACGCCCCGTGACGACGAGGAGGCCAGGAAGTGGCTGAGGATGGCCGGGGACAACGGCATCGAGGAGGCCGCGGAGATGCTCGCATCCATCGGCTCCGTCCTCGGATGAGTCCGATACCGGCTTAAACCCGGTGGATGTTCACGTCCCGATACAATGGCAACTTCGGAAGCTCTCAGGAAGGCCGCCGAGGAAGGCGACTCGGAAGCCCAGTACCAGCTCGGTCTGATCTACCTCTACGGGAACGAGGAACCCAAGGACGCCGCCAAGGCGTTCGAGTGGATGTCCAGGGCCGCCGCCCAGAACGTGGTCCCCGCCAAGAGGGAGCTTGGGATCATGCTCGCCTCCGGAGAGGGTACCGAACCCGACATACCCCGCGCGGTGCAGCTCCTGAGCGACGCCGCGGACAACCTTGATCCCGGCGCGCTGTACCACCTGGGACTGATGTACGAGAAGGGCATCGGCGTCCCCCTGGACATGCAGAAGGCAGTCAGGATGCTGGCCTACGCCGCATCCATGGGATACCCCGGAGCCGAGTACGACGCCGACAGGATCGACAGGGTGCTCACCGAGGAGAGGAACAGGAACCTGCGCGCCAGGCCCCTCCTCAAGCTCATGGTCTCCGACGTGGACGTCGAGGCCGCATGCTGCAAGAGGATGCTGGACGAGCTTCTGGAGCAGAACATCGTTTTCACCGAGACCATGCAGGGGCCCGCCCTCCTGGGCGAGGACAAGGACGGCATGGACGCTGTCCTCTACAGCTGCCCGTTCTGCGGAGCCAAGCTGCAGTTCATCCCCCACGACCACAAGTGGTGATTCATCCCCTGGCCGCGAGCATGGAAACAGCATCCTGCTCGCCCATCTCCGCGGCCAGCTTTACCAAACCCACACCGCGGCGCTCGTCCTGCGGGACCCCCTCGCCTTTTATGTACAGGAGCCCGAGACGGTAGATGGCGTGCTCGTTCCATCTGCGCATGCCCGCTGTGAAAAGCCTGGCAGCCATGGCCGGATCGCGGTCGACACCTATTCCACTGCAGTACATTGTGCCCAGGACGAACACCGCGTCGTCGTTGCCCTTCCGGGCTGAGGCGGTGATGAGCTTCGCGGCGTGGCGCTCGTCCTTACGGACGCCGTTCCCGCTGAGGTACCTCATCCCCATGATGTACATGGCATTGGCGTCTCCCGTCATGGCACCCTCGCGGTAGAACTCCAGGGCGACCTCGTCGTTCCTCTCCACTCCGTCCCCTGACTCGTAGATCCTGCCGAGGTTGAACAGGGCGTCCGTGTTCCCCTGTTCTGCCGCGAGATGGTAGAGCCTGACGGCCTCGGCCTTGTCGAGACGGACGCCGGCACCGTTGAAGTACAGGTTCCCCAGGTTGCACTGTGCCCCGGCATGGCCCTTGTCGGCAGCGAGAAGGTACCACTTGGCGGCCTCCATCTTGTTGACCCTGATCCCCTGGCCGGTGTCGCACATGTAGCCCAGACCGTACTGGGCCTCGGTGTACCCATGGTCCGCGGACTGCCTGTACCATTTGATGGCGGCTATCTTGTCCTCAGGGACGCCGATCCCGAAGCAGCACATGTACCCGAAGGTGTACTGCGCGGCGGCATCGCCGGCCTGTGCGGCGGCCTTCATGAGGGGAGCGGCCCTGCCGAAGTCCTGGGGAACCCCGTCGCCCTCGTAGTACCTCCTGCCGAGCTCGTAGAGAGCGTCGGCCTCGCCCCTGGAGCAGCGGGCTTGGAGCTCCTCTGTGGAAAGATCCGCCGTGGACATCGTATCTGGATGCGATATCCCTCAATCCTTTAAAGAGTTGGATACAGGTTCTGTGACCGGCTGAAACCCCGTATCTTACGAATGGTCCGGTTCAATCATTATAATCTGTTGAGAATATACCAGCCGTCATGGAAGAGGAGTACACCATCGACCAGGCCATCGCCGTCATAAGCAGGGCCATCGACAGGAAGAAGTCGGAGATCGACGACCTCGAGAAGCGCATAAAGCGTCTCAAGAGGGAGGACAGGATAGCCGAGATGCAGGAGCTCATCGACTACCTGAAGGCCGACACCACCGCCTACATCACCGTCCTGGCGGACATGACCGACGACGACTCGCTCCTCGAAGGTCTCGACCTTGACCAGGAGAACGTCGTCGAATGCCCCGTGAAATACGACCAGTACGTGTCGGGACTCTCCGCCGACGACCTGGAGAACGAGCTGGAGGCCGACGAGATCCGCGCCGAGTACTGCGACGAGGTCGTTGAGGCCATGTGCTACGACATCGGCGAGGCCGCCCTCAAGTCCAAGAAGATGGTCAAGTTCCTGCTGGACGACCCGTACGCCCTCGAGGCCCTGGGCGAGCTGATATTCTACGACGACTACCTCTACGACACCTTCAAGGCTCTCGCCTCCGAGTCCAAGGACAAGGGCAAGGACGGCAAGAAGAAGAAAAAGAAGAAGAGGGACTGACCTTGATAAGCGACAGGTTCGAGAGGGAGCTCGAGTTCATCGAGTTCGAGACCAAGAGGATGGGCGCCGAGCTCCAGAGGCTCCGCGAGATCATGCCCGTGGACCCGGTCGACGCGGCCAGGAAGGCCGAGGAGGTCATCGGACTGGAGTCGAAGATGGGCGCGCTGATCCGCAGGAAGAGGGAGATCGAGGACTCCCTCATGGCAGCCGCCACCTCCCAGCGCAGCCGCGAGGCGGAGACGAGACCGGCGGCGGACGTGGACGAGCTGACCAGCGAGATAGAGTCCGTAACCGACGAGCTCATGGGCATCGAGATCAAGATGCTCAGGGCCGACATGAACGGCGACGAGGAGGAGAAGCAGAAGCTGTCCATGATGGCCTCCTCCCTCAGGTCCCGCCGGGACTCCCTGGTCGAAGCCGTGAAGGAGATCAAGGCCGAGCAGGGGAAGGACACAGAACCTGAACCCGTAGACCTCTCCGACATAATCGACAGGCTCCAGGAGCTGGAGTCCGAGACCCGCGCCATGAGGTCCGACATCGACAACATCCGCAACGCCGTGACCGCCATCATGAGGCATCTGGGCATCGACGATTGAAAACCTCAACATCCTCCGGGCGCATCTCCCGGAGGATCCCACCTATCAGCTCGTCCTGTCTGGACATCCAGAAGTCCCTGTCGCAGACGATCACCAGCCTCCTCTTCGCACGCGAGACGGCCGTGTTGATCACCTTCTTTCCGATCGGGGTCTGGGAGCTCGTGAACCTGAGGGGAACCTCGCGGGACTCGATGCCGTTGTCTGCCACACTGAGGACCACGGCGTCCCACTCCCTTCCCTGGGATCCGTGGACGGTCATCACGCTGTCCCTGTACCTCCTGCCGACCATCCTCTTTATGACCGAGAGCTGGACGCTGTACGGTGTCAGCACCGCCACGTCCCCGGGATCGGGCTTCTCCCGGCGAAGGAACTCCCTCACAGCCTCCGCCTCGGCCCTGTTATCCCTGCCCTCCCGGGATGTGCACACGGCATCGATGCACACGATCTCCAGGTCTCCCCCGTCGAGAGAGCCGCTCAGCCCGTTCATGTAGACAAGACTGTCCAGCACCCTGGCCAGGTTCCTTCCGAAGCGGTGCGACTCCGTCAGGTCCGATCTCGGCGTCGACCTCAGCACGGGCTCTCCGTCCGACAGATAGATGGCCGAGAGGACGCCGGGCCCTTCGGTGATGAGCGTCTCGCAATGGAGGGAGGACATGTTCCACAGGAATCCCAGCTTCAGCCTCCCTCCCCTCTCCGCGGCCGACCTCAGGACCTCGTCGTCCAGCTGGGAGACAGGAGGCAGCTGCATGTGGTCCCCCAGGAATGTCACGGGGACGCCGTTGGTGAACAGGGACGCGGACTGCATCAGACCGCAGTACCCAGCCTCGTCGAGGAATATGTGGTCCACGTCCAGCTCCGGACGCCCGTCCTCCTCCGAACCCTTCGGACGGAACCTGGAGATGAACTGGTGCGGCGTGGCCGCTATCAGGACCGCCTTCTCCAGCCTGACGCCTGTCGTCCTCGACATGAGGGCCTTCATCTCCGACTCCGTCTCCATCATCGCCGACATGAGGTCGGCGTCGGACCAGCCCTCGTACTCCTCGATGTCCGCGGCCGGACGCTGGCGTCTGTAGACCGCATCGAACAGATCCCCGATCACCGACCGGAAATCCCTCCTCGATGCTTCCAGGGCCAGGTCTCTGGTTGCAGGTCTCATGGCGAGGAACGGGAGCATGTCCTGGAAGGAACCCCTCAGGTCCGCATGGTCGCGGAGCATCACGTTCCCTTCAGGGTCCTCTTCAGCGGAGAAGGCGGCGGAGCGCAGACTCTCGAAGTCGTGGAGAAGATCGTCGCAGTTCCTCTCGTAGAGGACCTCCTCCAGGCAGTCGAGCACCCTCTCGCACTCGGCGATGCGCCTCTGGGCCTGCCTGTCCTCGCACATCTCAGGATGATCCCTGAAGAACGACTTTGTGGGGACTCCGAGACGGATCGTACCCTCCCACATGGGGTCGTCCGGTGGCACCGCCTTCATCACGCCCCTCAGCACCTGCTCGACGGAGTTGTTCGTGGGCGCGAAGACCGCCACCTTCCTCCCTGCGGCCATGCAAGCGCGTATGCACGCCGCGAGGACGAACTGCGTCTTCCCGGTCCCCGGTGCGCCCCAGACGTAAGAGGTGCGGTGGGTCAGCACGTTGGCGACGGCATCCCTCTGACCCCGACTGGGCTCCGACCCCTCGGGATACACAGGCGCCGAGGCGACCGGATCTGAGAGCGGCATCGTCAGGAACCCGCCGTACCTCCTGTAGAACTCCCCGACTGTGGATATGAGGAACCTCATGTCGGAGATCAGGCGGACCTTCGGGGATTTCTCGGCCATGTCCTCCAGTACATCCGCACCGGGACGGACCACGATGGTCCTCGACACCTCGTCGTAGCGGTCGAATCCGGCGTCGGAGTCCTGTAGCACCCTGTCCCCGACCATGAGCATGAGGCCGCAGGTGTCCGGAACCTGACCTTCGAGATGCAGGACGGCGTAGCCCTCCCCGACCACGTAGCTGATGACATCAGAGACCGACATGCCTAAGGGTGGGTCGGTGGCGAACTGCATGTCGGTGATATACTGGTAGACCTCGTTGGCTGATTCAACGAGTGCGGCTGAGAGGTCTGCGCCGTCCATGGGGAAGCCATCCCCGGACCCGGCTATAACCGGATTGCAGTTGGCGACGCACAATAAACCTTAGACCTCAGGAGTAGAAGCTGGCGTAGTTCTTCTCGTTCTCCGGGTCCTCGAAGGTCGGAACCCCCTCGGAGAACGCGTCCCAGTCGATGGGCTCCCTGGACAGCAGGATGAAGGAGTTGTTCTTGCCGTCGAACTTGATGGCGTCGTTGGACACCTTGATCTCCACATCGAAGAGTATGTTGAGGTCCATGTCCCTGTACTCCCCGTCGGGATCCTCGATGGTGCGGTCCCTGCGGATGCTGTTGAACTTCACCTTCTTGGTCACGAGGAGGCCCTTGACCCTCTTGGTCACCCTGTCCAGGAAGTACCCGTTGCCGAGGTTCAGGGACCAGAAGTCTATGTCCTCCGCCTCGTCCGGGTCGACATCCACCTTCTCCCACCCGGTGTAATCGTCCTTGCGGGTGCCGGCGTATATCCTGTACTGGGTCTCCTTCGAAATCATCGCGACCGACAACAGCATTATAGCGCGCGTATTTTAGTCCAATGGTCGGACCGTCGGAAGCAGTAAATCTCTGTACTCGTAGGAGGGACCATGAGGTTCGCATTCATCTTCATCTGCCCCGGCCTGCCGGACATCGAAAGGACCGTCGTGAGGGACGGTGACAGCTCCTTCATCGGCGTCCGCGACGTCGACGAGGCCTGCTCAGAAGCCGTACGTCTCGAATCCGAGGGCGTGGGGTGCATAGAGCTGTGCGGAGCCTTCGGCGAGGAAAGTGCCAGGAGGGTCATGGACGCGGTGGGCATGAGGATCCCGGTGGGGTACATCGTGCACCTGCCGGAGATGGATGGGGCCTACGCCAGGGCGTTCCCCTCGCAATGATGGCACAACAACGTTATACACCGTGCCCGTTGTCCTGACCATGTTCGCTGATGCCTGCCAGAAGGTGGCCGAGTTCACCCGCCCCGTCGTAGTGTCGACCCGTCTCCAGGACGGGACCGTGAAGACGGAGTGCGGGACGTTCATCGTGATCAACCGCGATGGCTGGGTCATAACCGCCGGGCATCTGTTCGACTCCCTGGTCAAGTTCCAGACCGACCAGAACAAGCTGAAGGAGATCGCGTCCCTGAACGAGTCCAGGAGGTCCCTCCCCGGAGCCCCGGGGATGGAGGTCAAGCCCGACCCCACCTACATCACCAACCATTCCTTCTGGTGGGGATGGGACGGGGTCAGGATGAACAAGATCTTCGTCAACAGGCAGATCGACATCGCAGTGGGCAAGCTGGAGCCCTTCGACCCCAGCTGGGTGAGGGAGTACCCGGTGATGAAGGACCCGGACCATCTCAGACCGGGGACCAGCATCTGCCGCATGGGCTACTCGTTCCTGGGCATCAAATCCAACTTCGACGAGAAGACCCGCAACTTCACCATCCCCAAGATCGACGCCCGCAGCGTGGTGTTCCCCAACGAGGGGATGCACACCCGCACCATAAACAACGGTCGCACCAACGACGGCAAGTTCGACAGGCTCTACGTGGAGACCTCCACGCCGGGCCTCAAGGGCCAGTCCGGCGGACCCATATTCGACAGGGAGGGCCGCATCTACGCCATGCAGGTGTTCACCGCCCACCTGCCGCTGGGGTTCCATCCCACCGCCCAGTACGACGGCAACGCCGTGGTGGAGAACCAGTTCCTCAACGTGGGGAACGGGGTCCACGTCAGGACCATCCGCCAGGTGCTGGACGACAGGGGCGTCTCGTACGACGCGGAAGGGGACGAGACCGGCTTCAGGATCATCGAGTGAAGCCGGGTCCCGCCGGTCACTCGACGGACCTTCCCATCTGGTAGGTGGCCTTGGGGAACTCGGTCCCCTCCACGGCGCCCTTCTCCCAGACACCTGTGGCCTTGATGACGCCCTTCTCCACGGCCCCCTCCATGCAGTCGCGGGTGAGGCCCCTGAACGCGTCCACGGCGAGCTCCAGCATGGACTCCTCCGGGTCTGCGGCGGCCACTATGATGTAGACGCTCTTGTCGTGGAGCTTGGTGTAGAACGGGACCATCCTGTCGATGAGGGTCTTGATCTGGGCCGTGATGGTGTAGAAGTACACGGGCGATGCGAACACGATGGCGTCCGCGGCCATCATCGAGTCCCTGATCCCCTCCATGTCGTCCTTGAAGACGCATCTGCCGGTTTTGACGCAGGAGTCGCATCCGGTGCAGTAGCGGATGTCCTTGTCGCAAACACGAACCGTCTCGACTTCATGACCCGCGTCGCGGGCCCCCTCGGCGAACCTCTGGCAGAGGATCTCCGTGTTGCCTCCCCTCCTGGGGGAACCGTTCAGGATCAGAACCTTGGCACACATCGGAATCGGAATCCCCTGATGCGGATATGAAGGATTCGGCTGGAGTCCGTTCGAGGTTGGTTCGAGGGTGGTCTCCGGCATCCGGATTCTCCAGAGGACCCTCCCCGCAAGCTGTTTCAACATCCGTTAATGGTTTTTCGGCGTTTTCAGTCACCCCCTGTCAACGCTTAAGAACCCCTCGCCGATTGCCGTGGCATGCAAGGACTGTTCTGCCCCGGTTGCAAGAGCCTGCTGGCGCCTGGATCCAATCGCTGCCTGAGATGCGGCAGACCGGCCGACGGCTTAGTCACCAGCAGCCAGTCCAGTATAACCGACCTGCCGTCCAGGGCCGCTCCCGAGCCTAAGGTCGTCCAGTCGGAGAACAGGGACGCGCCGTACATGCCATACGAGCCAAGGGGATGCCAGCTGGACATCATCGCCGACATACGCTCCTTCCTCGACGACGGAAGGCACGTGGTCATCGAGTCCGGGACCGGCACGGGGAAGACCATCGTCTCCCTGGCCGCATCGCTCCAGCACTGCAAGGCCACCGGGAAGAAGATCGTCTACGTCGTCCGCACCATCACCCAGACCGACGCGGTGATGAAGGAGCTCAGGGCGATATCGAAGATCAGGCCGGTGTCCGGGATAGCCCTGACAGGCAGGAACAAGTCGTGCCCGCTCTTCAGGGGCACGGACGGCTTCGAGCAGATCCCATCGAACGTGCTCTCCATGATGTGCGAGGACAAGAGGAACAAGAGCATCAAGGGCCAGGCCGGGGGATGCAGGTTCTACGACCGCCTCAAGACCGAGATCGACAACATCGAGAGGTACTGCAGGGAGAACATCCCCTCCTCGGAGGACCTGGACAGGTTCTGCGAGAAGCTGGGGGTCTGCCCCTACGAGGCCAAGAAGATGCTCCTTAGGAAGGTTGACGTCATCGCCGCCCCGTATATTCAGATACTGAACCCGGACATCCGCGAGAGCCTCATGACCAACATGGACCTGGCCGGAGACCCGAAGGGGATGATGGTCATAGTTGACGAGGCCCACAACTTCCTGGACGCCGCCAGGAGCTCGGAGACGTTCATCATCGACAGGGAGATGGTCGATGCGGCCATCGACGAGTGCCCCACGTACCGCGACCCCACCGTCTGGGAGGACGTGAGGCTGGACACCTTCCTGAACTTCTTCAAGGTCTGCATCCGCGCCGCGGCCACCGAGAAGCTGGGGCTGAACGAGAACGACTTCGTGCTCCAGGACGACTTCATCGAGGACAGGATGATGCAGAAGTTCGGGATGACCCACAGCGACCTGGAGTCCGCGGTGGAGAGGGCCCTGGACCTGGGAGAGGCCAGGACCGAGAAGCTCATCGACAGCGGCGAGAACAGGACGTCCTACGTCGAGGACCTGGCCCTGAAGATGAGATCGTGGTTCTCATCCGGCTCGGACAGGTTCGTCAGGTCCATCAAGACCGACAAGGACGGGGAGTACCTGTCGGCCACCTGCATCGACCCGGCGGAGATATCCCGTTTCCTCAACACCGTCCCCTGCACCCTGCACATGTCCGGGACACTCAAGCCGCTGGACCAGTACGCCAGGGTCCTGGGGCTGGGCAACAACCCCAAGTTCAGGTCCTACCCTTCGCCGTTCCCGCCGGAGAACAAGCTGGTCGTCTACGCGAAGGACGTCACCACCAGGCAGGCCGACATGAAGGCCGACCCGGGCATGCAGAACCGCCTGGAGAGGATGATCGTCGACCTGTGCGACGCCTGCGACAAGAACACGCTCGTGATGTTCACCTCGTACAACTTCATGCGCATGATGCGCCCGTACCTGGAGAGGCACATCACACGCCCCAAGTACTGGGAGGAGTCCGGCAACCAGCGCAGGACCGCCGACAGCCTGGCCAGGTTCAAGAGCGGCAGGAACGGGGTGTTCTTCTCGGTGCTCGGCGGGTCCGTGGCCGAGGGCATAGACTTCCCCGGTGACGAGCTGTGTATGACGATCATCGTCGGCATCCCCTTCCCTCCGCCGTCGAAGGAGCTGAAAGCCATGAGCGACCGCTACGACCAGAGGTACGGCCAGGGCAAGGGGTGGCTGTACACCAGCCAGGTCCCGGCCATCAGGAAGATCAACCAGGCCACCGGCAGGCTGATCAGGATGGAGGACGACAGGGGTGTCGCCGTCATCCTGGACCACCGCGCCTCCAGGTTCGCCAAGGACATCGGTGCCGTGCCGTCGGATGACCCCGTGACGGACGTCGTGAGGTTCTTCTCCCGGAGATGAGCTCCGCGTCCAACGATGATGGATTCGTTTAGACATTCGTCCCGGAATCTCTCCGACAGATGGCGGATTGTAGGTTCCTACCTTGAATCATCTTAGACAGGAAGGCGTTTATACAGCATCCATAATCGCGGGCTCATGGCATTGCTGAACGTGCTGGAGGACATCAAGATCTGGATAGCCGTGGCCATCGTCCTGGCCCTTATCTTCGGCTTCGGGAGCCCCGACGCCTCCACCATCATGATGCTGGCCCTCATCGCCCAGATGGCGGTGGCGCTGGACGGCATCAAGTTCAGCCGCAGCGACTTCGGCACCTACAGGACGCCGATAGTGCTCAACCTGGTCTGCTGCTTCGGCATCTGCACCGGATTCACCCTGCTCACCGGCCTGTTCTTCATCGACAACCAGGCCCTCTGGACCGGTTGGGTCATGCTCTCCGCCGTCCCCTGCGCCATATCCGTGGTGCCCTCGGCGCTGTTCCTGAAGGCGGACCCCAAGCTCTCTGTGCTCTCGCTGATCGTCATCTACATCGTGGCCATAGGGCTCACGCCGTTCATCACCCACACCCTCATCGGCAACTCGGTCAACCCCCTCGAGGTCCTCAGGTACATCCTGATGTTCATCCTCATCCCCTTCGTCCTGACCATACCGATCAAGAGGCTCCATCTCAAGCAGGCCCCCAAGACCCTGTTCATCAACCTGATGATGTTCGTGCTGGTCTTCGTCGGCCTCGGATCCAGGCAGGAGTTCGTGTTCTCCGAGCCCATGGTCATCATCGGCCTGGTCGTCGCCTGCATCTTCCGTATCTTCCTGGTCTCGACCGTCATGGTCTACACGTTGAGGAAGCTCAGGAAGAACCGCGACAACAGCCTGAACTACGTCACGTTCAGCTATTGGAAGAACAGCGGGATGTCCGCTTCTCTGACCATGGGGCTGTTCGCCGCGACAATGCCCGAGGCGGTGCTCCCCTGCGTGGTGTCCCTGATCGTGGAGGTGGTGTGGTTCGCCATCCTCACCAAGTACATCGACAGGATGTGGCCGCCGGCGGTCGACTACGACAAGGTCCTCACCGAAGAGGCCGAGGCCTCCTGAACTCTGCCTCCGATCTGCCGGGATACCTCGGACCGCAGTGGATCGGAGCCGGGTTCGTTCCGACGAACCGGTACGAAGGTGTGTAATGGCCTCTTCAGACACTCTTCTCCCATGACACGCCCACTTGGGCCATGTTCAAAGGTCGTCGGAGCTGTGTCCGGTCGAATTCTTTTTTAATATTGGGAAAATCCCCTCGCTGATGCAGTCGAACGAGTACTATGTCAATCACCAGGCAGAGTATGAATCTTCCGCGAGAAACTACCCCCGCAAATTCCCGATAGCCATCGGAGCCGCCAAGGGCTCATGGATCGAGGATGTGGAGGGTAATAGATACCTCGACTTCCTGAACGGGGCGGGAACCCTCGCTCTCGGACACAACGACGACGAGGTCAACGAGGCCATGATCAACGTGATCCGGTCCGGCGTCCCCCTTCACGGCCTGGACCTGCCCACCCCGCTGAAAGAAGAGTTCGTGAACACGCTGTTCTCCATCCTCCCCGAGGAGTTCGCATCCCGTGCCAAGGTGCAGTTCTGCTCCCCCTCCGGCACCGATGCCACCGATGCCGCCATAAAGCTGTGCAAGACCGCCACCGGCAGGAGCACCGTCATAGCCTTCTCCGGAGGCTACCACGGGATGGGGCACGGACCCATGGCGCTCACAGGGAACTGCAACGCCAAGAACCATGTCGCCAACATCATGCCCGGCGTCCAGTTCATGCCCTACCCCTACTCCTACCGCTGCCCCATGGGGATCGGAGGGGAGGCCGGTACCAGAGCCTGCATCAACTACTTCGAAAGACTTCTCAAGGACCCCGAGAGCGGGGTCACCAAACCCGCCGCGGTCATCCTCGAACCCATCCAGGGTGAGGGAGGGGTCGTGCCAGCACCGGTGGAGTTCCTGCAGGCCGTCCGCAGGATCACCAGGGAGCTCGGGATCCCCCTGATATTCGACGAGATCCAGTGCGGGATGGGCCGTACAGGGAAAGTTTTCGCCTTCGAACACGCCGGCATCGTGCCTGATGTCATCCTGATCTCGAAGGCCCTGGGCGGGTCTCAGCCAATGTCCGTGGTCGTCTACGACAGGGACCTGGACAAATGGGGCCCCGGCACCCATGCGGGGACCTTCCGCGGGAACCAGCTCGCCATGGCCGCCGGAATCGTCTCCATGAAGAGGATCAGCGACCCCGCGTTCCTCTCGGAGGTTACCAGGAAGGGCGACATCATGATGGACCGCATCCTCAGGCTCCAGAAGGAGGTCTCCATCATCGGGGACGTCCGCGGGAAGGGACTCATGATCGGCGTGGAGTTCATCGACCCCAACGGTCCCAGGGACCTCATGGGCGTGCCCGAGCCCAGCGGCGAGGTAGCCTCGCTCGTGCAGAGGGGATGCTTCGAAAACAGGCTCATCATGGAGAGGGGAGGACGCAACGGCTCCGTCATGAGGTGCCTGTGCCCGCTCAACGTCTCCGTTGAGGACATCGACACGGCGATGACGATCTTCGAGAAAGTGGTGAGGGAGACAGATGAGAAGTACCGCAACTGAACCGCTGCTCCTCTCCGAGTCCAGGGACGTGCAGGAGAGGTTCAAAGAGATGATCGGCGAGACCCTCTCCTCCATCTTCCGCTCCTTCTCCGACGGGAGCGCCTTCTCGGGGATTGACCCCAACGACCTGAGGGAGGAGGTCCGCGGCCTCGGGTTCCTCCCCGAGCACGGAAGGGGGTTCGAGGCCGTGCTGAAGGACACGGAGGACGTCATCCTCCCGCACCTCCTGCGCACCTGGTCGGTGGACTACATGCCCCATCTGCACTCCCCCGCGCTGACGGAGACCATCTGCTCGGAGCTGATCATATCCTGCTTCAACGACAGCATGGACAGCTGGGACCAGGGCCCCGCCGCCACGGAACTGGAGGAGAGCATGGTCCACGGGCTCGCCGGTCTGTTCGGCCTTCCGGAGGGGACCTCCGACGGATGCTTCACCTCGGGCGGGTCCCAGTCCAACATCACAGCCCTCATAGCCGCACGCGACTGGTTCTGCCGTGAGAGGCTCGGTTGGGACGTCAAGGCCGACGGCCTCCCCCCGGAGTTCAGAAGGCTCCGCGTCTACACCTCCGAGATCTCGCACTTCTCCATGGACAAGGCTAGCCACATCCTCGGCATGGGCTACGGCGCCGTCCGCAAGATCCCCGTGGACGACAGGTGCAAAGTCGACATAGCGGCGTTCGAGAGGATGCTCGACGAGGACGTGGCGTCGGGGCTGCTTCCGTTCTGTGCGGTCGCCACCTTCGGCACCACCGACTTCGGCTCCGTCGACGACGCCGTGAGCATGAGGAGGATATGCGACCGCTACGGGATGCACCTCCACGGCGACGCCGCATACGGCTCCGGGCTCATCATGAGCGGGAAGTACCGTGACAGGGTGTCCGCCCTGTCGCTCTGCGACTCCATCACCATCGATTTCCACAAGATGTTCCTGATGCCCATCTCCTGTTCCGCCATCCTGGTCAGGGACGCGGAACTCCTGAAGTGCTTCGAGCTCCACGCGGACTACCTCAACCGCGAGGAGGACGAGGAGGACGGGTACATCAACCTGGTCGGCAAGTCCATGCAGACCACGCGCCGCTTCGACGCCCTGAAGGTGTACATGGCGTTCCAGGCCAGAGGGAAGGACGGATTCGGGAGGATCATCGACACCGCCGTCGAGAACGCCGCATACCTCTACGGAAGGATCTCTTCGGACGACGACTTCATCGCCCCCGTTGAGCCCGAGATGTCCTCTGTCGTCTTCGCCCTGAAGAGCGGCGACGAGGTCAACAAGAGGGTCAGGCGCCTCCTCCTCGCTGAGGGGACGGTCATCGGCCAGACGGTCAAGGACGGCAGGGTGATGCTGAAGTTCACCCTCCTGAACCCGAACCTCACGCACGAGACGCTCGACTCCATCATCGACAGGATCAAGACGCTGGGAGCCGAGGTGGAGAGGACCCTCTGACGCGACACGTTGTTGCAGTCCAGGATCGTCCGACGACGGATCAAACCGTCATGTCCTCCGTTCGGCATCGATGGACAGGAACCTCGCGTATCCGAACAGCAAATACAGCACCACAGCGACCGCTATGACGGCCTGGACGGCGAAGACGACGAGAAGGATATCGTGGACGACGCCGTCGAACAGTCCCGCGGTCACGTAGGTGGCCACGGCGGAGACGGTCATCGGGAAACCCATGGACGCCTTGCTTGGGACGAAGGGCATGCGGAGAAGCCCCACGAACCTGGTCATGACCACGATGTACAGGATCAGGGCCACCGCGTACATGGCTATGCGCAGCGTCTCCGGAGCATCCGGGAAGGACCCGTTGAACCCGACTGCGCACAGTGCGAACGGCGCCGCGAGGATGCAGAACATCGGCCTCTCCGGATCAGGCATCTCGGGAAGGTGGACATACCTGTAGAGCACGACGACGAGGATCGGCACAGCCAGGACAAGACCCAGGCAGGCGCCGAACATCCCCGCCCCGGCCATCCCCACAGTGGAGCCGGAGGCTCCCATGGCGGCTATACCCACATATGGGACGAAGAGGCTGGCGTGCACCCTGTCGAGAGTTTTCCCTGGCAGTATGCGCGCGGCGATCCAGACCATGAGCGACAACTGGACAGCGGTTCCTATGACGAACACGGCCTGTGCCAGAGGCTGAACGGACGAGATGTGAAGGGCCAGGAACAGGACTGTCATCGGGAACGTGCCGAAGACGCAAGCGGTCACCGGGGAACCGACATCCTTGGAGAATGATCCACGGACGCGGATGCACCTGCAGACGTACAGTACCAGCAGGAACACGCTCAGGGCGCAGGGCATCCAGGCCACGGGCTGGTTCCACAGCCTGACGATGTTGGCCACCCCCATGACACCCAGGGCCACTCCGCAGATAGGGACAGGTACCTTCTCGATCAACTCAACCGCCGGAGAACTAAACTCCAGTGGCATGGAGGGGACGAGCGCACTATTAAACATTCGGACCTGGAGATTCCCAGCGGATCGTCAGCCATACCAGAGCCTTTTATAGGGAATCGCTCTACTCCGAATCAAGCGGAGATAGCTAAGTCTGGCCCACGGCGCCGGTCTTGAAAACCGGTGGAGCATTCTCCACGGGAGTTCGAATCTCCCTCTCCGCGCCATGTCTTTCATCCAGATGTCGCGATAGCGCATCGCATTCGATATCGCCAACCCATGACCTTCGAAGCGGGTTGCTCACGACTTTCGTTGTCATCCTACGCTTTAGGCGATTTCATCTCTGCTCTCCGAGCAAGGAACCCGTCACAGAAATCGTGCTGATTCAGAAACGTCGAACACGACCATCTCGGAGGAGAGTATCGCCACTAAGGCCAAACGGAAAATGACCTGATCTGAAAAATCTGAAGTCCGACTTCAGATTTTACGTCCCGTATCCGACCTCCCATGAAGGGATGCGGTCGGATGCGTTGTGCGCATGTCGCACCCAACCCCGACCGTGATCAAGGGACAGGTTCACTCGGAATCCTGTCCGGCCGGTCTGAACCTGAACTCGCCGATGGGGATCAGCCTGAACACCACGGTGTCGGCGTAGACCAGCGGGTCGGAGTGCCTGAAGAACACCACGCCGTCGCAGCTGGCGCGTATCTCCTGCCTGACGCATCCCTCGTAGGGGTCTATGACCCTTGCCAGGAGGTCTCCCTCGTTGACCTGGGCCTCCACCTCCACCAGTGGCTCGAAGATCCCCGCCTCGGAGGTCTGGACGCTGATCAGGTGGCTCTCCTCGATCACGTCGGGTATGTACCCGGCCTTGCCGTCGTAGGAGATGGCGCCGATCCTGTTCAGGAACCTGGTGACGCTGTCCACCACCCTCATGGCGCTCCTCCTGTCGATCCTGGAGGTCTCCTGCGTGTACAGCGAGAACGCCTTCGTCTCCCAGATCTGCCAGTTGTAGTTCAGCACGCCGGAGTCGAAAGGCACCGGGTCCACCAGGACCACGTACGGGAGCGCGAACACCTTGGCATCCTGCACGCTCTCGAACCCGGTCCTCATCATCCTCACGTGGGGCGTGAACTGCCCGGAGATGTGGTAGCTGGCGAACTGGACCCCATACTCGTATCCGACCAACTCCTTGAACAGCCCGTCCGCGATCCTCTGGGTGGTCTCACCCAGGTCGTACCCGGGGAACATCCTGTTGATGTCCGAGTTGTCGGTGGGCCAGAACCTCTTGCCGATGTTCATCGAGTAGGGGTTCACGCAGGGGATGACCGTGATGGACCTGCCCTCGTTGATGAGCCCCTTGGCCTCCAGCGTCTTGAGCCTGTCCACCAGCTGGGAGCAGCAGTAGAGCTGCTGAACCTCGTTCCCCCTCATGGAGCCGACGACGCACATGGTCTTCTCGCCGGACCCGAACCTGTAGCCTGTGACGCGGAAGGAGTCCCTGTACATGGACTCCAGCTCGTAGATGATGACCTTCTCCATGATATCACACCTTGAGGATCCTGGCGATCAGCGAGCCCTCGTCCACCACAGGGTACTCCCTGAGGGTGAACACCAGCCCGTCGCAGGGCGACTCTATCTTCACGAGCACGTCCCCGGTGAGGGGGCTGACGATGTCGCCCAGGTGCTCGCCCCGGCGCACGTCCCTCCAGTGCTCTATGCGGGGCACGAATATGCCGCCCTTGGCGGCGTTGATGTACTCCACCTTGCCGTCTACGGAGACGATGGGCTCCCTGACGTAGGGGATGGGGCCGTCCCACATGCCCAGGTGGGCCATGAGCGAGATGATGCCCTTGCTGAGCTGGTTGCCGTACTCGATGGTGAGCCTCATTCCGACGCCCATCTCCGCCACCAGGGTCTTGGTCCCCACGGCGTTGAGCGAGTAGGCCAGGGTGGACTCCAGGACGGTTGCGGCAGAATGCACCCACACGAAGTCCACGTTCATGTACCTGGCCAGGGGGACCAGCTCCTCGGCGGTGAGCTCGTTGATCCTGATCTGGGGAATCTCCCTGAGGAAGATGTTGCTGGCGTGGATGTCGATGCACACGTCCGCGCCGGCGATGTCGTTGAAGATCTCGGCGGCCACGTACTCGGACATGGAGCCGTCCTTCCTGCCGGGGAAGGTCCTGTTCATGTCCAGGTCGAACCCGGGGATGCCCCTGGTGATGGAGTCTATGCCCAGCGGGTTCAGGGCCGGGTAGATGTCCACTATGCCCTTGAGGTGCTGCATGTTGTCCTTCAGGAACCTGGCGAGCTCGAAGCAGACCAGCTGCCCCTCCAGCTCGTCTCCGTGGGTCCCGGTGACGATGCAGATCCTCTTGGCGTCATCCGGCAGCCCCTCCGGGGCGATCCTGTTCTTCACGACCCTGAGCTCCTCGTCCACCGGGAGCTGTATGGACACGACCTTCTCTATCATATTCGAGCCTCTGGAAGGTTATCGGGGGTGACCGAAGCGTGGACCACCGGGCCCCTGCTGTGCGCCCCGAAGAACACCCCTCTGTTGATGCGGCAGTCGTCGTAGTCCCTTCCGTGGGACACCTTTATGTGCCGGGGGCCCACCGCGACGTCCCCTGTGGGGTCGAGACCGTACCACGCGCCTCCGTGCAGCACCTCGACCCATGCGTGGCTCTCGCCCTCGCCGACCGTGAAGCCGACGACGTACCTGCAGGGTATGCCCCTGCACCTGAGCATCGAGAGCATTATCTGGGCGAAGTCCTGGCACACGCCGGCCCCGCCCGCCATGGCCTCCTCGGCCGTGGTCTCAGGACCGGTGATGCCCTTCTGGTACTTGAACCTGGAATGCAGGAGGTGCATCATGTCGACGGCGGCGGCAAGGTCGTCGAGGTCGCATCCGGGCGCCGAGGCCAGGAGGCCCTCGATCGCGGGTCCGGGACGGGTCCTGGGGGTGTGGTACCTGAAAACCATGGTGTCGCCGTCGTCCGCCGGCTCCTCCGGGACCGGCTGATCCGGCTCCCCGGAGGGGACCTCCACCGCGCCCTGCACCGACACCTGGAACGACGAGTGGGCCTCGGACACCGTGCCCTCGATGGTCCGGTTGCCGAACCCGTCGGAGCCGACGGTGACGGGGACGTCGGGGAGGAGCGCGAACTGCTCGGACACCACGGTCTGCCTGAGGGTGTCCCTGGGGAGGCAGCGCAGGGTGAACGAGTGCCTGCTGGCCTCCCCGTCGAAGGGTATCGACAGCTGGTACTGGAACCGCAGCGTCGTCCTGTTCTGTTCCGTTATAGGGCTCTCCCCCGTTCAGACGTCCACCATGGACTCGATGAGCTCTATGGCGTCCCTGTAGGGGACAGGATTCTGGGAGAGCATCTCCCTGAGCCTCGGAACAGCGTCCTGGTCGTACCTCAGCCCGGTCCTGACGATCCTGTTCTCCAGCCTGCGTACCTCGAAGAGGATCTTGTCGGCGGGCATGCCGAACCTCAGGTAGAGGTCGATCCTCTCGATCCTCCTGGCGGCCTTGACTATGCTCCTCTCGCTGTAGTCGACGACCCTGTCGTCCAGGCATCCCCAGAACGCGAAGAGGTCGTCTATGACCGTCTGGAGCCCTATGAGGGGAGCGACGCCCAGCGAGGCCTTCCTCATGTCGTAGATGGCCAGCTGGATGTACGACAGCGTGTCGGAACCGATGTCGTCCCTGAGCACGACGGCGTTGTCGTAGGCGCGGATCAGGTTGCTGATGATGGAGTCCGGGTTGGACTCGTCGAAGGGGTAGCTCCTGAGGAAGTCCTCCTTGTCGGCGTAGACGTTGGGGATGCTGACCCTGCGGCAGTACTCGGGGTAGGAGACCTCCTGCTCGTCGATCATCCTGTCGTAGCCCTTGAAGAACTCTATGCAGGTGGTGTACACCCTCTCCACGTACCTTCCGAGCCAGAACAGCTCGTTCGCCTTCTCTGTGGTGATGTTGCTCATCGTGGTCACCTCGAAAGGACCCATGTGTCCTTGAACCCGCCTCCCTGGGACGAGTTGACTATGAACGAGTCGGGGTTCCTGGAGAACCTGGTGAGTCCGCTCCTCCAGACCATGGTCTCGTCGGCGGTGAGGACGAACGCCCTCAGGTCCGCCTTCCTGAACACCCTCTGGTCGCCCTCCAGGATGTCCAGGTCCTTGAAGTCGATGACCTCCTGGGCGATGAACCTCCTGGGCTCCTTCTTGATCAGCTCTATCAGCGCCGCCTTGTGCTCGGCATCCAGCTTGCTGCCGAAGACCACCCCGTATCCTCCGGCCTCGGCCACGTCCTTGATAACGAGCCTGTCGAAGTTCTCCAGGACGTACTCCCTGTCCTCCTCGTAGAACGGGAGGTACGTGGGGGCGTTGTTAAGGATCGGCTCCTCGCCCAGGTAGTACTTGATCATCTTGGGCACGAAGTAGTAGATCCCCTTGTCGTCGGCGATGCCGTTGCCGGGGGCGTTGATCAGCGCCACGTTGCCGGCGCGGTAGGCCGACATGATGTGGGGCACGCCGATGACGGAGTCCTCCACGAAGACCATGGGGTCGAGATAGTCGTCGGAGATCCTCCTGTAGACGGCGCCGACCCTCTGCTTGTCGCCGTGGTAGTCGGTGTAGTAGACCACGTTGTCCTCCACGGTGAGATCCTGGCCGGTGACCAGCACCGCGCCGGTCTGCTCCGCCAGGTACGAGTGCTCGAAATAGGCGGCGTTGTAGCGTCCGGGCGTGAGGATGACGTTGATGCCGCCTGTGTTGACGTTGTCCATGGTCCTCTTGAGGAGCTGGGCGTAGTCCCTGTTGTCCTCCACAGGGTAGTGTTTGAAGGTCGCCGGGCTGGCCATCCTGGTGAACTGCCTTGCGATGAGCGGGTACGACGCGCCGGAGGGGACCCTGAGGTTGTCCTCCAGGACGTACCATGTGCCGTCCTTGGCCTGGACCAGGTCGATGCCGGAGATGTGGCTGTAGATGCCCTTGGGCGGGACTATGCCGTCGCACTCCTTCAGGAACCCGGAGGACGTGAAGACGAACTCCTCCGGAACGACCCCGTCCTTGATGATGCGCTTCTCGCCGTAGATGTCCGCCAGGAAGCGGTTGAGGGCGTCGACCCTCTGCCTGAGCCCCTTCTCCAGGTACTCGAACTCCTCCTTGGAGATGACCCTGGGGATGGGGTCGAAGGGGAAGAGCTGCTCGTTGAACTTGCCGTCCTTGTAGATGCCGAACTT
>CALUOK010000016.1 GCA_944322255.1 Candidatus Methanomethylophilaceae archaeon | reverse complement strand
TGTCCTTCATTCAGTCATCTTTATCTTCTTTCATTTCGCTGTATTCTCGCTGTTCACGAAGTCTGTACTTGGAACAGGTGCCTCCGTTCAGACCCCCAGGGAGCTGGAGTCTATGTAGTCCAGTATGGAACCGTATCCGAGGAACATGAAGGCCGACTCCACGATGCAGACGATTCCCAGCACCATGAGCAGGGGCCACCAGTTGAGGACCTTGCCGAACAGCTTCACTATCGCCTCGGCGAAGTTGAATATCATGTACACCACGGCTCCGCACAGGAACGCCGCGATGATCCTCGGCCATCCCTCGGACAGGAACGTGAGGTCGAACGAGTCGAACAGCATGTATCCGTTCAGACCACCGAGACCTATGTACACCAGCACCATGACCATCAGGGCGAATATCACGGCGAAGTGAACCTCGCGGAACGGCCTTATCACAAGAGCGAAACCGGCTATCGTCACGAACAGGGAGGTGGCCATGCGCCATGTGCCGTACATGGTCACGGCCTCATACAGCATGATGACCCCGAAGATCACTCCGAGGAACATCATGAACCTGTACGTCCACGACTCGTCGTTCTTCACATAGCTGATGACTATGAGCAGGGCCAGCAGCCCGCCGATGAACAGCATCGTCTCCGGAAGGTTCGCGTCGATCCAGGACGTGATCTCCGTTGTATCCATGGATGGGTGAATGGGATAGAAGTATTAAAAAATGAAAAGAGGGAAGATGCCCCGTCCGGAGACGGGGCTTTGAAATCATGCGATCTTGGTTCCGGCGTTGGGTCCGGCACCCTCGTCGTAGACGGCGACGACGTCGAACATCCACAGGGCCTTGGCGTGGAGGTTGACCGCGGCGAGTCCCTCGTTCATGGCTGCAAGCGCCTCTCCGTCGTCATAGCGGACGGGGTTCTCGACCTGGATCTCGTATGCCTTGGGTCCGGCGGCGATCATGAAGGCGGCCTTTCCGTTCTCGGCCATGTACTCAGCGGACCTCTTCATGAGGACCTCTCCGACAACCATCTTGTTGGGAGCGGGGCATGCGATAGTTCCGCAAACAATGGCGTGGGGCTGGCCAGCCTTGTTGGCTGTGACAAGGGCCTTGACGGTTCCCTTGGCGTTCATGATTTCCATTACTTCTGCAGGTATGTCTACCATTTTTTGCACCCATCATGTAATCGATTCCGCAGTATTTATCCAGATAAGTATCAGACAGGATACCGCTTCACCAAAACATCGCGTTGTCGGAACAGGGGCCGCGTTGGAACCGTGCCAGCCGACAGCCTATGGATTATTTTTGATGTTCGCAGGATGTTCGACCATTGTACTGATAGCACGATGTTCTGATTATTGGGATGGACAAACCGCACACCGCACCCTTCCGAGATGCCGATCGGTACTTTAGGAGACCCGAACAAATCATGAAATGAAGCCGGAAACAAGTCTAAAGAAGTGTAATTTCTGGTTAGAATTTAGTTTAAGTTTTATCTATCATATGTCATACAATTTTCGATGATAGAATCTGAGAACGGCCCCACAGGGGACGAGAAGCTGACGTTCAGATACATGCGCGGAATCATCCCCCGCCACGACCTCCAGGAGATCCGGGGAGTGCACGATGAGTATGGAGGATTCAGCCAACTCGCCCTCCTGATCTCCGACCAGTGCCCGTTCGGGATCACGGTGCTCCTGCCCGGAGGGAGGGTGGAGAGGGTCACCGGTTCCGTGCTGTCGCACACGGAGGCCGCCAAGACGCTCGTGAACGAGCTCAACCCGAAATCGATGGTCGAGGGGTCCAAGTCGCCGGTGTTCAGGTTCCCCAGGATAGCGATCACCGAGGCCCTGACCAACGCCGTCGCCCACCGCGACTACTCCGTCGAGGGGGACATAGTGGTCAACGTCCAGAGCGACGAGGTCAGGATCGTCTCCCCAGGCCCCGTCTACAGGCAGAACTGGGGGATCAGGAACCCGGAGCTGGTCGCAGCCATGGAGCTGTTCAGGCTCAAGGGGTTCTACAGGAACGGCGTCGACGTGATCCGGAAATCCTACTCCCGCTCTGGCTTCGACCCGAAGCTGATCACCTGCAGGGACTGCTTCATGGTGGTCCTCCCCGCTGTCGAGAGCATCCGCGGACACTACAACGCCAAGGTGGACAAGGTCACTGCGTACATGTCCAAGCGCGGAGGCGTCACCTTCGACGAGATCAGGAGCCTCCTCAGGGTGTCGAAGCCGTACACAGCCTCCCTGATCAAGAAGATGGAGGGCGACGGCACCCTGTTCGAGATGAGGGTGGGCAGGATGCGCAGGTACTTCCTCTGCGACAAGGGGAGACGCGGGAAGGTATGAGTCCTTAATTATCAGGTGAGCAATGCGGATGCGATCCCATGGATGTCGTGACGTTCTCCACAGTGGCCCTCTCCATATTCCTGGTGATGAACCCATTCTCGAGCATCCCGACGTTCCTGTCCATAACGAACGGTGTCGACCGGGAGACGCTGAAGAGCTACGCCAACCGCGCCGTAGTGGTGGCGGGGATACTGCTGTTCGTCTTCATCTTCATCGGTTCCCCTCTGATGTCGCTCTTCGGGGTCACGATGGAGAGCTTCAGGGTCGCTGGGGGTGTGATCCTGGTGCTGATGGGCGCGGAGCTGGTCTTCAGCCTGAAGCTCAACAAGATGAGCGACGAGAAGGACGCTCCCTGGATCATCGTGGCCACCCCGATCATGACCGGCCCCGGTGTGATAACCGCCGCCATCCTGTTCACCCAGGAGTACGGGTACATAGAGGTCATCGTGGCCGGGCTGGTCGCTCTCGTCGTCACATGGGCGCTTCTGCGCATGTCCCCGGCCATCGTCCGCATCGTTGGTGTCAACGCCCTGAACATCACCTCGAAGATCGTCGGACTGCTCCTGGCGGCGCTGGGAGTGGAGTACATGTTCCAGGGGGCGAACGAATGGGTCGCCATGTACTGGGGCGACGTCGCCTCGGCGCTGATGGTCCTCTGACCCCACGCGCAACCATAATAAGCAGTTCCGTTTCTGGACGGACGAACGTCCCATGTCACCCGAGAACTCAGACACCCGGAAAGAGCACAGAAAGAGCGGAGACGACCGCAGAGCCCCCTACAGGAAAGACGACCGCAGGGAGAGGGGTCCGGGCGGAAGGGGCCGCAGGGACGGAGACAGAGGGGACCGCAGACCCAGGACCAGAGACGGACGCCACGGCGAAGGACGCGGAGACAGGGGCGGCCCCCGCAGGGGGTTCAAGGACAGGTCGCGCGGAAGGGATTCCAAGGACAGATCCCGCAGCAAGGGCTTCGGGGACAGGCGCCGCGACAGGGACTCCCACGATGACCGCGATCGCAGGGACCGCAGAGCTCCCCGCGACGACCGCAGGAGAGATGGTCCCGTAGAGAGCAAGCCGACTGAGAGGCAGGAGACCGTCCTCACCATCCCGTCCACCCCCCAGAGGATCCTCTTCAAGGGCGTGGACTGCGAGGTGAACGGCAGGAGGGACCTGGCAATGGTCCTCTACCTGCACGGAGCGGCCATGATGAGCCGCGGATGCGAGAACAACGCCCTCCGCATGCTCCGCGAGATGGGCCCGGAGGAGTTCAGCACGGTCAGGGGCAGGGTCGCCAAGTCCTGTCCGGAGGACGCGATGATCGCCTTCGACTACCTCTGCGCTACGCTCGACGGGAACTATGACAGGAGCACGCTGGACGCTGCGGCCGAGGGCGGCAACCACCTCGCCATCTACTGCAAGATCCGCATGGAGGAGATCGAGGGGGACGACCCCCGCATCGACGTTTTCGCCTCCGGCCCCGACGAGAAGATGGTCGAGGACGGACTGAAGCTCCTGGTCAGGAAGAAGGACTCCGTCAGGGCGGAGGAGCTGCTCAAGGAGCTTGAGCACCGCAGGAAGCTCAGGCAGTCCATACGCACCGAGTTCATCAGGGCGGTCAAGGACGACCGCACAGCCAGGAGGAGGCTCGAGGAGCTGTCCGCCACGTTCCCCGAGGCCGAGTACCTGCTCGGGTACCTCGACACCTCCGACAGGGAGGAGTACCTCAGGAACGGAATGTCCGAACACGGCGACATAATCCTGTCCATGGCCCACGAGCTGGGCATCTCCGACACCCCGTTCGGGAAGTACCTGTCCGCGATGAAGCTGAGGTCCGACGGCGAGGAGTGGATCCCCGCCATGATCTCCGCCGCCGCGGCGGGATCCGACGAGGCCCTGGCCGAGCTCGGCCCCGTCCAGACCCGCAGGGACGTGAGGAAGGGGCTCTGCTCGATCTACCTCACCAGAGGCGACATGGCCGGACTGATCAAGTGCTACGACGGAGAGGACATGTCCTATCTCGAGAGGTTCTGCGCCGGCGACCCGATGAGGATGATCGACGTCGGAAGGCACATGGGCGGATCCAGGGAGGTGGACTGGCTCAGGAAATGCTGTCTCGACGGCTCCGCGGAGTGCAGGGACGCCCTTGTGGCCATAGCCTCCGTCGAGGACCGCCGCAACAAGCAGCTCATCTACGCCCTCCACGACGTGGGAGCCGACCTGGATGCCGCGAAGCTGTACTTCGACATGTACGGCGACCCCGCCCTCCCGGCCGTCAAGTGGCTCGCGAAGGTGTGCGAGGACGAGGAGGCCAAGGAGTACGTCCGCTCCAGGTTCGAGGAGATGGGCGACCTCAGGACCTTCGACTCGATCTTCGTCGACGACGGATACAGGAAGAGAGACGGCAGGGGTCGTCGCCCACGTTGAGTCCGGGGGTGCAGAGCTCTGAACCGCATCCCCGCTTGCCGACTCCGATGCGAGCCGTCGACAGGATGGGGGCCACGTCAGGGTCTGAGACATCCGAACGGAACCTCCGTCGGAAAGGCATCGTCACAGGAGCAGTGAGCTCCGCACCGAACCGAGAGGAGCGCGTTCCTCGTGTCCGAGACCGATAGAACAGAGGATGAAATCAGAGGTCCAGGACCTCGAGCTTGATGCGGGGGACCTTTCCCCTGAAGGACATATCGAGTACTCCGTCTTGGTGCAAATTGGATAACCACTGCGCCCCTCTTCTACATTGCCCTGTACGCTTCCAGACAACTCCTCAGAAATCGGATTCTACTGTCAATCCCGAAGAACCCGATTTAATCGACTGTCCAGGGCCCGTTATCCGAGATCCCTGGAGTATGTGGGGGCCCTCATGACGATGTACGTCCGCAATGTGCTCAGACGGATACCTTCTCGACCCTCCCACGGACGATCTTCCCACGGAACGCCATCCCTATGAGGATCACATCGCCGTCCATCCCGAGATAGTACTTACGATCGTGGATCTGGGATATCGCGCCGTCGACGTCCCTGTCCAGATCGTCCTCCGAATCCGAGACCTTCAGCTCGATGATGATGGGGATGGCCCCCTCCACCCTCGGCTCCAGAATCAGGTCGGCTCTGCCGTTGCCGGACTCCTTCTGGGACGTCACCCTGTATCCGCTCAGGATCCCATGCATCATCGTGAGGACGATGTTCTCGTACGACGTCTCATCCTTCAGCGTGAAATAGCTTCCGTCTACGAGAACACCCTGAAGGATCCTCTCCATGGCCTCCGCATCGCCATCCAGCACCGCGGAGTTGAACCTCTCGAACACCTCGTCGCCTATGCGGACGTTCGCACAGAGCATGGACTCCACGATGCCCAGGACCTCCCTGTTCGGAATGGAGATCTCATACAGACCGTCGCCTTTACCGACTGCGTTGAGATACCCCGTCATCGCCATCAGGGAGAACAGGTCCTCGCTGCGGGTCATCCTCATCTCCTCGAAGGTCATGGACGAATGGATCCTGGCCTCGGAATGGTTCCCGTTTATGATGTCCGCCACCGTGTTCAATCCGATCGATCCGGTTCTCTGGAGCATCCACTGGACGGGTGTGTTCCGCCCAGAGTTCCTCCAGTAGCTGTCGGCGACCGTGCGGTTCTGAACATACATCATGACGCTGTAGGGGTTGTACACCTCGGCGTTACCGAAGCGGTACCCGTCGTACCATTCCCTGACCTCTTCAAACTTATCCAGGTGACCGTAATAGGAAAGGATGTCTTTGACCTCCGACTCGGTGAAACCGAACCTATCGTCGGACCTCTCTGAGAAGATGTTGTTCACGGAGAGGTTGTTCAATCCCGAGAAAATGCTGGCCTTGGCCACCTGGGTTATCCCTGTAACGTACGCCATCTGGAGGTATTCGTTGTCCTTGAGGATGGCGGACAGGAATCTGCTCAGGATGTCGATGACGAAGCCCCTGACATGCGAACCAAAATCGTTGGCTATTGCACGGTCATACTCGTCGATCAGGACGACCGCATTACATCCGAAATGCTTGCTGACGATACGGCACAGCATCTGGATGGATCTGACGATCTCGTCCCGGGTGGCGCTCCTGGAGACCAGCCTGTCGTATACGGCGGAATCCTTGCGGGAGAGCCGGTCCGACTCCATTATGTCCGTGAAAGGATCCATCGAATCCAGTGCCACACCGCAGATGGAGTCCAACAGACCCTCCTCCGTATCCGTGCTCAGTTCCTTCAGATTGAGGCGGATGACTGGATACCGGTTCATGTGCCTCAGACATTGAGGGCACTCGGAAATCGCCAGCCCGTCGAACCATGTATTTCCTTTGTACTGGATGTTGAAGAAGGCATCGAGCATGGTGATGTTGGTTGTCTTGCCGAACCTGCGGGGACGGGTGTAAAGGTAGACTCCCCGGTCGTCGAAGTCCAGCAAGTCCTTGATTAAGAGAGACTTGTCGACGTAGTACATCTGATTCTCACGTATGCGAGAGAACGAGAGCCCACCGGTGTCCACCTGCTTCATGCCTGAACGCAAGGATTGCGTAATGATAAACCATACACGATACGGAAATCCGAATCGAATCGATGATGAGGAAAAGTGGTGGACAGGGCGAGATTCGAACTCGCGGCCTCTACCATGCCAAGGTAACGATCTTCCAACTGATCTACCTGCCCAGCAAAATCGCTGATATATTGATTCTATTTAAACATTTCTATCGCTCAAAATCACGATCCATTGACTGAGACCAAGACTTCGACGGTTCCCGGAAGATTCCGACATCGACGTTATATCATGACCCTCCATTCGGAGTAGCATGGGTATGAACGCGTCCGCCGTGACGCTCGCAGCGGCAGTGGTGGTGATATGTCTGGCCGGCACACTGGTGGCCTTCGGCATCGGGACCGCGATGGACGAGCCCGAGACCTATCCGGAGTACACCGTCGTCGGGACCTGGGAGGACGGCACGGCCCTGACCGGAACCGCCGCTTGCAGGGACACCGGCGAGTCCAGCTTCCAGAAGGTGCTGGGATTCTCGTACGTCCTCGAACATGCGGACGGGGAGACGGTGACCCTGGAGTCGTTCCTGATCCTCGGTTCCGGAGGAACCCCTGTGGAGATCTACACCGACATCGGTTCCGCAGAGACCCTCGGGAAGACCGTGACACTCTGGCTCGATCCGGACGGGAGGTTCACGTACCACATCGACTCTGACGGGAACATCCTGGCAGTGGACATCCGCTCCGACGGGGTCTCGGCGACCGCCACAGCGGTTCAGGCCACTCCGTAATCCAGGAAGAAGTCCTCGATGTCCAGGTCCGTCCAGTACCCCTCGCCGGCGAACATGTCGAAGTACTCCCAGAAGAGCTTCTCGTAGTCGAGCCCTATGGACTCGGCTATTTCCGGGTACATCACGCACACGTAGAACGCCATCTCCACTATGTACAGGGGGCTGTTGCCCATCTCCCTGGCCATGCCCAGGTAGTGGATCTCCGCATCCACCTGCGAGAGCGCCTCCGAGTCCGCCGCCAGGCACTCCCCCAGGTCGTACTGGTGCCTCATGCCGTCATGGGCGTTGTCCACCAGGAACACCTTCCCGTTGCGCTTGTTCTCCATGATCAGGGTCGCCAGCGACTCGAGGTTCAGGTCCTGGTAGTTCTTGGACAGCATGTCGCTGTGCTGTCCCACCGCGTCCACGCCGACCCACTCCGCATGGATGTTGTTGGTGTTGTCCCTCCCCGTGATGCTGTAAGTCCCGGTGGAGTACAGGGCGGACACGCGGGTCATGATCATCGCCTCCCTCTCGTCCTCCGGGATCATGGAGGTGGCCTCGGACATTAGCTCCAGGAGGCTGTCGTGCCAGTCGAGGTACTCGTACGTCTTCTTCATGTCCCCCTGGAGCAGGAAGGCGAACATCAGTATGGAGCGGTCTATGCTCTCGTTCGGTATGTCGACACCGCTGTTGTCGGCCGTGGAGATGAACATCACGTCGATCCCCACGGGGTTGAGGCGGGAGGGGGATATCCCATCCGCGTTGGCGTCGCAGTACCCCACCACGTACACGTCTATGTCCGCGGCGATCATGGTCTCGTAGTTGGGGGTCTCCGTGGCCCCGAAGGATCCGGCCTTTGAGAAGTGCGAGCTCATCCCGCTCCAGTAGCTCTTGATCGTCTCGTCCACCAGCACGACCTTGTCCGCCAGACCCGTGAGGTCCGCGACGTACGCCCCGCTGCAGTAGCCGATGGCTATGCGCTCCACCGGCCATGACACGGATGCCACGCGGTAGTAGTTGTCCACGTAGAACACCTCCATGTCATCGGAGGCGATGATCCTCTGGATGTACTGCAGGTCCCTGTTGTCAACCACACCGTCGCAGTTGGCGTCGCACAGGACCGTCTCAGGATTGTTGCCCGACAGGACCCCCAGCAGGTACTCTATGTCGTCCTCGTCGATGTCGTCGTCCTCGTCGGCGTTGCCGTACACCCACAGCCTGGAGGATTCGCTGGGGAACCCGTCCTCCTCAAGCTGCTGACCAACGGTCAGCCCTATGTCGGACTGCCCGGCATCGGCGTGCAGCTTCCCGTTCTCGGCCCTCACGTACAGGAGCGCCGCGGACAGGACCAACAGCACCGCCACCGCCACGACCAGTGCGCGACGGGCGTTCATTCGCCGCCCCCTGCGAACAGGATCACGTGGGGCCTGCCTCCGGCGTCGATGACCTTCGAGTCAACGCCGTACACCTCGCGGATGTTCGATTCGGTCATGACGTCCCATGCGCTCCCGTCGGCGTAGATGCCCCCGTCGGAGACCATTATCACCCTGTCCGCGTAGGCCGCGGTGAGGTTCAGGTCGTGGCACACCATGAGAACGATGATGCCGTTGCCCCTGGCGTAGTCCCTCAGGAACCCCATGACCTCCATCTGGTGCCTCACGTCCAGGTTCGACGTGGGCTCGTCCAGTATGAGCACCCGGGGCTCCTGCGCCAGGCCCCTGGCTATCAGGACCTTCTGCAGCTGCCCGGAGCTGAGCTCGGACACGTCCCTGTCGGAGATGGCCTGGATGTGCAGGGCGCCCATCGCCCTGTCCGCCACGTCCAGGTCCCTGTCGGAGTTGGCCCACTGGGCGAACGGGAACCTCCCCATCAGGACGGTCTCCGCCACCGTGGTGCGGAACACCTGGTCCATGCGGTTGGGAACGTACGCCATCTTGCGGGCCAGGTCCATCAGGCGCATCCCCAGCACGTCCTCCCCGTCCAGGGTGACGCTGCCCGCGTTGGGCTTCAGAAGCTTGTTAAGGCACTTTACCAGCGTGGTCTTGCCGACCCCGTTGGGACCTATGACGCAGACCAGCTCCGGGCGGTCCAGCGTGAACGACACCCCGCTCAGCACGGGGTCGTCCCCGTATCCGAAGGTGAGGTCCGTGACGACCAGCTCGGTCATCTCCAGGCCTCCTTGCTGCTGCGCAGTATGAGCAGTATGAACACCGGCCCTCCGATGCACGCCGTGATGACTCCCACGGGCAGGACGGAGTTAGCCAGGATCCTGGACGCCATGTCGGCGAGCAGCAGGAGCAGCGCCCCGAACACGCCGGCGGCCGGCACCAGATACTTGTTGTCCGACCCCACAATTATCCTGGCCACGTGGGGGGCGACGAGTCCCACGAACCCGATGACCCCCGTGAAGCTAACCACTGTGGCGGCGACGACCGTCACCAGTATCAGCAGGAGCAGGCGCTCCTTGTCCACGTTGACCCCAAGGGTCCTGGCGCTCTCGTCCCCTGTGCCCATGACGTTGAGCCTGCTGGCCATCAGCTGCACCACCAGCGAACCTGCTACCGTCACCAAGATGATCAGCGGCAGGTTCTCGTAGGACAGGTGCTCCAGCGTTCCGACCATCCAGTTGTACACGTTGGAGAGGTCGTCTGGGTCGGCTACGATCATGAACAGCTGGGTCAGGGCGTTGAACATGTACATCAGGGACGTCCCGCACAGGATCATCATGGTAGGTGTGGCCCTCCTGACCCTACTCATCAGCAGTATCACCGCCATCGGGATCAGCGCGAAGACGAACGCGTTGACGACCACACCTCCGCCGGCCACCAGCTCCACCCCGAGGATCAGGGCGACGGCGGCGCCGAAGCCCGCTCCCGAGGATATTCCCATGGTGTACGGGTCAGCGAGCGGGTTCTTCAGGATGCTCTGCATCGCGGTCCCGCAGACGGCGAGGGCGAACCCGCACACTATGGCCCCGATGATCCTGGGCAGACGCAGGTCCACGACCACCCAGTAGTCGGTGCTGTCCTGGGGGATGTTCAGTATGGCGTCCCATATGACGTGGTAGACCTCGGACATCGTGATCGGGTACGTGCCCAGGGTGATGGAGTAGGCCATCACCAGGAGGCACAGCACGACGCATCCCGCGATGAACGCCATCCTGCGGACCAGCGTCCGACGGTAGCTCCTCCTGAAATCGGAGTCCGGGGTCTCGGGGACGTCCATCCTCAGTCCTCACTTGGTGACGCAGATGAAGAAGGTGCTCGGGAGGTAGATGGTCTCCCCGTCGACCTGGATCCTGTACGAGTCCCTGCCGTCGGTGTCGACGACCAGGTTCTTCGCACCCATCTCTATGAGGGTGTCCACATCCCACTGGGGGCGCCTCTCCCTGCTGAGGGGGAGCTTCCTGGCTATGCGCTCCATGATCGATGCGTCCACGCCGTTCATGTGGTCGTGCTCCGCGGATATCCTCCGGTCGCCCTCCCTGACCTCGGCGTACTCCTCGTCGTAGATGTAGAGATAGTGGTTCCCGTCGAAGACCATGAGCTTGCCCCCGGACCTGACGACCCTGAGCCACTCCCTGTAGGCGCCCCTGGGGGACTCCAGGTCCCAAACCAGGTTCCTGGAGATCACGACGTCGAACGAGTCGTCGTCGAAGTCGAGATGCTGGGCGTCCATGCGCATGAACTCCGCGTCCACGCCGTATCTGGAGCAGTTCTCCCTGGCCTGGTCGAGCATCGCCTCCGTGTAGTCCACGGCGGTGACCGAATGGCCCTCGCGGCCCAGGATGATGGGGAAGAACCCGGGCCCGCAGCCCACGTCCAGGATCCTCAGGCGCTCCCCGTCGGGGAGGTGCTTCTCTATGATCCCGAGCCAGTGCCTGTAACGGCCGTCCTCGATCTGCTCCAGCACTGTCTCGGAGTAGCCGTCGGCCCTCAGGGTCCAGTAGCCCTCTATCTGCTCCAGGTTAGATTCCATCGGAATCAGTAACACGAATCTGAAATAAATAATACTCGGTGCGTACGACTTCCCCGAACGTATTCACGGCTTCACGGCGGTGATCGTGAAATGGTTGTTGGTGAGACCGTGTGCCAGGTACCTGGAGCCGTGGAGGACCTTCTTCTGGACGTTCTCGATGACCCTGATGTCGGTGAACCCTGCCTCCTCCAGCATCCTGACGTCGTCGGAGGGACGGTCGGCGCGGGACGACCAGAGGTCCATCTCCGACTCCTCCCTCTCCACGTCGTTCCTGTCCCTGCCCTTCTCAAGCCTGACGAACATGTCGGACACCCTGCACCTGAGCGGCGTCATCCTCGGGTCCGTGAACCAGTCCCCGTCGGTGTACGCCAGCCTGCATCCGGGCTTCAGGACCCTGTACCACTCGGATATCACCCTCTCCGGGTCCGGGACGGTCCAGAGCATGTAGTCGCTGACAACCGCCTCGAAGGAGGAGTCGGCGAACGGCAGAGCCATCGCATCCGCCTGATGGAACTCGATGTCGAACCCGTTCTCCCTGGCGTTCTCCCTGGCGTACTCCAGCATCCTGTCGGACAGGTCCACGGAGGTCATCCGGTGGCCCAGGTCGGCCAGCTGCATGGACACTATGCCGGGCCCGCAGCCCACGTCCAGGATCTCCAGGGGCTCGGTCCCGAGGATCGACGAGAAGTGGTCCTGCCAGGACCTGCGCTCCCTCTCGATGGAGAAACCCCTGACCACGAAGTCGTTGTAATCGGCGGAGCGTGTGTCCCAGTGCCTCTTGATCGCGTCCATCGTATGAAGGAACGCTAGTGTTACTTAAAATGATTTCGTAACACCCGAAACCGCGCATGGGACGGCGGAACACGGATTGCGAATCGGTTGGATCCTCAGTTAAAGTCCTGCCTGAGGTTGGTCTGGAACCTGTGGACCTCGCCGGGGATGCTGGTGGGGTACTTGCCGTTGACGCACGCCAGGCACAGGTCCCTCTCCTTGAAGCCGATGGCCTCGATGAGACCCTCGATGCTGATGTATCCCAGGGAATCCGCGCCGATGATCTCCCTGATCTCCTCGACGCTGTGCTTGTTGGCGATGAACTGGTCCCTGGACTTCATGTCGACGCCGTAGTAGCAGGGCGCGATGATGGGCGGGCTGCCGACGCGGACGTGGACCTCCTTGGCACCGGCCTTGCGGAGCATGGCCACCAGCTTCTTCAGGGTCGTCCCCCTGACGATGCTGTCGTCAACGATCATGATGCGCTTGCCGTTGACGGTGCTCTTGATGGGGTTCATCTTCATGGAGACCGCCGACTCCCTCTGCTTCTGGTCGGGCATGATGAAGGTCCTGTCGGCGAAGCGGTTCTTCATGAAGCCCTCCTCGTAGGGGATGCCCGTGGCGCAGGAGTACCCGATGGCATGGGCGCGCCCGGAGTCCGGCACCGGCATGACCAGGTCGACGTCGGCGGGGCACTCCCTGGCGAGGATCTCCCCGATCTTCCTGCGGACGGCGTAGACCTCCTGTCCGTCCAGGATGGAGTCCGGCCTGGCGAAGTACACCCACTCGAACATGCAGAACGCCTTGGGGTGCTCCGCGGGCGGAGGGTAGATCTTGAAGGTGTCCTTGGTTATCTCGCAGATCTCGCCGGGCTCGATGTCCCTGATGAGCTCGCCCCTGAGCGCGTCGATGGCCGCGCTCTCCGAGACCGCGATGTAACCCCCGTCGATCTTGCCGAGGCAGAGGGGCCTGAAACCGTACATGTCGCGGATGGCGAACAGACGGTCGTTGATGAGCATGGTGATTGAGAATGACCCGTCGAGCTCCCCCATCGCGGCCCTGATGGCCTTGACCGGGTCGTTGTACATTGTCATGTACTTGCCGAGGAGCTTGGTTACCAGCTCGCTGTCGGAGTCCGTGAGGAAGGTCCAGCCCTCCTTCATGTACTTCTCCTTGAGCTGCGCGAAATTGGTTATGTCCCCGTTGTGGGCGACCGCCACGGTGCCGAAGTTGGTCATGACGGTCAGCGGCTGAGCGTTCTGGATGCTCTTGGAGCCTGTGGTGGAATACCTCACATGGCCCACGCCGACGTGGCCCAGGAGGGTCTGGATCTCCTCCTTTGGCAGCGCCACCGTCACAAGGCCGTTGCCTTTGACGGTCTCGATGGTGCTGCCGTTGAAAACCGAGATCCCGGCGCTCTCCTGGCCGCGGTGCTGGATGATCATCAGGGCTGTGTGCAGAGCTGACGCCACGTCGAAATCAGCACTGATTCCGACCACGCCGCAACTGTGCTCCGGCCCTGTCATGTGATCCCCTTAGTCGCGGATCTTAGCCCAGTTGTAGGACCTGATGGTCGCGGTCTTGCCGTATCCGCAGGAGGCGCATACGCCTTTCCTGACGTGGTACGAGCGCTTGCCGCACCTGCGGCAGGGGATGTGCGTCTTGAACTTGTTGTGCCTTCCCTGTGCCGGTGTTCCCTTTCCCATGATCAATCACTCCTTTTATGGTGAAATGTAAATTACATTGTCCCCGCGGACAATCACAACGCTGAGCCTTCTCGTGAGCTTTCCGTCGCAGTACTCCTCGGCGTTCCTGAGCACCAGGTTCATGTGGGGGTCGTATCCATCGAGGACCCCGCGGTACTCTCTCCTGCCTTTGAGCTCTACCATGACGTTCTTGCCGACGGCCTGGTTAAGGACGTTGAGAGGCTTCATCATTGTGGCTACCTGTGACACGATACTGGATTCCCTATATAAGCTTACGCGTACCCTCTATTATTACGCGCGAGAGGGATGGTCACACGAACGCCCCTATGGTGGGCGCGTCCAGACGGTCCATGTCGTAGAAGATGATGGCCTCCCTCACCGCGTCGGCGCCGCATCCGATGCCCATGAAGTGGTCAAGCATGGACATCCTCCACAGGAGGTCCATCACCGTCACGGACATGCAGCCGTAGTACGCGTTGGACATGTCATCCTCGTACCCGTTCTCGTCCATCAGGGAGAACACGCTCCCCATGAAGCTGTCCCTGCCGTTGAGGGTCTGGATGTACTCGGACAGCACGTGCCTTCCCGCCGCGTCCGGGATCCTGAGCCTGATGTCCTCCGCCTGGGCCTCCCCCTTCAGATGGAGGTCGCCGTCGTCGTCCATCACGTTCCACACGATCCTCCCGTCGGAGGCCATGAACATGTTCCAGTTCCACTGCGGGTCGCAGTAAACGGGCACGCTGAGGGGGTCGCTCGAGGACATGGACTCCATCGCGGTGTCCCTCCCCGCCTCCTCCAGGGACGGCAGGTCCAGGTTGCGCTCCGGCTGTATCCCCGACAGGGACATCAGCGGCTCGATCTGGGCCATGTCCATGATGCGGCTGACGTACGCCAGGTCCGTGAACATGGACAGGTTCTCTGAGACCGTCATCCTGAGTCCTGACGGGTCGGCCATGACCCCGGCCTCCCTGCAGTTGGCGTAGAACTCGCGGTACACGGCCTTGGACTCCTCCAGCGCGGCCACGATCCTCTGGTCCGCCCTGGCCACGATGTCCTTGGCCTCGGCGAGGGCGTCGTTGCCCCTGCCGGTCCACGCCCCCCTGCACGAGAGGTCCAGCTCCACCTTGATGCGGTCGCTGGCGTACAGATGGTACGGGAACTGCCTGCAGTACGCGGTCCTGTGGTCGTAGACCCTGCACCTCCTGTTCTCCAGGAAGACGCAGGAGCCGCAGCCCTTCTTCAGGGCCAGTGCGAAGTACGGGACCGGGCCCTTGGCCTTGACCAGCGCGTCGGGGTGGTTGGTGCGGAAGAACGCGCGCTCCTCCGGGAGAACCTCCGGCTGGCACAGGCAGCACATACCGCACTCGCTGGGGCACTCCACCTTCCTTCCGGTCACCTCTGAGTAATCCACTTCGTAATCAGCCACAGACATCCCTCCCGAGGGGTTCTCCGCAGAACTCCCCGTCCTCCACCTGCACCTCTCCCCTGACCATAACCGTTTCGGGGAACACGGCGCCGAAGCCCCCGTAGGGGGAGTGCCCGCACCTGCTGTGGAGCGCCTTCGGGTCGATGACCGAGGAGTTCCTCATGTCGAACACCAGCAGGTCGGCGTCGAAGCCCTCGGCGATCCTGCCCTTGCGGAGGGAGAACAGCCTTCCGGGGTTCTCGGCCCCCATGCGCACCGCCTGGGCCATGGGGATGACGTCCCTGCGGACCATGTCCATGACCATGGGCATCGTGGTCTCGACCCCCGGGATGCCCCCGGGCGCGGCGTCGAACTCCTGGGCCTTCTCCTCGGCCGTGTGGGGGGCGTGGTCGGAGCCCATCATGTCTATGTCCCCGGCCGTGAACCTCCTGAACAGCCTGTCGCGGCATTCGATGTCGCGGAGCGGGGGGTTGACCTTGTACTCGGCGCCGGGACAGCGGTCGACCTCGAACATCATGTGGTGCATGGTCACCTCCGTGGAGAAGCCGGCGGCCCTGGCCATGTCCAGGCCCTCGGACGTTGTGAGATGGCATATGTTGATCCTGGAGCCCCCGAAATGGGAGGCCAGCCTGCGTATGGCGGTCCACTCCGCCTCGGCGGGACGGTTCCTGAGATGGTCCCTGGTGCAGCGCTCCGTCTCCTTACCTATGAGGTGGTCGTCCTCGGCGTGGACGCTCATCCTCTTGCCGGTGGCCAGCACGTCGCGGACGGCGGGGATCATCTCCTCGTCGTCGTCCAGAAGTATGTTCCCGGTGGTGGAGCCCATGAAGAGCTTGAACGCCGGGACCAGCGGGGCGATCATCCCTGCGTTGACGTTCGCCGTCACCGCGGCGAACAGGCCGTAGTCCACGTTCGCCCTGCCCCTTACCGAGGCCTTCTTCTCCATGACCGTGTCCACGCTGGTCACTGGGGGCTTGGTGTTGGGCATGTCCAGGACGCATGTGACCCCTCCGTACGCGGCGGACATGGTCCCGGTGTCGAACGTCTCCTTGTGGGTCATGCCCGGGTCCCTGAAGTGCACGTGGGGGTCTATGAACCCGGGCAGGATTATCCGGCTGGTCCCCACGTCGATCCTCTCGTCGCCTCCGGACACCAGCTTCCCGACCGTCACGATCCTGCCGTCGCTGATCCCTATCTCGGCGTACCTCAGCTCCCCGTCTATGAAAGCCCTTCCCTGGACGACCTTCTCGATGTCCAAATCGCTCACCTTCCACGATGTCCCCTCCGGGGGACACCTCCCTGAAAATCTCCCCGCGGAACGAGCTGATCCTCGCTCCTCTGTACGTCCATGCGTCCGGAGGGAGTCCGGCCTTCATGGACAGATGGGCCAGGTACTCCTCCGTGTCCCAGCCCCATTCGACGGGGACCTGCGGGAGCAGGAGGCCCCTGTTGCCGTGATAGTCTATTATGAGCCCGTCGCGTCCGACCACGACGGACGAGACGATGTCCCCCGGCGTGTCGGCCTCGATCTCCTCCGGGACGGTCAGGATGGTGACCTCCACCGTGACGGAGCCCATCTCGGACCTCCTCAGGTCCGGGAAGCGCGGGTCGTGGCAGGCGGACCTGGCCGCCTCCTCGATGGCCCTGCCGACCTGGAAGTACGGCATCGGGAACCCTATGCATCCGCGCAGATCATGATCGGGAAAGGTGCTCAGCGTGACGAACGCCCCGGACGTGTCCAGGAAGCGCCCGTCCTCCGGGACGTACTCCAGAGGGGTCCCAAGGACCTCCGACTCCACGGCGGCCCTCGCGAGACGCACCGCCTCCGACCCGAAGCCCATCGGATCACTCCGACTTCGTGTAGTCCGTGACCTTGATCTCGGAGGGACCTTCGGGGACGTCCTTGTTGATCTCCACCTTCTGGGCCTTGGACCTGCCGCAGTCGTCGTTGACCCTGCAGGCGCTGTCCTTCCAGTTCCTCTCGGTGCTGCTGGCTGCGTCCCTGACGAAGTCGGGCACCGGCGCCTTCTGCATCATCGCGGAAAGACCCATGAAGAGCTCCATCCCCATGGCCATGAAATGCTTCTGCACCTCCGGGTCCATGAACATGGAGTACGTGGCCTTGGCGAACTCCTCCGCCCTGTCCCTGGCCGCATCGGCGGCATGGGCGGCGTCGTGAACGGCGTCCCTCCCGGCGGACGCCACCTCGATGACACCCTCCTTCTGGAGCACCATGATCTTCTCGATGAGCTCCCTGTTCTTGGCGACGAATTCCTGGAATTCCTCTTCGGTCCCTGCCATGGTCAATCCCTCTTGAATTTGATAACGAGCTCATCATCCTTGAAATCTGCCCCGACCACCTGCGCGTGGACCAGCGCGTCGGGAAGCTGGATGTTGCGCTTCTGGCTGCCGACATGGACCATGATCGTGCTCTGGTCCAGGCGGAAGAGCTCCACCTTGTCGCTGTCCACGAAGGGCATCTTCATGACGATCTTGTCCACGCCGCCCTCGGTGACGAACGACATCGGGCTGCGGTCGGAGTAGATCTTGTACGGGTCCTCGTCGCCGTAGATCATGTCCGCCATCAGCTTCAGCTTGTCCAGACCGCGGAGCTCCGTCCTCATCATCTCGCAGTACTTGATCTCCATGGGGTCGAAGGAGTGGTGGATGAGCTCCATGTTCTCCTTCTGCTCCTCCAGCTTCTCCTTGAAGAACCCGCCCTCTCCGGCCTCCTCCGGGAGGACCCTGTTGACCACGAGGGTCTCCACGTTCTTGTTGTACAGGCACAGGTAGGTGTACGCGCGCATGGTCTCCCTGATGACCATCTTCTCCGGGTTGAGGACCAGCCTCACCGTGGTCCTCTTGGGGTCCTCCAGGAGGACCTTCACACGGTCCATGTTGTCCTTGATGTCCCCTACGCTCTCCAGCACCTCGTCGGACGGGAGCGGCATGTCCATGACCCTGCCGACGGTGGCGCGGGCTATGTGCATGAGCCTCTTGACCATGCCGAAGCCCTTGTCCAGGTACCAGTTGGTGACGTCCGGGAAGCTCAGGAGCCTCAGCGTCTCCCCGGTCGGCGCGGTGTCCATGACGATGACGTCGTACTTCCCCTCGTCCTCGAACTGGTTGACGTAGAACAGTGCGGAGATCATCTCCATTCCCGGCAGGATGGCCATCTCCTCGGCGGAGATCTCCCCCATGCCCTGGGAGAGCATGAACGCGGCGACGTAGTTCTGGATGTCCTTCCACTTGGTCTTCATCTCGTGGATGATGTCGATCTCCAGGGCGTCCAGGTTGGGCTTCACCTTCGTTATGGTGGTCCCCAGGTCCATGTCCAGCGAGTCGCCCAGGGAATGGGCCGAGTCCGTGCTCATCAGAAGGGTCTTGTATCCGAGTTCGGAGAGCCTGTATGCGGTGGCGGCCGAGGTGGATGTCTTGCCGACCCCGCCCTTGCCGGTGTAGATGATGAGCCTCATGCGCCTCCCTAGGCTCCCGCGGTATATAACTGGACGGAGTGGGCCATCGTGACGATGCGATGGAACACGCGTGTTCCGAACCCGGACGTGACGGAGCGCGGAACGGACAATAGCCAGACATCGGAGAATTGGGAAGATGGTGCCGGGAATGGGGTTCGAACCCATGACCTTCGGATTTCCCTGGAAGAGGTCTATATGACCAGAACCCTATGAGTCCGACGCTCCACCAGGCTGAGCCACCCCGGCCTTAGGCAGGGGATTGGCTTTTAGTTTATATTGGTTTCGTCGTCGAAAGAAACACTGGATTGATATGTGCCACGAGAATGGTGAATGTGAAGATGTTTTCGAGAGGGCCCTCGAGGGGCCCTCCGGGATCACTCCTCGGCCTTCTCCTCGGCGGGTGCCTCGGGCTCGGCCTCGGCGGCGGGCTCCTCTGCGGGGGCCTCCTCGACGGGAGCCTCCTCAGCGGCCTCGTCCTCAGCGGGCTGCACGTCGGCGGCGGGCATGATGGACTCGGGCTCGCCCTCTCCGGCAGCGAGGACCTCGGACTTGCGGATCTCGATCCTCTTGATGGGGATGATGATGCGGCAGGCCCTGGCCAGCTCCTTGGCGAGGTCTCCGGAGACGATGTCCTTGACGATCTCGGAGAGGGTCCTCTCCTGTCCGATGGTGACGAGGGTCTCTCCGATGACCCTCCTCATGGCGTCCTCCTGGGAGGACTGGATGCGCCTGTCGGCGATGGACATGGTCTTGAGCCTGTAGGTGAAGCCGTCCTTGGTGACGACGTCGACGACGTGGTCGGTCTTGGTCTTTCTCCTGCGGGTCAGCCTCCTGACGTAGTCGCTGGTCAGGTCGTGGCCGATGAACGCGGTCTTGGCGTCGTGTCCGTCGACGGATGTGACCTTGAACTTGAGCTTGATGTGCATCTTGGAGAAGTCCCCGGTCAGGTCCTGGACAGTGACCTCGACGGTACGTCCGATGACGTACTCGGGGTCGGCGGAGGGGGTCTCTCCGATCTCGGTCTCGTTGAACATGCGGGGGGCGTGGACCTTGTACCACTCTTTCGCCTTCCACTTGTCCTTCACTTTGCGGCCTGCTGCGGCCTTGGCTTTCTTTGCGGGTGCCATGATATGACTCCTTTTAACTGACCGTTGGGATTCGGTGATTGTATTAAAAGCTATGCAGAATCGAAATTCTCTGAGCATGCTCAAAAATCCACATAGCCAGATGTTTTTTCTTTATCATAACGAGGAATGATTTATCCTGATTGGAGTAGTACCGCTTATATTTGAAATTAATCTGAATTTTCTTAGAATGGAACGCACACCAGAGAGACGTCCGCAGAGGCGTGTTGTGCTGGGAGTGGGGTTCGAACCCGGTAGAGAATGATGGGAGGGGAGGGCCCCCTCCCGGGATTGGGGTTTATCAGAGGGTCACGGGGGTGATGTGAGCAGAGAGACCGAGGTCGTCTGCGGACATTCCCATGGCCAGTCCGTACAGCTGGGACAGGTGCAGGACGGGGATGCTGTATCCGAGCTCCTTCTGGGTTCCGTCGAACTGGAGGTGGCAGAAGGGACAGACATCGATGATGTACTGGGCTCCGGACTCCTTCATGTTCTCGAGGTTGGTCTCGGTGAACTTCTTGGCGACGTCTCCGAAGGCGGCCTTGAGTCCTCCTCCAGCTCCGCAGCACAGCATCTTCTGCTTCCTGGGCATGCTCTTGGCACCGGTGGCCTCGATCAGCTCGTCCAGGATCTTGGGGTCCTCGGGGTCGTCGACGCCCTTGATGTTGCTGGGCTTCAGGAAGTGGCATCCGTAGAAGGCAGCGACCTGGTAGGACAGAGGGTTGGTGATCTTGGCCTTGATTCCCTCGATTCCGACCTCCCTGTACAGGACCTCGGCGAAGTGGTAGACCTTGGTGGTTCCCTTGTACTCCATTCCGATCTCCTTCAGGACCTCGTTGACCTCGGCCAGGAGCTTCTCGTCGTGAGCGAGCTCGTGGGCGGCGTCGAACAGGGATCCGTAGCATCCGTTGCAGATGGTGAGGATCGGGAGACCCTGCTTCTCGGCGAGGGCCAGGTTCCTGGCGGCAGCTGCGAGCCAGGTCTTCTTGCTGAACGCCCTGATGACTCCGGGGGCGGGGCAGCAGCTAGCATCCTGGAGGTCGACGAGCTCGACTCCGAGGGCGGCACAGACCTCCCTCGTGGACTTCTCGATTCCAGGGTACCTGAGGGGTGCGATGCATCCGAGGAAAAACGCGTATTTTGCCATGAGAATCACTCCGTAATCTTGGTGAAGCCGGTAGCGGCCAGGATCTTGTCGAGGTCGGCCTTGGCCTTGTCGTTGGACAGGACTGTGGGCGGGACTGCGGGCAGACCGAGCTTCTCCCTGAGGGCGGTGATGTCGTCCTTGACGGGGACGGTGTGTCCGTACTTGACCAGGTTCTTGGCGGTTCCCTTGTGGTTGTCGTACATGTGTCCCTCGGCGACAGCGATGTTCCTGAGGGCGATGATGATGTCCACGATGGGGACCTGCCTGGGGCACCTCTCCACGCAGGTGTAGCAGGTGCTGCACTCCCAAAGCTCCTCGCTGTTGATGATCTCCTCCTTCATTCCGAGCTGGGCCATCCTCATGAGTTTCCTGACCCTGTAGGAGGTCCTCCTTCCGGAGGGGCATCCAGCGGTGCAGGTTCCGCACTGGAAGCACATCTTGACTTCCTCGCCGCCGGCTGCGGCGATCTCTTTAGCGAAATCGGGGTTGGGCGTAACCATAGTTATCGTGCCTTGTGAGCCGTTTTTTGATATATAATACGGATAGTCATCGGCGAGAAGGTGTTACCTTATCGGGTAATCCTCAATCCTACAGGTTCCTGGATATCAGGGCCTTGACGATCCTGGACACGTTCTTGGACTCCTCGCGATAGATGGCCGTGATGGCGTGGCGGAGCATCTTCGGGTCCACGGCGCTCTTCAGCCTCAGGTTCCTCCTGGTCAGCAGGAACTCGTCCACGAAGAAGCTCTTGTTGGAGCCAAGCAGCTCCGGCAGGGAGAAGGTCTCGGACTCGATGGTGTACTCCCTGTCCTCAGAGTCCAGGAACATGAACGCGACCCTCTGGGCCCCGTACTTGTACCTGATGAACGACGGGCCGTTGTCGACGAACACCATCCCCATGTAGCCGATCTCCTCCATCTGGAACTCCTCGGCGTCGAACAGGTACAGTGGGTCGTCGATTATGGCCAGGTCCGCGCGGTCCTCCCTCATCATGCGGATGTTGTACTCGTCGTCGGACACGACTATGTTGGCCCCCGGGATCTTCAGCGACGAGATCACGGACATCATCAGGTCCTCTGTCACGGGGCTGCAGCACACCGTGAACCCCCTGTCGGTCTCGCAGCGGTGGTCCATGGACCTGGCGAGCTCCGCGACCCTCAGCCCCTGCTCGGTGAGTACGGACCCCGCGGGGGTGGTCCTCAGGATCGGCTCCCCGGCGGCGTCCTCTATGGAGCGGATGTACTTGTGCAGGACCGGCACCGATATGCCCAGCTTCCTGGCCGCGGCGGTCTGGCTCCCGGTCTCCTGCACCGCCAGGAGCGCCTCCAGCTGGCGGGTGGTGACGGTCTTCCCGTTGATTGTCTGGGAGTTCCGCACTGTGATGTCCATGCCGCAGGGAGTGTTATCCTGGAAGATAACACTGATGCCGTCGAACCCCGCGGGACACCGAAAGATGATTACCGATGACCGCAATCGGCGGTCGATCCCATGAGCGATGTGAAGAGAGATGCGGAAACAGTGGTCGTCGGACTGGGGAGCCCGATCATGTGCGACGACGCCGTGGGCCTCCGTGTGTCGGAGGCCATCGAGGCTATGGACCTCGAGGGCGTGGACTGCTGCCAGGAGGCCGTCGGAGGCCTGGACATCCTGCCCGTCATCCACGGCTACAGGTTCGCGGTCATAGTCGACGCCATCCAGACCGGCCAGTACGGCCCAGGGACGGTGATGCTGTTCTCCGAGCACGACTTCGACGAGGCCATCGCCCATGCCGCGTCCCACGACGTGAACCTGCCGACCGCCATGAAGATCGGCCGTCAGATGGACCCGGAGATAATGCCGGAGGAGGTCAGGTTCGTGGCCATCGAGGTGCAGGACATCAAGACCGTCACCGAGACCATGACCCCCGAGGTGGAGGCCTCCGTGGAGAGCGCCGGCAGGGCCGTCCTCCACATAATAGAAGAGCTCACAGGGTCAGCGCCGAGGCGTCGTAGTTCCTGATCTCCCTGTTGCCCTTGCCGAGGACCACGGTGTTGAGACGGTCCTCCCTGAGCAGGTCCTGGGCCACCCTCATGACGTCGTCCTCGGTGACGGCGTCGATCCTGGCCAGGCGCTCCTCGAGGGTCTCGGTGGAGCCGTTGAGCATGTGGTTGACCCCGAGCCTGTAGAGCCTGTGCTCAGTGGACTCCATGCTGCGGACGTTGGCGCCCTTGACCAGCCTCTTGGCCCTCTCGAGCTCGCCCTTCTCCAGACCCTCCCTCAGGAACTGCGAAACCACGGAGGCGACCGTCTCCATGGCCTCCACCACGTTCCTGTCGGTGCATGACATGTACGATGTGAGCGACGACGCGTCGCTGTTCTGGGACACGGTGCTGTATATGGAGTACACCAGGGCCTTCTTCTCCCTGACGGCCTGGAACAGCCTGGAGCTGGTCCCGGACCCGAGCACGGCGCTGACCATGGATGCGGCCATCCTGTCGGGGTGGGACGCCCCGTACGACGGGAAGCCCATGGCGACGTGGCAGTGCTCTGCGTCGCCCTTCACGAACCTGTACTCCGAACCGGGTGTCTGCGGCGGGCTGCGGGGGTTCCTCTGACCGCCGGACATGCCGTCCAGGGTCTCCTCCGCCCAGCGGACGGTGTCATCCACGTTAATGGACCCCGCAGCGTACACAGCCAGGTTGGGGATCCTGTACTTCTCCTCGTAGTAGGCGCGCAGGTCCGCCGAGGTGAGCCCGGCGACGATCTTCTCGTCTCCGCCCTCGTCCTGGCACAGCGGGTGCCCCCTCCACAGGGTGGACTCGAAGAGGTCGTGGATGTAGCTGTCCGGCTCGTTGCGAATCATGCTGAGCTCCTGGAGGACGATCTTCTTCTCCAGCTCGGTATCCTCCTCGTTGATCTTGGGGTTGGCCACGATGTCGCCGACCATGTCCATGGCGGTCGCGGCGGTCTCCTTGATCGTGATCCCGTAGAAAGCGGTCATCTCCCTTCCGGTGAAGGCGTTGAGCTCCCCTCCGGCGCCCTCCATCTCCTTGGCCATCTGGTACGAGTTCCTGGTCTCGGTCTCCCTGAACACCGTGTGCTCCAGGAGGTGGGACAGACCGAAGATCCCGGGGTGCTCGTCCCTGGAGCCCGTGGCCACCCCGATCATGAACGCGGCGCTCTGGCTGCCGGGGATGCTCTCGACCACCACGGGGACTCCCCCGGAGGTGCTGGAAAGGGTGATTGTGCTACCGCTCATGGCTGCGGGTAGAATAGAACTTCTTAAAAAGGTTAGTGGTATTATACCGTACCATGGCAGTCAAGACCATCAGATACGAGGACATGGCCCTGGAGGACCCTGTGGCCGTCATCGGATTCCCCAGCGTGGGCCTCGTCAGCTCCATCACCGCCAACTACATGGTGGGCCAGCTCGACATGACCCCTATAGCGGGGCTGTCCTCCCCGTCGATGCCCCCGTACTGCCTGATCTACAAGGGCGTCGCGTATCCCCCCGTCAGGTTCTACGGCAGGAAGCACACGACGAAGACCGGCAGGGACCTCATCGTGTGCCTGTCCGAGTACGCCCCCAAGCCCGAGGACTGCTACGAGCTGGTGCAGGCGATCCTGTCCTACCTCAAGTACATGGGATGCCACGACATCATCAGCCTGGAGGGCACCGCCAGGGTCAACGACACCGACGGACCGGTGGTCTGCGGGGTCGGCCCCGGGGCCGCCAAGATGGCCAAGAAGTCCAAGCTCACCGTCATGGAGGGCGGGATGGTCAAGGGCACCACCGGAATCATGCTTTACGAGGCCCCCACCATGGGCATGGGCGTGACCACACTGATGACCCCCGCGAACCCGGCGCTCCCCGACCCGGGGTCGGCCGCGTCCTACATCCCCGCCATATCCTCGATGATCCCGGGGCTGAGGCTCAGCGCGAAGCCGCTGCTGGCCGAGGCCGAGGAGATCCGCAAGAAGATGGAGTCCGAGCAGGAGGCCGTCGACAGGCGCGAGGAGGAGCGCGCCGCCCAGATATACGGGTGACCGACAGCCACCCTTATAATCAGGGACCGGGATTGGGCCGGCATGGAACTCGTACCGTCTAAATTCTTCATCACCCACAGCTCAGCGGTCAGCCCCGTCTCGGACCTCAACGCGTTCGACAGGGCGCTCATCTCCGCGGGCATCGGCGAGCAGAACCTGGTGTCCGTCTCATCGGTGATCCCGAAGGGGGCCAGGCTTGTGGAGAGGTGCGAGATGCCCATGGGCGCAGTCACCCACTGCGTGCTGGCCCAGATGAGGGGCACCGAGGGGGAGACCATCGCCGCCGGGATCGCCTACGCCTACAGGAAGGACGGCAGGGGAGGATACGTGGCCGAGGGCCACATCCACGGCTCCGCCGAGTCCCTCCGCAGGAACCTCACCTGGAAGATGGACGAGATGGCGAGGATCCGCGACGTCGAGTTCGACGAGATCCACTTCGTCGCCGAGGACCTGGAGATCCCCCTGGACCACTACGGCTGCTGCATCGCGGCCCTGGTGTTCACGGAGTACCGCTGACATGTACGGCCTCACGCTCTGCGGGGTCTGCAGGAGACCCAGGATCGTCGACAAGTCGAAATCGGAGTCGGCGTGCCCCTACTGCAACTGCGTCCAGAAGACCAAGGACCTGGCGTGCTACTTCGAGTCTGCGGACCAGGACGCGGTCCGCGAGGCGCTGGCACAGGCCACCGGGTTCGTCCCGCCGGACATGGCGAAGAAGAAGCAGAGGATCGCCGAGGCCGACCCCTACTCCACCATGGTCTACAGGTACGAGCACTGCTCCGACCTGGAGGAAAAGATGGTCATCCTGGCCGAGGGCCTCACCGCCATAAAGGGGACCTTCACCCTCGACGACGTGAGGGAGGTCGCCGGGGACCGCGCGGAGAAGATGGTGTCGGCCATGCTTGACCGCTGCATCATCTCCGAGGTCCGCATCGGCGTGTACAGGGCCTGACTCAGCCCTTCTTGGGGATGTCGTCCCTCTTCTTGCCCTCCATCTTGAGGACCTCGCGGACGATCTGCGGGAGGCGCTGGTACATCGTGCGGTAGAACATGTACGCGGAGACCGCGACCATCACCACGAGACACACGTAGTACAGGACCCCGTAGTTCTCCGGGTTCTGGAACAGCACCCACAGCAGGATGTTGAAGATTATCGCCGGAATGGCCGCCTGGAGCGCGAACTCCATGACCCTGTGCCTGGCTATGCCCTCGCCGACGGTGGTGCCGACCGCACCCAGCATGAGGGAGAAAGACACGGACATCAGAACGATGACCGCGACGGACGCGTCGATCGTCTCGATTGTGCTGGCCACCACGAAGACTATTCCCGTGGACAGGCCGCAGGACATGCCGAGTCCCAGGGCATATCCGTAGAATATGGAGTCGGACTGCCCCCTGAAGCGTTTCAGGTTCATGACGACGACCATGGCCATGACCTCTATGACGGCCATCAGCACCATGTACACGACGTTGGTCGTGAAGCCCAGCACCCTGAGGGCGAAGAACAGGACGGAGCCTGCGATCATGCCGACCACGAGGAGCATGAAGAACCTGGGGTCGCTGAAGAACGGCTGCTCCACCCGGGGGTACGTGTAGTTGCGGACCCCGAGGTACATGAGGATCAGTGCGGGACCTATGCCCAGCACCATCGCCAGGCCGAATATCATGTCCATGCTCTTGGGATGAGCGGGGGCGTCTTAATCATTGCGGGGGGATGCCACGGGTTCCCCGTCCATCAGCTTGTCGTAGTAGTGCACCACCATGCAGGACCTCTCGCACCTGCCGCAGGAGTTGCACCTGTCCGGGTCGACCCTCATGCCCCCGTCGATGCGTATGGCCTTCCGGGGGCAGCCCTTCTCGCAGATCCCGCACTCCGTGCACATCTGGGCGCGTATCAGGGCCTTGACGGACCGCTCGAAGATCCTCGTGACGTTCCTCTCGTCGGGGGCGTTCACGGACACCTGTCCCCCGCCGAACAGCCTGGCCCTGCCCACGAGGAGCCTGAGCAGCGCGATCTCGTACTCGCCGTCGTACCTGACCTCGCCCACGGTGCGGAGCGCGTCCGCCACGTAGGAGAAGTCCCTGGCCCTCTGGATGGTGACCACCGCCTCCATGGAGTACCCGCCTGCGGCGCACGAGGAGGCTCCCTTGAGCATCCTGAGGCTGGGGCCTGCGGCGGCCTTCGGCCTGAGGTCCAGATCCATCTCCTCCGACAGCTGGACCATCTTCGGCGGCAGAACCTTCCACCTCCAGAACCCCGAGTCCACGTACTCCTTAGGAAGGCCCCTGGACTCCGCGTACGAGTGCAGGTGGTCCTCCCACCTGGAGTACAGCTCCGGGTGTATCCTCCCGGTGTTCCTCCACTCGCTGGACAGGCACGAGGGGCAGAGGTAGCACCCGATCCTCTCGAAGTCCCTGTCGTACAGAGGGTTGTAGCGGAGGCCGTGGGAGAGGATGTACAGCCACACCTCGGCGGCGGTCCACGAGCGTATCGGATTGAGGTTGATCTGGTTGGGGACGAACGGGTTGCGGGTGACGAAACCTATCCCCGAACGGGCGTAGGACTCCAGCCAGCGGTTGCCCTCCACGGTCACCGTGCCGTCCGGGAACTCAGTGTCTATCAGATCCGTGATGGGCCCCAGCTTGCACACCTTGCAGCACCACCTGAAGTCCTTGGCCGGCGGACCGAAGGCGTCCACGTTGTCCCAGAACCCGTTCCCGCCGGATGCGACGTGCAGCCGGTTGCCGTGCTCCTCCGCGAAGGACCTCACGTACTCCACGGTCTCCGGGAACTCCAGGCCGGTGTCGATGTACATCAGCTCCACGTCGTCGGAGGCCTGGGACGCCAGGCCGTAAGCGACCAGGGAGTCCTTGCCTCCGGAGAACGACACGGTCACGGGCAGGCTCTTCCGGTTCTTCTCGGCCAGGAACGTCCTCACCTCCCTGACGGCGCGCCTCTGGATGCGCTTCAGGTGGTCCCTGTTGCAGGCCGTGAAATCCGACAGCCCCGCCTCCGGGACCGTGTGCTCCGGGACGGGCTGGTCTATGTCGCGGATCTTGATGGCGCGCTCGGACGACCTCATGTCGGCGCTGTCGACCAGCGCCACGCCGGCCCCGATCCTCTGGCCCTTCCTGATGATGAGCGGGTCCCCTCTGGAGAAGTCCCCGACGATGTCGTTGAGGTTCTCCCCCGGGATCGTCTTGCCCTTGAGGTGCCCCGACAGCCCCCAGAACCACACCACGTTCTTGGTGGCGACCCTGTGGAACATGTCCGCCCCGGGCTGCCTGACCTCCAGGACCATCCTGTCCAGGCGCATGTCGAACCTCACGACCCCCAGGACGCGGCCGTCCGCGATGACCTCGTCGGTGCGGTCCTCGCCCGGAACCTTGTTGAACCATATGGAGCGATTCCTGAGAGGCTCGTCGGTGCCGAAGGCCTCGCGGAAGAGGCGCAGGACCAGGTCCACGCTGTCGCCCATGCACGGCCTGATGTCCCCGGGGCTGTTGATCCTGAACTCCCTTCCCGCGCTCCCGCACACCGAGCAGGACTCGCCCAGCAGGAGGGTGCCGCAGCTGTCGCACCATCTGCACGTCTCCTTACCGTGGGCGATGTTCTGGGCCATGCCCGAAGGATTCTACTTCACATTTATATCCGTGAGCCTGTTCCCACTCCGTATGCAGGACCCGTACGACTACGAGATACAGGTCAACCCCGGATACGGGAAGAAGAGGTTCAGCCGCCAGGAGCTCCTGGACATACTCGTCTCCATCATCGTCCTGTCGGTGGCGTTCATGGTCCTGTACCGCAACGGAACCATCATGTCGATCCTCGAGTACCACCTCGGGGAGAGCGGGAGATGGGCGGGGCTGTTCGGGATCTGCCTCGTCCTGGTGTTCTTCTCCTTCCTTCTGCACGAGTTCGGGCACAAGTTCGTCGCCCAGAAGTACGGCATGTGGTCCGAGTTCAGGATGTACCCGTTCGGACTGGTGCTGACGCTGGTGACCTCGATATGCGGGTTCCTCTTCGCCGCCCCCGGTGCGGTGTACATCCGCGGATACGCCGACCTCGAGAAGAACGGCAGGATCAGCATGGCCGGGCCCATAGTGAACATAGTGCTCGCGGCGATCAGCATCGCGGTCGTCATGCTCATCAACGACAGCCCCTACTGGCTGAACGACCCCCAGCTCCTGGTCATCCTGGTGTTCACGATGCTGGCGTCGCTCAACTCGTTCCTGGCGATATTCAACCTCCTGCCCATCGGTCCGCTGGACGGGGGCAAGATCCTGGCCTGGAACAAGGTGGTCTGGGGTCTCATGTTCGTGATCGCGATCATCGAGATCGCATGCGTCTACCTCGTGTTCGACATCTCGTACTATCCGATACCGCTCCTGTGACATCGCGGACGGAAGAGACGATGGGCCGACCCGGGCAGGTTCCCGAGGTACTCCTCGACGTTGAGGTATTTCACACACCCCTCCTCCGCATCCTCGCCCCTGTACAGGACGTACCTGCCGACGACCCTGCCGAACCGACTCTCCACGTACGACGTTATGCGTGCGTTCCTCAGGTGACGGGTCTGGGTGCCGTACCGCCTGTCGGAGTGCTTCACCTCCACCAGCACGCAGGTCAGAGCATCCCTGTCACGCACGACCATGTCGACCTCGCCGTCGTTCAGGAAGAGCTTGAAAACCTCCAGCCTGCCTGATGCGGCCTCCATCGTGTCGTACAGCACGGCCTCCTCCAGTATGTGTCCCGCCACGGTGACGCGAGCGACCTCGGAGACCACGTCCCTGACCTCGACGGGCAGCACCGCCATGGATTCATCATCCTCGAGTGCACGGATCATGGCCACGGCATGGAAGTACCTGAGGCCGGGCTGAAGACACAGTGTGTGTCCGGACAGGTCCTCGGAGGGATCCTCCGAAACGGCTGGCATGTCGACGAAGAGGTCCATGTCCCGGAGATACTCCCTGAGCTTGCCCACGAACGCGTCGTCCAGACGATCGTCATCACGGTCCCTGATGTCCAGGGTGGCTTTCAGACGCTCGAGGACCGCGCTCCAGTCCACCATGTCCAACGTCCCGTCGTCCAGCCCCCTCCTCTGCAGGAGGTTCCTCTCCAGATTCTCCAGGTCCCGGGAGCGGAACTCCTCGTTGAGCACCGACAGCAGGAACCTGTGGTTGATGTCCTCCACCAGACGGTTGATGACGTCGCGGAACCTGCCCTCCCTGTGGGCCTGGTACAGGGGACCGAAACGGGAGCTGTCGGTGTGTTCGAGGGTGTTCTCGATGTTGCCGGCGACGGCCAGCCCGATGTAGTCGTCCACATCCTGTCTGGTTCCGAAGGCCATCAGGTCCCTGGAGGCGTCCGGATCCTCGATCTCCAGCTCCCCGCCCCTGAATATCCCGCCGTAACGGATGTAGTCGTCGATGTCGTCTATCCCCAGCAGACGGCTGTGCTCCCGATACGGGATGTGGGTCGTGTGGATCATCACGGTGCGCCCGTACATGTCCTGCCGCTCCGCGATGCGGAAGCTGAGGGAGTCTGTGCCCGTGAGCACGACCCTGGCCCCCCTGGCGGCCATTATGTCGCTGAAGAAGTAGCTGAAGCCTACGAAGTCCTTCAGTCTCGTCACCTCGTCCACGAAGAACGTGTCGAAGCCCTGCGAGTTCAGACGGTTCATGTCGATGCGCAGGTCGGACATCGTGTTCCCCGTGCCGACGGTGATGTACGCCGTCCTCTCCAGCTCGTCGTCGGTCATGTCCGCCAGTGCCTGGTAGATCATCATGGTCTTCCCGGTGCGACGGAGACCGTACAGCACGCACACCATCGCGTCCCTGCGACCCAGGTAGTCCCTGAGACGCCCGAAGCATTCCCTCCTCTCGGTACCCTCCGACAGATCGGACATCTCTCTTAGCTGACTGCCCCAGACGACATCTGTGCGGAAGGGCTCGTCGAACAACGTGTTCTTCAGGTCCATGAGCCTTCTCTGGAGGGCTTTCCTCTCCTCGATCCTGTCCCTCAGGGCCGGATAGTCCTCCGCACGGACGTACTTGGTATGGAGACGTCCTCCCTCGTACCACTGATGGTAGTATCTCTCCTTGCCCTTGATGATCTTGATCGACAGGTATCCCGGAGGGTACTCCTGGATCCTCCGCTCCAGTTCCTCACGGCTGGTCGGGATGCGTTCGACGTTCATCTGACTGATAACACATCAATGTATACTTATGTGTTACCTTATCGTCGTATTCCGACGCTCCACTTCGGACGTAAGATACTTGGTCGATCGGACCCACAGGCTTGAATGTGCAATCGGCAGAGACCCTGAGATCATTAGGTAGAAAGGGGGATGCCTCCCCCTTGATGGTTTGAGAACTCACATGAAGCCGGCGCAGGGGTACCTCAGGTTCCTGAGGATGCTGCCCTCCCACTGCTCCAGCTTGCCGGGGTTGAGGATGTTCTCCGGGTCCATGGCGGCCTTGATGGCCTTGATGGAAGACAGCTCGGAGGCCCTCTCCTTCTGGAAGTTGGGGGCCTTGGAGATACCGACCCCGTGCTCGCCGGTGACGGTGCCGCCCAGCTCGATGCAGACGTCGAAGATCTCGTCGACGGCCTTGACGCCCCTCTCCCACTGGTCCTTGTCGTTGACGTCGATGACCATCTTGGTGTGGAGGTTGCCGTCGGAGGCGTGTCCGTAGGTGGCGATGGTGACGTCGTACTTCTCGGCGATCTCCTGGAAGGCCTTGACGGCCTTGGGCACCTGAGACACGGAGACGCCCATGTCGTCCGCCAGGGACACGCAGGCGTAGCCGGGCTTCAGGGCGGACAGGGAGGTCATGACGGACTTCCTGGCATCGGTCCACTGAGCCATGAGCTTCTTGTCCTTGGTGGGGATGACGGCGACGGCGCCGATGCCGTTGGCGATCTCCTCAACGATGGCCAGATCCCTGTCGATGATCTCGTCGGTCTCCCCGTCGACCTCCACGATGCACAGCGCGCCGCAGTCGGGCAGGGGGTTGCCGCGGGCCTTGTTGACGGCGTTGATGCTGACGCTGTCCATGAGCTCGCAGGACGAGGGGATCAGGGGCTTGGCGATGATGGCCGAGATGCACTTCCCGGCGTCCTCGACGGTGTTGAAGCAGCACAGGCAGTTGGCGGTCTTCTTGGGCTTGGTGGTCAGCTTGAGGGTGACCTCGGTGATAACGCCGAGCGTTCCCTCGGAGCCGCACATCAGACGGGCCAGCTGGTATCCGGAGGAGTCCTTGATGGTCCTGGTGCCGGCGCGGACGATCTCCCCGTCGGCCTTGACGAACGTGAGCCCCATGACGAAGTCCCTGGTGGCGCCGTACTTCACGGCGCGCATCCCGGAGGCGTTGTTCGCGACCATGCCTCCGATCTGGCAGGCCTCGGCGGATCCCGGGGACGGGGGGAAGAAGAAGCCGTACTTGGCCAGCTCCTCGTTGAGGTCGTTGTACACGCATCCGGCCTCCACGTCCACCCACAGGTCGGCGACGCTGACCTTGAGGACCTTGTTCATCCTCTGCATGGCCATGACGATGCCGCCCTTGATGGGGACCGCGGAGCCGCAGAGCCCGGTTCCCGCTCCGCGGGGGGTCACGGGGATCTTGTTGGCGTAGGCGATCTTCATGATCTCGGACACCTGCTCCGTGGTGGCGGGCTGGACGACGATGTCCGGGGTGCTGTGGAATATGGATGCGTCGAATCCGTAAGTGTAGAGGACGGCGGGCTCGGTGGAGTAGCCCTCCTTCCCGACGACCTTCTCGATCTGGTCGATGATGCTCTGGTCCATTGGTGAACACCTCTTCTAAACTGGGTGCCGATGGCGACCTCCGCTTTAATAGGTTGCGCGCGCGTGGTCCCATCCATACTCAGATTTAGAGAGTGGCCCCGCTGGAGGGTCTCCCCGAACCTTTAGGATTGAAATACGAGAATGCTCTCCGAAGTCACATGAAATCCGTAATCGTTCTTCTCGGACCCCCGGGATCCGGAAAGGGAACCCAGGGAGAGAAACTGAGCGAGGAGCTGGGCTACACCAGGCTCTCCACCGGCGACATGTTGCGCGAGGCCGTCAGGAACGGCACCGAGCTCGGAATGAAGGCCAAGACCTACATGGACTCCGGAGCCCTCGTTCCCAACGACCTCATCATCGGACTCATGAAGGAGAAGATCGCCGGCGCCAAGGGCGGCGTCATCCTCGACGGATTCCCCAGGACCGTGGAGCAGGCCGACGCCCTCGGAGAGCAGGTCGACGTGGACCTGGCCCTGAACCTGGACGTCGACGACGCCGAGCTGGTCAACAGGCTCACCAAGAGGCGCTCCTGCCCCGACTGCAACGCCGTCTACCACCTCATCTACAACCCCCCGAAGCAGGAGGGCGTCTGCGACAAGTGCGGCGGCAAGCTGTACCAGAGGGACGACGACAAGGAGGAGACCGTCATGAACAGGCTCAAGGTGTACCGCGAGAATACCATGCCCCTCATCGACTACTACTCGAAGAAGGGCACCCTCGTGACCATCCAGGGAGTCGGCGACATCGACGAGATCTTCGCCAAGGTCAAGGAAGCCGTCCAGTAAACACGATCAAACCGCCGGGCACTGCCCGGCAACCTTTTTTCCAATCCTTCAGGACAGCATGCGCTCGACGTCGGCCAGGGCGTCGGCCACGTTCCTGCCCACGTCCGTGAGCATGATCCTCACCGAGTTGTGCTCCCCTATGGGGATCTGCTCGATGAGACCGCTGCGCTCCAGGATGTCGAGTTTGTCCGGCATGCGGGGATTCCTGGAGATGTCGCGGTACAGGTCCGACTTCCTGCAGCCGTCGTTCTGGGACAGATAGATGAGGATGCTCAGAACGTGCCTCTCCTCAAGGACCTGAATCTTGCGAGGGGGATGCGTCCTCGAAGAAACCCTCACATCCGAAAAACCCGCCGGCCTACCCGAATCCATGGACATCACCTGTATGATTCCGTTCCCACCGCACAGACTCGAAAGCCGTTGTACCGATTGAAACAATAACTGAAGGGCAGTTCTTAGACTTAAAGATGATAGTTATTTCTATCGATATTCATGCTACGGAGTTATGTCCAAATCCGGATGTGTGTGGGATGGCAGGCATCCAAGTCGCCTCCGGACAGATAGATTTAAGAACAATCACGGATTCACGGGATTCGATAGCCTCGTAGTGTAGTGGTCAATCATGCGGGACTCTGGATCCTGCGACCTCAGTTCGAATCTGGGCGAGGCTACCATTCCTTTTATCTTACTCCTATCTGTGGATTCAGCACCTGTCTCCGAAGTTATTTAAGTCGCCCGAGTCTCCCGTGGCCCATGGCCGTCGGAGAGTTCGCCGGATACGCGAAATGGTGGATGCTGTCCAAATGCGGGAGGAAGTCCCCGCTCGTTGTGACGATCGGGATCGGGTACGCCTGCAACCTCAGGTGCAGGCACTGCTCCATCGACTCCATGCTCAGGGCGAACCCCGGCATGAAGGCCAGGCTCACCTACGAAGAGGTCGTCTCCGAGCTCCGCTCGAGATACGCCGAAGGGGCGAGGATCGCCTACTTCGAGGGCGGGGAGACCACCATGTGGGAGGACGACGGCAGGAACCTGGGCGACCTCATCGACGAGGCCAAGCGCATCGGGTACTACAACGTCGGCTACACCACCAACTGCACCACCGGACGGATCTTCACGAACTCCGACGTCATCTCCGTCAGCCTGGACGGACCCGAGAGGATCCACGACTACGTCTGTGGCGAGGGGGTCTTCGCCAAGGTCATGGAGACGCTCGCCGGACTCGACTTCTCCGGGAGCGTCTACGCGAACATGGTCCTCCAGAAGGGGAACCTGGAGTACATCCGCGAGACCGCCGACGTGGTGCGCGACAACCCGCGCCTGGCCGGCATCGTTTTCAACTTCATCACCCCGCCGCCCTACGAGCTCCTCCCGTCGAGGGAGGAAAGGCTTGCAGCCATCGAGGAGATCCGCCGGCTGAAAGCGGAGGGCTACCCCATCCTGAACTCCAGGAAGGGACTGGAGCTGCTGGCCGAGGAGGACTGGGAGTCCAGATGCCCGAAGTACCTGTCCGCGTTCCTCCTGCCCGACGGCTCCAGGAAGAGCGGATGCCCGTCGGAGGGGACCGAGTCCTGCAGGCACTGCGGGTACGACGCCGTCCGCGAGTACCATCTGGTCGACCGCGGGAACCCCTCCACGATCCTGGAGATGTTCCCGGTCTTCGCGAAGTCCAAGGAGTGACGCTCACAGGAGCGCCACCGGGCCGAAGGCCAGGGTGCAGACCGCGGAGACTATGAAGAGCGCCTCGGTCAGGACGGAGAACAGGAACGAGAACGGGATTATCGCGACGTTCCAGTGCTCACCGCGCGCGTTGATCACGCGGATCATCTTCAGGGTGATCGGCAGCGTGAGGAACAGAAGGATGTCGATGAGGTTCACGCAGCACATCGCGGCAGCCAGGACGTAGGACACGGCGACGACCGCCTTTATCGCCTTCACGGTGCCCTCGGTGCCGAGACGTATGGACATGTTCACCTCACCCATCTCCAGGTGGATGTCGTTGGCGGACATGGAGTCGATCAGGCGCATGAGCCCGACGACCAGCCCAATCATGACAGAGAAAAGAGCCACCTCCACGGTGACCGTGCCGGATGCGACGTAGAACGAGCACAGGCACATCATGAGGAACGCCACCGCCACCGAGACCTCCCCGAGCCCCCTTGCTCCGAGGTTCACCGGCGGCGCGGTATAGAAGAAGGCCAGGAAGGTCCCGATCAGCCCGAGGACGATCACGACCCATCCGGCGTACGCGATGACGGGCAGCGCCAGCACCACTGTTACGAGTGCCAGCATCACGATGATCGCCCTTCCCTGGGCCTCCGTCACAAGCCCCGTGTCGAACTGGTTCCCGCTCCAGTAGAGCTTCCTCATGGAGTCGGACGTCTCCAGGTTCTCCCTGGACCTGAGCTTCCTGGCGTTGACCTTAGCGTCCACGCCGGACTTGTGGTCGAAGTAGTCGTTGGAGAAGTTCACCAGCAGCGCCAGGAACAGGACGGCCGCCGGCACCAGCACCAGGACGTACCACGGGGCGCCGTAGGGTGTCGCGCAGACTATCCCGCACACGGACGCGAGAACGAACGGAAGGGTGTAGCTGAACCTGAACACCAGGTTGATCCTCGTCAGTACCGACAGCTCCTCTTTGCTCGGTGCGTCCATGAGGAGACGTGGAGACGGTACCCCGTATTTGTACATGCTCCAAACGCGGCCCAGGCCTTCCGGGGATCCGTGCGCGCGGGCGCGAAGATATTATTATTGCGGAGGCGATGGCCTTGCCAGTGATTCAACATGATCAGCAGAGACGAGGTCCTTGGAAACCTTGAGAGGTACAACCTCAAGGACGCCAAGATCGGTGTTATCGCCTCCCACTCTGCCCTTGACACATGCGAGGGAGCCGTTTCCGAGGGATTCAGGACCGTCGCCGTGTGCCAGGACGGCAGGGACGCAACGTTCTCCAGGTACTTCAGGTCCCAGAGGGACGACCAGGGGAACCTCATCAGGGGAGTCGTGGACGAGCCCGTCATCCTCGACAGGTTCAACAGCATCCTCAAACCCGAGGTCCAGAAGGGCCTCATGGACAACAACGTCCTGTTCGTCCCCAACAGGTCCTTCGTGTCCTACTGCGGGATCGACGCCGTGGAGGACGACTTCGCCGTGCCCATGGTGGGCAGCAGGAACCTGCTCCGCTCCGAGGAGAGGGGGGACGAGCGCGACTACTACTGGCTGCTCGAGCAGGCCGGCATGCCCTTCCCCAAGAAGGTCGAGAAGCCGGAGGACATCGACGGCCTCACCATCATCAAGGTGCACCACAAGGTGAAGAAGCTCGAGAGGGGTTTCTTCACCGCCAAGGACTACGACCAGTTCGTCGAGAAGTCCAACGAGCTCATCCAGCAGGGCGTCATCGAGGAGAACTTCCTGGAGCACGCCAGGATGGAGCAGTACATCATCGGCCCCGTGTTCAACCTGGACTTCTTCTACTCCCCGCTGGAGGAGAGGGGCGAGAAGATCGAGCTCCTGGGAATCGACTGGAGGTTCGAGAGCTCCCTGGACGGGTACTGCAGGCTCCCCGGAAAGCAGCAGGTGGAACTGGAGGAGGACGGCATCATCCCCGAGTACACCGTGTGCGGACACAACTCCGCCACCCTGAGGGAGTCCCTCCTGGACAAGGCCTTCGCGCTGGCCGAGAAGTACGTCGCCGCCACGAAGAAGTTCTACGACCCCGGGATCATCGGGCCCTTCTGCCTGCAGACCTGCGTGGACAAGGACCTCAACTTCTACATCTACGACGTCGCCCCCCGCATCGGCGGAGGCACCAACGTGCACATGTCCGTCGGACACCCCTACGGCAACACCCTGTGGAGGACAAACATGTCCTCCGGAAGGAGGCTCGCCATGGAGGTCCGCAGGGCCATCGAGCAGGAGCGCGTCGAGGAGATCATCACCTGAGGTGTGCTCATGAACGCCAAACAGATCATCGCGGCCGGCACCATCGTGCTGCTCGCGCTCTGCCTCGTACCCGCGGTCGACGCCGACACGTACATCACCAGCGACCCGTCCGAGACGCTGGAGTTCGACAACATGAACGGCGGCGACATCTCATTCTCGGTCTACAGCGACTCCCCGTTCACCATGGACATCAGGGTCGTCAACGAGAGCGGCGGTGCGACGATCTACACCGGCACCTACGAGATCAGGAGCGGGAACAACGACGTCACGATCCATGTGGAGGGACTCGACGAGGGCGACTACTACCTCAACGTGATCTGCAGCGGATCCTCCGGCGAGTTCACCGGACCCAGCTCGTTCCACGTGAACGTCCACGTCGACAAGAACATCCTGTCCAACTGGGCGACATACGCCGTCATCATAGTGGTCGTCATCGTGATCGCCATATTCGCCTACCTGAAGCTCCGCGACAACCCCAAGGACAAGCCCCAGATGACTTTCGAGGAGCTGGAGGCCCAGAGGAAGGCGGAGATGGCCCAGAAGGCCGAGAAGAAGCAGAAGAAGGAGAAGCCCGCGTCCTCCGGAACCGAGAGGAAGAGGTACACCGGCGGAGACAGGAAGGCCGAGGCCACAGCCGAGGCTCCTGCTGAGAAGCCCGTGAAGGAGAAGAAGGTCAAGGAGGAGAAGCCCAAGATGACCTTCGAGGAGCTGGAGGCGCAGAAGCAGGCCGAGAAGGCCGCCAAGGCCGAGAAGAAGAAGGAGAAATCCGGCTCCACCGGACTCACCGAGAGGGAGAGGTACCTCGCGGAGAAGAGGAAGAAGAAGGAGCAGGAGTGATCCTGAGCCACAAACAGACGGGGACCTCCCCGTCATCTTCCCGTTTTCACGGCATCGCCGAAAAATGTGTAGACCCGCACCGGGAATCCGGCACGGGCCTTGAGTGGTTTCTCAGAGTTTGAGGTTGGGATCGTTGAGGTCCATCAGCGCGACCTCGCGCCTGTCCATGAAGAAGCCGAGCTTCTTGAACATCAGGATCGAGGGCGCGTTGTTGGGCTGGATCATGGCATGGGCCACTCCGGCGCCCTGCTCGCGGCCGAGCCTGACGCACTCCCTCAGGAGCATGTAACCGATCATGTTCCTGCGGAAGTAGGGGTGGACCCCCATGTTCTCGATCCACAGAAGGTTGTCCTCGTCGGCGATGTGGTGGAGCATCTGGGCGAAGATGAAGCCCACGATCTCCCCGTCCTCCTCGGCGACCAGGCTGAGGCCGCTGTCCAGGTACGCCTTGAAGTGGTTCCTGCTGCTGGCACCCAGGTTGTCCTTCCACTCCTGCGGGAGGTCCTCCCACCTGTTCTCCAGGGTGGCGGCGAAGTACTCCTTGATGCAGTCGATCTCCAGCTCGCGGACCTTCTCGATGTCCCTGATCTTGACGGGACGGATTTCCATGCTCACATCTCCTCGGGGGCGCCCATGCCGAGACAGTCCAGCACGTCGGCGAGGACGGTCTTCGTGCACTCCACCAGAGTGAGCCTGGCATCCCTGCGCTGGCCGGCGTCGAGCACCGAGACCGCGGCGTAGAACTGGTTGAAGGCGACGGCGAGCTCGTGTCCATACGCGGGCAGCATGTGGACCCTCTTGCCGTCACCGGCCTCCCTCAGGACCTCGCCGTAGCGGGCGAGCTTCTTGACCAGGTTGATCTCCATGGGGTCGGTGAGCATGTCGGGGTCGGTGACGCGCTGGAACTCCCCGGCCTTCCTGAGCATGCTGCATGCCCTGGCGTGGACGTACTGGAGGTACGGTCCGGAGTTGCCATCGAAGTTCAGGGCCTCGCTCCACTTGAAGACGAGCTGCTTCTCGGGCTGGACGCGGACGATGTTGTACCTTATGGATCCGGTTCCGACGATGCGGGCGATCTCCCTCATCTTCTCCTCGGTCATGTCGGTCTTCCTGGTGTCCAGCCTGGACTTGACCTCGTCGTAGGCGTGGGCGACGGCCTCGTCGATGAGGTCGTCCAGGTACACGACGACCCCCTTGCGGGTGGACATCTTGCCCTCCGGCAGGGAGACGAAGGAGTAGAACAGGGGTTCGGGCATCTTATCGTGGCCCAGGATCTCGAGGACGGAGCAGAGCTGCTTGGAACCCAGCTTCTGGTCCTCTCCCAAAACATCGATGACGCGGTCGGACCTGGAGAACTTGTCCAGGTGGTACGCGATGTCGCGGGTGGTGTACAGCGTGGTGCCGTCGGACCTGGTGAAGGTGAACTTGGTGTTCTTGCCCTGGATCCCGAAGTCCTTCAGGTCAACGAACCAGGCGCCGTCGTCGGTCTGGCCGGCGTACTCGGACTGCTTCAGCCTCTCGACCACGTCCCTGGCGGACCCGTCGGCGATGAACCCGGACTCCCAGGTGTACCTGTCGAGCTCGACGTTGATGTTGGACAGCGTCTCCTTCAGGCCTCCGAGCATGATCTCGGCGGTGTGGCGGACGGTGTCGATGACCTCGCGGTCCCCGGCCTCGAACCTCCTGAGCATGTCGGCGATCTGGGCCTGGACCTCGGGGTCGGACTCCATCCTCCTGTTGGCGACCCTGTACTTGGCCACCAGTCTGTGGTCGGTCTTGTCCCTTTCCTTCTCGTGCCCGGCGTTCCTGGCATGCTCCTCGGCCTCGGCGTCTGCCTCCTCGTCGGAGACGTTGTTGACACCCCAGGTGAGGATGACCACCTGCTTGCCCACGTCGTTGACGTAGTACTCGGTGGTGACCTCGTGGCCGCACCTCTTCAGGCACCTGGCCAGCGTGTCCCCGATGATGGGGTTCCTGGCCCTGCCCACGTGGATGGGCCCGGTGGGGTTGGTGGACGTGTGCTCCACGTTGACCCTCAGGCCTGTGGGCTCGGCCCTGAAGTCCCCGCCGGCGGCGAGGATGTCCTCCAGGACTCCCCTGACCAGGGCGGCCCCGTCCATGCAGAAGTTGAGGTACCCGTTGCAGGACGACACCGAGGACACCAGGCCGGACGGCTGGATGGCGGCGGCGAGGTCGTCGGCGATGGCCTGAGGGGCCTTCCTCAAGGCCTTGGACATGGTGAAGCAGGGCACTGCGAGGTCCGCGGTGTCCACAGAGGGCAGCTCGGTGACGAACGCAACGTCCGCACCCATGGCCGCCAGCGCGTCCGCGACCTTGGCGCGGACCTGATTCTCGAACTCGTTCATTATTGACATTCGTCACACCCTGTACCTGAGAATGGCGGCGATCCCGCCGAAGGCCTTCAGGAGCATGTCCCCCTCCTCGGAGTCGGGGGAGATGATCTGAACGCGCGTGTTGAAGGCGTCGGCCCTCATGAAGAAGTCGTCGATGAGATCCTCGTCCTTGACCACCGTGGCGGCCGCGCCGCACTCGGGGCAGTTGATCCTCTCGTCGGCGTCCTTCACGGTGAGCTCGTGCTCGTGCCCGGACGGGCACTGGACGGTGACCCTCCTCTTGCTGAGGGACTCGGAGATGAGGAGCATGTCGACGGCGCCCATGTCCAGCGCGTTGCGGACCTCGTCCTCTCCGTAGCAGGACAGGCCTCCGTCGGTCTTCCTGATCTCGGTGAAGAGGCGCTGCATGTACTCCTTCTCCTTGGTGAGCTGCATGTCGGTGATGATGTTCTTGGCGTTCTGCACCAGCTCCCTGAGTCCGGACTCGTCGGTGTAGCCGGTGTCCACCAGGGGCGTGACTACCTTCTTCCTGAGCTCGTGGTGCAGGTACTCCTCCTTCACGAAGAAGTCCTTGGTGGCGCCCGGGCCACCGATGAGGATACCGAGGAGCTCCGGCCTGTCGAGGAACACCTCTGTGGCGTTGTCGGCCACCTTCTTGAAGAACTCGTGGGCGGCGATCTCGATCAGCCTCTCGAAACGGACTGACGACTGACCTCCCTGGTGGTGCTTGCTGGGGACGAGGGAGTCGAAGTGCTTCAGCACCTGGATCCTGCTCCCGATGAGGAGTCCGAGGGTCGCCTCGGACCTGTCTATCGTGATGAGTCCGTAGCACTTCTTATCCAGGAGCATGGACTGGAGCGGCTCGGTGAAGAACGTGGAGTCGCACCTGTACAGGAACGCCGTGATGGGTTCGGGGGGGTTGATGACGTACTGGACCATCTTGGTCTGGTCGCCGGCTCTGGGGACCTCCCCGCAGAATATGACGACACCGTTCGCTGGCGGTGCCTTGTAAGTCTTTAGTCGAGCTGCAATGGAGTCGATTGCCCCGGTGACGTTCTTCATCGTAGTCTTGGACTTGATGTTGGACGCCTGGGACTGCTCGTTCCTCAGGTAGGCCATGACGTCGGAGATCTGCTTGGTGGCAGGGATGTACACAGAGATGAGCTCGGTTCCCCTCCCCCTGTAATTGGTGATCTCCTGCATGTCCTTCTTGAAGTCGTATCTGGCTTTGTCCTCTGAATTGGTTTCTCCCATGACTTCACCAACATTTTTATGTCAAGTCCCATTCTTATTAAAACTATTGGTGAGTGGTCCAACGGACAGCGTAGTCGTCTCAATTGGCGGGTCCATCCTGGTTCCCGGAAGCAACGATTCGGAATACATAGCCAGACTGGCCTCGATGCTGAAGGGGCTGTCCGGAAGCGTCAGGCTCGCCGTCGTGTGCGGCGGGGGCAAGACGGCGAGGTACTACGCCGAGACCGGACGCGAGCTCGGAGGGGACACCTACCAGCTGGACATCCTCGGCATAGGTGCCACGCGCCTCAACGCGCAGCTTCTGGCACTTGCCCTCGGGGACATGCCCGACAGGGTCCCGGAGACGGCGGAGGAGACCGCGAAGGCGGTGGCTCCCGGAAAGATCGCGGTCATGGGCGGCACCGAGCCGGGCCACACCACGGACGCCGTGGCCATGATGGTCGCATCCTGCATGGACGCGGACAGGGTGGTCAACGCGACATCCGTCGACGCGGTCTACACCGACGACCCCCGCAGCAACCCCGATGCTGTCAAAATCCCAGAGATGACCATAGGGAGGCTCGGGGAGATCGTGTACAAGGAGCACGGCGCCTCCAAGTCGAGCGTCTTCGACCCTCTGGGCGTGAAGATCGCCGCCGAGAGGAACATAGACATCATGATCGTCGACGGCAGGAACCTGGATGAGCTCAGGAAGGCCATCCTGGGCGAGAGGTTCGACGGGACGTTCGTCGACTCTCACTGAATCTGCTCGAAGTCCGCCGATTTGGGCATGTCGTACCCGGCCGAGCGTATCAGGTCGGTCAGCCTGTGCTCCTCGGGCTTCTTCATCGACTTCCTGTGGACGTACACCTGGTCGGTGCCGGTGACCCTGCACGCGTCGTTCAGCATGCGGAGGAAGTCCTCGTCGTCGCGGCCCTCTATCTGGTAGTTGGGCAGCATGTGCCCGATGTTGACCTTGTGGGACAGGACCAGGTCCGTGAACCTCGGGGCGTAGTGGCCGCCCCCGACGCCCACTACCACGGGGTACTCCTCGTGGGGCTCCAGGTCGTCGATCACATGTGCCAGTATGTCGGCGGAATGCAGGTCGCCCCAGTGGGACTCGTCGCTTCCGATCTCTATGTAGAAAGTCGGTCTGTCCAGCCAGGGTCCGTGATGGGTCACCTCGAAGCAGGTCTGCACCTCGAGGACGTCGTTGTACGCCACTATCCTCCTCAGAGCATCGGACATGAGCGCCGGGGAGGGTCTGACCAGGGCGCGCTCCCTTCCCCCGAACTCGTTCTCATGGTAGTTGCCGATGGGATGAGCGGTGAGCGCGGGCTTGCCGCTCTTCGCCGAGTGCTTGGACATGACGATCACGTCGTCCACCTTGATCCCGAAGTCCTCCGCCTGACGATCCAGGCCGTCGTGGCGGATGTGCATGTCGTCGATGGACATCATGAACGTGTCCCCGCAGACGCTGAAACGGGCCCCGTCCTGCTCGCCCAGGTCCTCCCACCGGTGCATGGCCCTGAGGGCCGCCCTCATGTTGACTGACGGGAGATCCGGTTCGCTGCAGATCAGGAGACGTGACATGCACCGTCAATCGGCGACCGCCCCTTAACCCTTCCCGTGGATGTCAACGCTCCTAGGTTTATCGAGCGAGAGCAACACCTCTGCCGGCTTAAGTCCGCATCCGGGTCGAAAGACCATGGAAAGACTCACTCAGGCACAGAGGACCATGATACACCTGTACAGGTACAGGCACTTCGACATCGAGGCGTTGGGCGACATGCCCTACGACATGACACAGGACGGCATAGGCGAGGCCCTGAACATCTCCAGGTCCTACGCCTCGCTCATCCTTGGGAGGATGAACCGCGACGGACTCCTGCGTTCCGGCAGGGCGATGGTCATCACGGGCAGCGGACGCGCCCCCAGGAAGGTGTACACCCTGTCCGACCTGGGGCTGAGGATCTGCGAGAGGCTCCTGCAGGAGAGGGACGCCGAGGTGCTCGTGCCCAGGACGATCAACCGCTGCTGCACGTCGGACTTCGACAACCTGAACGCCGAGGACAGGGACATGCTCGGGGCCATCATGGTGATCCACGCGCCGGTCCACTTCAGTCAGATCCCCAAGGGAAGGGATCATCCCCTGCTCCCGGTGGATGCGGGAGGGTTCGTGTGCATAAGGCCCAGCACCAAGAAGCTCTACAGGGACCGCGCCGACGCCGAGGCCCTCAGGAGATGGCACAGCATCGCCGCGGACTGGTGCGCCGACAACGGAGTGGGGATAGACGAGAGGCTGGAGCACCTGGAGGGCTCCGGGCGCAGGACGGAGGCGGTGAAGCTGGCGATGGTGAACTGCTACACCATAATGGACAGGCCCAACAACGAGACCGTGTCCGCCATTGACAGGCTGGCGACCTACGCCGCCGACCCCATGCTGTCCGCGGTCGCCGCGTTCGCGTTCCTCCGCCTCGGCAGGACGGGGAAGGCCAGGAGGTCGCTGGACAGGATGGCCGGTTCGGACGACTGCCTTAAGGGCGCCATCCTCTCGGAGATAATGCTGGTGGAGGGGAAGACGTCCAACGCCCTGGACCAGGCACTGGACGTGTACCGCGGGGACGTCCCCACAGCCCTCGCCCTCGGGAAGTGCATGGCGGTGAACGGCAGGCACCCGGAGGCGGTGGTGTACCTGAGGAAGAGCAGGCAGTCCATGTCGGAGACGGGCTGCCTGTTCAGACTGGACGAGGCCCTCAGATGGGAGGGGGAGTCGTACCTGGCGATGGGGGACACAGACATCGCGGCGAGGCTCCTCGAGGCCGCGTCCTGCGCCACGAGGGACGACAAGACCAGCTGGATGCTTCGCACGCGCGCCCGTTCGATACAATCACAGGACGGTGTTGGTCTTCAGGGTGTCCATGTCCGAGATGTACAGGTCCCTGATGTCCTTGATGCCCCATTTGAGCATGGCCAGCCTCTCGAACCCAAATCCCCATGCGAGGACAGGGTACTTGACGCCGAACGGGGCCACGACCTCGGGCCTGAATATGCCGGCGCCTCCGAGCTCCATCCATTTGCCGTTGAAGAAGACCTCGAGCTCCAGCGAGGGCTCGGTGTACGGGAAGTACGCGGGCCTTATGCGAATCTGGTCGAACCCCATCCTGGAGTAGAACTCGCGGATGAGCGAGATGAGCATGTCGAAGTTCGCGTTCTCGTCGATGATGATGCCCTCGATCTGGGTGAACTCAGGCAGATGGGTCGCGTCGATGGACTCCTTCCTGAAGATCCTGGAGATGGAGAAGGCCTTCTGGGGGGCGTCCGGGTGCTCGGCGATGTACTTGATGCTGCTGACGGTGCTGTGTGTCCTGAGGATGGCGGCCTCCGCCTTCTCCCTGGACCATGTGCCGCCCCATCCGGTGGACCCGGTGTCGCCGCCGTTCTCGTGGATGTTCCTGATCAGCTCCACCATGTCCTCGTCGTCGATGTGGATGCTGGCGGGGTGCTCGAGGTAGAACGTGTCCTGCAGGTCCCTGGCAGGGTGGTCCTGAGGGGTGTAGAGGACGTCCATGTTCCAGAACGAGGGCTGGACGTACTCGGACGACATCTCCTTGAACCCCATCTCGGTGAAGATCCTGCTGACCTGGGCCTCCAGCCTGGAGAGCATGTGCTTCTTGGCGGGGTATACCGAGGGGGCGAAGGTCTGGATGTCGTACTTCCTGAACTCCGCGTCCCTCCACTCGCCGTTCTGGATGATGCGGTCGGTGATGTCGGTGATCTGGGGCTTGAGCTCTATGCCGGATGCGGCCGCCTGCTGACCGAGGTCAGTGAGGGCCACCTCCCTGGTGGTGACGACCTTCTCCGAGATCATCCCCTGGCGTCCCTTGAGGTCCTTGACCACCTTGGGATCGGCCTCGGCCTCGGGTACGGGACCCTCGGCCATCCTGGCGACGAGCTCCTCGTCGGGCATGCGGGTCCCGAGGGTCTCGCGGCCCTTGTCCGTCAGGACCAGTGTCTTCCTGTCGCCGTCCTTGACGATGTCGGCCAGGCCCTTCCTCCTGAGCCAGCCCACCGCGACCTTGTCCATGCCGCCGGACATCCCCTGGGCCAGGGCGTCCATGTCCATGCTGCCCCCGGCCGCCGCGATGAGGTCCATGGCGGTCCTCTCGGGGAGACCCTGGGCGGCGTCCGCGTCGGAGAGCACGTAGAACCTCTCGGTGGTCTCGGATATGCGGGCCATGCCCTTGGACTCGAGCCAGGATGCGGCCCCCATGATCTCGACCTCGAGGTTGAACGCGCCGTCGGCGATGAGGTCGGCGGGTGATGCCGCGCCTCCCCTGCCCTTCAGAGCCAGAAGCAGCCTCTTCTCGTTGTAGCTAAGTCCCTCAAGAATTTCCTCGATACCCATGAAATCACCACTCGAACCCGTCGTAGGTCATGTCGGCGACGACGTCCTTCGCCTTCTCCCTCTTGTCCTGGTGCTGTTCAAGGAAGACGTTTATCTTCTCGGTGAGGCACATCTTGCACTCGCCGCAGAGGATCTCCCCCTTGCGGCACTTCTCCGCCATCTCGTTGATCTTGGCGTCGTCGTGCTCGAAGAGGAAGTAGTTGTACTTGAAGACGGAGCAGACCTCGGGGTTCCCGCCCTTCTCCCTCTGCTCCTCGACGGAGACGCATCCGCCTGTGAACGCCCTGCCTACCTTCTTCTTGACCGCCTTGGGCGTGTCCGTGGTGAATATGGTGGCATTCTCGTCGGAGGAGGACATCTTGTCGCCTCCGGCCAGTCCCGGGCACATCTTGCAGTAGATCAGGGACGGCTTGGGGTAGTTGAGGCCAGGGGCCACATCCCTTGTGACCCTGAAGTGGGGGTCCTGGTCGATGCCGCAGGGGATCAGCACGGGCACCTGCCTGCCCGAGTCGTCGGTGGGCAGGAATGCGGGGACGGACTGCATCGTCGTGTAGAATATGGATCCGATGTTGGTGGAGTTGTCGAATCCGAACACGGCCTTGGCGGTGGAGAACGTGACCTTCTTCGCCACCTTCAGGGCGATGGGGTACAGCCTGTCCACGTTCTTCGTGTTGACGATTATCCTCGTCTTCTTCGGGTCGAAGCCCAGGGCTATGAAGTCGAGGGCGTTCTCGTACGCCATGGACCCCGTCTGCTCCAGAGTGAGGTCCTTGAACAGGAACTTCTCGTCGTCCGTGAGCTGGAACAGCATGTCGACACCGAAGGTGTCCTGGACCCATTTGTTGAAGATCCACGGCATGATGTGGCCCAGGTGGGTGTTCCCCGAGGGTCCCCTTCCCGTGTAGAGGACGAACCTGTTGCCCTTGTCGTACTGGTCCAGCAGAGGGAGCATGTCCCTGTGCGAATAGAATATGCCGCGCCTCAGCATGTAGTGGAGGTCGCCGTACCCGGACAGCCTGTCGAGCAGCGCGTCGTCGATGGGTGTGGTCCCGAACCTCTTCTGAAGCAGGTCGTAGTCTATGTCCCCGGTTACCTCCCAGGGCGTGACTGTGAAATCCTCCGGCATGTGGTGTACCCGTGCGCCCGTATGGTTGGACCGTCTTTAATGTTTCTAATGCGCGCGGGGACGCGCGCGTGCGCTAGTTATTACTATGGGGGCGACCATGACTCGGGCATGTGGAAGATACTGGGCAAGGACGCGATCTACCTTGACATCCCCCTGGTCTGGAAGCAGCGCATGCTGGAGCTCGCCGGTGAGGGAGAGAAGGAGGACAAGTTCAGGGAGATCGTCGGCAAGTCCGAAGTGACATACATGCTCAACGGGACCACCGAGGAGCACACCTTCTTCATCAAGGTCCCCGACGAGATAACCCCCGAGGAGATCCAGATCCTCGCGGACGTCGCGCTCGACATCCTGAAGAACACCAAATCCCCCTGCATCGAGGTCGAGGGCGTCAGGCAGAGGTACCAGGTCATCATCACCAACTGGAAGGAGCCCGAGATCATCGGACTCAACAAGACCGAGGGCATGTCCTCCGGAGAGGTGTTCAAACCCATCATCCAGGCGCTCAACGCCCCTGGCAGGCTGAACTCCCAGTTCAACGATCAGTACTTCTGATCGAAGCACGAATCCTCTTTCCTTCTCGGGGTCCCCGGGATTCCGTCGTCCAGGCGATGGGGTCCGGGACCCTCCCTGTCGACAGGCACGAACTCGTCGCGGGCACCCTGCACCGTCGAGACCACGTCCTTCTCGTACTCGAAGTAGATGGCGGACGCGACCAGCACGGACACCGCCGTGACGACGGCGGATGCCAGGATGTACATGAAGGTCTCGTAGCCGGAGTACAGTGCCAGCGCGACGATGACCAGCATGAGGACGAGCGGGACGGTCATCCGGGTGGCGGTCCCCAGCAGGCCGTCGTACAGGCGCATCCCGCCGCCTTCGGAGCCCACGCGGACGTCGAGCGTCCTGAGGATTATCCATGGCAGCGCGGCCATCACGATGTACACCCCCACGGTGAAGACGGCCACGTAGGCCTGGGAGAAGTTGAAATGGTACACCACCAGCGAGAACAGGGCGGTCCACATGACCAGGCTGGGGACGAGGGCGATCCTCATGGTTCCGAGGACCTCGGCCCATGGGAGGGAGCGCCTCCTGACCGCGGAGTCCATGCTCATGATCCTCGTGTCCACGTTGCCTGGGATCCCGAAGAGGAACTGTGCCAGACGGTCCGAGGGCCTCGTCTTCTGACGGACGGTGGAGCGCTGGGTCTTCAGGAGAAGCGACCCCATCAGGCGCTTCTGCAGTATTGCGGACATCACGGCGATGCCGCGTGTGCACACCAGGACGAACAGCGAGAGGTAACCCCATGCAGGGGACAGCAGGTAGAGCAGGACGCACACGACCGCAATGACGATGAACGAGATCCAGCGCCTGCGGTAGAGGTAGCTGACGATGCCCAGCACGGCGAACGGCAGCGAGAGGAGCGGGAACACGTCGTAGGACGAGATCCTGTCCGACAGGCCGGCTGCGGCCAGGGCCGCGACGGCGGAGGCCAGGAACAGGACCGCGAAGAGATACAGCGCCGCCGTGTCGGTGTCCTTGGGCATGCTGATGCTGCTGGGGAGCTTCGGTCTGTCCATCAGTCCCTCTCCATCCAGGCTTCCAGGTTGACCTTGGCCTTGTCCCCCGGGTAGAGTCCGAGGAATATCCCCATGCTCCTCAGTTTTCCGGTGTCGTACGGTCCCATGACCGCGTCGCGGACCCCCTCCTTGTGGGCGACGGCAGCACCCTTCTCGTTGGCCACCACCACATCCACCGGGTTGTCCGATGAGACCTTCACGAAGAGCTTGCGCTTGGGCTTCACATCCAACGGGATGGTGACCACGTTGCGGTAACCTCCGTCGACGGTCAGATCCAGATCCCCGACGGACACGACCTCGGGGCCGTAAAGCTGCTCCCTCTTCTCGAACAAGGACATGATAGCACCGGATGCTGGGTAATGTCCATGGCCGTTAAAGAAACCTCGGTCGGCGTCTCCTCGGATGACGTGTGCGACGCGCATCAGGCGTCCGTCACTCCGGGAACACGGGCTCCCCGGAGAGCTCCTCCAGATCGGTGGAGTACCTCCACATGCGGGGGTAGTGTCCGGGCTCCATGAACACCCTGGTGGTCTCGACCGCCTTCCCCGAGGAGGCCGACATGACCTTTGGGGTCGACATCGCCATCCTGCCGAGAGCTATGAGCTCTCCGCGGGCGGTCATCATCGCCACAAGCGCGTTCTTCCTGATGTCCTCGTCCAGCATGTGCACGCCGGCGACGTTGAGGTCCGCACCGTGGCAGACGGCGTCCACCGCGGTGGCCTTGACAACGACCTTCGGCAGGGGCTCCACGAGGACCTCCATCGGCAGCAGCATGCTGCGGAGCCACTCCCCGCGGCCGTACTGCTGCCAGAACACGTACGCGTCGCGGATGTCCTGGAGGCTGTGCGCCCTCGCCTCAGTCATCTTCCCGGAACGGGTGCGCCTGAGCTCCACCATATTGGCGCCGCACCCCAGCAGGTCCCCGATGTCGACGCACAGCGTCCTCACGTAGGTCCCCGCGTCGCACCCGACACGGAACAGCACGTCCCTCCCGACGATGTCCAGGACCTCCAGCTCGTGGATGGTCCTGATCCTCAGCTGACGCTTGACCGCCGACCTGACCGGGGGGAGCTGGTAGATCTTGCCTACGAACCTGGACATGACCTCCCTGACCCTGCGCTCCGGACGGTCCGCGTGCAGGCGCATGAGGCAGACGTACTCCTTGTCCGAGGACAGGACGACGTCCGTGAGGCGGGTGGCCTTGCCCAATGTGATCGGGAGCACCCCGCTGACGTAGGGGTCCAGCGTCCCGCCGTGCCCGACACGGTCGCACCTCAGCGCGTCCCTGACCCAGGCGGTGGCCTGATGGGACGTCGGGCCGGACGGCTTGTCCAGGATTAGGACCCCTCCCTGGAGGAGCTCCCCCACGGAACGGTCGGACGGCCTCTTACCCCACTTGTCGGGTACGGCGTCCGGATCCTTAATCAGCATTCCAACCACGCACTCCATCGAGGATGGTCTGGAGGACCTCGTCCGGGGTGAGGTTGTCGGTGTTCAGGATCAGGTCGTAGACGCTGCGGTCCTCGATGTCGATGCCGTAGTACTGCATGTACCTCTTGGCCTCGGACTTCTGACGCTCCAGCGTGTTCGCCGTGGCCTGCTCCAGAGTCTCCCCCTCGCGGAGGCCCACCCTGGCCATGCGCACATCCGGACTCGCCTCCAGGAGGATCCTGTAGGCGGGTATGCCGTGGCGGGTGAGCATGTAGGCCGACAGCCTGGATTCAAGAATTATGTCCTGGTGCGCCCTCGCGATCTCCAGGATCCTCGAGTCGATCATCTCGTCGATCGAGGGGTCCTTCTCGGCGATCGCGCCGAGCTCGCCCAGGGTAAGGTTTTTCTCTGCAGCAAGCTCGCGGAAGATCTTCCCGAAGACGACGGCTTCCAGGCCGAGCACCTCCGAGAGCTTGCTGCAGGCGGTCGTCTTTCCCGAACCGGGCGGACCGCTTATGGTTATTCTCATTCGATCTCAGCTCTCTTCACTTCCAGGTCCAGCTCCCTGAGATGCTTCTTCAGGAAGTAGAACCTGAGCAGTCTGTTCTCGATCTGCCCGATGGGCATGCTTACCATGGTGTAGATGATGATCCATGCGGGGAAGAACCCGACGAGCATCGTGTTCAGGTCGAACACGTCGGCCGCCCAGGGGATCTGGACCGCCGCGTAGCTGAGCCCGGTCTCCAGGAAGGTGGCCGTGCCCTCGCCGAAGTAGTCTCCTCCCCCGAGGTCGGCAGGGTTGATGAAGTACCATACCCAGGCGTACATCGGAAGCAGGAACACCATGGTGACGGGCATCACCTTCATCTGCTGGGTGCTCGCCTCCATCGACTTGGCCATCATCTGCGGCTGAAGCTCCTGGAGCTTCTTCATCTTGAACAGGTTGTTCTCCATCCTTGCCTGACGGAACTCCTTGTTGAAGTCGCTCTGGATCTGCTGGTTCTTGGCCATCTCGATGGGGTCGGACATCAGGCTCCTGACGATGGTGCTGATCGTGATCATGATGACGCCGGCGATGATCAGGGTCAGTACTGGGTAGTGACCGTCGAACGCGATGTACTGGAACACGAAGTCCAGGGCCGCACCTATCTGGGCCCTGAAGCTCATGACCACCATCATGATGACCAGCACGAGCATCATCCCGATCATCGTCTTGGACGACATCGGCGGTGCCTGCTGCTGGACCTGCTGCATGCTTTCGGGACTGCCTGGGTTGGGCATGTTTCATCACTCCGATCCGAAGAATCCCCTCATTATGGGGTTCATCTCCATCATCTGCTCGCGGCCCATGGCCTCGTAGAAGTGAATCAGGATACCGACGCACAGCAGCACTCCAGTACCGCTCGCGTTTCCGGTCGTTCCTATCATGTCCGCTCCTGCTGCCAGGGCACCGACCAGTGCTCCTGATAGGATGGTGATCGTCGGGATATACCTTTCGAGCACACGCTTCAGGACGCGCGGGTCGCGACGGAATCCAGGGATCTGCATTCCGCTCCTCTGGATCTGGTTGGCCACGGATTCGGGTCCCAGGTTCGTTGTGTCGACCCAGAACTTCGCGAACATGATCGATCCCATGACCATCACCGTGAAGTAGATGGCCACGTGGGCGATGTTCTGTATCGCGTTGTGTCCGTTGCCGTACTGAGACGGATCGAGGATCGGCATCAGCCAGTCGGTGAGTCCCTGCGGCGCGGACAGATACCACGCCAGACCTCCGGCGGCCACGGTCGATCCCTCCTCGAAGTACCCGATGGCCTCGTTGCCTCCGATCAGCGGGATTCCGCTGAGGAAGTCGTTGCTGTACAGGAGCAGCGTCACCATGCTCACGATGGCCAGCAGTGCGGACATCAGGATAACGGGGATGTTGCTCGCGTACATCAGCTTGATGGGGTACCTTCCCCTGGCTCCTCTGGCGTTGCCGTGGGACAGGGGCAGTTCGATCCTGGTGGACTCCAGGTACGCGACACCCAGGAAGATGGCGAACGTTCCTACCAACGCTATCATCGGGTTCGGTTGACCCAGGAACAGCGATTCGTAGCCTCCTTCGGCCATCTGCTCGGGCGAGAGCGTGAAGATGTAGTAGAGAGCTCTAGGTATCGTACCGCCAGGTGGATTCTCCAAACTCATGTCCGCGGACATGTCTATCGGGTTCCAGTTCAGAGCTCCGGTGAACAGCGCCTGAGCCACTCCCGCCGCGATGAACAGCGAGATACCGCTGCCGATACCCCATTTGGACACCACCTCGTCCATCATGAAGATGATGTACGAACCGGCGAACAGCTGGACTATCAGCAGCAGCTTGGCACCCGCACTGCCCAGGAGGTCCTCGGCCCCTGCAGAGGGGACGAGGTACCCGAAGACCTGGGGGATCGCCTCGAAGACGATCATTACGATGACCAGCAGCTTGAGGACAGACTGATAGCAGGCCTTGTCCTCACGCTTGGAGAGGTCTAGTTTGATGATCTTGGCACCGACGAAGAGCTGCATGATGATCGAAGCTGTGACGATCGGACCGATTCCGAGCTGCAGCAGCGATCCCGAGGCTCCCGCCATTATGGTCCTGTACTGGGCGAACAAGTCCAGAGACTCGGACTGGTCCAGGCCGTACAGGTACACATTGGTCATGATGAAGTACAGGACCAGTATGACTATTACCCACATCATCTTGGTCCTGAAGTGCACGTGCCCCTCAGGACGTTTGACGGAGGGCAGCCTGTCGGACAAGGGCTTTACCTTGTACAACAGGCTTGGTGTATCTTCCATCCCTATCTACCTCTCCTTTTTTCTTTCACTCGACGATGGAACCGCCGGCCTCGGCAACCTTCTCGCGGGCCTTCTCGGAGACCTCGGCGACCGTCACGTTGACCGCGACGTCGATGTTGCCGGTACCCAGCAGTTTGTCGATGCCCGCCTCGGTGAGGTTGACGCTGTACGCGTCGCCCTCCTTGGTGGCGAAGCCCATCGAGACGAACCTCTCGATCTGCTCCGAGAGCTCCCCGACGTTGATCGTGCGGTTGGCCTCGACCATGCACTGGGGTCTCTTGAAGCCGTGGCGGCCGTAGTAGTCGGGCTCGTATTTCAGCATCCCGATCTTTCCGGTCTTGCCGTATCCGGCCTTTCCGTGACCGCCGATGATACCGGCTCCACGTCCGGATTTCTTTCCGCGTCCGTGGGTCCTGTATCCCCTGAATTTCTTGGTTCTGCTTGGCATGTCTGCACCTCACAGCATCCTGTTGATGAGATCGTTGATGGCCTCTCCCCTGTATCCGAGGGCACCGCCGTTCTTGTACGAGCGCTTGTTGCCCTCGTATCCCTTGACGGGGGGGTGCAGACGGAAGACGGGCTTGGCGGCCTCGACGTCCCTCATCTTGTAGTCGTTCTCGATGATCGCTTTGGCCATGTCGTCGACGGTGGCGAACTCCGACTTCTCCTTGAGGTAGTCGTCGGTGATGTCCCTGTCCCCGGCGAGCTTACCACGGGCGCGGATCATGGCGGCCAGGGTCTCCTGGTTCACCTCGCCCCAGGTGCAGTAGTCCTTGACTACCTGGAGCATGCCCTTGGTGGACGCGTTCTCGGGGACGACGACGCAGTGGTTGACCCTGTTGAGTCCGAGGAGGCCCATGGTGAACTCGATGTCACGGTTCACGTCGGGCTGTCCGCGTACACGAATAACAGCGTATGCCATACTCACTCCTCCTGGTCGACGTCGGTCTCAGCATAGGTGATTCCGGTGGGTCCGGAGACGATGTTCAGGTTCTTGGCCTGCTCGTCGGTGACCCTCATGCGGGATGTCATCTTAAGTGCTTCGAACGTTGCCATGGCGTAGTTGACCTTGGTCTTGGTGTTTCCTCTGGCGAAACCCCATGCGTCGCGGACACCGGCGAGAGTCAGAAGGCTCTTGGCGACGTCTCCGACAGCCAGGGACACTCCGCGGGGAGCGGGCTTCAGGCTGACGGTGACGGATCCGGTGGATCCGACGACCTCGAAGGGCAGGCTGTGAGCCTGGCCGCATCCGCACTGCCAGGATCCGCATCCCCTCTTGATCTCGATCATGTTCAGCTTCGCGTTGTCGATGGCCTTCTTGATAGAAGGTCCGACCTCTTTTCCTTTGGCCCTGCCGATGCCGATGAATCCGTCGCCGTTTCCGACGATGCATGTCACGGCGAACCTGACCCTCCTTCCGGAGTCGGTCATCCTCTGGACCATGTTCAGGTCGATGACCTCGTCTTTGAGGTCAGGGAGGAGGATGTCCACGATCTCGGGCTCGCGGAGGGGCAGCTTCGTAGCCAGGGCGTCGCTCATGGTGGTGATCTCTCCGTTGAGGACCATCTGCCCAAGCCTTGTCTTGGGAACCCAGTCAGCCATTTCACTCAGCCTCCATCTTCTCTTTGAGGCTGTTCACGTCAGCCTCGATGCCTTCATCGATGTGCTTTCCGAGGATCCTCTCCTCGTCCGGGAGGACGTCCTCTCCGTGGGGCACCTCGAGACCGGCGTCGCACATTCCGGCCACAGTGGCGAAGAGGACTCCGCCGTGCTGGACCTTCTGCATGCCGATGTCGAGGACTGCATACTCGATTCCTGCATTAATCGCTCTCTTTCCGGCCATGTACCCGACGAGGTAAGCGGCGGGGATGGACGAGCAGGAGTGGTTCCAACCCATTCCGGCGAGCTCCCTGGTGGTGGCGCTGACAAGGATCTTGTCGCCCTCCATGCCGAACTCGGCGATCTGGATGGTCACGTTCTTGTTGGACCTCCTGACGATGGCCCTTGCCTCCTGACCCGAAAGGAGCCTGCGGCGGGCGTAGTAGTCGGTGCGGTTCTCTCTTCTCCTGCGGAATGCTACTTTGTATCTAGGTCCGGTTGCCATCAGATCTCCTCCTTCAGGTGTCCGGCTGCGGCCATGTGCTGCTTCAGGTGCCTGCGGGACTTGAACATTCCTCCCTTGGCCTTCCTGTAGTAGAGCCTGTAGACGGAGGGCGTGATCTTGCCCTCGGCCCTCAGGGTCTTCAGCTCGTCGCGGATGGGCCTGATGGTGGCCATCCAGCGCTCCTTGTCGCGGACGCGGGCGTTGGCGGTTCCCTTCCTGGATCCGGGCCCCTTCCTCTTTCCGCTGGCCTTCTGGCCGGCGACGTACCTGGTCCTGGCCCTGGAGGTTCCGTTCTTGGGCTTGGCTTTGATCAGTCCGGACGCGATGGCCGTGCGGATGTCCGCGCGGGTGATGCAGTCCTCGACCTCGTCGAGCCTGTCGGGGTTCATCCAGACCCTGTTCTCGCCGCATTTCAGGATCTC
>CALUOK010000015.1 GCA_944322255.1 Candidatus Methanomethylophilaceae archaeon | reverse complement strand
GAGCCAGCGTCAGACCTTCGTGGAGCAGTACGCGGCGACCACCGAGGCGAAGTCCTGGTAGAAGGTCATGCCGCTCATGCCGGAGGTCTCCCTCTTCAGCCTCTCGGCCACCGCCTCCGGGCGCAGGTTGTTGATCCCCCTGTTGGATTCCGCCGACATCCTCTGGCGGACGTCGTCTATCCACCTCTGGAGCACCAGCTCCATCGCCCCGCCCTCGGGACGGGACTTCACCGCCATGTTGCGGACCAGCTCGCGGTAGGTGTTCAGGCCCTCCCTCTTGCTGCCGGTCAGCCTGCGGTTAATGGCCAGGTCCGCGTCCATCACCACGAACCCGCGGTCCATGGCGTAGTTGCGGATCATCTGTATCATGAAGCTCTTGCCGTTCCCGAACTTCCCGGATATGAACCTGAACGCCCCGCCGCCCTCGGCGGTGTCCTCCAGGTCGTTGACGAAGGTCTCCGTCTCCTTCCTCCTTCCTACGGCAATGTATTCCAGTCCCCTGCGGGGGACCACGCCGGAGGACAGCGCGTTCATCATAGTGACCAGCGTCCTCCTGGGTATCTCTGTCATCTGAATCTCCCGATGGGTGAGTCGCTCACCCTGTCTCGACGGGGACCTCGGCGAGTATCCTGCGGACGTCGTCCGCGTACTCGTTGAAGACCTCCCCGTCCTCTATTATCTGGTCGCCCACGGTGTCCATGGCGGCCGCGTTGATGCCGTCCTCCAGTCTGACGGCGGTGCTGCCGGAGGTCCTGGCGAACGAGTCGCCCCTGCCCTCCAGGGACGCGGCCAGGTAGCCCATCTGGACGTCGTCCAGTGTGCCGGCCAGGTCGTCCCACGGCGTGTTGCTCGATGCCGGCGCCTCGGCGACGGCGGGTTCCTCCTCCGGAACCTCCATGTCCTCTTCTGTGCCGACCATGTCCCTGACGGCGGCCAGGTCGGTCTCGGCGTCGGCGACGGCGCCGCTGTCCAGGATTATGGCTGCCGCCTCCCTCCTTATCATCTCCACCCTGCGGGCGCGCTCCTGGCGGTCCAGCCACTTGCCCACCTCCGCCTCCATGGCGGCCAGCAGCTCCGGGTCGGCGTCGGCGTGCACCCTCGGGTGCCTGAGGCCGAGCCTGGTGTTCACGCAGGTGATCGCCGTTTTCAGGGCGAAGGACAGCATCCTCCCCCCGCTGTTGGAGGGACGGATCTCGCATACGGTCAGGCTGCAGCTGCCCCAGTCGGTGGATAGTCCGGGGAACAGCTTCCTGTAGACGGTCTTCATCCTCCCGCTCAGGGTCTCGGCCAGGGTCATGCCCCTGGTCCTGTGGACCTTGGCGGCCAGGGTCCTGAGGGCGATGTTGAAGGCGGTGTCGTAGTCGGCGTCGCCGGTGCAGTACCTCTCGACGTCCACGTCCACCACGGACGCGGCCATCTCCAGGGGCACCCTCCCGACCGGGTCTATGTCCAGCTTCACCCACAGCAGCAGCTGCAGGTCGCGGTCCGACCCGTCCCAGGGTGGGTCCTGGCCGGTGACTATTGCGTAGTCCTGGCAGGTCCTCATGATCATGCCCTTGATGGAGTCGGACGACTGCCCGTAGGCCCTCAGCAGGCCGTTCAGGATCGACATCCGGCGCATGGGCTCGTTCTCCGAGTCCACCAGCTCGCACAGCAGCAGCCACAGGTAGCCGCGGTCGGTGTCCCTGTAGTTGCCCGCCAGCACCTCGGATCTCCACGACAGGTAGAAGTCCAGCTGCTCGCGGCTCATGTCGTCGTAGCAGGCGCACCAGCATCCCGACGGCACGAACGGAGCGTCCCTCCTCCCGGCCTCCCCGATGTGGATCCTTATGGACGCCCTCAGCGAGTCCTTCCGGGGATGGGTCATGCTGGCCCTCAGGTCCTCGAACACGGTGGGGTTCAGGGGGAAGCCCTCGTCCTCCTGGGTGCCCGGGACCCACTCCACGCTCTCGCGCTCCGGGTCCGCCGGGGCCTCGGCCTCGTCCTCCATGGCCAGCCTGACCTGCTCCGCCTGGGCGTCGGTGAGCAGCAGGGCCTCCCTCCAGGGGATGTCGCTCCTGCTCCAGTACATTGACGAGTAGACGGTGGCGGCCAGGCCGCGGAAGATGTCCTTCCATCTGCCGGGGCCGTCCAGCCTCATCACCCTGGCGGTGACGTACCTGGGCTCGCCGTAGTAGACGAACCCGTCGAACAGCAGGACCTTCCTCTCAGTGAAGCACTCGGGCCCGAACAGGTGGGGGTCGGCGCCCCTCTCCATGGAGATGATGGCGCGCATGCACTCCGAGAAGGTGGCGCAGAACTCGGTGCGGTCGGTGACGTTCTTGAGCACGTCCATGCCGCACATCCTGCTTATCACGGGGAACGGGAAGTCCGGCACCGGGTCGCTCATGACGGCCTCGGCCAACGCGGCGTCCCTCAGGTACCCTCCGGTCCAGAGGATCTGGGTCGGCCACCTCCTCCCCATCACCAGGCACATGTCCTTGGCGGCGCTGGCGGTGAGGACGGCCAGGGTGTAGTTCCCTGAGAAGCGGCGGTTGAGCCACAGCACCTCGTCCAGGGCCTCCTCGGCCCCGATCAGGGGGTCGTTGAGGAGCTCGCAGATGCGGAGCCATATGAACCCGTAGTAGGGGGCGGGCTCGCCGCGGTCGGCGATCTCCCGTCTCCAGGTGAGGTACGACTGCAGGAGGTCGTCGTCCATGTCCGTGTGGAACACCGGACCGTCCGGTGGCGCTATGTCACAGGGGCGCTCGGGAGCGACCCCGTGGTACCGTATGACGTCCCCGGGGAACGACTCCGGAGGGACGATTCCAGCGGAGCCGGAACCCCTCCTTACCCTTGTGCTCATTGTACCTGACCTCCCAACTTTTAACCATAGGGCTCCAAAGTATATCATAGGGCGCAGAGTTGGATGGGTGGGCCTATGTAATCTAACCGCCGAAACCGTCTCCAGCCAGAGATTTTTAAAGGTTTTCGGTAAATGGACAACGGATGCGGGGAATCGGAACTATCTCCGGCGGGGTCAGCGATTTATAAGCCGCAAATGTTCCGGAATCCTCATGACGCCCAAGGCACTGCTGGGCAGCAGCGCGTTCATGATGTCAATGGCGCTGATCATCGCCCTCCTCACGAACTTCGCAGGCGTTTTCCCATCGGAGACGCTGGATGCCGACCTGAGGTCCAACCTGACGGTGTTCCTTCTAGCCGTGATGATGACCCTATCCCTGTCCAGGTACAGGTTCAGCAACCTGAACCCGGTGACGCACTGGAAGTCGGTGCTCAGGGCTGTGCTGATGGGACTGGTGGTCTCGTCCGTGATCCCCCTGCTTGGGTACTTCCTGCTGAAGGACTCCGACTTCGGGGCCGAGGCCGCCGGTCTCGTGTTCATAGCCGCCACCCCGTTCGCGGCCTCCGTGGCACCCCTGTCCTACATCCTCAGGGGCGACATGGAGCACGCCGCCAGGGGGACCATCTACGTGTACGTGGCGTCGCTGGTGTGGATCCCCTTCGTGGTCTGGCTGGCCCTCGGCGAGACGGTCGACATAATGCAGGTGCTGATCGCGGTGGTGGAGATCATCGCCATCCCGCTGGTCGTGTCCAGGCTGCTCACCAGGTTCGAGCTCAGCAGGGACTTCATGTCCATCTTCATGAACTGCTGCATATTCGTGCTGGTCTGGCTCTCCGTGGGCTCCACCAACTTCTCCACCTCCACGGTGTCGATCCTGGTGGTGTTCGCGGTCATCGCAGCCCTCAGGTCCTTCGGTCTGGGCAACGTGATCGAGGTGGCCGAGAGGCGCGCCGGGCTGCCCTGGGGGCAGAGGGTCGCCGACATCCTGATGGCCTCCTACAAGAACAAGGGCATAGCCATAGCCATGTGCGCCGCCACATTGGGCCCAATGGCGTCGCTGGCGATGGTGGCCATAGCCACGTCCATCGTGGTGGAGATCTGCTGGGTCATCTTCATGGACTCCGTCCTGTTCAACAGGAGGCGCATGGAGAGGGAGCTGGCGAGGGATGCGGAGTCCGGGCCCTCGAGCTGATCCGGGCCCGCATCCCGTCGGGGTTTCCTTTATACCCGCACACTCCCTAACAAGGACGAGGTCGATGCAGTGGCGTCTGGGAACGAAGAGACTAGTTTTCTGAGGCAGAAAGACACCTGGATCCTGTTCGGGATCCTCATCGTGATCGTCGTTGCGGGAGCCGCATACGGCATCCACACGCAGGACGAGAGGCAGCAGGTCCCCGTCGACGACGGCATAGGCGACGGGACGTTCGTACTCAACGCGTCTGGCGTCTACGGAGGCGGCTACGTGTTCGAGAACACCCTCACCATCACCCTGAGCGGCGGTGAGCTGGTCGGATACGATGTGACCAAGCATGTCGTCCCGGGAACCTTCGAGGCAACCGGAGCCGAAGTTCCCACCGCGAGTCCGGGCACGTCCTCGGAGACGGCCGACGGCATAAAGGCGCTGAACCCGTACCTGGAGGGTTTCGGATCCGACGGTTCGTCCCTCGTGTACACGGACGGGGACTCCGAGGTGGAGGCCTTCGTATTCGTGAAGGGAGAGGTCTCCCTGCACGTGGGTGCGGACGGTGGGGTGTACGGAGCCGTCATAGCCGACGACGGCGCCCCTGTGGAGAGCTACGTCCTCGGAGGCTGGAGCCTCAGCGTCCTGTGACCCGGCCACCCATTCGCGCTAAATACCGTCGAACCGATGCACAGCGCATGGATGTCGCGATCAGGGGGTACGAGCCCGGCGACCTGCCGGGCATGAAGGCGATATGGAACTTCGTGGTGGAGGGCGGAATGGCCTTCCCCCAGGAGGAGCCGCTGACGGAGGAGGGCGCCGAGGAGTTCTTCGGCTCCCAGTCCCACTGCGGCGTGGCCGTCCTGGACGGGCGCGTCGTGGGTCTCTACATACTTCATCCCAACAACGTGGGCCGCTGCGGCCACATATGCAACGCGTCGTACTGCGTGGACAAGGGCATGAGCAACAAGGGCATAGGGGCCATGCTGGTGGAGGACTCGCTGAGGGTCGCCGCCGACCTGGGCTTCCGCGTCATGCAGTTCAACGCCGTCGTCCAGGAGAACGCCTCGGCGATCCACCTGTACGAGAAGGAGGGCTTCAAGCGCCTGGGCATGGTCCCCGGCGGCTTCAGGGGCATCGACGGCGAGTACCACACGATCATCCTGTTCTACCACGAGCTGTGATAAGATGGACAAGAAGTACGCGAGGAGCTTCGTCAGGGCGATACTGGCGGGCATGATGATCTCGATCGGATGCTGCGTGTTCCTGGGATGCTACACCACCGCCAAGTGGGTCGGGGCGGTCCTGTTCGCCATCGGCCTGATGACCGTGGTCGGTTTCAAGCTGGACCTCTACACCGGAAAGGTGGGCTACATAGTCGAGAACCCCCCTTCGTTCCTGTGGTACATGCCGGTCATAATCCTGGGCAACTTCGTGGGCTGCCTGGTCACCGGGCTGATGATGCCCTACGACGTCGCCACCACCGTGGTCGACGGCAAGCTGGCCCTGGACTGGTACTCGGTCCTGTTCCGCGGCGTGTTCTGCGGCATGCTGATGTTCATAGCCGTGGACTTCTACAAGCAGAAGAACAGCTACCTGGCGCTGCTGTTCTGCGTCCCCGTGTTCATACTGGCGGGGTTCGAGCACTCCATCGCGGACATGTTCTACTTCGTGTCCGCCGGCGAGTTCTCCCTGGACGCCCTGGTGTTCATCATCATCGTCATCATCGGCAACGGTATCGGGGGCATGCTCATCCCGTTCTGCAGGAAGTTCATGTACGACCCGGAGCCGGAGCCCCCCAGGGCGGAGTGAAACGCACGGGAGGGGTCCCCTCCCACATCCTCCGAGCGGTCGCCAGTCGAGGTTATATCGGGTGCCGTCGATTCGACCCTCATGTCTGATGAGGACTACGCCGGATACACGCCGATCATGGACGAAGAGGAGCTCGAGGCCTTCGTGGATGGCAACGGGTTCATGGCCACCGAGGTCACCGACTTCCTGGCCCCCGACGAGGCATTCGCCATCCTGGGCGACAACACCCCGGAATACATGGCGGACTTCATGAAGTCCCACGGGATCACATCCCTGTTCTACGAGTACGACTACATCGACGAGTCCGACGCGTACGTCTACCCTCTTGACGACGACATCACCGAGGGGATGGAGCCCGCTGTCGCAGAAGCCGTCAACAGGGCGTTCGACGAGTGGAACGACCAGGTGGACGAGACCGACTTCACCGTCCCCGCGCTGATGTACCTGTACGCCATCTACGAGGGCAGGGTCTTCGGCATAGAGATGTGGAACCCCGACTTCGTGCAGTACCTGGAGGACGACCCGATCCTCACCTGCCTGTGCGACTGCCTCAACGACCTGGACCTCCCCGAGGCCAAGGACTGAGGGAAACCGGGGCCAACGGCCCTGAAACCTCTTCACATTTTTCTGATGCGTCTCGCTCTCATGTGCAGGATGGACGCGTGAGCGGTGCTGTCGAAGAACACGATGATAGAAGAGATGCTGGTGGTCCCACTGCGATTTGAACGCAGGACCTTCCGGTTATCAGCCGAACGCTCAAGCCAAACTAAGCTATGGGACCAGCAAAACCCTTGATAGACAGGTGGAATATAAACCTTTGTATTCCTCGGAAGGGGATGCCAGCGTGTCCGTTATCTATGGCGACGGTGTTCTTCCAGAGCATGGACCCTCTGTACCGGGAATCACGCCCCATACTCCCGAGGAACCTGGCCTACCTGGCCGCGGCCGTCCTCATCGCAACTCTGGCCTTCATGGTCTTCTCACAGTACGTGCTGGAAACGGCTATGCCGTCCTGGACGATCCCGGTGTCGGCGGTCGTGTTCATAGTCATAATCGTGGTGATTCTGGTCCTGAGGATGGACCTCGAGGTCTACCTCGACAGGGTCGAGATCGTGTACGCATTCAGGCGCATGGTCATTGACAGGAGCGAGGTCATCGACGTCCGCAGCGGCGACCTGACCGAGATCAGGAGCTACGGCAACTGGAACCTCAAGGGTGTGAAGCACAGGCTCTACTCCCGCGTGGGGGACGACGACGGCGTCGCCATGAAGCTGATGGGGAAGAGGGTCGTGGTGGTGTCCACGGCCGATCCGGAGACGGTGTTCCCGCTGATCCCCAGGGAGGACGCGCCCGCGGAGCCCGCACCGGAGGGTCCCGCCGAAGAGACGGAGGATGAGTGATATGCCGGCCACGACGTTCCACTGGATAAGGGTCCAGACGTTCTGCTACGCCACGGAGAGGAAGGAGCTTCTCGAGGAGGTGATGGAGGAGCTGCTCGGCGAGGCCGAGTACTCCGAGGAGCCCACCGAGAGCGAGCACGGGAACACGATGACTATCCTGGAGGCCAGGCTCACCAAGCAGAGGCAGTTCAGGGACCTGTTCACCAAGCTCGGCCCGGAGATCCGCCAGTGGATCCTGGAGGACATCGGCAACCGTGTCGACGAGGACTGCGTCTTCTACATGAGGCTGGACAAGCAGAAGGCCGTGCTGGGCTCCTACGAGGTGGCCCACCACGGCGATGTCATAGCGATAACCGGCAAGGTGCAGTCGCACCCCGCCAGGAAGGAGGTTGCCGAGAGGATTCTCACGGAGTTCCTCTCGGGTCTGGATCACTCCGCGGGCTCCGAGGACTCCTCCTGAGGGAGGACCTCGAACTCGCACTCGGTGGCCCTGCGGCCCTTGACCGCGGTGACCTTGATCCTGACGTTGCCGACGTCGACCGTGTCGCCCTTCATCGGCGAGCGGTCCAGCCTGTAGAACACGTACCCGGTGACGGAGTAGTCGTCGTACTCCCCGGGGTCGAACTCGACTCCGATCTTCTCCATTACGTCGAAGATGTTGGCGTCGCCCTTGACGGAGTACCTCCCCTCGCTGAGGGGGACCACGTCCTGCTGGATGACGTCGCTCTCGTCCCAGATGTCCCCCACCAGAGCCTCGAGGATGTCCTCAAGGGTGACGATTCCCATGGTGCCGCCGTAGGAGTCCAGGACCACCGCCATGTGGACCTTGGACTTCTGGAAGTCGCTGAGGATGTCGGCGATGCTCATGGTCTCGGGGACGTACTTCATGGGCTTCATGATGTCCCTGATCGAGAACTGCCTGCCGTTGAAGTGCGCGGCGAAGAAGTCCTTGGAGTAGACGACGCCGATGATGTTGTCGATGCTGCCGTCGTACACGGGGATCCTGGAGTATCCGGTGGCGGTGAACAGCTTCCCGAGCTCCTCGGGGGTTGTGGACGCGTCCGCGGCGGTCACGTCGACCCTGGGCACGAAGACCTCCCCGACCTGGGTGTCGTCGAACCTTATCGCGGACTTGATGAGCCTGCTCTCGCTCTCCTCGAGGACGCCTCCGTCCTCGATCTCGTCGATCATGACCTCGAGCTCGTCCTCCGTCATGGTGGACTCGCCGCTGCCGGTCCTCCTGCCGATGTAGTTGGTGAACTTTGTGAACAGCCAGGACACGGGGGAGAACAGCTTCTCCACGCCGGCGACGATGCTGCAGACCCTCATGGCGTACTTCTCGGGGTTCCTCTTGGCCACGGTCTTGGGGGTGATCTCTCCGCAGATCAGGACGATGATGGTCATGACCACGGTGGAGATCAGGGACACGGAGGATGAGGCCATGCCCACCAGGATCAGAGCGATGGCCGTGGTGGCCAGCGAACTGGCTCCGATGTTGACCAGGTTGTTCCCGATGAGGATGGTGGTGAGGAACTTGTCGTAGTCCTCCAGGATCTTCAGGGTCTTCTCCGCCCTCTTGTCCCCGTCCTTGGCCATCTTCTTGAGCCTGACCTGGTTGGAGCTGGTGAAGGCGGTCTCGGACATTGAGAAGAACGCCGAGCAGACGATCAGCAGTGCGATTATGACGATGTAAGCAATGGTTATGGGGTCCATCTAGATCACGAACCCTCCGGTGACATATGTTGTCGGGACAATTCCATCAATCCGTGGCTTGTTATTCTACGGGACAAGGATATAACCGTTGCTGTCGGGGATCCCGGGACCACTGTTGTTCATCTAAAATTAAGGAAAAATAAAGCTTTAAAATAAGGGCGTGCATTCGCCAGTCTGGTAATTCGATGGTAGAAATCAAATACGAAGTCGTGGAGAAGATCGCGGTCCTCTCCGAATCATCCAAAGGCTGGACCAAGGAGCTCAACCTCATCAGCTGGAACGACAGGGATCCCAAGTACGACATCAGGGAGTGGTCCCCCGACCACGCCAAGATGGGCAAGGGAATCACCCTCTCCGACGAGGAGGTCAGGTTCCTGAAGCAGGCCCTGGACTCCAGGGACCTCTGAATCGTTTTCCAACGAGGCAGCCGATGTCGGTCACCAAGGTCGAGTATCTGGAGCGCTTCCTCGAAGCGGTCGACAGGGTGATCGCCGGCCGTCCCGGTTCCATATCGGAGGACAGGTGGCTCGTAAACTACTACGACGCCGAGAAGCTTCCGATAATCAGCGGCTACCTCGACTGCGAGGACGAACGCGTGAGGTCGGAGACCGTCCTGCTTCTGGCCGACGTCCGCGAGAGGGCAGTCCTGGACAAGATCAAGGACATGAGGCAGAGGGACGCCGAGCGCGTCCGCCTGGCCTGCATGGGCTATCTGAGCGCCATCGAGGGCGACGACGCCCTCATACCCCAGCTCTTCGACGTCATGGACCACACCTCCGGCACGGAGTTCATGAGGGCCGCCAACAGGATGGCCTCCATAGCCCGCGAGGAGGACGTCCCGCACCTGCGCAGGATCTACGGGCAGGTCGGAGGGGAGATGAGGTCCGCCGTCAGGGTGGTCCTGGACCGCGTCATCGCCAGGAACCCGTCGCTGCAGCCGAAGAGGGACCTCATCCTGTCGGTGCCGGTCTACCCCAACGAGTCGGAGTTCGAGAGGTTCCTGGACTCCAGTATCGAGTACCTGGACGTCAGGTACAGGCAGAACGTCCTGCCGCTGGAGAAGGTGAAGCTGGGGACCTTCAACAACGTGGCCCGCGCCCTGGGCAAGATGCGCACCCGCCTCTACAACGAGTCCGACAACCTGAGGTTCTACGGACCGGACAAGACCGACCGCGCCGCGGAGCTCACCTCGCTCATCGCCTGGGCCAACGCCGACTTATCCAAGAAGGAGGTCGTGGGCGCCGAGAGGAGCCGCTCCCACGTCTGCCCCCGTTGCGGGGAGATGATGGTGTGCTACAAGGGCATGTGGATCTGCCCCGACTGCGGCACGCTCTGACCCGACGAATGTAATTATACTCGAGCGGACATTCACCGCCGAGGCGTTCTGGTAACCTCCCGCGACCACGGGGGCATTATTGGGGTACCTTGACCACAAGGAGAGATGACAATGGCATACGGAGGTTACAGGGACAGAGGATACGACAGGGACAAACCCAGGGAGTTCTTCAAGGCGGTCTGCTCCGACTGCGGAGCTGAGTGCGAGGTCCCCTTCAAGCCCACCCAGGGAAGGCCCGTCTACTGCAGGGACTGCTTCAGGAAGCACCAGCCCGTCGAGAGGGACAGGAGCAGGTTCTGATAAGAATCGAGGGCCCTACGGACCCGATAAACCATTTTACAAACCGGTTCAGATTTTATCACTCGCGCTTCTCATCATCGGTCCTCTGCACCCTCCTCCTGTCGGTCAGGTGCATGAGGTCGTACGTCATGAAGAAGCGGGTCACCGAGAATGTGACCATCACGACCACCAGCCCGGCTATGAGCGTGATTATGCCGGCGGCCTGATGGCCCAGGGCGTAGAACCCCAGGCCGAAGAACATGACCATGGCGCCGAGGAAGAACACCACGCGGGTGAGGCGCCTCAGCCTGGCCAGCTCCATCAGATCACTCTGTCGCCCGATGTCTCGGATGCGCTCTCGTCCCAGACCTCCAGGGCCTCGAAGGTCCAGACGGCGACCGTCGTCATGTTGAAGCGGTCGAGGGCGGCGGACATCCTGTCGAACTCGGGGCCCTCCTCGTACCTCCCCTTGGCGATGGCCTTGATGGAGTACGCGGACTTGCCCTTCCAGATCAGGAACTCGACGCGGGGGTCGTTCTGCAGGTACTCGGACGTCCTGTGCATGAAGACCTCGCCCACCACGATGGTGTCGGGCTCGATGACGTCCAGGCTGCCGCAGACTATGGCGTGGGGCTCCCCTCCGGGGGAGACCGTGGCCAGGACCTTGGAGGTGTCGGGATGCTTGATCATCCTGACGACCGGTTCGGTCAGAGCGACCATGTCGGGATCACTCCGTCTCGCTCTTCTTGAGGTTGGCGACGCCGAGGATCACGAGGTAGATCGCGGAGGCGACGATGATGTACATGTAGGGGCTGATTACGTCTAGCATGAATCCGGAATCTCCTATTCCTTTGATTAAGGTTTGGGGGCCCTCAGGCCTCCGGGGGTATCGGGCGGAGGTGCTGGACCACCAGCTCCAGCCTGCCGTTCTTGTAGTACGGGATGGCCGCGCAGTCGCACTTGATCCCGGTCTTGGGGATGACCCTGCGCTTGATGTTGTTCACCGGGCTCCCGATGTTGGTGGTGTTGACGGTGCAGTCGACGCAGGAGGTGGTGTTCCCGAAGAGCTCGTAGCACTTGGTGCCGATGACCTCGTCGACGCTCCTTCCGAACGCCTTTTCCCCGGCCCTGTTCATCCATATGATGGTGTGGGCCGAGTCGTGGATGACTATGATGTCGTCTATGGCGTCCAGGATCATGTTCATGATCTTCTCCGTGTATATGTCCGACTGTTCCATTGTTTTCCCCGGAAGTGTAAACGTCTCTCATCGACTATAAAAGAGCGCAGGCGGGGGGCCCGCGTATATGCGCGTTACATCCTTCCGCCATCGTGTGGCGTGCTGATTGCGTCAGCGGTTCTACGGATTTCGTAGAAATTCTGAGGAAAAGATGGAGAATTTGCCGGAAAAGGGTCAGCAATCGAATTGAGGGCCTCCAAATTTTTATATCGTGACATGATTTCGTGGCTCCAATGTGTTATGACGTGGTAATAGTCGGAGCTGGCTGCGCGGGCCTCACCGCGGGGATCTACGCCAGGTCGAAGATGATGAAGACCCTGATCATCGACTCAGCGCGCGTGGGCGGTCAGCTCGTGAGCCTCTATCCCGAGAAGGGTATCCACAACTACCCCGGTTTCGAGACCATCCAGGCGAGGAAGCTCTCCGACAAGCTGTACGCCCAGGCGGAGTCCGTGGAGTGCGAGATCAAGGAGAACGAGAGGGTCGACACCATCGAGAACGGGGACGAGGAGCTCATTGTCACCACGGACAAGGGCACATACCACGCCAAGTCGGTCATCATCGCCATCGGCATGGGCAGCTTCAAGCCCAAGAAGATGGGATGCCCCGGCGAGGACGAGCTCTTCGGAAAGGGGGTCACCTACATCCTCCCGCCCAAGGAGGAGCTCGTCGGCAAGAAGGTCACCATGTTCGGAGGCGGGAACAGCGCCATCGACATGGCCCTCATCGCGGACTCGGTCACGGACACCACGATCGTGCACAGGAGGCCCGACTTCAGGGCCGACGAGTCCACCGTCGAGAGCCTCGAGAAGAGCGCCATCAGGAGGGTCATGAACGCCAACCTCGTCTCCATCAACGGAACGGACAGGGTCGAGTCCGTCACCGTCTCCCAGGACGGGAAGGAGTTCGACATCCCCACCGACCTCGCCGTCATCAACATCGGCATATCCGCCGACCTGGACGACCTCAAGAAGTGGCACGTCGACCTCACCGACGACGGTCTGGTCAAGGTCAACTTCGACATGTCCACCAGCCGTCCTGGCGTGTTCGCCTGCGGCGACGTGGTGAGCTACCCCGGGAAGTTCAAGCAGATCACGACCGCGATGGGAGAGGCCACGACGGCCGTGCTCATGGCGTACAAGTTCGTGAAGAAGCCCTACTGGGCATGAATGTTTGAGGGGGCGTACCCCCTTCATTTTTCATTGTTTTGCGGTGCCTCAGTCGGAGATGGCTCCCGACGGGCACTCGTCGACGCAGACGCCGCAGTCGACGCATTTTGATGGGTCGATCACGGCGATGTCGTCCACCGTTATGGCGTCCTGGGGGCACGCTTCAGCGCAGTTCCCGCAGGCGACGCAGAGGCTGGCGTCCACCGTGGGCATTCGTATCACCTTGTCAACGTCCAGGGAATGCGGGCTTTAAAATGAATCGCCGAAGGGGTTACAACTTAAGGGCCCATTACCCTGGACATGGAAGGATCCTACGCGCTGGAGGGCATGGTGCTGGGCCGCGGCGGGCTGCGTCCCGGCTACATGCTGGTGGAGGACGGGACCGCCGTGGAGGTCGGCGGCGGGGACTGCCCGGTGGAGCCGGACGTCCACGGGGTAATCTTGACGGGCGTCGTCAACGGTCACACCCACTGCGCCGACTACGGCCTGAGCATCCCGCCCGGCATGTCCCTGGAGGGGCTGGTCGCCCCTCCGGACGGACTGAAGCACCGCTACCTCAGGGAAGCGTCGGACGAAGAGCTGTCCGCCAGCATGGCCCGCTTCTCCGCGGACTCCCGCGCCTCCGGGGCGTCGGCGTTCGTCGACTTCAGGGAGGGAGGCCTCCATGGCTGTACTCTCCTGAGGGCGGCCGCGCCCGACGCCGTGATCCTGGGGCGCCCCCTGTCCCCGGAGTTCGACCCGGAGGAGGTGGCGGGGATCCTGGAGGTGGCCGACGGCATAGGCATATCCAGCGTCTCCGACATGGACCGCGGGTACATCGAGGAGGTGGCCGACATGGCCAGGGAGGAGAGGAAGGCGTTCGCCATCCACGTCAGCGAGAGGGTCCGCGAGGACATCGACTTCGTCCTGTCCCTGGACCCGGCGTTCGTCGTCCACATGTGCGAGGCCACGGACGACGACCTGGCCAAGTGCGCAGAGGCGGAGGTGCCGATAGTGGTCTGCCCCACATCGAACGCCTACTTCGGGAAGGTCCCGCCCATCGCCAGGGCGGAGGCCGCCGGGGCCGACCTGGCACTGGGCACGGACAACGGGATGCTCCGCACCCCCGACATCCTGGACGAGGCCCGGGTGTTCGCGGAGGCCGCCGCGAGGCAGGGAGGGGACCCGGAGACCACCTGGAACGCGCTCACGTGCCTTTCAGGGAAGATATTAAATCGCGTCAAGGACATTTCGGGCCATATCGGAACGGGCAGTCTGACGGTCCTGCTGACAGACGACTACAGCGCATCAGCAGCCTTCTGCCGCGGGCGTGAGGCCGTCCGGATCGACGAAACATGCAAAGTGAGGTTGTGAAAATGGCATTCAACAAGATTCTCGTACCGACAGACGGTAGCGAATACACGAAGGCCGCAGTTAGAAAGGCCATGGAGCTTGCCAAGCTGTCCGGTGGGAAGGTCACGGCCCTGTACGTCCTGGACCAGACGATCCTGACCAACATGCCCATGGACACAGCGGTCATGAACGTTTACAACACCCTCGAGAAGGAGGGTAAGGAGGCGGTCGACTTCGTACGCGACCTGGGAGCGTCCGAGGGCGTCGAGGTCGAGGTCGTCATCAAGGAGGGAACCCCCGTCAAGGTCATCCTCGACGAGTCCGCCAACTACGACATCATCGTCATGGGAACCCTGGGAAGGACAGGAATGTCCAAGCTCCTCATGGGAAGCGTTGCAGAGAGGGTCGTGAGAGCCTCGCAGTGCCCCGTCCTCGTGGTGAGGTCCACAGAGGGGGCCAACTGATAGGTTGGGGAACAGATGAGCGGTACAGTAGCAGACGTCATGACCTCCGCGCCCATCGTGGTGGAGGTCCCCGGCAGCCGCAGCGACGCGATCAACATAATGGTCAGGAACGGACTCACGGGACTCCCGGTCATCCGCGCCTCCGACGGGAAGCTCATGGGGGTTGTCTCCAGGAGGGACGTCTTCAGGAAGTTCGACGAGGACCAGCTCTCCCTCATCATGAAGAAGGGCTGCATCACCGTCACCCCCGACACACCCATCGAGGAGGCCGCCGAGATCTTCAGCAGGATGAGGATCCACAGGCTGCCCGTCGTCGACAACGGAAACCTGGTGGGCATCGTGACCCCCACGGACCTGCTCCGTCTCGTCAAGGAGATGAAGACCGATCTCCTCGCAGAGGACGTCATCCGCACCACCTGCGTTACCGCGTACGAGGAGGAGCCCCTCACGTACACAGTCCCCGCCATGAGGATCAGCGACGTGCCCGCGGTCCCGGTTCTGGACGCCCACGGCAAGCTCACGGGGATCCTCACGGACAGGGACCTGTTCAGCGACCAGGTCAAGAACACCGACGACCTGAAGGCCCTGGGCATCGCCGACGTGGGCAACATGGCAGGCGCCAGGAACGTCCTCCCGCTGTTCTACACGGCCACGGACAAGTACATGTCGGACGACAGGAAGGTCAAGGACTTCATGGTCAAGGACCCGATCTCCGTATTCAAGAAGACGAACATATCTGAGGTGGCGAGGATCATGCTGGCCAACGACTTCGGACAGATCCCGGTGCACGGGAACAAGGACGAGCTCGTGGGCATGGTTTATGATGTAGACGTGCTATGCGCCCTCTCAGGTAATAAAAATGAGTGATTCAAACGCCAACGACCTGATGTCCCTCTGCAAACGCAGGGGGTTCATCTGGCCTTCCTTCGAGCTCTACGGCGGCGTGGCCGGCATGTACGACTACGGTCCGCTGGGATGCTCCCTCAGGAACAACATCGTCGAGGTCTGGAGGTCCATCTACAAGGGCCGCGAGGGCTTCGTCGAGATCGACTCCGAGACCGTCAACCCCAGGGAGGTCTTCAAGGCCTCCGGGCACGTGGACGAGTTCGCGGACCTCCTCACCTACTGCACCAAGTGCCAGGCGCCCTTCAGGGCCGACCACCTGGTCAAGGACTTCTACGAGAACGCCGACGTCCTCTCCGCCAAGCAGCTGGAGGAGGCTTTCGTCGAGCACGGCATCAAGTGCCCCGACTGCGGCGGGGACCTCGGACCGGTCGAGGAGTTCAACCTGATGTTCAAGACCCACATCGGCCCCGGGTCCGCCCGCGTCGGGTACTTGAGGCCGGAGACTGCCCAGGGCATCTTCGTCAACTTCCCCAACCTCTACAGGTACAACAGGGAGAAGATGCCCCTCGGCGTGATCCAGACCGGCAGGAGCTACAGGAACGAGATCGCGCCCCGCCAGGGTATGATCCGCATGAGGGAGTTCAACCAGATGGAGGTCGAGCTCTTCGTGGACCCCGAGGACAAGGACTGGGCCAGGTTCCCCGAGATCGAGAACGAGACTCTGGACCTCATCCCCAACACCACCGGCGAGTTGGTCACCATGACCGTCAAGGAGGCGGTGGAGAAGGGCGTCATCGCCAACCGCGTGCTGGCGTACTTCGTGTACACCACCAAGCAGCTGCTGACCCGCGTCGGCATCGACCCCGCCAGGCTCAGGTTCAGGGAGCACCTGCAGGACGAGATGGCCCACTATGCCGCCGACTGCTGGGACGCCGAGGTCCTGCTGTCCTACGGTTGGACGGAGATCGTGGGCATCGCCGACAGGGGATGCTGGGACCTCTCCAGGCACGCCCAGTTCTCCGGAGCCGACCTCACCCACTTCAAGAGGTTCGACGAGCCCCGCGAGATGGAGGTCGAGAAGATCCGCGCCAAGCACAAGGCCCTGGGACCCACCTTCAAGGGGAAGGCCAAGGCCATCGCCGCCGCCATGGAGTCCATGGACCCCTCCGCCGTCAGGGACGGGAAGCTCACCGTCAACGTGGACGGCGAGGACATCGAGCTCACCGAGGAGTACTTCGAGGTGGCCACCGTCAGGGAGAAGGTCGCCGGCGAGCGCGTCATCCCCCACGTCATCGAGCCCTCCCACGGACTGGACAGGATCTTCTACTCCGTCCTGGAGCACGCCTACTCCCACGACGAGAAGGAGGACTACACCGTCCTCAGGCTCGCCCCCGCGGTCGCGCCCATCAAGGTCGGCGTGTTCCCGCTGATGGAGAAGGACGGCCTGGACGACATGGCGAAGGACATCTACAACAGGGTCCACTCCCACAGGGTGGAAGCATACTACGACGGCTCCGGCACCATCGGCAAGAGGTACGCCAGGATGGATGAGGTCGGAACCCCGTGGTGCATCACCGTGGACTACGACTCCCTCCCCGGAGGGGCCGCCGAGGGCACCGTCACCATCCGCGACAGGGACACCACCGAGCAGAAGCGCGTCCCGGTGGAGGGCATCGCCGACGTCATCGACGCACTCCTGGCCGGAAGGCCCTTCGCGGACCTGTGAAGATATTTAATACCTCGCAGTCAACGTCAGTGAGACGACGATAAACCCCTTCCCCAAACCCATTACCCTTCGTTTTCCGCAGCGTTTCTACGAATTCCGAGCATCCAGCACCGTCCAGCCAACAACCATTATATCCGCAGCACTCGGTATTCTTCAACCACAGAGGTGAATTCTATGGCTGTAAAGGACCTAGAGGATCTGAAGAAGATAACCATGCTCAGATCGCAGATAGACGGCATCTCCGTTGAGAAGGTGATGACCGCCGAGTTCCCGACCGTTTCGTCGGACGATCGCATCTCGGATGCGCTGTCGGTCATGAGGGAGACCAAGTACCAGGACATACCCGTCGTCGACAACGGAGAGTTCGTGGGAATGGTCAGTTACGCTTCCATCCTCAGGAAGAAGAGCGTGACGCTCGACGCCAAGGTCAAGAACTTCATCCGCCAGCTCCCCTCGGTGACCTCCGACATGCAGATCACCAAGATCGCTGAGATGATGGTCTCCAACAACTGCAGGCAGCTCCCCGTGGTCAACGGGAAGAAGATCATAGGCATCGTCAGGAGGACCATGCTCCTGGACATCGTCAGGGACATCAAGGCCCTGAAGGAGATCAAGGTCTGGGAGATTATGAGCAACCCCGTGGAGTCCGTGAGGGCCAACGACCTCATGGACGACGCGCTGGACCTGATGATCCGCGAGGACTACAGGACCATCCCAGTGGTGAACGACACCAACAACGTCATCGGTATCGTCGGAATGAGGGAGATCATCGACAACAACTGGAAGAAGGACAACAAGACCATCGGGGACCTGGAGAAGAGCTCCCGCTCCCAGATCACCGTGGAGTCCATCGCCCTGACGTCGGTGAAGACCATCGCCTGGGACAGCGACATCTCCGAGGCCGTCGACGAGATGAGGGAGTACAGCATCTCCACCATCCCCGTCGTGGAGGGCAAGGAGCTGGTCGGTGTCCTGACGGAGTACGACATCATCGAGCTGCTGGCCGCCTGCAGGGAGAGGGACATGCTCTTCGTGCAGATCAGCGGACTGGAGGACGACGAGAAGGACGCCGTGGACGCGATCTACGCGGACATCGAGAACATGGTCACCAAGGTCTCGAAGATCTACAAGCCCGAGTCCTTCAACATGCACGTCTCCAGGTACAACGACGTCGGTGGCAACTACAAGTACAGCATCAGCGCGAGGCTGTTCATCAACGGAGAGGCCATCATGGCGAAGCAGGTGGGCTGGGACCTGATCCAGACCGCCGGCGACCTCATCACCAAGCTGGAGGACGCCGTCATCAACATGAAGGACTCCAAGGTCACCTTCCGCAAGAGGAAGAAGTAAAACTGTTCCAGGGCCGGGGGAGACCCCGCGCCCTTCCAATCATAAACAAGTCCCCCTCCCCCTGAGGGGAGGGGTTTCCCGGCTTCCGCCGGATGGAAGTTTATCCCGCGACGCTCACTTGAGCATCTTGCCGCATCTGGGGCACCAGTCGGCGTTGGCGGGCACGATGTTGCCGCACTCTGGGCAGGTGACGCTCTCGGAGGACACGTCCTCGGTGCCGTCCGCGTGGACGACCACGTTCTCGTCCTCCTCGTCGAAGGCCGCGCCGCACTTGGGGCAGACCTTCGCGTCGGCCGGGACCTCGGCGCCGCACTCGGAGCAAGTGAAGGAGTCCTTCTTCTGGACCCTCATCTCCTCGGGCACGTCGATGTAGGCTCCGCACTTCCTGCAGTTGACCTCTCCGGGGAGGACCATGGCACCGCACTGCTTGCACCTGCCGTATCCCTGGGGGTACAGCCTTCCCTCGGCCTCCATCTTGGCGCGGGTCTTCTCGGCGCTGCGCCTCATGAGGGCGGAGAAGATCAGGATCAGGAAGAAGATCACCGCCGCGTAGGCCACGGTGTACCCGGCGCCGGTCAGGGCCAGGCTGGTGGCGGACGCTCCGTTGTCGACCAGGGCGTTCATGTGCTCCACCGCGTTGTTGGTGGGGATGACGATGAACGCGCCCATGACGTACGCCGAACCTTCGGGCACGTCCACGCCGGTGACGGTCACATGGTACAGGCCGTCCTCGCCCTTGACGACCGTGCCGCCCAGGGTCGATTCGCCGTGCGTGAGGTCCGCGGGGTCGAACCGTATCTCCTGCAGGGTGCTGCGGTCGCCGTTGACGGCCACAGTCAGGCTCTGGACGGAGTAGCACTGGAAGACGATCTCCCACTCCCCGGTCTCGTTGTCGGGGACGTACTCGGCCACCGTGAAGGTGACCTCGCCGGTCCCGTCGTCGTATGAGATGCTGCTGATGTAGTCGTTCTCCTGTCCCTCCAGGTTCTCCTGGGCGGCGGCGAGGGTTCCCGAGAACATCACTGTCAGTATGGGTAGCGCCAGCACTATGAACACGACACCGATGACGGTCTTGACCTTGACGGACGACACCCCGAGCAGATGGGGGATCATGTACAGCAGGACCGCAACGATGAAGAATCCGAAGCACGAGGTGCTGAAGTAGATCTCCAGCACCAGCGACACCACCAGGGCCAGCACTATGCCCGCCCACTGTTTCGCCGAGAGGGCCTTGAAGTCGTCCACAAGTCCCCTGACGGGGGACGACTTGGCCTTCGTTACTTCTGTCATCGCACGACGTAGCAGGTCCCTTATTTTAATGTCACTGGGGTGTCGGACGGACCTCCCGTCGCTTCCCGGACAATCACCCATATAACGGGGGAGCGCATCTCCTCGACCATGGCCATCCTGACCCTCACGTGTCCCGGCTGCGGGAAGAGCACCCTGATTGACAACGAGGACGAGCAGTCGTTCTGCATGCACTGCGGAAACAGGTTCGAGGACCTGGCGCTGGAGAACGCCGTCCCGCTGGAGCCCGTGGTCGAGCAGGCCCTCAGGCTCTGCGGCGCCATCGGCGACGAGCCCTACGAGCCCGCCGACTTCAGCGGCGAGCCCTGGTACCCCCAGGTCCAGGAGGTCGAGACCATGCTCATCGAGGGCGACCCGGAGGGGGCCGCCGACAGGCTGGCGGGCATACTGGACGCCAACCCCGACGCGTCCTCGGACATCGAGAGGTGCATGCACGACATGGTGGCCGGATGGCTGGTGGACTGCATCGCCGAGGGCGACTCCTACTCCGGCGGCCTCGCCGACATCGCCAGGCTCATCGAGGAGTACGGGGAGGACTCCGGTCCCAACATGCTGATCGCCTCGCTCTTCTACGCCATCGCCCAGACCCCAGAGCTCGTCAGGGTGGGCGAGGACGCCGCGGTGGTCGCCGAGACGCTGTTCAACCTCCTCCTGGACTACCCCGAGGTGGAGCCCGACATCAGGATGCAGCTGGAGATGTGCACCGACTTCATGCACGTCAGCGGCCTCCTGGTGGACCAGGCCGACGGCCTGTGCGAGGACGACGACGAGATGGACGAGGTCCGCGACTGGATCTACGCCCTGCAGGACTTCGTCAGGATCTTCGGGGACGGCATCTTCGACGCCTGCGAGGTGGGCGAGGAGAGGCTCGACCAGCTTACCCAGCAGTGGCTGGACTCCGACATCTCCACCATCGGCGCCAACATAAGGGACATCGCCGACGCCTACATGGACGGGGACATCGACGCCGACGGGGCGAAGGCCAAGGTCAAGGAGTGCCTCGACCTGTATCTCAACTGAAATAGGGATTAAATACGCGGTGAACATCGAGTGACCCCGGAGGCGATCGCATGGCGACCATAGAGGAGCAGATCAAGGAATTGGAGGAGCAGATCTCCAAGACCAAGTACAACAAGGCTACCGAGGGTCACATAGGCAAGCTGAAGGCCAAGATCGCCAAGCTCACCCAGGAGGAGGAGAAGAGGCGCGCCTCCAAGGGGCCGACCAAGGGTTTCTACGTCAAGAAGGCCGGCAACGCCACCGTCGCGCTGGTGGGATTCCCGTCTGTGGGAAAGTCCACCCTCCTGAACCAGCTCACCGGAGCCAAGTCCGAGGTTGGTGCGTACCACTTCACCACCCTGGACGTCGTGCCCGGGGTCATGGAGTACAACCACGCCAAGATCCAGATCCTGGACATGCCCGGTCTGATCAAGGACGCCTCCCGCGGAAAGGGAAGGGGCCGCGAGGTCATCGCCGCCGCCAGGTCCGCGGACGTCATCCTGCTGGTGGTGGACATCTTCAACCCCAACATGAACGTCTTGTTCAAGGAGCTGTACAACGCCGGCATCCGTCTCAACCAGAAGAAGCCCGACGTGGTCATCACCCACTCCGACCACGGCGGCATCCTGGTGAAGCCCACCCTGAAGCTGACCAAGATCGACGTCGAGACCATCAAGGACATGACCTCCGCCTACGGTCATGTGAACGCCACCGTCGTCGTCCGCGAGGACATCGACGTGGAGCAGATGCTGGACGTCCTGGCTGGCAACAGGGTGTACATCAAGGCCGTCATGGCCATCAACAAGGTGGACCTGGCCAAGCCCGGACAGCTGGAGGCGGTCATGGAGATGCACAAGCAGTACCGCTGCGTCCCGATCTCCGCGGCCACCGGATACGGCGTCGACGACCTGAAGCAGGCCCTGTACGACACCATCGACATGATCCGCATCTTCCTCAAGCCCCAGGGCCAGGAGGCGGATCTAGACATCCCGCTCATCGTCAAGCGCGGCAACACCGTCGGGGACGTGTGCGAGCTGATCCACAGGGACTTCAGGAACAACTTCCGCTACGCCATGATCTGGGGGAAGAGCGCCAAGTTCCCCGGTCAGACCGTCGGAATGGACCATGTGGTCGCCGACGAGGACATCGTGTGCATCATCGTCAAGAGATGAACCGTCTGTCCGAGGACGGACAACCTCATTTTCCGGTGTCCATTGCTGCACATAATAGTGAAATACCATTCTCCGGATGCCGAATCATGGCAAAGAGAGACCTCATTTCAGTATCCGACATGCAGGACGAGTGGCCTGCACTCGTCGACCTCGCCATCAAGCTGAAGGCCGAGCGCGGCCATCACGGCGATCCCCTCAAGGGCAAGACCCTCGCCATGATCTTCGAGAAGCCCAGCACCCGCACTAGGATCTCCTTCGACGTGGCCATCACCGAGCTCGGTGGACACGCTCTGTACATCGACGAGTCCAAGATGCAGATGGGTGTCCACAGCGAGACGGTCGAGGACACCGCCAGGGTCATGAGCCGCTTCGTGCACGGCATCATGTACAGGGCCTTCGACTACAAGATGATGGACAAGTTCGGGGAGTGGGCCACCGTCCCGGTCATCAGCGGACTGGACAACCTGGAGCACCCCTGCCAGGCCCTCGCCGACATGGTCACCATAAAGGAGAAGCTGGGGGGCTTCCGCGGAAAGAAGCTCGTGTACCTGGGAGACGGCAACAACGTCTGCAACTCCCTGCTGTACGCCTGCGCTATCATGGGCATCGACATGGTCGCCTGTTGCCCAGCGGTCCGCATGCCCAACGCAGAGATCATGTGGAAGGCTTCCAAGATCGCCGAGGCCAACGGATCCCAGATCATCGCGTCCCACGACCCCCAGGAGGCCTGCGTGGATGCCGATGTGCTGTACACCGACACCTGGATCTCCATGGGCGACAAGACCTCCGAGGAGGACGCCATCAAGCTGTTCCAGGCCTACCAGATCAACGACCAGCTGCTGTCCATCGCCAAGCCCACATGCATCGTGATGCACTGCCTCCCCGCCCACAGGGGCCAGGAGATCACCAACGAGGTCATCGAGGGTCCCCACAGCGTGGTCTTCGACCAGGCCGAGAACAGGCTCCACGCCCAAAAGGCCGTCCTATACACCCTGATGAAGGATTGAAAATAATTTACCGGCGGGAAACCGCCGGAACTATCAACCTTTCTCCGGTTCTGATCAGTGCCATGATCGGTGCCACCAGTGCCACAACCAGTGCCATTAGTGCCAGGATTAGTGCCACCAGTGCCACAACCAGTGCCATTAGTGCCAGGATTAGTGCCACCAGTGCCAGCCAATTATGATAGCGTATCTTTCACCGCCAGATTACCGCCAATTCCGACGATTACCGTCAGAGATTTGGCGTTAATGGCGGTGATTTGGCGGATGGTCGTGTCCATCCATTTCAATCGCGATTCCGAAAAGACGTGCACGGCGACCCGAACCGAACAGCACAGAGGTGGAGAAGGTAAGGGGTTTGGGTAAGGGGTTTCAGGACTGTGCGCTTATGCCAGCTCCTTGATAGCCTGGACCATGGCGGCCATGTTGGCGTCAGGGGTGGCGACGGCGATTCCGCATCCGGAGGAGATGACGTTGAATCCAGCGGCGGCGGACCTCTTGGCGGCAGCGATGACCTCCTCGGGGGTTCCCTGGAACAGGGGCCTGACGGATCCGACGTTTCCGACGAGAGCGGTCTTGTGTCCGATCTTCTCGACGGCCTTCTCGGGCTCGACCTTCTCCTCGATGGACAGTCCGGAGACTCCGGTCTCGTCCATCTGGTCGAGGATGGGGTAGGTGTCTCCGCAGATGTGGAGGACGGTGTACTTGTCGGCCCTGGGCTTCAGGCAGACCCTGATGTGGCGGCCGGTGGCCTCCTCGAACATGTCGGGAGCGAGCATGTCGGTGGATCCGGAAGGCTCGGAGCACTGAACGACGTCCGCACCGGCGTCCATCAGGGCGTTGGTGTAGGCGGTGACGATGGGGGTGACGGCGTCGACCCACTTGTCGACCTCCTCAGGAGCCATCATCATTCCGAAGATCATGTTCTCGGTGTTGACGAGGTTTCCGGTGAGGGTGAAGGGTCCGGTGTTTCCGGCGACGACGGCGTAGTTCTCTCCGTGGGACTTGGCCAGGATCTCCATGGCCTTGATGGCCTCAGCGGGCCTTCCGCCCTGGATGAACTCCTCGGGGGACATCATAACGGAGGGGTCGTCGTACTCTCCGACCATGGGGTCGAATTTGAAGGGGTGTCCCTTGATCATGGGGGAGGCGTCCTTCTTGTCGACCTGGACCTTTGCGCCGAGCCTCTCGGACTCAGCGGTCAGGCAGAAAGGAGCCCTGACGCACTCGTATCCGAAGACGTCAGCCTGGGCGGCACCCAGCTTGGCCATGATCTGAGCGTCTTTGTGGGCCTCGGGCCAGGCGGCGCCGACCTTCTCCATCTGTCCGAGGGTGGCGGACTGGGTGAAGATGGCGACTGCGGGCCTGTCCAGGGATTCCTGTTTCATAGCAGCGAGTACTCTGTCTCTAGGAGTCATTGTCATTTTGATTTCTCCTTGTCTGTGCAAATGCCTTTCTCATATTAAAACAGACCGTACTATGTGCGCGTGTTCTTTATTACGCGCGCGTAATAAAGGGGATGTTAAGTCCCGTGACAGTTCTCACAGCACTACGTCTGAGAGGTCCTTCAGGGTGCCCAGGTCCATCAGGCCCATGTCCGTGACGCCGTATATCTCGGCGGAGGCGAAGTCGGAGTTCTTCAGGGCGGGCGCCATGACGCACTCCCTGTCCAGGACGAGGTCGTTGCCGGACGAGAACGGGCTGAACGGCGGGAGGACGATGACCCCGTCCCTCCTGGCGTGGACGAAGCACTGGATCTTCATGCCGCCCCCCACGGACCCCGGTATCCTGACGGACGGGTGCTCGTGCCCGATGATGACCGGCCTGACGCCGGAGTCCACGTGCCCGTGCTCCAGCCTGAACCCCATGATGTCCACGTGGTCCAGTGCCAGTATGCCCTGGTCGGCGATGATGTTCTGGATGTAGTTGTCGTGGTTCCCCTTGATCACCACGGTCTCCGCGGCCTCGGCCAGCAGTCCTATGATCCTCCTGACCTCGCGCTTCTCCTCGAAACCGGCGCGCTTGAAGTCGTGCTTCACGTCACCGAGCAGCACGACCCTCTCCGGCTCGTACCTGCAGAGGATGTTGTTCAGGGCGTCGCGGATGGAGTCGGTGTTGATCCTGGGTATGTACATGCCCTCCTGCTCCAGGGCGCGCTCGTAGCCGAGATGGAGGTCCCCCAGAACCACGGTCGGCCCCTCGTCCAGCACGAGGCACCTGTCGCTGGTTATGCGGACGCCCGGGAGGATCTCCTTGTATCTCATGTCAACCGTGAAACGATGATATTAGATGAAAGATGCTGCCCGGCCCCTGCAAGCGGTCGGGGCCGGACGTCGTCCTCAGTTCCCGGAACCGGCGGGCCTGTCAACGGGCTGTCCGCAGGTGGGGCACATCGAGAACGGGTAGAGCGCGGGGATTTCGTGTCCGCAGTAGGTGCATCTCATGTCTCCGAACTATCCGCGGGCAGGTTAAAAGCGGTTCCCTGCTACCCGGTCGGGCATAAACTACCCTACTGGCGGTTGGATGTCAGGGTCCGCTCCGGTCTGGCACTTCCCGTCCCTGCTACCCGCAAACGGGTTGGGTCGGGAGGCAGCGGGACAACTATATCTCCATCCAGGCGCTACACCGGAGGGTCCATGATAACACACACTTTCCAGATCCTGCCGTCAGTCGGCGCGAAGAAGGAGAAGGCCATATGGGAGGACGGGGTCCGCAGCTGGAACGACTTCCTTTCCGCCGATTCCGTGCACACCATGAGGGCCGAGGCCAAGGAGAGGGGCGACGCGCTGCTGACCCAGGCCTCCGAGCTGCTCGACGACGGCGACGCCTGGTCGCTGGCCGACATGATGCCCAAGGGCGAGGTCTGGAGGATGTACCGTCACTTCAGGGACAGGGCAGCCTACCTGGATATCGAGACCGACGGCCTCTCCAGGGACTCGCTGGTCACCGTGGTGACAGTGCACAGGCCGGGGGACACCGTGACCCTCACCGAGGGCATCGACCTGACCCCGGAGGCGCTCTCCGGGGCCCTGGACGGCGCCGCGATGCTCGTGTCGTTCAACGGCAGCTGCTTCGACGTCCCGGTGCTCAGGAACAGCTTCCCGGAGGTCGACTGGGATATACCGCAGTTCGACCTGCGCTTCGCCTCCAGGAAGGTCGGGTTCCGCGGAGGGCTGAAGCCCCTTGAGATCGAGCTCGGGATAACGAGGTCCGAGGAGATCGAGGGAGTGGACGGAGCCGACGCCGTGCGCCTGTGGAAGATGTGGGAGAGGCACGGCGACCGCGACGCACTGGACATACTGACGGAGTACAACCGCGCTGACACGGTGAACCTGGAGAGGATCGCCGACATCGTCTACGAGAGACTGGTGAGGGAGCATGCCGGCTACCGCTGGTGACCTCCGCAGGCTCCAGAGGGACCTGGACTCCGCCGCCCGGACGCTGAGGGGCACCGGGAGCATTCTGATAATATCGCACATAGACGCCGACGGCATCTCCGCCGGGGCGATCGCCGACATCACCGCCGAGAGGCTCGGCAAGGATCACACCGTCAGGTTCGAGAAGAAGATCTCCGAGGAGACGGTGGAGGCCATCAACTCCTCGGAGGAGGACATCGTCTGGATATGCGACCTGGGCAGCGGCTACCTGTCGGAGTTCCAGAGGGACGGCATCATAGTCACCGACCACCACGTCCCTGACCCCAGGTGGAGGAGGAAGCAGACCGTCCTGGACAGCTTCTCCGGGATAGCCCACCTCAACCCCCACTCCTACGGGATGGACGGGTCCTACGAGGTCTGCGGCGCGGGGATGACCTACCTGCTCTCCAAGGCCGTCGACCCCTCCAACACCGACCTCGCATACCTGGCCGTGGTCGGGGCTGTGGGGGACTTCCAGGACTCCAACCACTCCGGCCTCACCGGGATGAACAGGACCATCATGGCCGACGCCGAGGCCAACGGCGACCTGGTGGTGGACATGGACCTGAGGTTCTTCGGCAGGGAGACCCGCCCCATCAACCAGTACCTGCAGTTCAGCAGCGATCCGCAGATCCCGGGGCTCAGCGACAACGCCGCCGGATGCCTCCAGTTCCTAGACTCCCTGGGTATCAGGGGCAAGGACGGGGGCAGGTGGAGGGTCTGGGACGACCTCACCAGGGAGGAGAGGGAGCGCGCCACCGCGAGCATCCTGGAGCTGGTGGGCCCGGAGCAGGAGTCCAGGGCCTTCGGCGAGATGTACAGGTTCCCCAACATGCCGGCGAGGACCGGCCTGAGGGACGCGAAGGAGTTCGCCACCGTCCTGAACTCATGCGGACGCTACGACGACGCCGGGACAGGCCTGAGGATATGCCGCGGGGACATGACGGCGCTGAAGGACGCCGAGAGGAACCGCGCCGACCACAGGAAGCACATCTCGTCGGCCATGTCGTACATCAGAGACAACCACCTCCTCAGGGAGAGGAGGTTCATCCAGTGGTTCGACGCCGGGTCCGAGATCAAGGAGACGGTGGTGGGCATCGTGGCCGGAATGGTCCTCAGCTCGGGGGACTGCGCCCGCAACATCCCCATCATAGCGTTCGCCGACTCGGACGACGGCGTCAAGGTGTCGGCCAGGGCGGACAGGAGCCTGGTGGACCGCGGCCTGGACCTGTCGCAGATCATGAAGACCGCCTCTGAGCTCGTGGGCGGGTACGGGGGAGGCCACACGGTCGCCGCCGGGGCCACGATTCCGTCGGACCAGAAGGATCGGTTCCTGGACATCGTCGAGGACCTGGTGTCGTCACAGGTGGAGTGAGCCCACCTCCGATCTGTGTTCCTGTCGCTTCCATTTGTGTCGATTCCGTCTACAGTGCGATAGTTCCATATTAAGTCAAAGTCAAAGTATAAGTCAAAGTATAAGTCAAAGTCCAAGTCTTCGGAGTTACAATCATGTCCCCCATCCAAACTATTCCGATTACAGACGATGCTGCAGGTGTGTCCCGCAAAGGCAGAAGGCGTTCGCAGGAGGAGATGGAGTCTATGAAAGAAGAGATCCTCGAGTTGCTGGCCGACAGGGGAGCGCTACCCATGAGGGACATCTACACTGCGTTCGGATACAGCACCTACACCTCCGGGTTCAGGAGATGTGTCTATGAGCTGATGGAGGACGGGCGGGTGGAGTACGTCTATCCCGAGACCCCGAGGAGTTGCAGACAGAGACTCCGGCTGTCGATCCGGAGATGATTTCCGTGGCGTTTCAGGGAGGTCCTAAATCTACCAATTTTAGGGTAGGCTAATCACAGGGCGAGGTCATGGGTTGCACATATGCATCATCATTCGGTATAGCCAGACATCTTGGGGACAGCCGATGGAACGGTTAGGCGACACTAACAATCGTTGTGGATTTTCAGACATTCCTAACTTAAAAAACAGTAGATTTAAATATAGTTCTGGAAAATCAGTCATTCAGAGGTAATTCAAATGACCACAATTAACACATCCGAGTGCGTCGCGTGCGGTGCATGCGTCGATGTCTGCCCCGAGAACGCCATCACCTGCGAGGATGTCGCCATCATCGACACCTCCAAGTGCTCCAACTGCGGCGCCTGCATCGACGAGTGCCCCTCCAGCTGCATCTCCGCGTAAGCGGGCCCGAGCGTATCTTGGACGCTCGACCTCCTTACCAAACGTCTTTGTTCTATCACCGGCCCTCCGGGGCCGGACCTCTCATGATGATGGAAGGTGGCGGGTCTCCCCGCCGTTTGATTCAGAGCGACCATCCGTCCGACATGCTCTGGAGGCGGACCATGTTGGCGAAGGTGCCGCCTTCGGCCATGAGCTCGCGGGGGCTGCCCTGCTCCCCCACCGTGCCGTCCCTGAGGACGACGATGCGGTCCGCCCCCTCGATTGTGCGCATCCTGTGTGCGACGATGAGGACGGTCTTGTCCCTCACCAGCTCCGATATGGCCTGCTGGACCTGAGTCTCGCACTCCGTGTCCAGGGACGCCGTCGCCTCGTCCAGGAGGATTATGGGTGCATCCTTCAGCAGCGCCCTGGCGATGGAGATCCTCTGCCTTTCGCCTCCCGAGAGCTTGGCGCCGTTCTCACCGATCACGGTCATGTACCCGTCAGGTAGCCTCGACACGAAGTCGTCACACTGAGCCAGTCTGGCCACCTCCATGACCTCCTCGTCGGTGGCGCCCTTCCTCCCGATGCGGATGTTGTCCATCACGGTGGTGTTGAACAGGGTCACGTCCTGGAAGACTATGGAGTAGCAGGACAGCAGTGTCTCGGGGTCGATCCCGGAGACGTCCACTCCGCCGACGGTAATCCTTCCGCCGTCCAGGTCCCAGAACCTGGCTGCGAGCTTCGCCGCGGTGGTCTTTCCCTCGCCGGAGGGCCCGATCAGCGCGGTGACCTCTCCCTGTCTGGCGGTGAAGGACACGTCTCTCAGCACCTCGGTCCTGTCATCGTAGGAGAACCTGACGTGGTCGAACACTATGTCGTAGCCGTCGGGATGGAATTCCGTTGAACCGGTCTGAACCGGCTGGTCCTCTATCTCCTGCAGGCGCTCCATGTTGTACTCGGCGCTTATCATGGCGGCTATGTTCTGCAACGACATGTTCATCGGGTCGTAGAGTCTGGATATCAGGATCAGGAACACGATGAAGACGACGAGGTCGATGCTCCCCTGGACAAGCAGGTATCCTCCGGCGATCGCCGTCGTGACTATTCCGAACTTGAGGATCAGTTGGGCGGACACCACGAACGCCGCGGAAGCGAACTCCCCCTTGATCTCGGCGGATTCGACCCCGTCCATCTTCGCGAACAGACCATCGAGGTACCTCCCGCCGGCATCGTTCGCCCTGAGGTCACGCATGTTCTCCAGGCACTCCTGCACTCCCTCTGTGACGGACAGCACCCTCTCCATCTTCCTGCGGGTGAACCCGCTCTGGACCCTTCTGGATCCCAGCACTATGGCGAAGGCTATCGGGACGGGCCACAGGGCGGCGACGCCCATGACCGGTGAGAAGAGAACGATCAGGACCCCCATCGCCGCTGTGTAGATCATGGCGCCTATGAGCTGGGGGAACCAGTGGGTCATGGCGCTCTCCTGCATGGTCACATCGCCCATGATGCGGGTTGTGAGATCCGTGGGGTCCTTCTGCCCGAAGTAGGACAGGGGGAGCAGTCTCAGCTTCTCCGCCAGGCCGATGCGGACCTGGGTGCTCTCTTTGTAGGTGGTGAAGTAGGTGCTGTCGTACTGCAGCCTGTAGGTGGCGGTCATGAATACCACGGACACCACGCACATCACAAGGTAGTGCCATGGCTCCAGGCCGTAGTCGAACCGGTTGTCCCCCATGACGTCGCATACGAGCATGAACAGGATCATCACCGGCACGATCATGGATATGTCGTACAGGATGCAGAACGCCGTGCTGCGCCTGAGGTTCCGATATCCGTTCTCGGACAGGGCGAACCTGCGCCTCGTGTACTCCCTCAGGCTCATCAGGACACCCCCGAGACCTTCCAGGATAGCGACCGCTGGTAGTCGTCCCACATCCTGGCGTACATCCCCCCTCTGGCGATCAGCTCGTCATGGGTGCCGGACTCGACGATTCTTCCATCGTCCATCACGCAGATGTTGTCGGCGTTGCGGACGGTCGTCAGGCGGTGTGCGATCATGAGCACTGTCCTGTTCTCCGCCAGGCTCTCGAACGCTTTCTGGACCAGATACTCGTTCTCCGGGTCGGCGAACGCCGTCGCCTCGTCGAGTATCACTATGGGGGAGTCCTTCAGCATGGCCCTGGCGATGGCGATCCTCTGCGTCTCCCCTCCGGAGAGGTACATCCCCTCTGGCCCCATCATGGTGTCGAGACCCGCGGACAGCTTGGCGACAATGTCATCGCACTGGGCCCTCCTCAGAGCTTCCATGATCTCGTCCTCGGTGGCGTCCGGCTTCCCCAGCCTCACGTTGTTCGCCAGGGTGTCCTTGAACAGGTTGCTGACTTGGAACACCGATGAGGTCAGCTGTCCCAGTCTCCTGGTGCCGACCTCGCGGAGGTCCACACCACCCACCTCCACCCTGCCAGACTGGGGGTCCCAGAACCTGCAGGCTAGGTTGGCGACGGTGCTCTTCCCGCTGCCGCTCGGTCCGACAAGCGCCGTCACGGTGCCGGGCCTCATCTCGAACGAGACCCCGTCCACAGCGGGCCTGTCGGTTTCGGGATAGGTGAAAGTCACGTCGTCGAACCTTACGGTCATGTCAGCTGGCTCCATCGGTTCAGAGGGTTCCGAGAGAGGTTCCATCGACAAGATCCCGTCTATCCTGGACAGCGCGTCGTCCACGATGTAGCCCTCGTTGCTGGCCATGAGGATCCTCATCAGAAGCACGGAGACCAGCGGTGTGAAGATGACATAGAACATGAAGTCCAGAAGGAACTCGTCAGTCCAGACCAGCCCACCCTGGATCCACAGCGCGAACAGGATGAGCGTTGCGAATGCGAGGTCTGACGCGATGACGAAGAACACCATTCTGCTCCTGCACCATACCGTGTACTTGACCACGAATTTCTGGTACGTCTCGATGGACGCCCTGAAGTTCCTGAACGAGTCTATCGTCTGCTGGAACGTCTTCACCACGGAGATGCCGCGGACGTATTCCACGGCCTCCTTGTTCATGTCCCCCAGGGCGCCCTGGTAGACCTCCATGTGCTCCTGGAGCACCCGGCTGCCGACCATCGTCCACATGGCGAGGAACGCCAGCGCGATGGGGATCATGCTCGCGATCCCTAGCCTCCAGTCGAACATGAACAGCATCACGATCATCGCCACCGGCAGGACCGCCGACCCGACCATGTCTGGCATCTGGTGCGCAAGGTAGGTCTCCGTGGCGCCCGCGGAGTCCTGCACGACCCTCCTGACCTTGCCGGAGCCGATCATGTCGAAGGCTCCCGGGGGAAGGGTCGCCGCATGGGCTATCGTCCTCTTCCTGATGTTCTTGGCAATACGGAACGCCGCGATGTGGGAGCACATCAGCCCGGCGATGTAGATGAGCACCGATGCCACGGTGAACCCCAGCGCCATCCAGCCGTTGTGGACGAGGTTCACGGCCTGGGAGTAGTCCGGGGCGATCTCCAAGACCTCTTTCAGCATCAGCCAGATGTAGTAGAACGGGACGACCGAAAGTGCGGAGCTTATCCCCGACAGTGCGAGCGACGCGTACGTCAGATATCTGTGATCCCCGGCGTACGACATCAGTTTCGAGACTCTGCTATCTCTGCTCATGGGTGGGGTAAGGATTTAGGTAATACTAAAATTAGTCTTTCCTAATAATTATTTGGATTACCTAAAAATAAATACATGTTCCACGATTGACAGGTGTCGGAACAGCTCATGGAAATCTGGAGAAGATAACATGAACAGTAAAACGATTGCCGCCGTTGCGGCTGTTGTGGTGATAGTCATCGCCGCGGCGGGAGCGTACGCCATCCTGTCGGACAACGACGGGGAGGATCACGGGTCCGGAATCTACGATGTTAGTGGCAGGGAGGTACAGGTTTACGGGCCCATAGAGAAGGTTGCACTGGCCGGAACCGAGTGTGTGGATGCGTTCGCCGCCGTGATGGGCGACGGATGGGAGGATTACGTGTGCATGATGCCTGCGGACATGGACGGCTCCCTACCAGGGGCTCAGCAGAGGGAGCCTGAGAAAGCGGAGATCATATACGACATGTATCCCGAGCTGCAGGAGCTTCCGAAGTTCCCCGATATATACATGACTCTGATGACCGGATCTCTTTCCATCTCAGGTCTGGTGGAGTCGGGCGCCGACATGGTGATCATGCCGTGGGCTAACCTCTCGTACTTCCCGGACAGCGTCGACACGCTGTTCCAGGCGTTGGACGACGCGGGGATCACCGTCGTGAACGTGGACTTCTACAACGGAGACTACTCCATCGGTGTGGCGGAGAGCAACCTGGCCCCGATCGGGGAGCTCATGGACAGGACCGACCGCGTCAACGAGATTATTGCCTGGTATGACGGGTGCATCGAGAATGTGAACGACGTTCTCGCCACCATCCCCGAGTCCGAGAGAGGGAAAACCGTCTACTATGAGCTCACTACGGACGAGGGTCACAAGTACGGGAGGGTCGTCGGCATGGGGACCAACGACGTCACCGCCGTCGGCGCCACAAACGTCCTCTCCGGAGGGGTGGACATGGAATGGTCCGATGACAAGATGCTGGCCGCGAACCCGGATGTGATCATCGTGGCGACCACAGGGTATTTCGGTTCCGAGCAGTACTTCGGCTATGGGCAGAATCCGTCGCAGGCCCAGATCGACTCTCTTGTTTCGACCTTCGAGAATCGCGATATCTGGGACGAGTTGACCGCAGTCCAGAACGGTGCTGTGGAGTTCCGCTATGGTGAGTTCAGGAACTCCGTCGCCGGAATCTACGACCTGTATTCCACCGCGAAGCTGGTTTATCCCGAGTACTTCGAGGACTTCGACGCATACGGGACCGTGAGCCAGTTCTTCGACGAGTATATGCCCTGGTCCTTCGACGGGGTCTGGAGCTACTCCCTCGCGAGCTGATCTCATGGAGACCTCCGGCAAGCATTCCGGATACAGGACGTCATCCCGCAGGAGGGTCCTGGCGATTGTCGCCATGGCCATGGCCTCGATGGTGCTGGTCCTCCTGTGCATAGCCTTCGGCGAGACGGACTTCAGCCTGTCGGAGGTCTTCCAAACAATTTTCGACCGTGAGTCCGTCCCCAGGGGGATGGCCTCCATCATCTGGAACGAGAGAATCCCTCAGGCCCTGGCGGCGTTGTTCGTCGGTTTCGCCCTGGGCGTGGCCGGTGCGGAGATGCAGACCGTTCTGAACAATCCTCTGGCCGAGCCGTACACGCTCGGTGTGTCCATGTCCGCGGCTTTCGGGGCCGCTCTGGTGATGGCCTTCGGAATCGGGACCTCCATGTTGGGGACTTCGGCCGTGGTCGTCAGCGCGTTCCTGTTCGCGATGGTGACCTGCGCCGTGATATCCCTGGTGTCCAGGTCTCGGAGGTCGGACCGTGTGACAATCATCCTCACAGGGGTGGCGCTGCTTTTCCTGTTCCAGGCTCTGGTCAACACCGTCCAGTCACTGTCGTCCACCGAGGTGTCCAACTCAATCACATTCTGGATGTTCGGTAGTCTGTACACAGGACTGAATCAGGTGTTCGCCATAGTCGTGGTGCTAGTCCTGGTGCTGTTGTTCTTCTCGATGAACTCCTGGAGGCTGACAGCCCTGAAGCTCGGTGACTCCAAGGTCGCCAGCATGGGGGTCAACGTTGTCGGTCTCAGGAGGAACGTGATCGTCGCCGTGTCGGTTCTCACAGCCATCGTCGTCAGCTTCACAGGGACCATAGGGTTCATAGGGCTCGTCGGACCCCATATAGCCCGCAGGCTGGTGGGCGAGGACCAGAGGTTCTTCCTGCCCGCATCGGCGCTCTCCGGCGCCCTGTTCCTGCTCGCAGCCCATCTGGTCTGCAACCTGTCCGACCTCACCAGCGCCCTGCCGATAGGCGTGGTCACATCGCTGGTGGGGGTTCCGTTCTTCCTGTACATGATACACCGTGGAAGGAGGTTGGCGGCATGAGGCTGGAGGTCGAAGGAATCGGTTTCTCCTACGGCGACCGGTCGGTCCTGGAGGATGTGAGCTTCTCCGCAGGGGGAGGCGTACTGTCCATCCTGGGCCCTAACGGCGCGGGAAAATCCACGCTAGTTAAGTGCTTGGCAGGGGTGCACCGGCCCGATGCCGGGACGGCGAACTTTGACGGGGTAGACCTCCTCGGAGCGCGTGATCCCGGGAGCCTCAGGATGTCGTACATGTCTCAGGAGCAGCCCGCGTCCACCACGCTGACGGTCTTGGAGGTAATGCTCCTGGGGATGTTCAACACGCTATCATACAGGGTCAGCGACGAGGAACTGGACAGAGCGATGGCACCCCTAGAGGAGCTCAATCTGGCGGATCTCTCGGACAGGCCCTTGAACCAGCTGAGCGGAGGGCAGTGCCAGATGGTCATGGTGGCGCAGTGCCTGGTCTCCGATCCGCAGATAATGGTCTTGGACGAGCCGATGAACAATCTGGACCTCCGCAGGGAACTCATGATGTTCGATACAATGTCCCGGGTAACGCGTGAGCGTGATCTGGTGACGGTAATGGTCCTGCACGACATAAACTTCGCAGCCAGATACTCGGACCGGATGATGGTTCTGAAGGATGGTCAGGTCTACGGTATCGGGACGCCGGAGGAAATGGTCACGGAAGAGATGCTAAGGGATGTGTACGGGGTCGAGGCTTTGGTGGACAGGGACAGGTCGGGGGTGCCTCGTGTGGACCCAATCCGTGCCATCTGACAACGATGCCATGAGTTGTGTAGTTTCGATTTAGGAGCCTACAAACATCTTTCGTCTTGCCTAAAATATTTATAGAGTTCCTAACTTCTCTTGGAGCGTCGACATTACTCGACTCCATGAGTTGGAGGCTGAAAATGAACAAAAGGGAGACAATCGACATCGCGTTCATCGCCGCCGTCGCCGTCATCCTCGTCGCGGCGTTCATCTACGTGAACCTGCCGGGAGAGGAGGAGGAAGAGGCTGCCGATGAGGGCGGAGAGGAGAGCGGATCCGAGGAGGTTGATTCCGGAACCGAGGGCGGAGAGTCCGCCGGAGGCGAGGAGACCCCCGTCGCGTCCAGCATCGTCGCCGACACAGCGTATCAGGAAGCGTTGTGCTGACCCGAGCAAACCAATTCCAAACCCCTTCCGGGGGATCAACATGACACCTTGCGGGCCCGGTCCCGTAACGTGACTATAGAAGCCCCCGGTTCTCCAATCATTAAATATCTGTAGTATCCGGATGCACTCCGCATGTCGGAAATACTCGCCAAGAACAAAGAGTACGCAGAAGTCATGAAGAACGTCATGAGGCTCAGGGGCGAGCCCGTGGCGGTCAAGCTGGTCCGCAAGGGCGAGGTCTGGCCCGAGGGCTACACCGAGCCGGAGAACCAGCTGAGCCACTGCCAGGCGATCTTCAGGGCCAGGGAGGGCGAGTGCTTCAAGCTCCCCCTCAAGTCCGAGAACTGCATGGTGGGATGCTCCGCCCTGAACATGACCGCCACCCCCGAGAAGGTCGCCTCCGGTGAGTTCCACGCCGGAATCGGCATGCACGACTCCGCCGCGGCCGCGGGCAAGATGATCGGGGACCGCATGGTCGTCCCCTTCGAGAACGAGGGCGAGGTGGTCTGCCCCCTGAAGGACGCCGACTTCGTCCCGGATGTCGTCACCATCGAGGACATCCCCGAGAGGGTCTACTGGATCGTGCCCCTCTCCACCGCCGAGGAGGGCGGGAGGGTCCAGTTCTCCACGTCCCCGTTCCAGTGCGCCTGCGAGGACATCACCGCGGTGCCCATCTGCACCGGCAAGCCGAACATCTCCCTCGGATGCTTCGGATGCAGGAAGAAGACCTCCATGGCCGCCGACGAGATGGCCGCGGGGATCCCCTACGCCATGATCCCGGGCTTCGTGGAGCACCTCAGGAAGTACGAGACCGGCGTCATGACGAAGGCCAAGCGCGACTGAGCCGGAGTAACACCCTCAAACCCTTTAGTGTCACTTCCGGCACCACCGCGCATATGGATTTATGCGGTGGTGCTGGGTCATCCAACCCATTAAATACCATAACCTTACACAGACCCGTCCAGACGGCGTAACACGGACCCCCGCCGGAGGCCCGGATTTTAACGATAATTAACGATTTCACGCCGTTATTACTACTGTTTTATATTCAGAGAACTGGTTGTACGGCTTGCAAGGGGACGCTGGCCCGAAAGGGCTGGCAAAATGAACAAGGAGGTATGAAATGCCAAAATACGAGGACGTAGTTGACTTGTATGACGACTGCGGAAAACGCATTGCGAAAGACATTCCGCTCGAAGCCATCAGCCCGCTGCGCAACAACGCGATCAAGAAGATCGTGTCCCTGACAAAGAGGACCTGTGCCGTCAACCTGGCCGGCATCGAGAAAGCCCTCAAGACCGGCTCCATGACCGGAGGCGGAGTTATCATCCAGGGAAAAGAGATCGACATCCCTCTCGTTGAGAACGCCGACAAGATCGCGCAGATCATCAAGGAGAATGTCCAGGTCTACGACGGCGACGGAACCACTGTCACCGTCAAATCCGGCGGAAAGAACATCGTCGTCATCGTCCCCGAGGAGAGGATGAACGCCGGTATCGAGTACACCACCGGATTCACCGCGACTGCTGCCGCCACCACCGAGGCTATCATCGACACCTTCGACATCCCGATGTACAAAGCCAACATGGTCAAAGCCGCCGTTTGGGGAAGGTACCCCCAGACCATCACCTTCCAGGGTGCCAACGTCAAATCCATCCTCGAGGTTCCCCAGAACAACGAGGGTGCCGGATTCGCCCTGAGGAACATCATGGCCAACCACGTGGTTTCCCTGGTCAACAGGAACGCCATGCAGGGAACCGCCCTGTCCGCTATCTTCGAGCAGTGCGGATCCTACGAGATGGGAGACACCATCGGTAACTTCGAGAGGGGTGCCCTCCTGTCCCTGGCCTACGAGGGACTGAACGCCAACAACATGCTGTACACCATGGTCAAGAAGAACGGAAAGACCGGAACCGTCGGAACCGTTATCGAGACCCTGATGGGAATGGCCATCGACGACGGAGTCATCCGCGTGAAAGAGACCCTCCCCAGCGGATACAAGGTGTACACCACCGACGATCTCCCGAAATGGAACGCCTACGCCGCCACCGGAATGGTTGCCGCCGTCATGGTCAACATCGGAGCCGCCAGGGCTGCCCAGGGAGTTCCCGGAACCATCCTGTACTACAACGACCTGCTCGAGCACGAGTCCGGACTTCCCGGTGTCGACTACGGAAGGGCCGAGGGAGTTGGAGTCGGTATGTCCTTCTTCTCTCACTCCATCTACGGTGGAGGAGGACCCGGTCTGTTCCACGGAAACCACGTCGTTACCAGGCACGCCAAGGGCGTCGTGATCCCCGCCATCACCGCCGCCAACTGTCTGGACGGAGGAACCCAGACCTTCTCCGCTGAGGCCACATCCGGTCTCTTCAAAGAGGTCTTCGGTGACATGGAAGAGTTCAGCAAGCCCATGCAGTACGTCGCTGCCGAGGCCAAGAAGGTGAAGAAGAAACTGTGAGGACCTAGTATGACGAGTGGATCCGCACCTCCAACCGACTACGCGGGAGTACCTCTTCCCGAAGTCATGATCATAACCAACCGTCTGCTGAGCGCTGACACGACCGAGAAGGTCCTCAACGCTCTGGAGTCTGTCCCCAACATCAGGCAGATCAACCTGACGGGAGAGAGCATCCCCAAGACGATCAACAGCGGACCCGGCAAGGGCCTGCCCAACAACCACTCCGAGCACAAGGTGATCAGGGTGAAGGGCAAGGACATCGAGCTCCGCTACCTCGTCGGAGGGTTCCTCGTGGAGTTAGAGGTCGATGACGAAGAGTCGCTGGACGCGAGGGTGGAGGAGATCAAGGCCGTATGCAACGCTACGATCGAGCACGGATACAGCCTCCAGGTCGGAAGATACTCGAAATACAAGCCCACGCTTCATGATTACAGGAGTGAATAAAATGGCAGCTTACAAGAGGCAGTTCTATCCGGGAACCACTACACCTGCTAAAAACAGGCGCAGATACATGGACCCGAAAGTCAAACTGAAGAAACTTCGCGACGTCGCCATGGATGACGTCGTCAGGATCATGGGACACAGGAACCCTGGAGAGGACTACAAGTCCATCCACCCCCCAATCGAGGAGGGAAAGGAGCCCGACTGCCCCATCAGGAAACTCGTGACCCCCATCGAGGGAGCCAAGCACGGAGACAGGATCAGGTACATCCAGTTCACCGACTCCGTCTACTTCGCCCCCATCTCGCCCTACCAGAGGGCCTGGATGTACCTCTCCAGGTACAGGGGAATCGACACCGGAACCCTTTCCGGAAGGCAGATCATCGAGGTCCGTGAGAGGGACCTTGAGGTTCTCGCCAAGGAGTACATCGACAACGAGACCTTCGACCCCGCCCTCACCGGTATCAGGGGAGCCACTGTGCACGGACACGCCTGCCGTCTCGACGAGCACGGACTGATGTTCGACGCCTGGCAGAGGTACGTTTGGGACGACGAGAAGAAAGAGGTCGTCTATGTGAAAGACCAGGTCGCCATTCCGCTCGACAGGAGGATCTCCGTCGGAAAGCCCGCTGCAATGTCCGACCTGAAGAAGAGGACAACCATCTTCAGAGCTGACGGAGTCGACATGAGGGACGACAAAGAGGTCACCATGTACGGACTCAGGATCCACAAGCTGAGGACCCTGGGCGGCTACCAGCCCTGGAAGGTTAAGGGAGAGTGATTACCATGGCAGGAAAAGAGAAGCTGTTCATGGAAGCATGCAAAAAGAAGTTCAAGGAAGAGCCCACTGACGTAAGTACAAAGTACTACTGCTTTGGCGGATGGAAACAGTCCAAATCCAAAGTAGAGTTCCAGAAGACAGCAGACGAGATCGCCAAGAAGCGTGGCATCCCGATGCTGAACGAGGACATCGGAGTTCCTCTCGGACAGAGGAGCTGGATGCCTTACCAGCTCTCCCACACCGACATCTACGCCGAGGCTGACGATCTCCACTGCGTCAACAACTGCGCTATCCAGCAGGCTTGGGACGACATCAGGAGGACCATCCTCGTCGGACTCGACTCTCCTCACCAGACCATCGAGAGGAGGCTCGGAAAAGAGGTCACCCCCGAGACAATCAACAACTACCTGGAGACCGTCAACCACACCGTCCCCGGAGGAGCCGTCGTTCAGGAGCACATGGCTGAGATCAACCCTGCTCTCGCCTGGGACTCCTACGTCAAAGTCTACTCCGGAGACGACGAGCTGATCGACGAGATCGACCCCAGGTTCGTCATCGACATCAACAAACTGTTCCCCGCCGAGCAGGCCGAGCAGCTGAAGAAAGCAATCGGAAAGACCCTCATGCAGGCTGTCCGTGTGCCCACCATCGTCGGAAGGCTCATGGATGGAGCTACCGTCTCCAGGCACGCCGCCATGCAGATCTCCATGGCTTTCATCTCCTCCTACAAACTCGCAGCAGGAGAGGCCGCCATCGCCGACTTCGCGTACTCCGCGAAACACCAGTCCCTCGGAATGGGAACCATGATGCCCGCCAGGCGTGCCAGGGGACCCAACGAGCCCGGAGGAATTCCCTTCGGATACCTCGCCGATATGGCCCAGTCTGACCGTGTCTACCCTGACGACCCCGGACGCGCCTCCCTCGAGGCTGTCGCCCTCGGAGCCATCATCTACGACCAGATCTACCTCGGTGGATACATGTCCGGTGGAGTCGGATTCACCCAGTACGCCACCGCCGCATACACCGACAACATCCTTGAGGACTACGTCTACTACGCCATCGACCAGATCAAATCCAGGTACGGCGGATTCTGCAAACTGGACCCCGCCAACACCGATGAGGTCATGAAGCTCGGTGACGACATCAACGCATACGCCCTCGAGATGTACGAGCGCTACCCCGCCGTCATGGAGACCCACTTCGGAGGATCCCAGAGGGCCACCGTCTCCGCTGCCGCCACCGGTATCGCGGGAGCCATGGCCACTGGAGTCGCCGATGTCGGTCTGAACTGCTGGTACCTCTCCATGCTCCAGCACAAGGAGAGGACCGGAAGGCTCGGATTCTACGGATTCGACCTCCAGGACCAGTGCGGTTCCGCCAACTCGTTCGCGTACAGGTCCGATGAGGGTCTTCCCATGGAGGTCCGTGGACCCAACTACCCGAACTACGCGATGAACGTCGGACACATGTCCGGATACACCGGTATCCCCAAGGCTGCCCACGTCGCTCGCGGAGACGCCTTCACCGCCAACCCGTTCGTTAGGGTTGCCTTCGCTGACCCCTCGCTGGTCTTCGACTTCGCCAACGTGACGAAGGAGATCGGACGCGGAGCTCTCAGGGAGTTCCAGCCCGCCGGTGAGAGGAGCGCTGTCATCAAGGGATGATCTCGGTGCAAGTCGGCGACCTGATGAAATACACCCCCACCTCCACGGTGGGAAAGGTGACCGACATCCAGGAGAGGGATGGCAGGGTCTGGGTCAAACTGGACTTCACTAGCCTCTACTACGATGCGGTCAACCTGGTCCCCGCGGATCCGTCGGAGTACATCGAGGTCTCCTTCAAGGAACGCAAGGTGTCCAAAGAGGGACAGATGCAGTCCATCGAGGATATCAAGCGGGAGACTCAGGAAGTCGACATATCCGAGATGATGCCCTCTGGTGGAGGATAAACGCTCACCCAAACCTCTTACACAGGGGTCCAACCCCTGTGGTCTTCTTTTGTTGTTTGAAAAATGTGCCGGGCCTTCCGACCCGGCTTTTGCGGTCCTCAGGACCTCATCCCGATGTACTCCAGGACGAGCCTGGCGGCGTTCTCGACGCCGATCCGTCCGGTGTCTATCGAGATGTCGTAGTTCGAGACGGAGCCCCATGCGCGCCCGGTGTAGCGCCTGTAGTACTCCCCCCTGTCCCTGTCGGTGGATGCGACGCGTTCCTCCGCCTCCCTCTCGGAGATCCCGTTCCTCTGGGCCGAACGTCTGACGCGGTCCTCGACGGGGGCGGTGATGAACACGTTGACCACGTCGTCACGGCCCCTCAGCACGTAGTCTGCGCACCTGCCCACGAACACGCACGGTCCCTTTGAAGCGAGGTCCAGGATGACCTCGGACTGTGACTGGAACAGCGGGTTGGGGGCGGGAATGCCTCCGAAGTACAGGCGTCCTATCCCTCTGCGTTCCTCGGAGGACCTGACGTCCTCCACGGAGACGCCGGCCCTGTCCGCGGTCGCCTCTATCAGGGTCCTGTCGTAGCACTTCACGCCCATCATCCCGGCAAGGATGCTGCCGACCTCGCGTCCTCCGCTGCCGTTCTCCCTGCCGATGGTCACGATGACGTCATTCATCGGCGGCACCTCCGTCGCATGTTCTTCCGAGAGCACGGGTGTGCATCATCCTCATGACGAGCCTGGCAGCCGGCTGGGCGAGGACCATCTCGATCCAGAACGCGGTACAGAAGTTGTATGGCCAGTTGTAGATCCACCTGTACGTCTGCTCCAGGCTGAGGTGTCCCTCCACCGCCGTCCCGACGATCGGCCCTATGGCGGACATGATCATGGACATGAATGTCACGCACACGACGATGTTGGCCAGGATCCTGACGTTTGCGCTGTCGGACGGATCGACGTACCTTCCGATGAACCAGTCCGCGATCCTTCCGACCACGAAGGTCATCAGAAGCATGACCACGACCCACACCACCACGTACGTGGGTATCACCTGGATGATATACTCGGGCCTGAAATCTCCGATGCTCCTGCTCATATTGAACAGCGCCATCAGATGTGCGGTGATGCCCGCGATGATGCCGCCGTACAGGAGCCCCTCTCTGTTGTTCCATGGGAATCTGGCGTCTTCCAATTGAAAGCCTCCGGAAACCTGATCGACGCACTGTTTCCGGTAGGCCACAGAACGGCTCCCCTTGCGATTTACGTGCGTGCAGGTGAGGTGGCCCAATGGTAGGCCGTATAAGAAATCGACCCGACAGAATACAGTCTGAGGGAAAACTATGATGTCCGGTCCGGGACAATACCCCGAACCGGAATATGTTTCAGTTGATCCTGTTGAAGGCGACGAGGACCGATGCGAGCCTGGAGTCGTCCTCCAGACCGTAGTAGGACCTGATCTTCAGGTCGGATGTGGGCGCGGGGCTGCAGGATATGACGTCCTTGCATCCGTTGCTCTCGTTGAGCTCCGGGAAGGACACCGGGGGCATGATGAATGTCTCCCCTCCGGTGGCCTTGACCTTGGGGAACAGGACGAACCCGTCGGACAGGAAGACCACGTCGTCCCTGTTCTCGTACTTCTTCATGGTGAACGGGAAGACCTCCTCGCCGATCAGCTCGCCGTTCCCGGATTCGAGGACGACGGTGGGCTCCGGTGGGGGCCTGAACCTGGGGTCCTTGACGATGCATATCACGCTGTCGCGCTCGAGGGCCTGTTTGAAGCCCTGGTTGTCGACCTCGATGTCGCCCATCGCGCGGACCTTCGACTCCTCCTCCCTGAGCTCCTCGAGAATCGTCCTGTCGAGGTAGAACGCGTGGACCACACCTCTGAGTCCTCTGATGATCTCCAGCTGTTTGTCTCCTGGAGCGTCCGGATTAGGTGTCATGAGACTAGAATTAGTAGAATGTTGTATAAAAGGTTTTGTTGTCGTCCGGTCGTCGCCGGACGCTCATTTCAGGCCGCACTGGCTCTCGTCGTCGACGAACGTGATGGTGCTGTCGCGCTTGAGTCCCAGTCCGCCCGCGACCTCGATGGCCTTGATGATCCCTGCGGGAACGGGGCATGCGGTGTGCGGGATGTTGTCGTTGGCCAGCTTGTAGACCTCGGACTTGTGGAACTCCGCTTCGACCTCGCAGTAGGGGCTCATGGGCTGGAGCCTCCAGGACATCTTCAGGATGTTGGGGCAGTCGCTCTTGATCTCGATGTCCACGAGACCCATGTCGTTCTCCTGTGCGATGACGAGCGTCTTCATCTTGCAGACGCCCGCGTCTACGCATACCATGCATTTCTCACTCATTGTCATCACTCCTAAGCCGTATCAGGTTGTTGATTCCCGCCATGGAGCGTATGTCGACGACACCGATGGCGGCGATGATGCGATTGTCCAGTTCAATGGGTGTGACTATCACCCTGATGCCCTTGTAGGGGCCGGCCGTAGCGATCTTGCGGATTGTGGTGCCCGCATTTATTACTTCTTCGAGTACAGGTCCGCTATATGCATTGTCTATCACGGCGCCGTTCTCGATCCTGATCCCCAGGTTGTCCCTGCTCTTGGCGCACACCGGCAGCCCCCCGACCAGGTCGTGGATGGCGAACGCCAGCGAGATGAGCTCGCTGCTGGTGCTCCTCTGGGTGAGGATGTCCTTGAGCTCCCTGTTGAACTGCAGCCCTCCCATGATGGTGAGGCCGGCTATGACCGCTCCGATCTCGGCGGACTCCCTGGTTGGGCCGGTGCCGATGATGACCACGTCGTCGTTCTTCAGGCTGAACACGGACCTTATCTTGGCCTCGACCTCGTGGTCCACGGGGTAGTCGGACCCGGGGAAGATGAGCTTCCCGTTGGTGTAGATGAGCGTCGTGGCGCCGGTGGCACCGGAGCGGATGGCCGCGTCTCTCTCCTCGCAGCCATACTTGACGTTCCTGGCCATCTTGGGCACGCGGACTGCGCAGTCCTTGTCGCCGATGGTCAGGTCGCTAATCGATATGTCCGCCACGTCCATGCTCACCGATTTCTTGAACTCGATCCCTGCGTCGGTCAGGAGGATGCCGCTCTTGCCGATGGTGATCATGTTCTGCTCCTGCATCATGGACAGGATGGTCCTCGTGCTCCCCTCCCCTATGCCGAGGAGCTGTGACAGTTTCTTCCTCCCGACGGGGTTGGACTCGTCGAGGCACTGGAACGCCTTCCATATGTGGTAGTCGTTGAACTTAGGGACCGGGCCGCCGAGGTTCGAGGGACGGGCAAGCATATGGATGAATCATACATCCAATAGATAAAGCTGATTCCCCCTCCTACTTGTTACGCGCGCACGAGATTTCACGACGTTAACGGAAATTACATCCCGCGTATGCCCCATCATAGTTTATATTGGGGTAGCGGTTTGGACAAACATGGCTCAAGAGTCGGTCGACCTACTGGTAATCGAGAATGTCTCGAAGACGTTCGATGGCCGCTGCGTGCTCAACAACGTCAGCGCCAAGCTCTCCACCGGAAAGATCCTCGGTCTTATCGGTAAGAGCGCCGCCGGAAAGAGTGTTCTCATCCACATGCTCAGGGGGAGCGAGGAGTACGCCCCCGACAGCGGACGTGTCATCTACAACGTGAACCGCTGCACCAAGTGCGGCGAGCTGGACCTCCCGTTCCCGGGAGTCAAATGCCCCAAGTGCGGGGGAGATACCGAGACCCTCGCCGTGGACTTCTGGTCCCTCAAGGCCGACGACCCCCTCAGGCAGGCCGTCAAGGCGCGCGTCGCCATCATGCTCCAGAGGACCTTCGCCCTGTTCGGCGACATGACCGTCGTCGAGAACGTCATGGAGGCCATCCCCGACGACGTCGAGGGTGACGCCCGCATCAGTAAGGCCATCGAGATGCTCAAGCTGGTCAACATGACCCACAGGACCACCCACATCGCCAGGGACCTGTCCGGAGGTGAGAAGCAGAGGGTAGTCATGGCCAGGCAGCTGGCGAAGGAGCCCCTGTTCTTCCTCGCAGACGAGCCCACCGGTACACTGGACCCCACCACCGCCGAGATCGTCCACAAGGGTCTGATCGACTACGTCCAGTCCCACAACATCTGCATGGTGTTCGCCTCCCACTGGCCCGAGGCCATCGAGAGGATGGCGGACGAGGCCATCCTGCTCGAGGCCGGAAACGTCCTGAAGCAGGGCGAGCCCAAGGTCGTCACCACCGAGTTCATGAAGGACTACCACTTCGAGAAGTCCGAGACCGGGCAGCTCGGAGAGCCGCTGATCGTCCTCGACAACGCCGCCAAGCACTATTTCTCCGTCGTCAGGGGAGTCGTCAAGGCCGTCGACGGCGTCTCGTTCGACATCAAGGAGAGGGAGGTCTTCGCTCTCGTCGGATACTCCGGAGCCGGGAAGACCACCACATCCAGGATGATCGCCGGAATGTCCCCCGCCACGTCCGGGTCCGTCAAGATCAGGATCGGGGACGACTGGGTCGACATGTCCGAGGAGGGATTCGCGGGCAAGGGGAGGGCCACCCCGTACATCGGGTTCCTCCACCAGGAGTACACCCTCTACCCCTTCGACACCGTCCTCCAGAACCTGTCCACCTGCATCGGCATGAAGATGCCCGCGGAGCTGGCCAAGGTCAAGGCCATCCAGGTCCTGCTCAGCGTCGGCTTCGAGAAGCAGAACATTGAGAAGCTCCTCTACTCCTACCCGGACTCCCTGTCCGTGGGAGAGTGCCAGAGGATCGCCTTCGCCCAGGTCCTGATCAAGGAGCCCCGCATCATCATCCTCGACGAGCCCACCGGAACCATGGACCCGATCACCAAGACGATCATCGCCAAGTCCGTCATCCGCGCCAGGGAGACCCTCGGAGAGACGTTCATCGTGGTGAGCCACGACATGGACTTCATCCTCAACTGCAGCGACCGCGCCGCCTTCATGAAGGGCGGGAAGATCATCGCGATCGGCAAGCCGGACGAGGTCCTGGAAGAGTTCGCAATGGAGCCGGTCCCCGAAGGTGAATGACCATGAAGCAGAAGATGGGAAGGCATCTCAGCTTCGTGGAGTGCAGGGAGTCGATGGGACTCGGTGTCGGAGGAGGACTCGCCCAGAGGGCGACCATCTCCGAGTCCGGCAGGGACGTCGTGGCCATCGCCATGGGTCCCGGCCGCAGGCACATCACCAAACCCGTCTGCGAGATCACCTACGCGCTCAGGGAGGAGGGCATAGACACAAGCGTCCTCGTGGTGAACGCCGGGTCAGGCGTCCCCGCTGACGCCCCCGACGTGACCACCGGTACGTGCTTCGGACTGGACCCCATCGAGGCGGACAGGATCCAGCAGTACAAGGTGGCGCTCATCCACCTGGGGAACGTGCGCAACCACATCGTCTACAAGGCGAGGCTCATCCTCAGGAACGTGGACATCCCCGCCATTATCGTGGCGCAGTGCCCCGTGGACTACGAGGACTTCGCCGCCATCGGCTGCAAGACCAAGTACGTCATGCCGCCGGAGAACAAGATCCAGACCAAGGGTGAGATCGTGGAGATCGTCACCGGCGTCGTCAGGGGTGTGACTACACCGCAGGACAAGCTGGACGAGATCGTCTCCAAGGTTCAGTCCATGCTCCCGGAGGGAGAGCACAGATGAAGGTAACAGTCAACGGCGTGGAGAAGACCCTCAGGTCGGGCGCCACGCTCAAATCGGCTATTTCAGGCGAGCCGTACGTCAAGGGCTCGCTGGTGGCGGTGCACCTCTCGGAGGAGAGGGTCGTCACGGAGACAAGGGACTTCCAGTTCGAGACCGACAAGGGGTCCTTCGTCATGCGTCTCAACGAGACCCCCGAGGCCGAGATGTGGAGGTCCAAGCTCCTGGAGAGGATGACCGAGGCCAACACCAGGTGGGTCACCCACGAGATCGTGGCCTTCGGGTCGTTCCCGTCGGACATCGAGGTAGACCGCGGAACGTACGGGTACAGGATGTACGACTGCTTCCTGGCGCTGGGCGGTTTCGACAACCACACCACCTACATGATGATCGCCCGCGACAACCACACCGGATGCTACGGCGCCGGGCACGGTGTCATCGGCAAGGTCACCGTCGGAAGGCACATCCTGGACGACCTCAGGGAGGGCGACAGGATCCACTCCGTCCGCCCGCTGATGTCGGAGACCAGCAAGGAGAACGTGAAGGTCACCGACGACCTGTCCATGAAGATGGAGGACGGGTACAGGGTCGAGACCAACGTCAGGATCAAGCTCGACACCGACTCCCCCGAGTCGTCCGAGCATGTCCTCATCCTGACCTCCGAGGGGACCATGGGGGTCACCGAGTCCACGGGCAGCTTCGTGTCCTGCTCGGAGGACATGGACGTCAACATCCCCGAGGAGGACCGCAAGGTCAGGGAGGCCGGGGCCGTCACCGTCAGGTGGGACGGCCAGGGCCAGGGACGCATGTACATCTACAAGGAGAGGAGGCAGGTCATGTTCTCCCACAACACCGCCGGACAGGTGGTGATGGGGCAGGCGATCGTCGCCAACGCCCCCGCAGGGAGCACCGTGACCGTCGTCACAGACCCGCCCAGGGCGCTGTCCGTGGGCATGACCCAGGCCGAGGGGCAGAGGTTCCTCGAGGCCGCGGGCATCAAGCAGGTCAGGACCGGCGACGTCTCCGACGACGCCATCATCGCCGAGCAGGGCCCCGAGCACACCGTGGAGGCCCTCAAGAAGGGGGAGGTCGAGACCTTCGGCGTCCCGAGGGACAGGATCTTCAGGATCCAGCTCAGCGACAAGGACCAGATCAGCAAGCACTACTTCAAGAAGGTCACGGGGCTCAGCCACAAGCCCATCGGGATGCTGAAGGTCCAGTTCACCTTCGAGGGTCTCCCCATGGTCACCTTCTACGGCGACGAGGTCAGGGGGAAGATCCTGTACCCGCAGGAGCCGTTCAAGAAGGTCAAGCGCGGGGACATCGGTGTGACCAACCAGGCCAGGCCCCACCACGGCCTGATAGGCATAAGGCTGGAGGACAGCAAGGACTTCGGCCCCACCGGCGAGGAGCCGTACGGAACCAACATCGTCGGTAAGTTCGTGGACGACCTCGACAGGCTCATGAAGGACCTGAACGAGGAAGACGTCGTCTACATCACGGAGGAGGAACTATGAGCGAGGAGAGGGAGACCAGGCTGTTCATGATCTCGCCCAGGTCCATGCTCACGCCGGACCAGCTGTCCCGCATGGTGCATTCCTACGGCGAGTCCGCCATCGTCAAGGAGACATGCTACGGATGCCTCGTGGAGGCGTCCAGGGAGACGGTCAGACAGATCCTGGCCAAGGTCAGGGAGAAGTACCCCAACGAGGTCTTCTCGAAGGTCAGGGCCTACCCGTGCAGCGACCCGCGCAGATGCAGGGCCCAGCACGGCACCAGGCCCGGATACGCCCAGCTCGAGGAGGAGTGGGCGCTGCTGGCGCACATACAGTATGCGCTGGACAAGGTCGACGCCGGGGCGAAGTACGTGCCGCCCCAGGAGAAGAAACGCATTCCTGTAAACGATTTCAAGAAGATTTGCGAGGTGCAGTGATGAAGGTCTTCATAGATCCGCCGAACAGCCTGGTGCTGTTCGATCTGGTTGAGAGGTTCGGGCATGAGCCCCTCAGCGCGATGGCGGCCATCCAGGAGAGGGTCGACAACCTTGAAGTGGACATGCCACCCATGAACGTCACTCTTGACGACGTCGTCAAGGGTCTCAAGTACGCGGGAGTCGAGGTCCCCTCCGGAATCAGGGGGAGGCTCGCCCTGTGGGGACCCATGATCGACGAGGCCGACGCCGCGATCATCATGGACGACTGCCCCTACAGCTTCGGATGCGTCGGGTGCGAGAGGTCCAACCTCATGGTGAAGTACCTGATCAAGAGGCGCGGCATCCCCGCCCTGCACGTGAGCTACCCCGAGGACGACGAGCAGGCCGTCAACTTCGTGGCTCAGACCAAAGAGTTCCTGGAGGGACTGCAGTGACAATCAAGATCGCACAGCTTTCATGCGGTACCGAGTACAGCAGCGTACAGTACGAGATCGAGAAGGCCGCAAGGTCGGTCGGAGCCAAGATCGTCTACCCCGACGTGTCCGCCGCCGACATCGACGAGGCCGTCAAGAGGTTCGGGTTCAACCCCCGCTCCCCCCAGCTCAAGCTGATGATCGCCAGGGCGGTCCAGCTGGCAGACGAGAAGTACGACGCCGACGCGGTGTTCATCACCACCTGCTTCAGGTGCGCCGAGGCCGCCCTCGTCAGGAACGAGCTCAGGAGGTTCATCCAGGACAACACCAGGCTCCCCGTGGTCACATACTCGTTCACGGAGAGGCTCAAGGCGTCCCAGCTCCTGACCAGGATGGAGGCCCTCGTCACCATCGTCACCAGGAAGGAGCTGCTGGCCAGGGAGAGGCAGACCGGCCTCACCGCCGGACTGGACTCCGGTTCCTCCACAACCAAGGCCGTCATCATGCAGGACAACAAGATCATCGGAAAGGACTGGACCCCCTCCGGGGACGTCGTCAAGTCCGCCACCCAGGTCCTGGAGAACGCGATGAAGCAGGCCGGCGTGGAGCTGAAGGACATCGAGGCCATCGGCACCACCGGCTACGGAAGGTTCACCCTCGGCGACCACTTCGGCGCCAAGCTGGTGCAGGAGGAGCTCACCGTCAACTCCAAGGGAGCCGTCTGGCTCGCGGACAGGCAGAGGGGCGAGGCCACCATCATCGACATCGGAGGAATGGACAACAAGGCCATCACCGTCAGGGACGGCGTGCCCGACAACTTCACGATGGGAGGAATCTGCGCCGGAGCGTCCGGAAGGTTCCTCGAGATGACGTCCAGGAGGATGAAGATCGACGTCACCGAGCTCGGCGCCCTCGCCGACAGGGGCAACTGGAGGAACGCCAAGATGAACTCCTACTGCTCGGTCTTCGGTATCCAGGACCTGGTCACCACCCTCGGAGAGGGCAAGAGCTTCGAGGACGTGGCCGCCGCCGCATGCCACTCCGTCGCGGAGCAGGTCTACGAGCAGCAGCTCCAGGAGATCGACGTCAGGCACCCCATCATCCAGGTGGGCGGAACATCCCTGATCTCCGGTCTGGTCACACAGGTCGGGGAGGTCCTCGGAGAGAAGCCCATCGTCCCGCCGGACTCCCAGTACATCGGTGCCGTCGGCGGCGCGCTGCTGAGCTCCGGGTTCCTGTGAGGCGGTCTCATGGACATAGAGATAATCGGAGGCGACGAGTACGGCAACGATGCCTACGCGAGGCTCTTCGACGACATCATGAGCGACCTGAACAAGGCGGTGCTGATCGACAAGGTCCAGCTGACCCTGGAGCCGGCCACGCCCCTGTTCATCTTCTCCATCGTCCTGAGGGCGGCCCCGGCCGCCAAGACCATCGGGGACGTGGCCACCGTCAGGACCGACGTCGGCGGGGTACACGTCACCATCACCCAGGAGCGCTACGCCCCGGACATCCTGAAGGAGCTGTGGGCGAAGTACGGGAGGAAGGCCGTGTACCAGCAGACCAGGTTCGACCTGGACGTGCAGGGCGCCAAGGACACGGACGTGAATGCCATCGTCGTTGCCTCGGGCGAGGACGACAGGCGCGAGATCATGGCCGCCCTGTGGAGGACGATGCCCGAGGGCATCAAGAACAGGAAGGCCCTGATCAGCGACAACGTCATCACCGTGGTGGCCACCGAGGAGGTCCTGCTGCCGGAGATGATCGAGCGCGGAAGGAAGGTCCACGTCGCCATGGGAGGTTCCGCAGATGTTTGAGGTTCTGATGTACGACGGCGGTGTCTACCGCTCCGAGGAGCTCTACGAGCTCATCGACGATGTCGGAGGCGTTGTCCTCCAGAAGAACAGGAGCTCCCAGATGCTCACCGTCATCATGTCCGTGCCGGAGGAGGACAGGGAGGCCATCGAGAGGATGTGCACCGACATCGGAGGCGTCGTCAAGAGCGTCCCGCTGGCGGGAACCGAGATCGCCGTGGTCGGACCCACCCTGGGCAGGCACCACATGCCCCACCCCATCTGCGACATCGCGGAGGAGCTCAGGAGGTACGGCGCCGTGACCGTGGTCATGGGTATGGCCAGGGGCCGCGGCAAGGCGACGTCCCAGATATCCACCACCGAGAGGATGACCCTGGACGAGTACGACGCCGTCATCTTCATGATGGGCAACTTCAAGAGCTGCGTGGAGACCAAATCCGAGCTCATGAGGGACATCCACGCCCCCACAGTCCTGGTGTGCGGGCCAGTGCCCGAGGGCATCGAGGACACCTGCGACGCCATCGTCACCGGTGTCGGGCGCAAGGCGGCCAGGATGAGGACTCCCCCAGAGAGGGCCAAGCTGGACGAGATCGCCGACGTCACGGAGGCGGTCCTGAAGGAGAAGAAGCGCAGTCTCGAGGAGGACCCGCTCTACGTGCACCCCGCGGAGGTCAAGACCATCCTGGAGGAGTACGAGCCCATCAACATGTGTCTCAGGCCGTCGCCGATGGTCCTGCATCTGGACGGTATCAGGGTGAAGATCCCCTACCACGAGCACAGGGAGTACCTGGAGAACGTCGTCGTGTTCGGCAGGAAGCTCGGCGAGATCGCCGACATCACCCCGTCAAAGATCGACGACAGCAGCACCATCATCCGCATCAAGACCCGCTCGCAGGTCGCGGACGAGGACCGTCGCAGGAACGCATGAGACGGCCCGGAACCTACATACTCACAATCGCCCTCGGCTCCGACACCGAACTGGAGGTCGGGGCCCTGGGCACCCTTCGCTTTTCTGCCGGCGAGTACTGCTACGTGGGCAGCGCCATGGGCGGCCTGGACCAGAGGGTCTCCCGCCATCTCTCACGCGAGAAGAAGGTGCGCTGGCACATAGACCGTCTCACCATGGCGGCAGACTCCGTGGACGCCTACGTGTCGTATCCCGACCCGATCCCGGAGTGCACCCTGGCGTCCATGGCCGCGAGGTGCGGGATGGAGCCCGCCGCGGACGGCTTCGGATGCTCCGACTGCAGGTGCCGGACGCACCTGTTCCGGACGACCCCCGAGGCAACAGCCAGACTGGTCGCGGAGGCCGGATTAATCTCATTTTCTCTCATTTCTTTTCCGAGCGGGAAACCCTTATAACGCATCAGATAGTACACGATTCGTCAATTCAGCCACAGCCTTGACTGTGGAGGTCGAATCATGAAAGGAAACGCAGAATCCGCCAACTTCTCCGCCGACACGGTGGAGCACATCTGCTCCCTCATCGGGAACTCCAGGGTCTCCGAGGTAGAGGGAAAGACAGTCATCAAACCCGCCAACGCCGACGACCTCGCCAAGGCGGTCTCCGCCGTCATGTCCGCCGGAGCGTCCATCTCCCCCCTCAGCAGGAAGGGCAGCCACACCGAGGGCGACGTCCTCGTTGACATGTCCGACATGAACGCCCTCATCGACATCGACAAGGACGCCCAGACCGTCAGGGCCCAGGCCGGATGCAAGTTCAGCACCATCCTCAAGGCCGTCGACGCCGAGGGATTCACCATCGGAGTCCGCCCCGCCGGAGCCGACCCCACCGTCGAGGACTGGATCTACACCGAGCAGGAGGGCATCGGATCCTTCAAGTACGGAACCGTCAAGGACTCCGTCGACAACGTCCGCGCCATTGACTACGAGGGCAAGCTCCTGGAGACCGGATACGACGACATCGGCTACTACATGTCCGGATACAACATGATCCAGGCCCTGACCGCCTCCTCCGGAAGGCTCGCCATCGTCACCGACGTCACCTTCAAGCTCCACCCCAAGGGCGTCGTGAAGGTCGTCGCCTACGAGCTCCCCGGATCCGACAAGATGCAGGAGGTCTGGCAGCAGATCGCCCAGAGCCCCTCCGTCAAGCCCATGCACATCTCCTTCAACACCCTCAAGACCGTCATGGCCTTCCAGGGCGCCGAGGAGTTCGTCGACCTCGACATCGAGGCCGTCGACGCCATGATGGCCGATGCCGGAGCCACGAAGCTGGAGCAGTCCGAGGCCGACGAGCTCTTCGGAGGCATCGACACCGCCGCTTGCGTCGACCCCGACGCGGTCACCATGTACGTCCCCCTGAAGAACTTCGCAGCCTATGTCGAGGCCTGCAAGGGCATCGCCGGCTTCACCATCGCCGGAAACGTCCCCGACAAGAGCACCGTCGCCGTGAAGCTCTACGAGGGAGCCGACGCCGACTACGACGCCGCGGCCGACAAGGCCGAGGAGCTCGGAGGAAGGGCCAGCATCAGGTGCCCCAGCAAGTACCGCGACGAGGCCACCAACAAGTACATCAGGAGGATCGAGGACGCCTTCGCCGGGAAGCCCGTCGAGGACGTCAAGCTCAGCAGGGAGGTCACCCCCGCCATCATCGAGAGGCTCAAGGCCATCGTCGGCGCCAAGAACGTCAACGTCAGCGGCATGGACAGGGTCCTGTACAGCCACGACATGGCTCCCCTCCCGAAGGAGGCCGGAATCGCCTTCAAGAACATCCCCGACGTCATCGTCAGGCCCGAGACCGTCCAGCAGATCTCCGAGGTCATGGCCCTCGCCTACGAGAACGGGATCGCCGTCACCCCCAGGGGAAGCGCCTCCTGGGGACTGGCCGGATGTATGCCCACCAACGCCGGTATCCTGCTCGACATGTCCTCCAAGATGAAGAAGATCGTCGAGATCAACAAGGAGGGACTGTACGTCAAGGTCCAGGGAGGATGCACATGGAAGAACCTCCTCGAGGCCTGCATGAAGGAGGGATACATCATCGGATCCTACCCCTCCTCGTTCCCGTCCGCCACCGTCGGAGCCTGGTACTCCACCAACGGAATGGGAATCGGTTCCTACAAGTACGGCGCCGCCAGGGAGAACGTCCTGAACGCCGAGGTCATCGCCGACGACGGATCCATCATCAACACCGGATACACCGACACCGGGTCCTACAGGGCCTCCTTCAACCTGAACCAGTTCTTCTCCGGAGCGGAGGGAACCCTGGGAATCATCGGAACCCTGACCTTCAGGCTCCATCCCATGGGAGAGGTCAGGTGCCTCGCCTACGAGTTCGACGCCCTGAGGGACATCGACGGTCCCATGCAGGAGATGGTCCACCACCCGTCCGTCAGGCCCCTGCACGTCGCCTGGTCCGACTACCTGCACTTCGCCAACCAGAAGAGGGCCGGAGTCCACCACTCCCCCGACGTGAAGAACCTGTGGCTCGTGACCGTCCAGGGAGACGAGAAGCACAACGACCTCGAGGAGTCCGCCCTCGACGCCATGGCCGAGAAGGCCGGCGGAAGGAAGATCTCCTCCGAGATCGCCGAGCACGAGTGGTCCGAGAGGTGCTACGAGTTCAGGGCCAGGAGGGTCGGAGTCGGGGAGATCCCCGGAGAGGTCATCGTCCCCACCGTGCACTGGGGCGAGTTCACCGACGAGTGCTACGAGGGATTCAAGAACATGAAGATGGAGGCCGGAGGAGTCATCGGAGTCATGGCCGACAGGAACACCGCCCTGTTCATGCCCTACTACTTCAAGGACGACGAGCTCCTGACCGGAATGATGTCCTTCGGATTCAACTTCTACCTCGGTGACGTCGCCCAGAGGTACGGAGGAAGGACCACCGGATTCGGAGTGTTCTTCGCCTGGAACATGGACGTCATCCACAACTCCGCCACCGCCACCATGCAGAGGGAGATCAAGACCGCCCTGGACCCCCACGACGTCGTCAACCCCGGACACCTTGTCTGCGGAATGACCAGGTTCGGAATCGACATGAACAAGGGCCTGATGTCCATGGGAAGCGCCCTCATCCAGGTCGTCAAGAAGATCCTGCCCGCCGACAAGACCTTCAGTGCCAACCTCGAGAGGTTCAGGTACGACGACCTCGAGCACATGAAGACCCTGGACCGCGTCCACAAGCTGGGCGACGGAACGCAGTAAACCTTTCAAGGCGGTCCTCCGGGACCGCCACTTTTACAGTGTTCTAAAATCCGGGCACTGCTCGGAGAAAGTTGATGGCTATCCTCAGAGGAGATACACGACGTCGCCGGCGTGGTCTATCACGGGGATGGACGGGTCTATGGACGACCACATCGCGTCGGATCCGGAACCAGTCCTGACGCCGACGAACCTGGCCCCGGCGCCGTGGGCGGACATCCAGTCGGTGCTGTTGTCGCCGACGTACAGGATCTCATCGGGTCTGACTCCCAGTTCCTCGGCGAACTCCTCCATGGCCTTCGGAGAGGGCTTGGCGTTGTCGTAGTCGGAGTGGTCCCTGCCCATCACGAAGTCGAACTCTCCGGAAAGCGGGCCCAGGGCCCTGGTGGCGTACTCGAGGCTGCCGCGGGTGAGGAGGCCGACCTTCAGCCCCTTCGACTTCAGCAGCGGGATGCACTCGGCGGATCCCGGGAACGGCACGGCCTCGTGCACGAACTCGCATTCGCACTCGGTGAAGGCGCGGTCGATGTCGTCGCTGACGCTCTGGAACTCGTCCCCGCGGCCGTTGGCCTCCAGCCAGGCGCGGATGGGGGCGCGTGGACGTTTCGGGGAGTCGCCGAAGTCTATGTCGTCGAACGGGATGCCGTGCTCCAGGCAAACCCTGCGGTCCGCGGTGTCCAGCTTGGAGTAGTCGACACGGGTCTTCATGAACGTGCCGTCCAGGTCGAAGCCCACGGCTCTGATTCCATCCATGCTCCCGTATCTCCGAAGTTCCTTAAAACATGGCTCAGACCCTGACCGGGGGCCACATGCCGCTGAGCCTGCCGCCCTCCCTCTCGGGGTCCATGGTGCTGACCTCCATGCCGGGGACGATCATCCTGACCACGGGGACGCCTATCTCCGGTCTTGTCAGGTCGACCGCGATGACGCTGTCGAACCCGGCCTCCACGAGGCTCCCCAGGACGACCTCGATGTCGTCCAGGACGTAGGGTGTGGACCTGTCGGGGATCTCGCTGAGCCTGGTCTTCCTGCGGCTCTCGCCGAACCACATGTGGTTGACCTCCTTGATGCGGTCGTAGCCCATGTCCTGGGTGACCTTCTGGAGCTGCGCGTTGATCTTGGCCCCGTGCTTGTGGGTGGCCCTGCTCTGCGCCACCTCGGTGATGGCCCTGATGGCGGCGATCTCCGGGTTCAGGTGGGTCCCGACGCCGATGGTCAGCATCTCGGGGTCCTTCGTGCGGACGTCGTCCGCCGCAGCGCCGATGGTGGGAATGCCGACGTCGCTGGTGAGGTCCTTCAGGTGGATCTCGATGCCCTGCTCGGCGAACCTGGCGATGAGCTGGGCCGGCACGGAGTCCTCGTCGTCCACGACGATGTCGCCGTTGGTCATGTCCCTGTACTCGGCGATGGACCAGGCGTCCCTCTCGATGTCCTCGAACAGGGCGTGGAGTATGGCCTCCTCCATGGTGTTGCCGGAGGCGATGCCGTTGGTGTGCCATCTGAACAGCTGGAGGTCCCCGTCGGGGTAGTAGGGGTAGTAGACGGCGCAGGCGGGCACCCATATGGGGCAGCCCCTGAACATCTCCCATCCCTCGGTCCAGGCTATGGTCTCGTTCATGTACCTGTCCAGGATCGGCAGCGGCAGGATCAGGTCCTTGGGGTCCACGGTCATCATGACGTCGCAGGCCTGCTCGTAGGTCCCGTAGACCACCTCGTCGGTGTCCCTCTGTTCGGCGCTGTACCTCTCCAGGGACTCCATGACCGCCGAGGCCTCCGCCTGCTCCCTGGTGACACCCTTGCCGTTGTAGTACTTGGGGACGCCCAGGGCGGTCTCCTGCCTGTCCACGGAGAAGACGGGGATGCCCACGTCGTCCTTGGTGGTGATGTCCTCCGGCTTGCCGAGGCCGGCGGTCTCCAGAAGGGGGAGCACCCTCTTCAGGGTCTCCTCCGGAGGTACGATTCTGATTCCGGTCTCGGGAGAGCACTTGGGACAGCGGTTGAGAGTGAGCATTGCCTTTCACCGTGATGATTGGAGTGCCGAGTGATGGTAGTAGCCCCCTTTCTGTTTCAGGTGACATTCAACTTAGCGTCCTACCCGCGGGTCCCGGGCCGGTCTGCCCCGCTGTGCGGACTTGCTCCGATGGGGAGTCGCCGTTTCACCGAATCCCGGGGAACGTCACCGCCTAGCGGATCATCCTTGAGCCCGGTCCGTGTCGTTTCTGTGCCCTTGCCACGGCTCTCGCCGCACGGACTTGCGTCCGTCCATCTTGCCCTAGGAGAGGGGAACTTCCTCAGCTGCCCTGATGGCTACCGTCGGTCACCCTCCATCTCTCAGCGATGGGTGGAGGGATAATGCCGATATAACAGCGTCGGTGCCGCCGATCTTCCCGCGGAGGAACCTGACCGAGGCGGCCACGCGTCTGCGGATGACCTCGCCGTTGGCCTCCGTGACCTTCTCCCAGTCGGAGGGCAGCATCCTGGGGGACTCGTCGCCCCTGTCGACCGCCTTCACCTTGACCGCCATGCCCCTGTCGGATTCTATCATCTGGCCGCCGCTCATCCTGGCCGTCCCCGTGGCTATGATCCTTCCGTACCCGAGCATCACGATCGCGTCGCTCCCGGGTTCTATCCTCGGGTCCGTGTACGTGACCGAGGTGGCCATTACGTTCTTCCCGGTCCTGATGTACGGTTCGGCGCTCCTCTTGATCCTGACGATGCGTCTGGAGATGTACGGGGCGGCCATGATGACCCCCGCCAGGGTGAGGTGGGCACTCTCACTGCCGTCCGAATGGCGTTTGAAACTGGCGACGACCCTTCCGTGCGCCACAGCGCACAGTCCTATGTGGGTGGTCTCGTTCCCGTAGAGGAGGACGACGCAGTCCTCGAAGAAGGGGACTCTTTCGCACCCGTAACGTTCGCGGATGAGTCCCGACAGGCGGTCCAGGTCGTATGGGAAGGCGGGGCGGATGTCGAACGCCGGCACGTCAACCAGTGACGCCTTCGAACGGCAGACGGGGCAGCTCCTGCGGTCTATGACGGGGATGTCGCATTCTGGACATCATCTCAGCGTGGTCGTCTTCCTTCCCATGGTAATGCGGATGTATCGGGGTTCGGTGTAAAAATGATGCCGAACGGGTGGAACGGAGCTGTTTGCAGATTGCTCATATTCCCGTCGCACGATGACGGCGCCATGGATGCGAACACAGCCAAGAAACTCGGGGTGGTGGGATCCGTCATCCTGATGGTCCTGCTCCTGGCGTTCGTCCCGGTGGCCTACTTCGTGATGGAGGTCCCGGCGCCGGTCGTCGCAGGGGTGTCCGTCGTGTTCATAGCGCTGATCGCGGTGCTGCTGTACTGCGCGGCGGAGAGGTTCAAGGAGATAGAGGAGGGTCTGGACGATGCTGTTGACGATTACTGAGAACGGGGATGTTAGACCACCGTGTGTTTCCGAAATGCAATCTTGGATTCATCACCTGCATCCGAACTCGTTGCAGTGCAGGTTCAGGACGACAGTGTTGGTCATCGTTCGATCCGAGTTCTTCGATATCATGGCGGGACATCCAGGCACATTGAACCGTGGACTCCGTTCCAGTAAACTTTTCCTGTAAGGTTAAAATACCTGAATGTTCGATGTGCTATCCATGGCACGTGGAGACAATGCCGACGACAGCGACAGGGAGTACAGGTTCGTCACCATAGAGTACGGCCTCAGCCACAACGCCACCCAGACCAGGAAGCTGGAGGAGACGCTGTCGGTGTGCGGATCCGCGTACAATCACATCCTTGCAGAGTGCAAGGCGGATGCCGTCATGGGCATCCGCCAGAGGAATACGGAGAGCTCACATCGCTCCTGCCCGGGATGAAGGCCTCGGATCCCAGATACAAGATCCCGTACGCACAGTGCCTGCAGGAGGTCTGCAGGCGCGTCGAGAGGGCCATGTCCGGATGTGATTGGAACGAGGACGGCGACCCGGAACATCTCCCCAGGTTCAAGTCCC
>CALUOK010000014.1 GCA_944322255.1 Candidatus Methanomethylophilaceae archaeon | reverse complement strand
GTGTCCTTCATTCAGTCATCTTTATCTTCTTTCATTTCGCTGTATTCTCGCTGTTCACGAAGTCTGTACTTGGAACATATCGGCCTGTGAACCGACACACGGGAGCGTCTCGCCATGAAGATATCAGAATGATGTCTCCAATTCTCAGAAAGCATGTCCGGCTGTCGGGAACGCGGCAGGATCCGCGATGAAGAATCTCCGGATACGTGCGGAGCATATGAGGATTAGAATCGGGGATCAGGAGGCACGGGTACATCTGAGAATGAGCGGCCCGGGCGGATGGCAGGCGCCATCCGTTCTCCCCGGATCGGTCGATCCAAAACCTGCTCTTCGACGATTTAAGGGTTGCCGATGCCGCAGGGTCCGCGACCTCGCGGACGACCTCAGGCGCTGCGCCGACAGGAGGTGTCCGGAGGAGCCGTTCCACCGACGTCCCCGGCGCCCTCCGTCATCGTGGGAAACGACTTCGCAAACACGTTCGGAAGAGGAGTGAGAAACGGAGGTATCAGAATGATAGCGCTAATTTTCAGAAACGATATCTGGCTGTCGAGAGCAGAAGCTAAAAATGGCGAACAGGAGGGGATTCGAACCCCCGGCCTGCAGCTTAGGAGGCTGCTGCCATATCCAGACTAGGCCACCTGTCCGCTGAATCCCCCGATTCAGCCCGAGGATATAAGCGTTGCCATTGGGTTGCTGTCAGGCAACCGTCCGTCCGCGCTGCCGCGGCCCGGAAGCAGGCTCGGGCGGATGCCCGGGGGTCACTCCCTCGGCCTGTAGAGCCAGCCCCTCCGGTTGGCCGCTCCCTCAGCTCCCTGGCCAGCCTCCTCTCCTGGTTGCCGGAACATGGCGGGAAGACGAGCGAGATGTGCTCGACGTACGGCTCGCGGTCCTCGACCACCTCCATCCCCAGGCTCCTGGCCTCCGCGACGGTCACCCCGATGACACCGTAGGCCTCGTGGTCCTCCTCGAACCTGTGGAACGCCTCCTCGGGGGTGATCATGCTCCCGTCGAACACCGACACGGGCCTTCCGCGGGACGTCAGGAACGCCTGGGACGTCACCCTGCCGTCCTCGACCCATCTCGGGTTCACGATGCGGAGCAGAAGTGTCCAGTCGTCGGCGATCATCACTGCCCTCCAGTTCGGACAGCCTGTTCCAACCCTCTTCGGAGTTCAGGTCTATCCCCGTCTCGCAGTCGCCATGGTACAGCGTGCCCCTCATCGACTCCAGGTCGACCTCCATCTCCATCAGGTCGTCGGAGTCCCATTCCATCTGTATGTTCCCGTCGACCGTCGGGTAGATGTACGGAAGCCTCATGTCGCCGCAGAGCTCGTCGTAGAGGTCCATGAGCCTGCAGAGGAGCTCGCCCTTCGGGGCGACCTCGTCCCCGTGCTCTCCCCAGCCGTCCCTCATGGATGAGAGTTCCATCAGCCTGTAGTTGACGTCCAACGGGTCCAGCACCTGCACGGATTCGATGGACCGTGCCTTACGCGTGCCGTCCTTCCTGACGTCGAACCTGCCCGAGATCATCAGGTGCCTGCCCATCATGTTGGACGTGTCGAGGTCCGGGGGCATGTCATCCAGGTCCCTTATGCGTATGTCGACCCTCTTCCCGTCCTCATCGGGGACCGGGGAGAGTTTGAAGCTTCTCAGCTTGCTGTCCACTTCGGTGATCTTCCCGTAGTACGACTCGTACCTCTCGTAGTCCGAGCAGGCGGCTGTGAGCTCGGCTCTGACCTTCTGGTTGTACACCGCGCTCCTGTTCTTCGAGGAGAAGGTCATAGCCTCGTCATCCCTCAGTTTGGACCCCATCTTCCGGGTGTGCTCGCGGAATATGTCGTCGAAGTCTGATTGCTCGCTCCCCATGAATCCGAGCATGCGGTCGATGGCTTCCGAGACGCATTCGCTCTCGTTGGATGGCACTATGTGTCTCTGGCTGTGTATGTTTCCCACGGTCATGTCGATGACCGCGGACCCCTCCGAGACGGACTCCAGTCTGAGGCTGCAACCTTCCCTGAATCCCTTCGGGACCCTTTTGGTACCGGACTTCCTCTTGAATATCTCGGAGGCGACTTCCAGGATCATCTCCTGGATCGTGCCCAGATCCTCCAGCAGGGTCACCGGCACCGTGTGGTCATCGAACCGCTTTCCGGTGTAGTGGATCGTCAGCTTGATCGGATCGTCATAGCCAGTCATTCGATTACCTCCATCATGTGGCTCCTATCAGGGGTCTCCTGCTTCGCTGTTGTTTCACTCCGTCCTGTCATGTCGTTCTCGGGCGCTCCTGCTGGGGATGTTGCTGGTTCCGTATCATTCTTTGGTTGTTAGAAGCAGCCGGGGCCCGGATGGGATGGGGTGGGCCCCGGCTATAAGCGGGTGATCCTCCCTCGGGGGAAGTACCACTACCACATGTCACCGCATCTAGATAAACCATTCGCTGTAATGCCTGTATCGACTGTATGGTTTGTCACAATCGTAGATGTCGATTTGAACGTAATCAAAGTCATTAAATACCCTCCCCGCGATGTGCATGTCGGGATGCAGCTTTGCCGTCTGGCCGCAAGAACAGGATCATGATCGCCTGCGTGACCTTCGAGACATCGAAGGTCGTGGAGCCGGCGCTCTACTACGAGGTCAACAGGGCCCACATCATACACTACGTGAAGGACCCCGACTCGGAGAGTGGCATGGTCTACGACAGCTTCCGCCGCAGGGTGTGCGAGCGCCTCCGGGACGAGTCGCCCCGGGAGGTGGAGCTGGTGATGCACAATGAGCGCGTCAGCGACTTCTCCGTGATGCTCAGGACCGTCCTGTCCATCATACAGGCGGAGAACCGGGGGGAGGAGGGGTGCGAGATCTACGTCAACATCTCCTCCGGCTCCCCGGAGTACGCCGCCGCGGCCGCGGTGGCATCGATGATGGTGCCGGGCACCATACCCTTCTCCGTCGGCACCAGGGAGTACACCGTGCCGGCCGACCGCATCCGCGACGTCTACTTCGTGGACGGGGAGCCCGTGGGGCTCACCATGAGCACCTACCCGCCCAGGGCCATGCCCGTGTATGCGATAGACATGCCGGAGGAGCACCTGATCAGGGGGCTGAGGATCCTGTCCGAGAGGAACGACTCCAGGCTGTCGGTCACCAGCGGCAGGATGGTCCAGGCCCTGAAGGAGGCCGGCCTGTGGTACCGCGACACCGAGACCGACGACCCCGAGCGCAAGGCCAACCAGCGCCAGACCGAGGCCGTGTACTACCAGAGGGACTTCATCTCCAAGTGGCTCAGGAACGGCTGGATAGTCAAGGACGAGCTGCGCAACAGGTACGTCCTCACCGACAGCGGCAGGACCGCCATCGGCACGTTCTACACGGACTGATCCCCGTCCTTCAATCCGGGCCCTCCATTGTTCCGACGTCGTTTCAGCGATCCCTCTGCGCCGTCACGAGTTTTACAATTCTTACAGACATTACAGAGATAACAACGAGCTGTAATTATACCTCCCAGCCAATCTCCATATCGCAGTCATACGGACTGCGGGAGAGAAGAAGAGATGGCACAGAGGCAGACACTCATAATACCCATGCCCAGGCAGCGCTTCCCCGAGCCCTCCAAGCCCGGGACCGGACCCTACAGGAGGGTCGAGCGCAGGGACAACGTGAACATGGAGCTGAACTCGATCCTGGCGTTCTTCGACTGAGCCGGGACGGGCGGATAGGATGGACGGGAGGGGGACACCCTCCCGTACTAAACCCGATGTAACCAAAAAGAAGGGTGTTTTTTGTAAATGGTTTCAGGACGTCGCGCGAGCGGATCACTCGGCGGCGGGGGCGTCGGCCTTCTTGGACTCCCACACCTGGACGAACTCGACGCGGTCGACTCCGAAGGTGGCGCGGTAGTCGGAGACCAGCTTGTACTTGGCGACAGCCCATCCCTCGTGGAACTTGCAGATCTCGGCCTCGGTGACGACGACCTTGTCCTCCATGATGCCGAATCCGAATCCCTCGGAGGTTCCGAAGTCCATCTCCATGATGCACTTGGCCTTCTCGACGGGGTCGGTGACCTCCTCGACGACGGTGATCTCGTACTTCAGGTCGTGTCCGGCCAGGGGGCTGTTGAAGTCGACCTTGACGCGGCCGGCTCCGACGGACATGACGACTCCGCTGCGGTTGCCCAGGGAGACGCTCATTCCGGGGTAGGGGTTGATCTCGTTCTTGTAGAACTCCTTGATGGGGTGGAGCTCGATGAGCCTGGGGTTCCTGGCGCCGGCGGCCTTCTCGCAGGGGATGGTGACCTCGACCTCCTTTCCGACCTCGGCCGCGGCGATGGCGGCGTCCAGGTCGGCGTAGAGGGTGTTGGATCCGACGATGTAGGCCATGGGGGCGTAGGTGACCTTCTCGTTGTAGATGCCGGCCTCCTTGGCGGCGTCGGCGTTCGTTGTGTCGTAGAGCCTGTCGGCGTCTGCGAAGTAGGCTTTGTAGTCGATGCGGACGATCTTCTTGGAATCTGCCATTTGAAATCACCAGTTAAAGGTAATATAGGATTGGGCTGGCGATTGCGTCGTATAATATAACAATGTCGGTTGAGGTCCGCCGGACCGTCGGTTCCGGGGAAACCGATATAAACGAGTTGCTGATACGACTCCTTGGTGCCGCCTTGGCTTAGGGGTATAGCGGCTGACTTGTAATCAGCAGGCCGGGGGTTCAAATCCCTCAGGCGGCTCCACTTCCAACAGTTCTCCGTCAGACCTCGTCATGGCGTCTGGCACATGTGCGTTATGATCCCGAGGGCCGCGTCCCAAGAGGTTTGAGGAGATGAATAACGTGTCCAAAGATGCTTTGGATATGGAAGCGGACGCGGCCGTCATGTAATCCGCACCCGGTCTTATAAAGGCGACCCGTCGGGAAACGTCAAGAACAGGCATGTGGATGTCTGCAGTGATGACATCATCCGATCGGTACAGCCCGGTGTCGTCCAGAACCCTCGACCTGGACGGCCTGAGGGACCTGGTTTTCGAGCCCTTCGCCAGCCACGCCTTCCGCGGCCACGGCATCGCCGGCCGCGACCTGGTGCCATCGGCGTACCGCAGGGACGGCCCGTGCGGGTACGACACCCTCCTGAGGATGATGGAGGGCCACCTGAAGTACAACGGCGTGGCCGTGGACGTGCAGGAGGGGCTGGACATAGAGGTGCTGGAGATCGCCGACCTGAGGATATTCCACGAGCTCTGCAACGCCCAGGGCCTGCCGGTGCCGGACCTCGGCTCCACCACCGACAACCCCTACACCGAGGCCTCCGACATGATATTCAAGGAGGGTCTCAGGGGCAGGTGGATGGACCGCAGGTGGCTGGAGGTGGCCTGTCTGGCACAGCACTACGGCGTGCCCACCAGGCTGCTGGACTGGACCACCGATGTGAACGTAGCTTTGCACTTCGCGGCGGGCAGTGCCCTCAGGCATATGGACGGCCCCGGGGACGGATTCTGCATCTGGGTTCTCGATCTGGATGCCGCCAAGGCGGTCATGGACGACATGGAGGTTGTGAGGCCTGACTACAGCCGCAACCCCAACATGCGGGCGCAGTCCGGTGTCATGACCTTGCTGAGGAACAGGACGGCCGACGAGCTCGCCGTACCCTTCGACAGGCAGCTGGCCGAGTCCTTCGAGAGGAGGCTCGCCGAGGGCGACTCGGTGGCCGAGGACATCGCCGGATCCGGGGAGCCGGTCCTGCAGAGGCTGGACGTGCCATACGGTCTTCTGGGTGACCTGGCCAGGTACCTGTCCAGCCACAGGTATGACTCAAGCAGGTACCGCCCCGGCTACGAGGGGGCCTACCTGTGCATGAGGGAGTGCATGGACTACTCCAGGCTGCCGGACAGGCGGTGACCTCCGCCGGCGCGAAGGGTTCGGGCAACCAACTATATACGAATCCGTGCTAGGGTGGGAGGTGCCCTCCTACGATTTCGGCTGGTCGCCAGAGGTGGAGACGTTCCTGTCCTACACGAACTACATCTCGGACCTGGTCATGTTGATCGTCGTCTTCGACATCATCGCACTTCTGATCATGCTGTTCCTGGAGAGGTACGACCCCAGGGTGTTCTTCACCTGGCTGGTGGTTCTCATCCTGCTTCCCCCGGTGGGCTTCATCCTGTACATGTACATGGGGTCCACCATCTACAACCGCATGAAGTTCATGCCCAAGAACGTCACCGACCAGCAGCTGATGACCGCCGCCGAGTACCAGGGGGACCTGCTGGAGAGCGATCTGGCACATGACCCGGAGATGGCCGACGTGTACCGCATGGCCAAGGCCATGGAGCGCGCCGGGGCCTGGTCCTACTCCAACGACAACAGGGTCACGCTCTTCACCGACGGGAGGGAGAAGATGGACGCCATGTACGAGGACCTGCGCAGGGCGGAGAGGACCATCCTGATCGAGTACTACATCATCCGCAACGACCGCCGCGGCAACGAGCTCATGGACATCCTGATCCAGAAGGTCAGGGAGGGGGTGGAGGTCCGTCTGCTGACGGACGGCTTCGGCATCGGGAAGGGGCCCAAGGAGGGCATATACAGGTTCAGGAACGCCGGCGGACACTACGCCATGTTCCACTCCTCGCTGAACCTGATGCTGAGCCCCAAGAAGAACAACAGGAACCACCGCAAGATCGCCATCATCGACGGGAAGGTGGCCTACTGCGGCGGGTTCAACATCGGCGACGAGTACCAGGGGGAGGGCCCCCTGGGCCACTGGAGGGACGCGTCGGTCAGGGTCGAGGGCCTGGGCATACTGCCCATGGCCGTCAGGTTCAGCGCCGACTGGCAGTACTCCGCGCCGAAGGACCCCCTGAAGCCGCTGGGCCATTACCTGGGGGACCTGACGCTGCCCCACGGAGGGGACGTGAGGATGCAGCTGGTGTCCGGAGGGCCGGACACCATGCCCAACAACCCGGTGCAGCTGCAGTACCTCGCCATGTTCACCAATGCCCGTAAGCGCCTGTACATCACCACCCCGTACCTGGCGCCTGACGACTCCATGCTGCTGGCACTGTCCGAGGCTGCGAAGTCCGGGGTCGACGTGAGGATACTGATCCCCGACAAGAAGGACCACATGTTCCTGTTCTGGAACAACATGACCTACTCCAACGAGCTCATGAAGGCGGGCGTGAGGATATGGCGCTACGGCGACGGGTTCGTGCACGAGAAGATGGTGCTGGTGGACGACTGCTTCTGCTCCGTCGGTTCCGCCAACGTCGATCACAGGTCCGTGACCCTGAACTTCGAGACCAACGTGATGATGTACTCCAGGAAGATAACCGAGAAGGCGGCCGAGCAGTTCCTGAAGGACCTGGAGGTCAGCGAGGAGTACTCCTGCGAGAAGTTCGAGCAGAGCACCATGATGATGAGGATCCGCATGGCCGTGTCCAGGCACCTCATACTGCTGGCGTGATTTCCATGGACACGGATGTTCTGATCATAGGTTCTGGTCCTGCGGGAGTGTCCGCGGCGTACCATCTCCGGGGGTTCCACGGCAGGGTGGTGATCCTGGAGAGGCTCTCCACGGGGATGTTCAGGCGCTACCACTCCGTGTGCGGGGAAGCCGTCAGCGACCGCATGTTCGAGAGAGCAGGGATAGAGCCCATGGCCGTGGTGGCCAGGGTGGACCGCATACGCATCTCCTATCCCGGGGACGCGTCGATCGAGATCCCCGTCAGCGGCAGTATCGTGGACCGTCCTGCGCTCCTGGAGGAGCTCAGGAGCATGAGCTGCGCCGAGGTCGTCAGGGGCACCGCCCTGTCTGTGTGTAGAGTGGGGGACCGCTTCGATGTCGACACGACCGCCGGTCATATTGTATGCAGATTCCTGATAGGCGCGGACGGTGCCCACTCCGTGGTCCGCAGGGACATCTTCGGGACGAAGCTGGAGATGCTCCCGGTGGTGAACAGCCTGGCCCCCGGCGAGGGGGATTCGGTTCTGGACTTCGAGGTGGGGACTCATCAGGGGTTCTACTCCTGGAGGTTCCCGTCCCGCGAGGGGCTGGTGTCAGTGGGCTCGCCCAAGGGCGGGGAGGTTCCCAAGGATGTCGTGGCAACAGGCGCCCGCCATCTGCCGTTCGGCGGGGTGCCGGAGACGGTCAGCGGCAACGCCATGATCATCGGTGATGCAGCAGGTCTGGCCAACGCCCTCTGCTACGGTGGGATAGGGATTGGCATGGTGTCCGGAAGGAAGGCCGCCGAGGCCCTGATGGCCCGCGACCTCGGCATCTACTCCAAGTGGTGCAGGACCTCCAGGCTTCTGGACCCCCACTTCATGGAGGCCCACCGCCAGTACTCCCGGTGGACCGACGACGATATCAGGGGGGCCATGCGCCCGTTCCGCTCGGGGTACTCCATCCCTAAGGGATTCTTGGCGATCCTCAGACATCCCAGGTATGCGAATGTCTATTTTGCGACATGGCTCGCCTTCAGAATAGGATGGTAAGTTGGAGGATACGTCCAACAATATAAATCTTACGCATACTATTAAATACTCACAAGTATAGACATCCGTGTATGTCCCCAACAATACCTCTCGGCAGTTTGTTGAGATGCGCGAGGTGTTCCTACGAGTGGATCCCCCGCAAGGACCAGCTGCCAAAGAGGTGTCCCAAGTGCCGTTCGATAAAGTGGAATGACCCCCATCTCAGGGTCACCTGCCTTCGCTGCGGCCACACGTGGAACTCCCACAACGGAGCACCAAAGAGGTGCCCCTCATGCGGGACACACCAGTGGAACACTCCACCGCGCAGTTACACCTGCAAGCGCTGCGGCTACAGCTGGAATGCCAAGGGTACCAAGGTCCCGCGGAAGTGTCCGCTGTGCTCATCCAAGGACTGGGCCAGCGAGAGGGAGGTCGACATCCAGAGGATAGATCCCCAGATCCCCGAGGTCGACTCCGTGCTCGAGGGCCTCATCATGGGCGAGTACAGGAAGGGCAACTCCTGCGTGGACATATCCATAGCGCAGGGTATCCCCTACAGCCTCGTGTTCGAGATAGTCAGGAGGAACACCGCCAACAACATAAAGGTGTGAACCCAATCGGCCGGGCATGCGCGCCCTGGTCGTGGTAGACTATCAAAACGACTTCGTGGACGGCAGCCTGGGAAGCCAGGATGCCGTCATCATCGGGGATGCGGTCTGCGACCGCATATCCGATCATCTAGCCTCAGGCGACGATGTGTTCTTCACCCGCGACACCCACGGTCCGGACTATCTCGATTCGAGGGAGGGCAGGATGCTGCCCGTCCCTCACTGCATCCATGGGACTCACGGATGGGAGATCCACGGCAGGGTCGGGGAGATGTCCAAGGACCCCAGATGCCGCATAATCGACAAGCCCACATTCGGGTGCGCGGAACTGATGGAGATTCTGAATGGATACGACGAGATCGAGCTGTGCGGTGTCGCCACCAACATCTGCGTCATCGCCAACGCCGTCATAGCCCGCACCGCCAACCCGGAGGCCAGGGTTATCGTGCGCAGGGACTGCGTCGCCAGCTACGACAGGGAGCTCGGTGAGAAGGCGCTTGAGGTCATGGCCTCGCTGCAGGTGGAGGTACTGTGATCCGGACCCCACGTCTCAGGACCGAGCGCCTGGAGCTCAGGAGGTTCGAGGTGGAGGACGCCGAGGCCTGCTTCAAGTCCTGGATGTCCGACCCAGAGGTGGCGCTCTTCGCCACCTGGACGCCCCACAGGGACGTTGCTCAGACAAGAAGGATAATCGGTTCGTGGGTCCGCCAGTACGAGAACGGGAGCATGGACTGGTGCATCACCCTGAGGTCCACGGGGGAGCCCATAGGCAGCATCACCGCGGTCCGCGACCATCCGGAGCAGAGGTACTGCGAGATCGGCTACTGCCTGGCGCAGCGCTACTGGGACAACGGCTACATGACCGAGGCGGTGACGGCCATCTCCAGGTACATCCTGGACACCACCGACTACCTCTTCGTGCAGGCGAGGTACGACACCGAGAACGAGGCCTCCGGCAGGGTGCTGGAGAAGTGCAACTACCACGAGGCCTGCGTGAGGACGATGCCCGATCCCAAGACTGGGAAGCTGCGCACATACAGGTTCATGAGGCTGATGCGCAGCGACGTCATGCTGTTCGCCGACTGACCGTGACCCGCAGATGGATTGTCCGTCGGTCACTCCGATGTCCGTCACGAATGCTGCAGTGTCATATTGGATGACAATCTGAATACTGTTGTCATCGATAACATTATGAAAATTTCATAAAGGGAATCGTAAGCTAATATGTTAATTCGCAAAGGCAATCGTGACGACAGCCAGCATGGTTGCCGTAACGTCACTCGGGCAGGTTGTCCCTTACCCTCTCGGCCTTCCTGACGGCCGCGATGTACTTCTCGTGCTCGGAGTTCGCGGCCTTCCTGCAGGTCTGACACTGCTCGTGGCAGACCTGGGCCTCGGCCCTCAGCTTGTCGGCCTCCTCCATCAGGGCGTGCATCTTGTCGTGGAGGGTCTGGCCGTTCTTGGAGTACTTCAGGACCTTCTGGTGGTACGTCTGGGCCTGGGACCTGGCCTCGCCGATGTCCCCCAGCCCGCCGGCGGCCTTCATCCTGGCCGCCCGGTCGTTCCACTCGTCGCGCTTCTGCTTGTTCTCCCTGGCGGAGATGTTGCACTCATCCCTCTGCTGCCTGTAGACCGCCGCCTGGGAGGAGAGCTTCCTGGCCTGGGCCTGGAGCCTGTCCCTCTTGTCCGCCAGCACCTGGGCCTGGCGGTTGTAGTCGTCGCGGGCGTTCTTATGCTTCAGGATCTCCCTGTTCAGCTCGGCGAGGATGTCGTCCAGCCTGCGGGCGTCCTCCTCGATCATCTCGGAGATCATGCGGACCCCTTGCGGAGGAGGTGGAACTCGGTCATGTTGTCGGCGCGGTCCTCGATGTTCTCGTGGATCATCCTCAGGTGGAACATCTGGCCGGCGTTCCTCCTGCAGACCACCGCGGTGTCCTCGGGGAGCTTCCCCTCGGAGAGGTACTCCGCCGCGACGGCGGTGTCCTCCACCTCGATCCTGTCGGTGCCGGGGAACAGCCTCTCCAGGTTCCCCTTGGTCTGGAGCAGCGCCTGGATGTGGGAGGCGATGTGGTTGATCGGCCCGTCGTAGCCCTCCCTGACGAACACGCAGTGGTGGATCGGGACCCAGAAGCTGAGGACGAACTCGATGTCGTCCCTGCCCTCCAGGGCGATGCGGGTCTCCTCCACCGGCCCGGCGTTGATGTTGGCGACGGCCACAACGCCGTAGTCGGCGCCCTCCAGGTCCATGGCGTCCACGACGCCCCTGGAGTCGACCCTGGGCAGAAGTTCGTACTCGTCCCATCCCATCTTGGCGGCGAACTCCGTCGCCGCCTGCTCCGAGTTGGATCCGGGGATGCCCATGTAGGCCACTGTGATCGTCATGAACCGTGGGAATCGGGAAATCGCGTATAAAGCTGGCGATAGGAGCCGGTCCGGCGCAGAGGTCCGGGCATCGGCGCGTCCGTCCATCACCGAACGAACGGTCGGAACCCGGCCGACGGCTTTTTCTCGGATCGGGCCATCCGGGTCACCATGGACGAGAGCTACCGCAAATGCCGCACCTGCAGGTTCTGCAGGCACGCCGGGGACATGTGGGTGTGCCTCCCGGAGTCGAGGCCCACGGACAGGGACGGGACATGCGGCAGGTACAGACCGGGGTGCTGCGAGAACTGCTCCTCCTACTCCGGAGGGGTGTGCGGGAGGACCGGCGAGGGTATGTTCGAGTTGGACGTGTGCTCGCTCTACGACCCCTCGGGATCGGTCTGACATCCTGGCGCTCCTGTTGGAGAACATGTTCTTGATGGACGCCTTCGCCTGGGACCCGCCGGAGATCACCCTGCGGGCGGACTCCGGTATGCCGAAGTAGACGATGTTGTCGCAGAGGGAGACGTTGCCCTTCATGTCCCCTCTGACCTTCGAGTACGAGGACTGCATCCCGCCCACCGTCCGGTTGACGAGGTCGGTGAAGCGGAAGACGTTGCCGTCGATGTACCTCCGGGCGTTGACGAACCCGGTGTCGGGAAGCAGGGGGTTGTAGGTCCCCTCCATGAAGTCCTCGTCCAGGTCGTCGATGGCGTCCATGATGTAGACTGCGGTGCTGAGCTCGGTGAACACCTCTCCGAGCTCCTCGGTGTAGGAATCGCCGGCGATGTCCTCAAGTGCGCCGATCAGGCCCTTCCCGAAGGTGCGGCCCATGAGGCAGGCGTCCTTGCAGCCGTCGAGCTCGAGCCTCCTTAGGTCCTCGAAGCCCTCACCCACCATGGCGTCGTACTCCGGATACTCTCTGACAGCCTTCTGTATGGCGCGGTTCAGGGTGAGGGATATCGCTTTGTTCTTGAGGGAGGGGTCGTCGGTGTCGTCGTCGTGTAGCTCCCATTTCGTGAGGATCAGGGTGTAGGCGGCCATTGCGTGCATGAGGTCCGCGTCGGTCTTGCTGTGCTCCAGGACGCATATGGTCTTCTCGGTGGGTCCCACATCGAGGGCCTGGCCGGTGATCCCGCAGAGCAGGACGGTGTTGAAGGTCATGTCGTAGTTGACCGTGAGGGTGCCGGTGAGGCCGAAGCCGTCGCGGAGCTGGTGGCAGGTCTCGCAGTAGTACCTGCGGTACAGTGAGAGGTCCGCGGGTGAGAGCCTTCCGTAGGCCGGCACGGTGTAGCCCAGCATGCGTCCGTATTCCGCGGGGGCCGATATGATTGTTGCGGATGGTCCGGATGGACGGATTATGTTGGATGGACGCATGTGCCAGACATGGGAAAACATGGGATTTTCGGGGGTGTGCGCGGAATTTGAGCATGTTCAGGTTTTAACGGATATTTGAGCGTGCTTAAATCTTTAATAGACGCGCGTAATAGGAAGCGTTAGAGGGTCGCGGCAGCCGGCGGCAGATTAAATATGAACTGGGCTGGACACAATGGTAAGTTCTGGAGTGTTAGTATGAGAATCAGAAAAGAGAATGCTATGGCGACCATAGCGGTCGTTCTTGTGATGGCGCTCTCGTCGGCAATCGTGTTGACTGCAGACCAGGAGGCAGTCGCGGATGCCGATATCCTTGAATGGGAAGGGGCCCAAAACATATTTGCTTCGAATGCCGAACAATTAACCTCTGCGGTTGATGATAATGGTAGCTACGATAAAGTCATTATCACGGTTACAGCAATCACGGGAATTTCTCAAGGATTAAATTTTGATGATGGAAAGCTGTATAAACTGGTTGGAAACGGCTCTACAATCAGTTTCACGGGTATCAGTCCAATAACAGTGTCAAATGGATCCACTCTCGTTATAGAGAATCTGACTGTCAATGGTTTGTCCGGCGCTATAACCATTAAGGTAACAGAAGACGGTCATCTGATTCTTGGTGATGGGAGTGTAATTACCAAAGGCGGCGTGGGGGTTGTAGTTCAAGATAACACAGGAACTGGATATTCTTCCTTGGAAATCCTCGAAGGAGCCAAAGTAACCGAAAACACGGGATGTGTAGTGTCCAACATTCTTAGTGGTAACACTAGAGTAGGCGGAGTTTTAGTTGAGGGCAGTCTGGCCAAATTTACAATGACCGGTGGTGAGATCTCTAACAATACAGGAGGATCATATGCCGGGGGGCTTGCGATTTTAAGTGGTGCCAGTGCTGAGATTTCAGGAGGAACTATTGCTAACAACACAAGGACTGGTTCTGAATCGAGCGTTGGTGGTAATGACATCCACTTATGGGGTGCGAATGTGACGCTGACCGGAGGTACCATTGGCAACGGAACCGGTTCACAACATGTTGGAAAGTACGATACAGGTACGGTCTACATCGGGAAACCAGGTCTCAATCCATCTTCAGAACTCAAAGTAAATAAAATTGGAGACGTCGCCATCGTAATCAACGGGAATCTTAAGACAGGTAGTTCGGTGGTGACATCCGCTGAAATTCCTACCATCGATTCTGATAAAAAATTCGCCACTGTCTCCGAGCAAATGATGTCATACATGAAAGGAAGTGGCGACTACTCTGTTCTAGGCTGTTTCAAGAATGGTGACTGTGGGGCGGCGGTGTATGATAGCGATCATCTCGTGAACAAAGACGGTCAGACCGTAATATCATCTTCAAGCTCCCATGAAGATGGGGATGTTTATTTCGTTTTCAATTCCGAGGGTCTTTTTGTTTCGAATACCAATGGGGATGATACCAACGGAAACGGAACTAGAGGCAGCCCTTACAAGACAGTCTCAAAGGCGTATGATGTTGCAAAAAATGTCAATGGCGATGTTACCATCTTCCTTCTGACGAACGTTCCTGGAGCTGAACTCTCTGGAGAAAGCACAGGCACAGTCACAATAACCAGTGCGCATGGTGGCAGTCGTTCGATCACAGGCGTTTTCACGATTCCTTCTGGCGCTAAGGTTAGACTAGCGGATATAACTGTCGATGGTAATAATGTCGACAGTCCGCTTATCGAAATCAACGGCGGAACACTCACTCTCGATAACAGGGCCACCGTACAGAACGGGCAGATAGGCATCAAGGTGTCCTCAGGCACCCTCAATATCAAGGAAGGCGCAAAGATACAGAACTTCAGCGGAGGGATGTTCTATACCACGTACCCGACGTACAGCACCGCCGGGGCAATCGCCGTTCTGAGCGGCGGGAAGGTGGTCATGGATGGCGGAATCATCACTGGCAACACTTCAAACAACGGTTCGGCTATAACCCTCGCTCCTGGTTCTTCAGCAGTCATCAACGATGGAACAATTGAGAATAATACATCCCGTGGAAACTACGGGGCAATCTACGTGTGGAACGGGACGCTGACGCTCAACGGCGGAACCATCCAGAACAACACCGGCGGGGGTGTCAGGACATACAACAATACCGGGACCATCAATATCGGTACCGCTGATCAGGATCCGACCGTACCGCTGAAGATCACGGGCAACAAGATCGGCGGATCGGCCGCCAATCTGGTGCTCGACGGAAAGGTGTTCAAAGTACAAGGGGGGTTGGCGGACGACAGTAGCATCGGCGTCTACACCTCTGCCGTGCCGACCGCCTCCGCGCCCGTGCGGATCAGTACAGGGAATTCCAACATAGATGGTTACTTCCACTCCGACCGTGTGAGTTCTGAGTCTGCAGTCATCGGAGGGAACATCTATCTCAGGATGGACTCCGACCTCTATGTCAGTGCCTATGGAAGCGACTCAGCCGGTAACGGGTCCCGTGAGAACCCGTACAGGACAATCGCTCATGCATACAGCATGGCCACCTCCAACTCCACCATCACTCTGTTGACGGACATCACTCTGACTTCCCCCCTCACATTCAACAGGAGCATCAGCGTCACCATCACCTCCGACGCGGACGACTGCACGATCTTCCGCGGCGGAGTCACCGCTGGGGACCTGATCACGGTCACCGGTAGCGGAGTATCGGTAACTCTGACAAACATCACCATCGACGGCAGCGGCAAAGCCGAGAAGAACTCCCTGCTGGTTACCAACGGCGCCACGCTCACGCTCGGTGACGGGTGCACGGTGCAGAACGGCGGGAGCGGGGTGTGGCTTGTGGGTCCCAGAGCAGGCCAGTCCGGGGCCAAGCCCACACTCAACATCTTGGAAGGCTCCATGATCACCGGTCACACAGGGTTCACGAGATTCGTCACATCCGGTCAGACCACCACTGTGGGCGGTGTTGGTGTCACTGGAAAATCGACCTTCCTGATGACTGGCGGTACAATTACCGGCAACACCGGATACTATGCCGGAGGGATAGGGTTCGTTCACAACGATGTGGGATCATCACCGACCATAGTGGGGGGAACGATCTCCAACAACAGGGCCCAGGCATCCGGCGGCGCCGGAGGGATATACCTGTGGGAGGGAGTCGTCCAGCTTGCCGGCGGTTCCATCATAGACAACATTGGAGGCGGCGTGGGTTCCTACCAGCAGACCGGGAGGCTCGTGATAGGTATCGGCAATCTTGAGGGCCAGTGGTACTACAGCAGCATCGAGCCGCTGGTGATCGAGGGCAACAAACAGAACGCCTCCGACTCCACGGAGAAGAACCTGCGTCTGAACAACGGCGAGACCTTCGGCATCAGGGGAAGCCTGGTGGACGGAAGCAGCATAGGCGTGTGGACCACCTCAGTTCCCACCGCAAGCAAGGATGTGCAGATCGCGAAGAACGAGTGGATGGGGCTCCAGGCGGACAAGAGGTTCGTGGAGTTCTTCCGCTCGGACAGGATGGATGCAGGCGTGATCCTCGACATAGAGAACAGGCACTATGCGAGGACCGGAGACGATATCGACACCGGCGGACACACATACTCCGAGAACAGCCTCTGGATCTCCGTGGCGGCAGCCCAGTACAACAGTCCTTTCACAGTGGTCATCGAGAAGGATGGCCAGACCAACGTGATCAAGCAGTTCGGGTCCTTCCAGGAACTGGTCGATTACCTCAACAACCCCGGTGACGACTTTGAAGGTGCGAGCAAGGTCACTGTGAACATGTACGCGGATGCCGAGCATTCAGGCACCATCACCATTCCGAATCTGGGAGATGACGGTGAATTCGTGATCGACGGTAACGGTCACACCATCGACCATGTCGAAGGTGGCGGGAACGGTTCCCTTTTCGTCATAGGCAGCGGGTCAAACCTGACACTGACCGACGTTACCATCGACGGTAACGGGGTCGAGCGCGTCGACGGCATAGATACGGGAACCGGAAGCGGCATCATGGTGGACGGTGGCTCTCTGACCGTCGGGTCCGGGACCACCATTCAGAACTACAACAAGGCCGAGAACCCTGACTGGACCGGAGGGGACGGAAGCGCCATCTACGTCAAGGACGGCGGAAGCCTGACGATCGGAGAGAACAAGGCTGAAGGATCCGATGGATACGTACCGCCATCCATCATCGGCAACATGTCCGAGGGGGACGGAGGTGCGGTCTACATCGAGAAACCTAAGGATGGGAGTGCCTCCACCATCACGGTGAACAACAGTGACGTCTCCGGCAACACTGCGGGCGGCTACGGGGACGGGTTAACATCTGTGGGGTCGGTTGTGAACGTCACATCGGACATCAGTGACTCCGTGGGGCTCATCGAGTCCGGTTCCAAGGTGGAGGTCGTCGGCTCTCCCAGTGTGAGCCTCGACGTCGATCCCAGCCACGGGTTCAACAGCGTCGTGGCGACACCCTCAGAAACTGGTACGGGCAACAGCACAGCCAACGTGACCCTGGAGGACCATGACGGGCTCCACGGACACGAGATCTACGACGGCACTGGCGATAATGAGGGCGACAAGCTCTACGCCGGATTCGAGGCGGAATTCGTCCAGACGGAGCTCGGCAAGGTGGACATGAACATCACTGCGGCGGTCTCAGGTACAGGAAGCAACAGCTTGGGAGTCACAGTCAGTAAACCGAATAATCTCATAGATGGCGATGTCTCGGGTGAGACAACCGGTACAAATCCATGGGCCTCCCAGGATTACACAATAACCGGAGACGGCAAAGTGGATGTGTCAATCACCGGAACACTCACAACAGATGGAAGCAGCGGAACCTATGAAGACAGCTACTTCATAATCCACGAGACGGACAGAGAAGGGAGAACTGATGGTCTCGTAGAAGGGGCAGGCACGGACATCATGGCCGGGGCCGGGACCTACGTCACGGACGTCAACGGCAACCGCGTGATGTTCGACGGAACCGAATCCATCCCTGCTCACACCATAGCCACCGACGACCGGGGCAACGCCAGGTTCGAGCTGCCCAACGGGGACGTGTCGGTGATCGACATCGGCCAGCAGGTGCTCAACAGCTACAAGGCCGAGATGCAGGAGAAGCTGGAGCACATCCTCAACGACTTCGGATTCGATGAAGAGACTGTTAGTAATATCAAGCAATCCATCACCGATGCACTCGAGGAAGTGACCTATCCAACGGATGGGCCTGTCAGCATGGATTCCCTCATCGGGGCTGTTGACAAGGTCTTCAACGATTCCATCATGGACATGCTGAAGGAGGCTTTCGGTGACAACGTCACTGTGACAGGCGACTCCGAATCGGGATTCGTCGTTGATGTGAACGGGAACATCGGAGAATCCGTCACGATCTCCGGCTCCCTCGGTGACGTCACAGTGAACCTCAACGGACACACCATCAGCAACAACGAAGGGGAGCCCGCCATCACCATCAACGACGATGTAAAAGAAGAGAACCAGGGTTCGGACGTCGCCACCGGAACAGATCTCGTCATCAACGGACCCGGATCCGTAATCGGTTCGGACGGCTCCGATGCCAGCGACGATTCTGCTGCCACCGACGGGTCCGCAGGAATCTTGGTGGATTCTCCAGATTGCAGCATCACGGTTACCGGAGATGCAGTCGTTCAGGGAGGATCTGGTGGAGACGCGAATTCCACCCAAACTACTCCCGGGAACGGCGGAGCCGGAATCGACGGGTACATCGGCATCGGTACCGTCGAAGGTGAAACAGTGATCTCCGGAGGGACCCAGGTCACAGTCGAGGACGGCGGCCAGGTCATCGGAGGCGACGGTGGAAAGGGCATCGAGGGCGATGGCAACGCCGGTGGAACCGGAGGCAGCGGTATCGTCACAGGCGGGGACGTATCCGTCGACGACGGAAAGGTCTCCGGAGGAAACGGAGGCGACATCGCCGACGGTGACGGCATCGGTGGAACCGGTGGAACCGGAGGAGACGCCATCAACGCCGGAGGCAACGTGGACATAACCAACGGCTCCGAGGTTTCCGGAGGAAACGGAGGCAGCGGAGAGACCACAGGCGAAGGAGAGGGCGCCGTCACTGTGCCCGGAATATCGGGAGGCGACGGTGGCTCTGCGGTTTCCGGAGTGACCACCACGGTCGGAGATGGTGGTGAATCGCAGGAGGTCGGTTCCTATCCCGACTCCGTCGTGGTGGACGACTCTGACGTCTCCGGAGGAAACGGAGGCGACGGAACCGATTCAACCACAGCCGACGGCGGCCAGGCGGGCGACGGAGGCGACGCGATCGTCTCCGAGGGTCCCGTGGACATAACCAACGGCTCCGAGGTCTCCGGAGGAAGCGGAGGCCAGGGAGGCGACGGAAGCGGCTCCCATAAAGAAGAAGAGACAGACGTCCCCAACGACGGAGGAGACGGCGGAAGCGGAGGTTCCGCCGTCAATGTGCCAGACGGATCGGTATCAGGTGTGGACGTCACCATCGACGGCTCCACGGTGTCCGGAGGCTCAGCCGGAAACGGAGGCGACTCCGAGAATGGTACCGGAGGAAACGGAGGCGACGGCGGAACAGCCGTCGACAACATCCCTGACGGCGAATCGAAAGAGGATGCCGGCACAGCCGGAACAACCACGGTCACAGGCGGATCCGAGGTCACCGGAGGAGCCGGAGGCCAGGGAGGAGGCGGCAGCATCGCCGGCTCTGTGGATGGTGAAATCAACACCGGTAACGGAGGCAACGGAGGCGACGCGATCAAGGGCAACGCATCCGTGGACACCTCTGGCACCGGGAACTCCCAGGTCAACGGAGGAGCCGGAGGCGATGCGGGCAGCGTCGACACCGGCAAGGCCCCGTCCGGAGGCGACGGAGGTTCCGCCATATCCGGAGGCAACGACGTCGACATAGGCGGCAAGGACACCGTGATAGGCGGTGGAGCCGGAGGCGACGGTGGAGACTCCAAGGGCGACAAAGAAGAAACAGGAACCGAAGATGACGTAGGCGGAAACGGTGGTAACGGCGGATCCGCGATAGAGTGGCCTACGTCTGAGGGCTCCATCGACATGGGCGACTCCCAGATCGCTGGCGGAATCATCACCGGAGGAAACGGCGGAAACGGAGGTTCCGGCGGCACTCCGGGCGACGAACCCGACAAATCCACCTCCGGTAACGGAGGAACCGGAGGAACCGGAGGGTCCGTCAAGCTCCCGGAGAACAGCAAGCCTTCCGATGCAACTGCCGGTGACGGCGGAAACGGAGGAACTGCCAACGACGGAACCGGAGGAACCGGAGGAACCGGAGGAGAGGCATCCAACGCGGACGCCGGAAACGGAGGAACCGGAGGAACGGCAACAGGCGAATCCGACAGTGCGAAGCCAGGAAACGGTGGAACCGGAGGAAGCATCGATTCTGGCTCGACCGGAAAGCCCGGAAACGGCGGGGACAGCGCTCCCGGAGGAAAACCCGGACACGGAGGAACAGGTTCTGACAATACACAGGGACGTCCCGGCACCACAGTGCCCTCAGCGCCCGTCGAAGACGGGCAGAGTGGCACGACCGTCGATGACATCTATCAGGACCTTGTAGACAACGAGGATGCTATCTATCCCGGATCCGACGGCATCGAGATCACTTACGACCCCGAGAAGGGATACGTGATCAAGCTGGAGGACGACTACGACGGCACACTCCACATCCCCGACACCTGGGGCAAGGTCACCATCGACCTGAACGGTCACGACATCAACGGAGAGCCCGGCAAGCCGGCCATCGAGTTCGGTTCCGAGAATGGAAATGGAACGGCTGTCGACATCGTCAACAGCAGGCCCTCTGTAGGAGGTTCGATCAACGGTGGAGACGGGACATCAGAAAGTCCTGCAGGTTCTCCCGCGATATCCGCGGAAGACGGTTTCTCGAACGAGGGTTCCATCACCGTCGGACCCGGCGTCGTCGTCAACGGAGGCGACGGCTACGATGCTGCATCTGGAACCGGAGGGACCGGAGGCGCCGGAATAGATCTGGGCATCCCAATCACCGTCAACGGCGGTGTGGTCAACGGTGGAAACGGAGGCGACGGGCAGACTGGTGGCGCAGGCGGGGATGGAATCGCATCCTCATCCGATGTCACCGTCAAGAACAACGGTTCTGTCACTGGAGGCGATGCAGGAAAGAGCTCCGGCGGGGCCGGTGCTGCCGAGGGAGGATCCGGAATCGAATCCAACGGCGGTACCGTAACTGTGGAGGACTCCGCTGTCCAGGGAGGGAACGGTGGTAACAACATAGGTTCCGGAGCCGGCGGAAACGGAGGCGACGGAATCTCCGGTACTCCCAGCGACATAGACTCCGACGGATCCACCATCACCGGAGGTAACGGAGGAAGCTCCGGATCCGGTGCTGGCGGCAATGGAGGATCAGGAATATCAACAGATTCTGGCAGTCCGAACATCGACATCGACGACTCCCACATCACAGGAGGCGACGGTGGGGCCGGAAACAACAGTGCCAGCACATCAGGAACTCCTTCCGGGAACGGAGGTTCCGGCATCAACACCGGTGGTAACGTCCAGATCGACGACTCCACCGTATCCGGAGGAAACGGAGGCGATGGAAACGACGCCACTGGCGAGAACCAGAATGGAGGCGCCGGAGGAAACGGAGGCGACGCCATTACCGGAAGCGGCACCCTCGACTCCGATAATACGGATTTCACCGGAGGAAACGGAGGAAACGGAGGCGACGCTTCCAATGGAACCGCTGGAAACGGAGGCGACGGTGGATCTCCCATTGACAAGGATGCAGATTCTACCAGCTCGGATTCGATCACCGGTGGCGACATAGCCGGTGGAAACGGAGGAAACGGAGGAAACGGTGCAGCCGGTGGAAACGGAGGAAACGGAGGCGACGTCTCAATCCCGAATAACAGCTCACCCGACAAGGTCGTGTCCGGGGACGGAGGAAACGGAGGCGACGGGACCCAGGCTACTGTGCCGGAGGGAGGCTCCATAACCGACAACGGCTTCGGAGGTAACGGAGGAGACGGCGGAGACATATCGATCGGTAGTGGAAGCCATGCTGACGTCGTCGAATCCGGGTCCGGAGGCGACGGAGGCAACGGAACCGTCAACGGACCTGCCAATGAAACTCCATCATCAGAAGCGTCGGATGGCAATCATGTCGGAGGCAATGGAGGTGACGGAGGATTGATCACCGGTGCAGGCAACTCCACCGATGTCTCAGCCGGAGACGGAGGTGCCGGCGGCAATGCCACCAACACTGGTTCTCAGAGTGAACCTGACGACAAACCTGCCGCCACTGGAGGAGCCGGAGGAGCCGGAGGAGACACCGACAGGGGTTCCGCCGGCGACGGAGGCAGTGGAGGTGCCGGACACGGTACCGATACAGACGGCGGTGCCGGAGGGGCCGGAGGTAGAGGCAACGGGGCCACAGGGTCATCTGGAAACGGCGGTTCTGGCGGAAACTCCGATGAAGGAAACGGAGGTGCCGGTGGAACGGCCGGAACATCTAGTAATGATGCAGCACCCGGAAACAATGGAAACAGTGGAACATCCGCCCCTCAGGCACCCTCAGATGAAGGTCTTGAGGGGGCCATAGACAGAATCACAGAAGGACTCTCTGACGAGGACAAGAAGGACGTGACAGTCACGTTCGATCCCGAGAAGGGATATGTGATCAAACTGGAGGACGACATCGAGGGAACACTCACGATCCCCGACGACCTGGGCAAGGTCACAGTCGACATGAACGGGCACAATATCGCCGGAAAGCCAGGTGAGCCCGCCATCGAGGTCGTACACGTACCTGCTGGGGAAGACGCACCCGCCAGAACCGGCGTGGTCGTGGACATCATCAACAGCAACCCCACCGTCGGCGGCACCATCACCGGCGGAGACGGTTTCATGGACACGGAGAATCCCAGCGACAGCCATCCCGACGGTTCCCCTGCCATATCCGTGGACCCCACAGTCCCCAACGGCTCGATCACCGTCAACGGCGGAGTCGAGGTGGTAGGAGGAGACGGCGCAGGAGCAGGCTCTCCGCTCGAGGACGGTAACGCGGGAGCCGGAGGCGCGGGAATCGACGCCGACGTCCCGATCACCGTCACCGATGGGGGAAAGGTCTCCGGAGGAGACGGAGGCAGTTCCCAGAACGGCAACGGAGGCGCCGGAGGCGCCGGTATAGAGACCACAGAGGACGTCACCGTCACCGATGGAGGAAAGGTCTCCGGAGGAGACGGAGGGTACGGCTCCACGACAGGCTCTGACAAGGTCGTGTCCGGTGACGGAGGCGACGGAATCGTCACCGACGGAGGCGATGTCACAATCTCGGGAGGATCCGAGGTCTCCGGAGGAGACGGGGGCGGGAAGGCCGATGGCAATGAAGCTCCTGGCTCCGACGGAGGGAACGGAGGATCCGGAGTGTCTGGATACCCCGACAACGTGGTCGTCGACAACTCCACCGTAACCGGCGGGGACGCCGGAGACGGCGGTAATGGAACAGGGACCGCTCCCGCCGGAGACGGCGGTCAGGGCGGAACCGGAATCGACGGCGCCCAGGACGCCGAGGTCTCCAACGGATCCACCGTGGGCGGAGGCCAGGGAGGCGAAGGAGGCGACGGCAAGGGCGATACGCCCGGAGGCGCCGGTGGCGCGGGTGGGGATGGAATCTCCTCCATCGTCGGCGACACGGACATCGACGACTCCGTCATCACAGGCGGAAACGCCGGGGTCGGAGGCGACTCCGAGAACGGTCAGGCCGGTACAGGAGGCCAGGGCGGCGATGCCGTCGATGTGACCGGGACAGTCGAGATCGACAACTCCACCGCGACCGGAGGAGACGGAGCCCAGGGAGGCGACGCAACCGGAACCGGCAGCGGAGGAGACGGAGGAGACGGAGGTCACGCTGTGAACGGCGGTGACAAGGTCACATCCGGCAACAGCGACCTTACCGGAGGAGACGGAGCCCAGGGAGGCGACGCAACCGGAACCGGCAGCGGAGGCGACGGAGGAGACGGCGCATCCCCCATCGAGAGCGACGGCAACGTCACGGTCACCGACGGCGACATGTCCGGAGGTGACGCCGGGGCCGGAGGAGACTCCAATAACGGCCAGGGCGGGGCCGGAGGCAACGGAGGCGGGGTGAACGTCCCGTCCGGTAGCACCCCCGACAACGTCACCACCGGAAACGGAGGTGCAGGAGGTTCCACCACCGGTAATGGTATGCCCGGAGCCGGCGGTGACGCCGGTGACAAGACCGGGCCGGGAACCCCCGACAAGACCGTCGGAGGCGACGGAGGCGACGGAGGCAAAGGTCCCGGCGATGTCCAGGGACCCGGAGGGGACGGCGGTGACGCCGGAACAGGTTCCAACACCACCGGGGGCAACGCCGGAACCGGAAGCCCGGGGGGCAGGCCCGGAAACGGTGCCGTGTCCGGCGTGTCCGAGGACGGCATAGCCGATTTCCTCGAGAAGGTCAACAGCGCGAACACCGAGACCGGTTTCCATATCGACAAAAGCGATGTCAGGTACGACCCGGATAAGGGATTCGTCATAGAGATCGACGGCGAAGTCAGCAACGGCATCGTCATCCCCGATAACGTGGGGAAGGTCACCATAGACCTCAACGGCAACGATGTGAAGAACCCTGACGGTCCGGCCATCTCCATCGATCACGTCGACGGAGGGACCGGTGCGGACGTTTCCATCGTCAGCGAGGACGAGGAAGGCAAGCCCATCGCAGGCTCGGAGGTCTCCGGAGGAACAGGTGCCGACGGCAACGGCATGCCCGGAGTGTCCGTCGGAGACGGCGTCGCCGGAGGATCCATCAGCATCGGTCCCGGAATCACCGTGAACGGTGGCGACGGGGCCGGCGGCACATCCGAGAGGCCGGAAGGTGGCCAGGGAGGCGCTGGAATCGAATCCACCGTGCCCGTGACCATCAAGGACAGTGTCGTCAACGCAGGAGACGGAGGCGACGCCCTCGCAGGATCCGGATCCGACGGTGGTGACGGAGGCGCGGCCGTGGACGTCACCGGAGGCGGAAGGGTCGACATAGACGACTCCCAGCTCAACGGAGGCAACGGAGGCAACGGAGCATCCGATTCCGACGGTCCCGGCGGGGACGGAGGCAACGGAGGTCCCGCTGTCAGCGCCCCATCCTCCAACGTGACCGCCGACAGGTCCGACCTGGTCGGAGGCAACGGAGGCGACGCTGGAAACGGAGGAGGAACCGATGACAACGGTGCAGGCAACACCGGAGGCGACGGTGGTGACGGAGGCGCTGGAACCGCGCCCGGAACCACCATCAACTCAACCGACTCGGACATCTCAGGAGGCAACGGAGGTGCCGGAGGCAACGGGGCCGACAATGACCTCGGCGCTGGAGGCAGCGGAGGCAACGGAGGCCAGGGCGGCAAGCCAGTCTCCACGCCCACGGGTTCCCAGATCACAGGCGGGGTCATCTCCGGAGGCAACGGAGGCGACGCCGGAAACGGCGGAACTGGAAACGGTGGTGACTCCGAAGAGTCCAACGGAGGTGCCGGAGGCCAGGGAGGGAACGGCGGAGACGTCACACTGCCGAACGGCAGCAGGCCCGGATCGGCCGTCGCAGGAGACGGAGGTGCCGGAGGCGACTCTCTTAATACGGATGCTAATGACAAGCCTACCGCGTCCGGATCCGGACAGGGCGGTCCCGGAGGCAACGGGGGATCCGTCACAGGAGCTCCCGGAACCGCGGGCAACGGAGGCGCCGCAGGAGCCGGTGTTGCCGGAGATGACGGCCAGCCCGCCAAGGGAGGCCAGGGCGGAACCTCCCCGAGCGGAGGGGCCGACGGTGTCAACGGACCCGACGGAGCCACAGTGAAGGATCAGAGCAGCCTTGATGTAATCAAGAACGAGATCACAGACGGTTGGGCTGATGCCGATAAGGACAAGGTGGATGTCACTCAGGATCCCGACGGAACCATCCACATCACCGTGAAGGATGATGTTGAGGGAACCCTCACCATCCCCGACGACCTCGGGAAGGTGGTCATCGACACAGGCGGTCACACCATCACTGGAAAACCCGGCGAGCCGGCTATCGAGATAACACACGAAGGCGACGATACAACCACTCCCGCAGGAACCGGTGTGGACGTCACCATCACCGGCGGCGGAAACATCATCGGAGGCGACGGGTTCGTCGACGGTTCCGGCAGCAGCCATCCCGACGGTGCTCCCGCCATCTCCGTGGACCCTTCGGTCCCAGGAGGATCGATTACCGTCGATGGCAACACGACCATCACAGGAGGCAACGGACACGAGGTCACCTCTGAAGGTGCCACGACTGAGGGAACCGGAGGCGCCGGCGGTGCCGGTATCGAATCCGACATCCCGGTGACCGTCGAGGACGGAACGGTCTCCGGAGGCAACGGAGGCGACAACGCCGCCGGCCCCGGAGGCAACGGAGGTTCAGGAATCACCGGAGGAGCCGATGTCACCGTCAACCAGGACGGAACGGTCTCCGGAGGCAACGGAGGCCAGGGAGGTCCTGAAGCCGACGGTTCCAGCACGGGCACGCCTGCCGACGGAGCTCCCGGAGGCAACGGAGGCTCCGGAATCGACACGACGGGAAGGGTCGAGGTCAACGGCGGAACCGTCCAGGGAGGAGACGGAGGAACCGGCGCTGACGCCCAGTCGCCCAGTGATGATGGAAATGATCCGGGATCCACCGCCGGACAGGGAGGCCAGGGAGGTTCCGGAATCGGCGGCAAGCCGTCCGGAGTCGAGACCAACGGCGGAACGATCGGCGGAGGCAACGGAGGCCAGGGAGGCCAGGGCGCCTCCGATGGTAACCAGGACGACGGAACATCCGGACCCACGGAGGACGGGGCCGACGGAGGCGTCGGAGGATCCGCCATCGACATCGAGGGCGACAGTCTCATCGACCTGAACCCCGGTGCCGACGGCAACGGAACCGATGTCGTCGCCGGCCAGGGAGGAGACGGAGGCGACGGAGCCGGAGACGGTGACGGAGGGGACGGCGGAGACGCCGGCAACACCGTGGACGCCCCCGGTTCGTCCATCAGCTCCGAGGACACCGACTTCACGGGATCCCCCGGAGGCAACGGAGGCGACGCCCCCGGTTCTGGGGCAGGAGGCAACGGAGGAACGGGTTCCAAGCCCGTCGGACCCAACGCAGGGTTCAGGCCCGCAGCCACCGGAGGCTCCATGGTTCCCGGTCAGGGAGGCAGCCCCGGAATGTCCGTCAGCGGCGATCCCGGATACACCGGAGGTTCCGGACCCAGCAACGTCAACACTTCCAACAGCACCAACCCGCCGAGTCCGGAACCAGTCGAACCGGAACCTGAACCGGAGCCGGAACCCGACAACCCGTCCCACGGCGGAGGCGGAGGAGGCACCTCGTCCGGCACAGACGTCGACCCGGAGATTGGCGACGATGACAAGATCTACATCACCGTCAAGCCCGAGGCCGGAAAGGAGTACAACATCCGCGACGAGTCCGGCAACCTGGTCTACCCCGAGTGGGAGTCCGGTACCGGGGAGATCGTGTTCGGTCCCCTGGAGCCCGGACAGGACTACGAGGTCGTCAGCAGGGCCCCCGGATCCACCACCGTCACCGTCGAGGAGACCGTGGAGACGCCGGAGGAGCCGGAGATCGTGGTCACCGGAACATCTTCCGAGAGCGTCACCATCGCCACCGAGCAGGGTGTCAGGTACGAGATCACCGACTCCGCCGGAAAGGTGGTCGCCACCTTCACCGGCGACGGATCCGAGCACACCGTGTCCGGACTGGACCCCAACGAGACCTACTACGCAACCGCAACGTCCGAGAAGGACGGAATGAAGCTGGAAGTCGGACCACAGATGGTCAGGCCGCCCATGGACGCGAACGTCACCGGCATCACCAAGCACGACCAGGTGTACATACACGTGGACGACGAGAACGGATGGGAGTATCGCGTGGTCGACGAGAACGGCAACGTAGTGTTCGACTGGACCTCGCCGACAGACGGGCAGGTGTCCTTCGGACCGCTCCCCGAGGGCGACTACGTGATCGAGGGAAGGGACCCCGCGACGGGCGAGACCGTCTACGACAAGAACGTGGACGTCCCGATCATGCCGTCCAGGGTGACCTCCGACAGCGACAGCCTGACGGTCACCACCGAGGACTCCAACAAGAAGTACATGCTGACCGACAAGGACGGCAACTCCATCCCCGGCCCCAACGGCGAGGTGTGGGTCACAGGAACCGGAGGGGACGTCACCTGGCCCGGACTGGACCCGTCCGAGGACTACTTCCTCTGGATCCAGACCGGCGAGGGCGAGGACGCCCTGCTGTTCGGCCCCGAGACCGTGAAGACGGGAACCCACGAGGTCACCGTCACTGGACAGGCGACCAACGACCGTGTGACAGTCACCGTTGACAACATGGATCCCTCCAGGGAGTACGCGGTCGTCGACTCGAACGGAAACGTCGTGGGCGGATGGGTCCCCGGAACCGAGGGCTCAGCCGACTTCTCCGGACTGGAGTTCGGGGAGGACTACAAGGTCGTCAGCAGGCCCGCAGGCTCCAACGAGACCACCGTCGAGGAGGAGTTCACCGTGCCCGCCAAGCCTGTGGCCGACATCGTCGGCAGCACCGACACCACCGTCACCGTCGACACCGACGAGGGCGTCAGGTACCAGGTCGTGGACTCCCACGGCAACCCCGTGCTCGGCCCGGACGGACAGGTGTGGGTCGAGGGGACCGGAGGCGAGGTCACCTGGTCCGGACTGGACCCTGAGGAGGACTACTACATATACGCCGAGACCGAGGACGGCATCTTCCAGCTGGAGACCGGCCCGGTGCACGTCAAGCCTGCCAGGGAGCCAGCCGTGGGCGGTGTGGTGACGGACGAGGGATGCTTCGTCAAGGTCACCACCACCCCCGGCAAGGAGTACGCCGTGGTGGGCGACGACGGAAGCCTCATCGTCGGATGGACCCCCGAGGACGGCAGCGGCTCGCTGCTGCTTGGACCCATCGCACCCGGAACCTCGTTCCAGGTGATCGAGAGGGACCAGGGAACGGAGGGCGACGGAGAGGTCATCGGAGGGGCCACGTTCCCCGAGGTGCCCTCCATGCCCGGAACCGGGGATGTGACCTCGGGCGAGGACGGCACCACCCTGACCGTACCCACCGAGGAGGGACTGATCTACATCGTCACCGACGAGGACGGCAACCCCGTGCCCGGACCCGGAGGGGCCATCCAGGTGGTCGGAACCGGCGAGGACATGACCTGGACCGGACTGGACCCGGAGAAGGACTACTCCCTGACCGTCAAGGTGCCCGCCGGGGACTTCACCGTCACTGTCGGACCCGAGCTGGTCAGGCCCGCCGTCGAGGGCGGGGAGGCTGCGGTCGGAGACGGCGACAGGTGCTACACCTGGATCGTCATCGTCCTGGTCCTGGTGGTCTACATGCTGTTCCTGCTCCTGGTCCACAGGGAGGGAGAGTACGACAGGCTGGCCTGGATGGGAACCCTGGTCGCCCTGGTCGTCGATGCCGTCCTGCTGGTCCTCGGCGACCTGTGCGGATGGTGCGTCGTCGCCCTGGCCCTGACCCTGGCGGTCATGGCCGTCATGTGGTGGCACTACAACCGCCAGGTGGAGAACTCCGAGGAGGAGGAGGTCTGAAAACTTTAAGACGGGTGTGCCATGCACACCCGTCGCTATTACATATTAGGAGGGAACGGCAACGGCAGACGAGGTCAACAGGATCCACTACTCCAACCTGGACGTCCCCGAGGAGAACCCCACGTACGGGGAGAACCCCACCTACGAGGAGACCCATCAGGCCAAGGAGACCCAGGAGTACCAGGAGTTCGGAACCGATGCGCCCGCATCCAAGTCCGAGAAGGAGAGGAAGAAGCGCAGGGGCCCCGAGTCCAGCGCGGCCATGGCGTCGGCGGTCGCCGTCGCGGCGGTCGTGGTGCTGGCGGTCATCCCCGCCATTTCGATCTTCGCCCCCGTGTACGGGCCCGTCTTCGGACCTGTCTTCGACGGAATATTCGACGACGGCTCCGACGACCTGACGGTCACCGGAACGTTCGTGACCGTGGACGCCACCGACACCACCGTGCGCTACACGGTGGAGCTGGAGGACTACGACCCCGACCTAGGATACAGTGTGTCCCTGTCGAACCGCTTCACGGAGAGGACCCAGACGTTCCAGTCCGACACCTTCTCGTACAAGGAGGAGAACCTCAAGCCGGACATGGAGTACACCCTCACGCTTACAGCTGACGGGGAGATCCTTGCGACGGAGACGGTCACCACCGAGCGCCAGACCGAGCCCCACTTCCTGCTCGTGTCCTACGAGTGCACCTGCCCCGAGGACGACCTGTTCCACTTCGAGGTGGACATCGAGAACGCCGACGGCATCTGGACGGACGTCACCGCCACCCTGACCGACATGCAGGGCATCAGCTCGTCCGTGTCGATCACCGGGTCCGGCCAGTACGCCATGCACGTCATGGATGCCGGCCTCACAGGCGACCTGGCGGTCCTCCAGATAACCTGCATGGAGGACGGTGAGGAGACGATCCTCTACAACGGCCAGTGCGACATCTGAGCATACCACAGAGGAATACAATGAGCGAAATCAAAGACGAGAAGGACGCCTACAGGCTCGCATGGTACGTGATCCTCGCGGTCATGTTCGTGGTCACGGTTGCCTCCATAGCGTTCTCCGACAGTATCTACGGGGAGGACTCCATCTTCAACTCCTCCCCCACCGGGATCGGCGGGATCGACAAGGCCTACCAGATGATTCCCGCGTTCATCGACTGCGTCAAGGTCGTGTTCATAATCTACGTGATCGGGAAGGTCTGCCAGTTCATCCTGACCAAGGCCCTCTCCGGGACCAAGAAGGGCATCACCGCGTCCAAGCTGCTGAACAGCTTCATCAAGTACGCTGTGGCCATCATCGCCGTCCTGGCCGTGCTGTCCGCGGCCGGCGTGGACACCGCCACGCTGGTTGCCAGCGCAGGCATCCTGTCCCTGGTCATAGGTCTGGGAGCCCAGAGCCTCATCGCCGACATCATCGCCGGTCTCTTCACCATCTTCGAGGGTGAGTACCAGGTGGGCGACATCGTCGTCATCGACGGATGGAGGGGGACTGTCGAGGAGATCGGCATCCGCTCCACCAGGGTGGTGGACTCCGGAGGCAACACCAAGATCATCAACAACAGCGAGATCACGACGGTCATCAACCAGACCCAGCACCTGTCCGTGGTGTCCACCACCATCTCCATCGAGTACGGCGAGAACCTGCCCAAGGTGGAGCTGATCATCCGCGACAACATCGACAGGATCAAGGCCTCGATCCCCCAGATCGTGGAGGGACCCTTCTACAAGGGTGTCACCGCCCTCGGGCCCAGCAGCGTGGACCTGCTGTTCATGTCCAACTGCAAGGAGGAGGACTACTTCCCCGTGTCCAGGGCCATGAACAGGGAGCTCAAGCTGCTGTTCGACGAGTACGGCATCAACATCCCGTTCCCGCAGGTCGTCGTCAACCAGCCCGTGGAGTTCGACAAGGACTCCATGTCCGCCTACCAGGAGTGGGCGGCCAGGAGGTTCGTCGACAAGCAGGCCGAGGAGTCCAAGGACATCGAGGAGCAGAACAACTGATCCAACCCTCCGGGGCGGCCTTCCGTCCCGGGGGACCAACCACTTACCCTTCCGATTCTTCCCGTCCGGCATCGTCCGCGACGTCTGGGTCCTGTCCGGAACCGCTCCGTAATCTCATTTATTCTCATGGTTTTCCCCGGCCATGGGGCATCTCCTGACGGATGGAGGCGTCTTCCAGCCCGCAACCCCCGGAACAGCCCCTTTCCGGATGTCTGGCATAGTCTGGACACAACCTAACGATTAAATACGCGCACAAAGTACGCCTAGACTGTACCGAATTCAGCGTCGGTAGGTGAGTATCCCATGTCGTACGAGTCGGAATCCGTAGACAAATTGACAGCACTGTACGAGAGCCAGTCCCCGTCCGCGTTCATCGCGTTCGCCATGGAGGGGCTCCCCGAGACGGACCACAACGAGCGCTACGACAAGGGCGACCACGAGGGTGCCTCTCACTGCGGCTACTGCTGCTGCAACGACAAGGGCTGCTGCTCCACGCCCGGCTGGTACGGATGCCTCGTCGGCGGTGTCGTCGTCTGCGTCATCTGCTGCTGCTACGCCACCAACGGTTTCAACGGTGTCTGGACCTACTGGCCGTTCTGATCCGGGCATCGGCTCATGAGGCCATATCTGTCGGTAGTCGTGAAGCCGACGCTGTACTGCAACACCGGTTGCAGGCACTGCTACCACACACCTGACGAGAGGGTCAGGGGCGAGATGTCCCCTGACACCCTCGACCGTCTTTTCAAACTCGTCTCAGAGGAGTACGAGGCCGCATGGTTCATCTGGCACGGAGGGGAGCCCCTCACGCTGCCCATGTCGTTCTACAAGACCGCGGTGGAGCTCCAGGAGAGATACTTCGGGAAGAACAACGGACGCTGCGGGAACACCGTCCAGACCAACGGGACCCTGATCAACAGGCGCTTCATGGCCTACTGCCGCGAGAAGCAGATCAATGTGGGAGTGTCCTACGAGGGCCCGTACAACGGCGTGCTCAGGGAGGGCGACCCCTCGAAAGCCCTGGGCATCCTGTCCGCCAAGGAGAACAAGTACTCCGTGTCCGCCACCATATCGGCGGAGACGGCGCTGAAGCAGAGGGAGCTGTACGAGTTCTTCAAGAGGGACGGCACCAACCTGTCCCTGTCGCCCGTGATTCCGGCGGGATGCGCGAAGTGCAACGGCACCGTGCCCGACGCGGACGAGTTCATAAAGGGGAGCATCGAGGCCTTCGACGCCTGGTTCCACGACTCCCAGGCCAACGTGCCGCTGATCCCCCACTACCTCTACGTACTCAACTACCTGGGCGACCCCACTCCGTCGGACTGCGCCCACACGTCCTGCCTCACAAAGTGGATGTGCGTCAACCCGGACGGCTCCGTCTATCCGTGCGCCAAGGCCTGCCCCCAGGAGTTCTACATGGGCAACGTGAACGAGGTGTCCTCCATCCAGGAGCTGTTCCAGTCCGAGGGGTTCAGGAGGATCCTGGTCGGTTCCATAAAGAGGCGCGAGAAGTGCGCCCCGTGCCCCATTTTCAGATACTGCAACGGGGGCTGCAGCATGGACGCCTACCACGAGGGGTGCCTGGAGGACAACGGCAACGACTCCTGCAGGATATTCAGGGAGGTGTTCGGTCACATCTCCGCCTGCGTCCAGGAGGTCCTGGACGGGGACGGGGACGTGTCCGGCCTGAACCCGTTCGTCAGGGACGCCATCGTGGGGAAGCTGGTGAACCCGAAGGTCGTCAGCCAGTGACCTCATCGATGCGATCGTTCAGCAGCTTCCTCATCGACCATATCATGTACAGCGGGACATGCATCACCCTGGCGATCCTGGGAGGATTCATGGACACGACGGCCGCGGCGACCGGGTCGTATTCGTTGATGTACTTCCCGAGACTGGATGCGCGGACCTTCCTTCCGGATTTGACCTCGACCGGAACTATGCGGGATCTGTGCTGTATCAGGAAATCCAGCTCTTCGCGCCCAGACCTCCAGAAGCAGACGTCCTCCCCGAACAGATGGATGATCTCGTTGAGGACGAAGTTCTCGGTCAGCCCGCCCCTGTAGTCATCGGACAGAAGGCCCAGCTCCGGGTACAGATAGGCGTCCAGTGTCAGGTTCATCATCCTGCCCAGGAGGCCGACGTCGCACAGGTACGCCTTGAAGGATATGAGGTCCATCTGCTGCTTCATCGGGACCTTGGGGGTCTCCACTTTGTACACCTTGTGGACCAGGCCCGCATCCACGAGCCATTGCAGGGCCCCCTCCAGCTCACGAGCCCTTCCACCCTTGCGCACATGGCTGAATATGAAGTTCCCCGTCTCTGTGAACAGCTGCGACGGGATGGATGTCCACACCTGGAAGATTTTGTCGGAATCATCGTTCGGGGCATGCCCCAGCATGTCCGCGCTGTACCAGTTCAGGATCCCGTCGTGGGCCTTGGACACCTCCTCCTCGTCATGGGTGGTGACCCATGACTTTACCGCCTCCGGCATCCCTCCTACGAACAGGTACTCTCTGTACAGCCTCTCCAGACGGTCCGCGAGGGCCGCATCCAGGGTTCCGGGGTTCTCGGAGACCGCCTCCCATAGCAGGTCCTCCCCGTTCGCGATCATCCACTCATGGAAGTCCATCGGGTACATCGTCAGATCCTCCGTCTTCCCAACGGGTTTCGAGCTCGACCTAGCCAGTACGATCCCGAGCAGGGAACCAGCACAGGCGACATGATATCCCTTCCCGTCCTCCTGGAAGTACTTCAGCGAGGCCAGCGCGCGCGGGCACGACTGTATCTCGTCGAGGATCAGCAGCGTATCCTCTTTCTCGATTTTCGTCCTGCTCAGGGCCGAGATGTCGGACACTATGCGTTGGACGTCGTGATCCTTCTCGAACACGGCGCAGAACGCGGGTTGTTTCTCCAGATTGACGTATACGCAGTTCCTGTATCTCTCCTCGCCGAAGCGTTTCAGGATCGTCGTCTTGCCGCACTGGCGTACGCCGCGGATGACGAGGGGTTTCCTGTCGGGGTTGTTCTTCCACGATACCAGGTCATCCATTATCTTGCGCCACATGGTTGGCAGATTGTCGGATATGTATATAGATGTGATTATCTCACAGAAATAACATGAATCAATTGGAAATTTTTCACAAATTTAGTATATTATTTTTGTCAAAAATCACACATATAAAAATATATGTGTTACACATCAGAATGCCATGACTGATGATGAGTATGCGGCCCGGGATGTGGTCTCAACCGCGACGGCCCGGGCCGCTCATCAGATTTAATCGTAGATCCCCAGGCTCATGTACTTCTCGCCGCCGTCCGGCAGGATGGCCACCACCTTGGCGGAGGGGTCCTCCCTGACCTTCCTTATGGCGGCGAAGACGTTGGCCCCCGAGGAGATCCCCGCGAAGATGCCCTCCCTCCTGGCAAGATCCACCGCCGTGGCGACGGCGTCGTCTGTGGCCACGGTCTCAACCGAGTCCACGGCCTCGGGCATGTAGTTGCCCGGGACGAAGTTGGACCCGATCCCCTGGATGTTGTGTGCACCCGCATGTCCCTGGGTGATGAGGGGGCTCTCGGCGGGCTCGATCCCGATGACCTTCGCCTTGGAACCCGCGTCCCTGCAGGCCAGCCCGATCCCGGAGGCGGTGCCGCCGGTGCCTATGCCGGCGTAGATGAAGTCCACGTCGGGAAGGTCCCTGAGGATCTCCTTCCCGGTGCCGGTCCTGTGGGCGGCGGTGTTGGCGGGGTTGTCGAACTGCCCGGCGATGAACCCGCCGCGCTCGTCCCTGATGCTCTCAGCCATCCTCACGGCCCCGGCCATGCCCTCGGCTCCGGGGGAGAGCACGACCTCCGCGCCGTAGGCCCTCATGAGCGAGATGCGCTCCTTGGACATGGTGTCGGGCATGACGATGACCGCCCTGTATCCGCGGGCGGCCGCGATCATGGCGATGGCGATGCCGGTGTTGCCGGAGGTGGGCTCGATGATAGTCCCGCCCTCCTCGAGGGCTCCGCGGGCGACCGCATCCTCGATCATGGAGAGCGCGGCGCGGTCCTTGATGGACCCGGCCGGGTTGCCCCTCTCGATCTTCACGTACACGTGGGTGCCGGGAGGGCACATCCTGTTCAGGCGCACGAGGGGCGTCTCCCCGATGGTCTCGGTGATGCTGTCGTAGAGTGTCATGTGTCTCAGGAACAACGAGGTCGGATATAGAGGTCTCGAACCCCTGTCCCGGGAGCCTCCGTCAGGTTATTGTGGATGTCCGCGCATGGAGGGGGCGATGACGCTGTACACCTTCGACGGCATCCGCCGCCACCGCCGCTGCCCCTACGAGTACCGCATGGACTCCAGGGCCCCCGGATGGCGCATAACCGCCGATGAGTGCATGGACATGGCCGTCCGCGACGCCGTCCTGGCGTCCGAGACCCGCAGGGTCATGCGCGGGGAGCGCATCTCCAGGGACGACGCCCTGTCGTTCTTCTGGGAGTCCTGGGACCGCCACTACCCGGACGTCGACCCCCTGCCGGAGGACGCCCACGGCCTGATCCGCTACGGCGAGAGGTGCATGGACAGGTACCTTTCGGCCTGCGGCCGCTACGACGTCCGCGACGTCTCGGCGATCGGCGTCTCCGGCACGCTGTCGCTGCCCAACGGCCACGAGGTCCTGGTGCCCATAGACATCCTGATGTTCCACGGCTCCACGGCCACGGTCTGCCAGTTCGTCACCGACCCCGGGCTGCGCTCCGCGTCCGAGCTGTCCCGGGACAGGGAGATGCGCCTGCGCGCCCTCTGGGCCCTGGGGAACATAGCCGGATGCCGTTCGGTCAGGATGCGCTGGGAGTTCCTGGGGTCGGGGACGTCCACCGAGGCCTCCGTCAGGAGGGGTGACCCGGAGCTCGCCCTGGGAGAGGTGGCTGACATCGTGTCGGAGATGGAGGCGCAGGAGCCCCTGCCAAGGGAGTCAGCCCACTGCGCTGAATGTCCCTACATGCGCACCTGCCCCAGGAAGCTCCACGAGCTGTCACTGGCCGGAGATCCGACCATGATGTCCATGGACGAGGGCGTGAGGCTGGTGGACGAGTACGGGGAGCTGCAGGAGAGGATCGACGCTCTGAGGCGCCGGCAGTCGGAGCTGGAGGCCAGGCGGGACTCCGTGGGGGAGTCGATCGTGGCGTTCGCGGACGCCAACGGGTTCATGGCCGTCACCGGCCACAGTGGCAAGGCGCTGGTGAGGCACGAGAGGAAGGTGGAACTGCCGGAGGACAAGACTGAGATCATCGAGGCCCTCAGGCGCCGCAGGCTCTACGACGACCTGAGCATGCCCAACTACCCCAGGCTGAGGTCCGATATAGCCAAGGGCGTGGCGGACCCGGAGGTGGCGTCGCTGGCGACGGTCGTCCCGGTGGACAAGGTGTACTACCGGAGGACCAGGTGAGCACGGCTCCTTCGGGAGTCGTTCCATACGATGACTGAGTCGACATTGTTATAATTGAACGCAACCATACGAGGCGGGATGAGAGCGATTCCCATCAGCATCCAGGACTTCAAGGAGATCCGCGACAAGGGGATGTACTACATCGACAAGACGCTCCTGATCGACTACATCGAGTACGAGTATGCCACAGCGGTATTCCAGTTCCTCCGTCCCCGCAGGTTCGGCAAGAGCACCAACCTGAGCATGCTGGATGCCTACTTCAACTTCAGATACCGGGGCAACAGCTGGTTCGACGGACTCATGATATCGGATGTCCGTCCGGACGATCTGGAGAAGAATGTCTATCCGGTCATCGCCATCGACATGAAGAATCTCTACACCTCGTCTTTCGAGAGTTCGTAGACAGCGTCAGGGTCAGGATGAGGGAGGCCTACGAGATGTTCCCCGAGATACTGGAGTCCGACATCGCCGAGTCCGCGAAGACACGTTACAGGAAGGCCATCGAAGGGAACCTGAACAGTGCCGAGCTGAAGAACTCGCTCAACGACCTGTCGTGGATGCTCAGCACCGTCTACGGGAAGAAGACCATCATCCTGATAGACGAATATGATAGCCCGTTGAACTCATCATACGGGAAACCCCATCAGTATCGCATCGTCGAGTTCATCAGGGATCTCCTGTCGACGGCTCTGAAGGGCAACAGCTCGTTGAAGTTCGGAGTCGTCACAGGGATCATGCAGATCGCCAAGGAGAGCATATTCTCCGGTCTCAACAACCTCCGTGTCAACAACATCCTCAGCACCGATGCCGATGAGATGTTCGGATTCACTCCGAAAGAAGTGGAGGGGATGTGCGCCGACTTCGGACATCCCGAGAAGTTCACCGAAGCAAGGGAGTGGTACGACGGCTACCGCTTCGGTAACGCCGACATCTACAATCCCTGGAGCGTGCTGAGATACGTGGACTCCGGATTCGAGCCCGCCCCGTACTGGGCCGGGACCAGCGGAAACGACATCATAGCCGACCTCCTCAGCATACCGGACGAGGAGACCTACGACAACATGATGTCGCTGGGTTCGGGACGCCAGATACCATCCGACATCAAGCCGGACGTCACTTTCGCGGACATCAGCGATCTCGGGAAGGGGGTGTACAGCGTCCTGGCGTTCTCGGGATACCTCACCACGACCGCAGACGGAGCCGGCAGCTCCCTACGCATCCCCAACCGCGAGATGTACGGGGTCTTCGGCGAGATGATCATCGACAGGCTGAACGTCAACGGAATGTCGGGGTCCATTCGCAGGTTGTCGAGGGCGATACTCTCGGATGACATGGAGAGCATGGGAGACTGTCTGAAGGACCTGTTCGAGCATGTCATCAGCGGGAGGGTGCTGGACAACGAGCACTCGTACCAGGCGTTCATCGCCGGTCTCCTGATGAACCTGTTCGGAAATTACGAGATAACCGCCGACTTCGAGTCAGGCGAGGGCTACCACGACATCCGTCTGAGGAGGGTCCGCGGCAGCGGCCCCAACGTGGTCATCGAGGTCAAGCGCTCCAAGGTAGATGACCCCTCGGAGGAGCAGATGGCGTCCCTGGCGGAGGAGGCCCTGAAGCAGATCGTCGACAACGACTACGCCCACGGCATGGTCGGGAGGACCATCCTCTACGGCATCGCCTTCTCCGGTAAGACCCCGACGATAGTGTCTCAGGTCGTCTCCCGGAGCTGAGCCTCAGTACTCAATGCCCTTCCTGGCACCGATGCCCTTGTCGAACGGGTGCTTGATCAGGGTCATCTCCGTCACCAGGTCGGCGTAGTCGATGACCTCCTGGGGCACGCCCCTGCCGGTCAGCACGACCTCGGTGTTGGGCGCCCTCCTCTCGAGAAGCTCTATGAGCGTCTGCGGGGTCAGCAGGCCCAGCCTGATGGAGTTGATGGCCTCGTCCAGGATCACCAGGTCGTACTCCCCGGAGGTCAGCACCTCCTCTGCCCTGGCCAGCCCCTTGCGGGTGTCCTCCAGGTCCTGCTCCTTGGTGACCTCGCGGCCGCACATGTGGTCCGATCCCATGGGCTCGATGGTGAACCCGGGCAGCATCTCGGCGGCCATGTGCTCGCCGTAGCCCTTGGGGGGCTTCAGGAACTGCAGCATGATCACGTTCAGCCCACGGCCCACGGCCCTGAACGCCAGGCCCATCGCCGCCGTGGTCTTCCCCTTGCCGTTGCCGGTGTACACGTGCACCAGCCCCAGCCTCCTCTTCACATCCTCAGGACATCCGGACATCGGAACCACCTCTGACACGGGATGGCGGTGTGCGCTAATATGGATGACGCCGGTGACGGTACATCCAACCCACTAAACCTGTTTTTATGTTGACTGTAATCCGATGCTCATGGCAAAGGATGTTGAGTTCTTCAGGGCCAGGCTCCCGGAGTTCAGGGACGCGGAGGAGAGGTTCTTCTCCGGCCAGATGAACGCCAAGGAGTACAAGGGCATATCCGGGAAGTTCGGCAGCTACGCCCAGAAGGGCGGGCAGCTCGGGATGATCAGGCTCCGCATGTGCGGCGGGCATCTCGACAAGGACAAGCTGTCGTTCATCATAGGGGAGTGCAGGAGGTACGGGATCTCCAGGATCCACACCACCACCTGCGAGACCATCCAGCTCCACAACCTCACCGGCGACCAGATCCTCGACATCATGGACAGGGCGCTGGACCACGGCATCAACACCCAGGGCGGAGGAGGGGACAACCCCAGGAACGTGTCCGCCACCTCCCTGTCCGGGGTGGAGCCCGGCGAGAAGTTTGACGTCTACCCGTACGCGAAGGCGGCGGAGACCTATCTGCTGGACATCATGACCGAGATAAGGCTCCCGAGGAAGCTGAAGGTCACCTTCTCCAGCTCCGACAGGAACGAGACCCACGCCACCTTCAGGGACCTGGGCTTCATCGCCCAGGACGACGGCACCTTCGACGTCTGGGCCGCGGGAGGTCTGGGCGGCAATCCGAAGTTCGGCATCAGGGTCGCGGAGGGTGTGGACCCATCGAAGACCCTGTACCACGTCCGCGCCATGGTGGACACCTTCATGAAACACGGCAACTACGAGAACCGTGCCAGGGCCAGGACCAGGTACATGAGGGACGACCTTGGGGACGAGGGATTCATAGCGGCATACAACGAGGCCCTGGCCCCGCTGCTGGAGAGGGGCGGGATGGACATCCATCCGGAACCGATCCAGTACCCGGTCAAGGACGTGAAGGACGTGTCCGGCGACAGGATCTTCGGGCAGAAGCAGCCCGGACTGTACTACGTCGCCTACCACCCCGTGGGAGGGGACGTGCCGCTCGAGGCTCTCGAGAGGATCAGCGACGCCATCGCCGACATCGACGGCGCCGAGGTCAGGGTCGCCCCTGACAGCACGCTGTACATCATCAACCTGGACGGCGCCGAGGCCCTCAGGGTCAGGGACGCCACCGAGGGAGGCGCCGGAACGCTGTTCGAGACATCTGTGTCCTGCATCGGCTCCACAATATGCCAGCAGGGCCTCAGGGACTCCAGCGGCACTCTGTTCGCCATGATCGACGCCGTGCGCGAGGCGGGCATCCCGGACAACGCCCTGCCCAGGTTCAGGATCTCCGGGTGCGTGTCGTCCTGCGGCAACCACCAGGTGGGCATGCTGGGCCTCCAGGGGGCCTCCAAGAGCGTGGACGGCAAGGCGGTGCCGGTGTTCAACCTCACCGTCAACGGCTGCGGCCTGGAGGGGAAGGAGAGGTTCGGGGACGCGGTCGGCGCCGTGCCGGTCGACAGGTGCCCCGAGATGGCCGTGTTCCTCGGCAGGACGGTGGCCGCCAGCGGCAAGGACTTCGACGCCTGGCTCTCCACCGAGGGGAAGGACCTGGCCGGTGTCCTGAGGGACTACCTCGTCTGATTGAAAAACTAAAAAACCGGCTGGGAGGGTCCCCTCCCGCCGGGATTCTCAATCCGTTTTCAGAGCCTCAGGCTCTCCGTCACCGTCATCATGTCGATGAACTCGGCGACGGCATCCTCCAGGCGGAAAATCTCCAGCTTCCTCCCGGACTCCTCGTTGTATATGTTCCTGAGCGGGGGCACCATGTCAAGCGCCTTCTCCGAGACGGCCGGGTCGTGAAGGGGCACGGCCCTGCCGTGGAGCCTGAGCCATTCCCCGCCGATGCATGCTGTGATCTCCACCTCCGGGTTTGAGATGAGCTGTCTGTACACGTCCTTGAAGTCGCCGACCCCGAAGACGATCGAGCTGTCCACGACCATGTGGAGCCCCAGCGGGCGGGCCCTGGGCCTGCCGTCGTCGACCGTGGAGAGGGTGAACACCTTCGCCCTGGTCAGGAAGTCGTCTACCTTGGAAACCGCGTCGTTCGTCATGCATCAGAGATGGGCGTCGCATGATTTCAGACCTTCTTTAGAGAACGATCCGGAGGGAATTCCACTTCAGCATCACTGTCGTGATTTCCGGTCATGCCACGGCATCATGGGTTAAGCGACTTCAAGGTCCGTGCAGCCGTCTACGCTCCGATGTCGACAGACCGTCTTATCCGTTTGTCAACCAGAACGTCTGGACGGTCGTCCGTCGGACCGATAGACATTTGTATCGTTGGATGGACAAACGACCGATATAGGGCTATATAATCGATGTAAAACCTGGTTCCACTGGCAATCCGTTATGTTAAAGGGGGTTGACGGTTGGTTGTTCAACCAATCATGGTTAAATATCAGACCACGGAGAGGGCGGAACATGCAGAGAGAAAAAGGAGTCTTCAAACCGACGAAGCTGACCCTCGTCGCCATCCTTCTGAGCTCCATGCTCATCCTCATGGGAGGTGCGGCCGTCGCACCGGCGCTGCCACTAATCGAGGCCAACTTCCCCGGACAGGAGTCGCTCGTGTCGCTTATCATCACCCTGCCCTCGCTGGCCGTGGCCGTCGTGGGGTACGCCATCGGTGTTCTGGCCGACAGACTGGGCAAGGTCAGGGTCCTGCTGACCGCCCTGGCCATCTTCACAGTGTTCGGGTTCGCCGGATACTTCATGGAGGGCAACATCTGGATGATGCTGGCCGTCCGTTTCATCCTCGGTATCGGTATCGCCGGCATCACCAGCACCGTCACCGCCCTCATCGCCGAGTACTACGGCGGAATCCAGAGGGTCAAGGTCCTCAGCTACCAGTCCGCCGCAATGGGTATCGGCGTGCTCATCCTGGAGTTCGTAGGCGGAACACTGGCCGAGTTCTCCTGGAACGCCCCGTTCCTGATCTACCTTATCGGCGTTCCGATCCTGATCATGGCCATCGTCTCCCTCAGGGAGCCCACGGTGTCCGAGCACGACAGGGAGAAGATTGCGGAGATCGTCGCCCACGAGAAGTTCAGGAAGGCCAACTACAGGCTGGTCGCCCTCTGCTACGTGTCCATCTTCTTCTGCATGATCCTGGTTTTCCTGCTGCCCACCACCATCCCCACGGTCCTGACCGAGCTCGGGGTCTCCTCCTCGATCGTCGGCCTGTTCCTGGGATTCCACGGTGTGGCCAACGCGGTGTTCAGCATCATGTACCGCAGGATCACCGCCAGGGTGCCCCCGTTCAGGATCCTCGGGACCGGTTTCGTCCTGATGGGCGTCGGCCTCGCCGTGCTCATCCTGTACCCCTGCGTCCCGCTGGCCATCATCACCCTGATCGTCACCGGCATCGGAGTCGGAATGATCGTGCCCTCGCTGGTCAACACCCTGGCCGCCGAGGTCACCGGTTCCAACTCCGGGAAGATCATGGGAGGGTACGGAACATGCCTCAACTTCGGGCAGTTCGCCATCTCTCTGGTCAGCGTGCCCATCCTGGCCATGTTCACCCTCCCCGGCGGAGGGGCCAACGACCCGTACTACATGATGTACTGCCTCCTGGGCGTCATCGCCATCGTGTACGGCCTGGTCATCGCCGCCTGGAGCCTCAGGTACTACCGCAGGCTCCAGCAGGAGAGGGACGCCGCCAGGGCTACAGTCTGATTCGTCAACGGACCGTTAGGTCCCAATTACCCGGCTCCGGCCGGGATCCCCCTTCTCGATACCCTCTAATAAGGGCTCACTCTCCGGAAGACACATGCCGAAGGGTTCCGGTTTCGTCCCGACCAAAGCCACGCTTCTGACCATAATGCTCTGCTCCATGCTCATGCTCATGGGCGGTGCGGCTGTCGCTCCGGCGCTGCCGCTGATAGAGCAGGTCTTCGTCGGGCAGGACACCCTCGTGTCGATGATCATCACCATCCCCTCCCTGGCCGTGGGACTCGTGGGCTTCGGGATGGGGGCCCTCGCGGACAGGTTCGGGAAGGTCAGGGTGCTCGGCATCTCCCTGGTCGTCTTCACCCTGGCCGGAGTGTTCGGGTTCCTGATGGACGGGAGCTCACAGGAGCAGCTGTACATCCTCCTGGTGGCCCGGTTCATCGTCGGTATCGGGATCGCCGGGATATCCAGCGCCGTGACCGCGCTGATCGCGGAGTACTACGCCGGGATCGACAGGGTGAAGGCCCTGAGCTACCAGGCCGCCGCCATGGGCGTGGGGGTCCTGATCCTGGAGTACACAGGCGGGCTCCTCGCCGAGCTCTCCTGGAGGGAGCCGTTCCTGGTCTACCTGATCGGCGTGCCGATCCTTCTCATGGTGCTGCTCACCATGAGGGAGCCCAGCAGGGACTCCGGCGAAGAGACGGAATCCAAGATGCCGGAGAGGAAGGCCGACGGCAGGCTCCTGGTCATCTGCTACGCTACAATCTTCATCGCCATGACCATGGCGTTCCTGCTCCCGACCAAGATGCCCACGTACCTCCAGACGGAGCTGGCCGTGTCCGCGTCGGTGACGGGGCTGTTCCTGGGGGTGCACGGCGTGACCAACGCCTGCGTCAGTCTGATGTACCGCAGGATCGTGCAGAGGATGGCGCCGTTCACCACCATCGCCGTCGGATTCCTCCTGCTGGCCGTCGCTCTTGTGACCCTGAAGTTCTCGGAATCCGTAGCTTCATCCATCGCCATGATGATCATAGCCGGAGCGGGTCTGGGCATGGTCTGCCCTGCGGTGTCCAACACCCTTGCCGGTGAGACCACTGCGTCCACCTCGGGAAAGATCATGGGCGGGTACAGCACCAGCCTCAACTTCGGCCAGTTCGCCATATCGCTGATCAGCGTCCCGCTGTTCGCCGCCGTCGGGAACTCCTATCCGGACCTGTTTGCGGTCATGGCCGTGGTGGCGCTGGTGGTGGGTGTGCTGTTCATCTTCCTGTCCAGGCACAGGGCTGCATCGCCGTCGGCTTGAAGGAGCGTTCCTCAAAGTGAAAACCGTTTAACCATTTTCCTTAAAAGGAACTTGAGCCCGCTCAAGGACAACTGTGGATGCTTGGATTCTAAACTATTTTATGCCTGTTGTCCAATCGACCTGAAGGTCCTCTGAGAGGACGGGAGACCGATGGAGATGGCGTACACACAGGCGGAGAGGAAGCTGGTCCTGCTGGCATGCTGCTTCGCCGGGTTCATAACGCCGCTCCTGAGCACCATGATGAACCTGTCGCTGGTGAACATCGGTCAGGAGTTCTCCGCCGGGTCCCACCAGCTGGCCTACGTCAACACCGCGTTCCTGCTGTCGTCCGTGGTGTTCATGGTCCCCATGGCCAAGGTGGGGAACATCGTCGGGAAGAAGCGCATCTTCATGGTCGGGGTCATCGTGATCGCAGTCGCCAGTTTCGTCGCGCCGTTCTCCCCCTCGTTCTGGTTCCTGATCGCCTGCAGGGCCATCATGGGCCTGGGATCCGCGTGCATCGTCACCACCAGCATCTCCATGATCACCGACGTCTACCCGCCCGAGCACAGGGGCGGCGCCATCGGACTGCAGACCATGTGCGTGTACATCGGCCTGGCCGCCGGCCCGGTGGTCGGAGGCCTTCTGAACGACGCCTTCGGGTGGCACAGCCTGTTCTTCGTGATCGTCCCCATCGCCGTTGTGGCGGTGGTCTGCATGTCCGCGTTCAAGTCCGAGATCCGCCCGGAGGAGGGCGGCAGGCTGGACTCCGGCGGGTCCGCGCTGTACGGGGTCGGTATCCTGCTGTCCATGGCCGGACTCATCAACCTGCCGGAGACATGGGCCTATGCCTCTTTGGTCGTGGGCGTCGTCGTGATCGGCGTGTTCGTCTGGTGGGAACTCAGGGTGCCGTACCATCTCCTCAACGTGAGGCTGTTCAATGGCAGGGTGTTCTCCGGATCGTGCCTGGCCACCTTCATGAACTACGCCTCGTCCTATTCCATCTCGTACTTCATGGCGCTGTACCTGCAGAGCATCGGCGCGCTGACCGCCACCCAGGCGGGGATGCTGATGCTCGTCCAGCCGGCCATCCAGGCAGTGCTGACACCGTACTTCGGACGCCTCTCCGACAGGCTCGGCGACAAGCGCCTCCTGCCCACCGCCGGAATGGTCGTCTCCGCGGTCGGCATCGCCACCATAATGACCTACGCCACAGAGGCCGACCTGGCCCTGGTGGTGGTCACCCAGGTGATCATCGGCTTCGGGTTCTCCATGTTCTCCGCTCCGAACACGTCCATCATCATGGGCTCGGTGGAGCCAAGGGAGACCAGCGAGGCCTCGGCGATGGTGGCAGTCATGAGGCAGACCGGCATGATGCTGAGCATGGGGATCGCCATGCTGTTCATCTCGGTCATCATGGGCTCCGCGGACAACCTGGCCCCGGAGACCTACGACAGCTTCATCACCGTCATGAGGTACTCCTTCGGGGTCTGCGTGGCGATGTGCGTGGTGGGGGCGGTGGTCTCGATGTTCCGTGGCAAGGGTTCAGTCGAGGCTAACTGAATTTAAGGGTAGCTAATCGACAACCGTTATAAATCGGTTCGATATCCGGTGTCACATGAAAGCGGCGGATGAGAACTTCGAGTTCCAGAAGGTCATTGTCGTCCTCGGGTTCACACTCCTGGTCATCAAGTACATAGCGTACTTCCTGACAGGCTCCGTCGCAATATTCACCGACGCCACAGAGTCCATCGTCAACGTGGTGGCCGCGTGCATCGGGATGTACGCCCTGTACCTCTCCGCCCAGCCCCCGGACAAGACCCATCCCTTCGGCCACGGCAAGATCGAGATCATCTCCTCCGCCATAGAGGGGACCATGATCATGGTCGCCGGCGCGCTGATCATCCTGGAGTCGGTGAACTCGTTCTTCAACCCCGGCGAGATCTCCGACCTGGACATCGGTCTGGTGCTGGTGGCCCTGGCCGCCGTCGCCAACTACGTGGTGGGCAGGATCGCCATCCGCAAGGGTAGGAAGAGCCGCTCCCCCGCACTGGAGGCCAGCGGGAAGCACCTGTGCTCCGACACCTACTCGTCCATAGGCATCCTGATCGGACTTGTCGTGGTGTACATCGCCATGTGGGCCGGCTACGACGCACGCTGGCTGGACTCGTCCATCGCCGTGGTGTTCGGTGTCATAATCATGTACACCGGGTTTGGTGTCATCAGGAAGTCCGCCGACGACACCATGGACCGCGCCGACGAGGACCTCATCGAGGAGGTCTCGGAGATCATCAACGAGTACAGGCACGACGACTGGATCGACGTGTACAACCTCAGGCTGATCAAGTACGGCCCCAAGATCTACATCGACATGAAGGTGGTGTTCCCCAGGACCATGACGGTGGAGATGGAGCACGAGGAGAAGATGGAGATCGACGAGGCGGTGATGGCCAGGTACGGCGACTCCGTGGAGACGTCGATCAACTGCATCCCATGCAGCGACTTCCACTGCCGCCACTGCTCCAGGAACTGCTTCCAGAGGGCCATGCCCTTCGAGTCCAGGCTGGAGTGGAGCCCCACCAAGATGGTCAACCCCCGCACCCACGCCCCGGGAAACCTGGTGACGATAAAGCAGGAGTAAACGCCCCTACTCCGGAACCCGTGCGGATGGCGTTGTTTTTATCTCTGTCGCGGATTCGCAGAGCATGGCACAGACCGAAGTTCCGAAGGAGGTCGCCGAGGCGGGTCTCGACGACTGGTACCAGACCCTCAACGACCCGGACAGGGTCAAGCTCCGCAGATACCTCCCGGGCATCGACACCTCGTCCCCGCAGGCGTTCCTGGTGCAGTTGATGCAGAGGGCCACCAAGGACCACAACTACGGTCTGTCGGTCACCGCCGGGAAGTACGCCGAGAGCCACGAGATGGACGACTACAGCAGGTTCGTCATCACCGAGGGCTACATCGACGGCCTGTTCGGGGCCGAGAGGTACGAGGAGGCCAAGGAGGCCTGCTGCAGGAACCTGGACCTCTTCCCGCTGGTCAGGAGCCGCATCCTGGAGGAGAACGGAGGTGCCCTTCCGAAGCACATCGCCTGCCGCAACAGGCTCATCGACATCGTCATCGGCGTGGAGTCCGGGTACGACATGGCCGACGAGATCCTCACACAGTACGTGGAGATGGGTCTGATCGACGAGGAGGAGAAGGCCTACAGGCTCCAGAGCATCAAGATCCACAGGATGCAGAAGACTTTCGACAATCTGTTCATTTACCGTCCGAAGCAGTGACGGACTTCCACGGGACCATGGGGATCACGTCGATGGCCGGCTCCTCGTAGGGATGCGCCCTGCGGACCGCGTCCACCGCCGCCCCCAGCTCCCCGCTTCTGACGGCGAACTCCAGCCTGAACTCGTCGGCGCAAGTCACCTCGCCGATCCTTCCGTCATAGGGGTCGGAGCCCTCCAGCGGCCTCCAGCACCCCTTGACCGGCCACCATGAGAACACGTGGTCGTATCCGGGGTAGATCGGCGTGACCACGCCGTCCAGTGAGTCCATGACGGCCTGCAGGTGGCTCTCCGGGACGCTCACGGCGACCTTATAGACGTCCCATCCCAGGAACATGCCCCCTGCACTCCTCCATCTTCGCGACCGCCGCGGCGATCTCCCCGAGCTCGCCCCCGCCGGCCCCGGGCCCGCCCCTGGCGTCCACAAGTTTGATAATCTCGTCTATGTCGACCAGACGCTCCGGTATCCATGTGGTCATGGCCTTGGCGGTCTTCTTCAGGTACGAGGTGCTGAGAACCGTGGCGATGAATGACAGCGGCGGCACAACGTAGAGCATCCCGGCGAAGATGGCGGTGGCCTTCTTCAGGTCGGTGATGCTGTTGATCTTCTCTATGAGATGGTCGTGGGGCACGTTCTTGAGCCTTCCCAGAAGTGACTGGAACAGGAGCTTCTGTCCGCCGAGGACCACGTCCACGCTCCACTGCACCTGTCCGAACACCGGCGCCGGCTTACCGACGGCGATGGTGGACTTGCTGAGCACCGCGCGCCTGAAGTCCTCTGCGGTGCTCCCGGAGAACTCGGTCCAGTTGTACCCTGACGTGTAGATTGAATGGGCGTCGCTGCCGGACATCTCCGCCCACCTGCCCGGGTACCTGTCCATGACCAGCGTGGCGAACATGTTGGCGTACAGGTCGGGGTGTCCGCCGTTGACGATCTCGAACCCGTCGATGTCCAGGTCGAGGATGCGCTCCTGCAGCCCGGGCGCGTGCATGCTGAAGGGGTGCGGGGCGATGGCCAGCCCGCCCTGGGACCTGATGATGTCTATGGTCTCCTCCACGGGCAGCCCGTAGGGGATCTTCTCGTTGAGGAAGAGGCCGATGACCTCTCCGTCGGCGGTGGTGACCTCCTCGCCGACGATGACCTCGATGTCGTCGAAGTTCCTGGCGTACCTCTCCGCTATGAACGCGCCGGCGATCTCGTCGTGGTCGGTTATGGCCATGACATCCATGCCGAGCTCCCTCATCCTGTCCACCTGACGCTCGGGCTGCGTCACTGACTCGGGGAACTTCATGACCCCGAGCTTGTTGAAGCCCGAGTACTCGGTGTGGAGATGGGTGTCGGCTCTGCCCATGTCTCCCCGCACGGCTTTATTCTAATTAATGTTCTGCGAGCTATGCTCCGGACGCATGTCCGACTCCCTTATAACTATACTTGGGGATACTATACCTTATAAACGAAGGTGATGAGATGTCAAACGAAAGGGTATACATGGCGGCTCTGGTCATCTGCGTTGTGGTCATAGCGGCTCTTGCAGTCTATGCATTCTATCCGGAAGAAGATCCGGTCGAATCGGACAGGACTGAGTATGAATTCGAATCGTCAGTCCAATCGTTTCACGCTCAGGACGATCTTAACGGTACATGGGTCGACGGTGACATGTTCGTTGCCGAAACCGATGAAGGGGTCCACGCATGGATGACTTGCGACTATCGTGTGGGTCCCGACGACTTCGGAGGCGTCACTCTCTATGTCTATGACCAGTTCAGGATAACCCGGGTGTTGTCTGATCAAGGTCGTGACCTGGTAACGAATGCGGAGTACTGGGAGGATGGCTACTCGGAGGAGGCACCCTTCTATGCCAGCCTGGATCTGGGTATCAGGCAGTCCAGCGAGACCGGATACGGCGGCAGTTTCCTGATAGAGATGGAGTACGTCGGCGAAGGACATCCCGAGGACATCGACTATGTCTTCTTTCTCGGATCCTGGGAGACCACAGAAGGCTACCCAGCGATCGGACACACGAGGACGGATTTCGAGCTCACATTCCCCTGGGCCCAGACTCAGGCATAATAGTACTCGCCCCTGGACTTCTGCTCGCGGTCGAGCCTGGAGTCGGGCTTGTTGATCCTGGGCCTGTGGGTGTCCGCGTCCCTGCGGAAGGTGATGTCCACCGCCGAGAGGAACTTGTTCATACCGTCCCTCATGTCGAAGGGCCCGTCCCCCACTCCGTGGTGTCCCGGCTCGCCGCCGAACACCATCATGGAGTCGGAGACCATGTCCAGGAAGTAGATGTCGTGGTCGACGACCATGGCGCTGCGGCCGGTCTTCTCCATCATGCGCCTGATGGTCTTGGCCGCGTTCATCCTCTGGTTGGAGTCCAGGTAGGCCGAGGGCTCGTCGAACAGGTAGATGTCAGCCTCCGACGCCAGGCAGATGGTGATGGCCACCCTCTGCAGCTCACCGCCGGAGAGCTTGGAGACCTGCTTGTCCATCAGGTACTTGATGCCCAGGGGCTCCACGACCTCACCGTTGAAGAATCCGGATGTGACTGTGTCGTAGTACTTGGAGTACAGCAGGTCCTGTACGGTGCCGTCGAAGTCCCCGGAGATGTACTGGGGCTTGTAGGCCACCTTGACCTTGTTGTCCATCTCCCCGGAGTCGGGGTCGATGATCCCGGCGAGGATCTTCACGAACGTCGTCTTTCCTGTGGCGTTCGGTCCGACGATGCCCACGGACTCCCCGATCCTCACGGCTCCGCCGGTGATGTCCAGCTTGAACTCGCCGAAGTCCTTGTTCAGCTTGTTGAATGAGATGAGGTTGGCGGTCTGCCAGTCTCCCCTGGGCGGGGAGGCCTCGAACTCGATGGGCCTCTCCCTGAACCTGATGTTCTCCTCCGGGAGGTATCCGTCCAGGTAGACGTTGATGGCGGTCCTGACCTGCCTGGCCAGGGTGAACACTCCGTATGCGCCCTCGGAACCGTAGACCACGTTGACGTTGTCGGCCAGGAAGTCCAGGATGGCCAGGTCGTGCTCGATGACCATGACCTGCTTGTCCACGGCCAGATCCTTGATGAGGCGGGCCATCTTGACCCTCTGGTAGATGTCCAGGTAGGATGTGGGCTCGTCGAAGAAGTACACGTCGGCCTCCTTCATCATGGTGGACGCCATGGCCACCCTCTGCAGCTCACCGCCGGAGAGCTTGGAGATGTCCCTGTCGATGACCTCGGTCAGGTCGAAGATCTCGGCGGCCTGGTCCACGGTCATGCGGTCCTGCACCTTGGAGAGCAGGTCCCTGACAACCCCTTTCGCGGCCAGGGGGATCTTGTCCACGTACTGCGGCTTGACGGCGACCTTGACCTTCCCGGCGTAGACCCTCTCCAGGTAGTCGTGCAGCTCGGTGCCCGCGAAGTGCTGGAGGACCTCCTCCTTGGTGGGAGGGTTGTCGTAGCGGCCGAGGTTGGGGATCTCGGTCCCGGACAGCATCCTGATGGCCGTGGTCTTTCCGATACCGTTGGGTCCCAGGATACCGGTGACGAGGCCCTTCTTGGGGACCGGGAGCCTGTAGAGCCTGAAGGAGTTCTCCCCGTACTGGTGGATCATGTCCTCCTTGAGCTCGTCGGCCAGTCCGATGATCTTGACGGCCTCGAACTGGCACTTGTTGACGCAGATGCCGCATCCCTGGCAGAGGGTCTCGGATATGATCGGCTTGCCCCTCTCGCCGAAGGTGACGCACTCCACCCCTGTCCTGTTGAGGGGGCAGAACTTGGCGCACTCCTGGTTGCATTTCTTGTTCTGGCATCTGTCTATCAGCACGGCCGCTATGCGCATGACCGTGCCGATTTCATCCTATAATAAAAGGATGCGCATGGGGGTCTGATGAGGGGCGGGAAACTCAAGATGATCCACCACCAGTGTCCGCAGGTGGAGGCGGACATCAGCGGGGTCATCGCGCACAACCGAAGGATCGTCACATGATCGGCTGGTCTCGGAATCCGGCGCTGCGATCTCATCGAGGCTGTTGGACATCCTTATTACTGTCCTGGGCACTCGCCCCCTCATGGAGGAGGACACCGCAGGCACGAGGACCCTACTGGGCGACCAGAGGAAGGGTGTCGTCGCGTTGGCGATACCGATCGGCGTCGCGCTGTTCTTCCAGCAGCTCAACAGCATCGTGGACAGCCTCTGGGTGGCGGGCCTCGGAGGCTCCGCAATGAGCGCCCTGGGCATCGTGTACCCGATCTACACGATCCTCATCGGCATCGGGAACGGACTGGGGATCGGTGTCGGAGCGGCCATAGCCAGGAACATAGGCCAGCGCAACCATGCCGACGCCAACCGGTCCGCCGCACAGGGCGTCGTGATAACCGCTGTTGTGAGCCTGATACTCACGCCGGCCCTCCTGCTGACGGCCGAGCAGACAATGGTCCTCATGGGCGCAGGGGACACAGTCGCCGACTGCCTGGCGTACGCCCATCCGATCTACCTGATGATGTTCTTCATCATCCTGAGCGGGGTCATGTCCGGGATGCTCCGCGGCGAGGGAGCGGCCAAGCGCTCCATGGTCATCCAGGTGGTGGGGGCGGTTGTGAACATGGTCCTGAATCCCATCCTGATCTACGGGCTGGACATGGGTGTGGCCGGTTCCGCCTGGGCGACGGTCATCGCGTTCATGGTGTCCTGCGCCATCGCATCCTTCTGGTACCTCCGCGGTAAGGGTCTCTACATCTCGATCCACAGGTCCGACTACCGTCCCGACGCGAGGATATGCAGGGGCATCATGTCGGTCGGGGGCCCCGAGGCCCTGGAGCTGTCGATCATGTACCTCTTCAACATCTTCCTGAACTACATGGTCATAGAGTGCGGCGGGACCGACATGGTGGGCCTGTACTCCACCGGGTGGAGGATCGCCAACTTCATACTCATCATAGCCCAGGCCATGGGCGGCGCCATGGTGGCGGTCTGCGCCGCAGAGTACGGGATGAAGCGGTTCGACATGATCCGCGACGCCTTCCGCTACTCCGTGAGGACGTCCGTCATCTGGACCGTGGGCCTGTCGGCGGTGCTGGCACTTGGCGCCGGGGTGCTGTCGTCCGTCTTCACGGTGTCGGACGACCTGGCGTACCTCCACGACGACATGACCCTGATGCTCTACTTCTTCGCGCTGTTCCTGCCGGTGATGTCCCTGGTGTACACCGGGTCGGCGCTCATGCAGTCCATCGACAAGGCCACCGGGGGGATGCTGAACTCCCTGGCCAGGAACATCATCCTCAGCCTGACCTTCGTGGTCGCCACGCTGACTTTCGGGACGCTGACATCCCTGTGGTGGGGGATGGCCTTCTCCGAGATCCTGGGAGGGGTGATGATGGGCGTCCACGCCATGATCGTACTGAGGCGCACCGAGGCCCGCGAGGGCGGTCGGTCCGCGGACCCGGTATCCTGAACGGCACTGTCCCCGTTATATGGTCGGAACATGATTCTGGACGCATGTTCCAACTGGCGGTCTACGGCAAGGGCGGGATAGGCAAGTCCACTATGTCCGCCAACATCTCCCTGATGCTGGCACAGCGCGGCCACAGGGTCATGCAGATAGGGTGCGACCCGAAGCACGACTCCACCAGGCTCCTGATCGGCGGAGGGTCTCAGAGGACCGTCCTGGACTACGTCCGCGAGGTGCCGGAGCGGGACCGCAGGCTGGAGGACGTCATGGTCACCGGGTCCGGCGGCGTGATGTGCATCGAGTCCGGAGGGCCAGAGCCCGGGATCGGATGCGCCGGCCGCGGGATACTCACTGCCTTCGACACCATCAGGCACCTGGGGGCGGACGGTTCCGGAGCGGACGTCAGGCTGTACGACGTCCTGGGCGACGTGGTGTGCGGCGGGTTCGCCGTCCCCCTGAGGGAGGAGAACGCCGACGGCGTGGTCATTGTCACCTCCGGGGAGTTCATGTCGCTGTACGCCGCCAACAACATAATGAAGGGCATCCGGAGGTTCACCCCGGACCGTCCGCGCCTCATAGGGATCGTCCTCAACTCCCGCGGGGTCGAGGGCGAGGAGGCCGCCGTCCGCAGGTTCGCCGAGGCCACCGGCACCCGTATCATCGCCGTCGTCCCCAGGGACAGGCTGTTCGCCTCCGCCGAGGCGGCGGGTCACACGGTGTGCGAGATGTTCCCCGACTCGGAGGCCGCATCCGCCGTCCGCGGCATAGTCGACCGCATCGAGGAGGTCATGTCCGGCGCGGCGATGGATGTCCCGAGGCCGCTTGACGACGACCAGATGTCGGATCTGGCGGCGGGCAGGGAGATAAGGCCGGGCAACCGAGTGCCGGCGGACGTCCCGCTGTGCACCGGGTGCGAGGCCCATACGGGCTGGAGGCAGAAGTACTCTTGCGCCTCGTGCGGCGCCGTCATGGCGCTGGCCAGGCTCAGGGACACCGCCGTGGTCGTCCACGGGCCCCGCAGCTGCGCATACCTCATGGACTCAGCCTATCTGAGCACCGTCGCGGACCTGTACACCGGAGGGGTGTACGACGACCCCATGCCGGACAACATCTACTGCACCTCCATGGACGACTCCTCCGCGATCTTCGGGGGAGCCGGATGCCTGGCCGACACCATGGACGACGCCTACGGGGACGGCTTCAGGGAGGTGGCCGTGGTCACCACATGCGTCTCCGGCATGATCGGAGACGACTGCGACGCGGTCGCCAGGGACTTCGAGGCCGCCCATCCCGACGCCAGGGCGACAGTGGTGCACACGGACGGCGTGATCAACGGGGACTACTTCGACGGCATGGACGCCGTCATGGGGATCCTGATCGGGTCCGTCGACCCTTCCGCCGCCCCCGTGCCGGGCACCGTGAACCTGGTGGGCTCAAGCTTCTTCGACCTCCAGTCCCCCGAGGCAGCCGCCGAGCTGGGGAGGATGCTCTCGGTGTTCGGCCTGAGAGTCAACTGCCGTCTGCTGGACGACACCACCATGGGCTCCGTCAGGAGCTTCCTCGGTGGTTCCGTGGACGTCCTGCTGAACGAGGAGCGCGCGGCCGACTTCGAGGAGGAGGTCATGGCGGTGACGGGCGCGTCACGCAGGGTGATGAGGCTGCCCACGGGTCTTGACGAGTACGTCGGGTGGCTCCGCGGCATGTCGGAGGTCACCGGCCTGCCGTCCGGAGACGAGGAGTCCCGGGCCAGGTCCCGGTGGGAGGGATTCGTCTCGGACCACAGGGAAACGTTCCTGGGGAAGAGGGTGTCCCTGTCCACGGTGATCCCCAGGAACATGGACTGGATGGTCGACATGCTGTCCGACCTGGGGGCGGAGGTGGTGCGCTTCGGGTTCACCAAGGGCGCGGACGAGCGCTGCGGCGTCACCGCACGTCACAGGGACATGCTCATCTACGACTACGGCAAGAGGGAGATCTCGGCGGACTGGGAGACGCTGCACCCGGACCTGCTGCTGTACGACGTGGACATCCCGGACAGATACCCCGGGAACAGCCTCAGGATGTCCAGGATCGGGCCGGGCATAGAGCCGCCGCTGAGGTTCATGGAGTCCGTGGCTGACGCTCTCTCGAGGGGGTGCGGGGAATGATCAACGGTCCGGACGGGCTCACCGGCGCGATAATGGCCGTCGAGAGCATCCCAGGCGCCGCCGTGCTGCTCCACGGGCCGGGAGGGTGCAGGGTCAGGAACTCCCTGCTGTCCATGGCCCTGGTCCCCAGGGAGGACAGGGCGTGGGGGCAGTACAGGGAGCCGTTCTACGCCGGATACTCGCGCGTGCCGGCCTCGTACATAGACGGCGACGACTTCGTGGGCGGCGCCGTCCAGAAGCTGGAGTCTGCCCTGGAGGCGGTCAGGCGCGGCGGTTCCGAGCTGACCGTGGTCATGGACTCCCCGGGCGCGTCCCTGATGGCCGACGACCACATGAGGGCGATATCCGACCTGGGTGTGGCCGACAACGTGATGGTGCTTGACCTCCAGACGATGTCCGCTTCCATGCGCCGGACCTACGGCAGGACGCTTGCGGCGGTGATGTCGCACCTCTCCCCGGAGAGGCGGGACGTGAGGAGGGGTGCAGTCTGCATCATCGGGCTGACCGTTCTGGACGCCAGCTGGGAGGACGTCCTGGAGGAGCTGTCAGGATATCTGGAGGCGATGGGGCTGGACGTCCTGTGCGCCCCCGGGGCCGGAGCCTCGCTGTCGGACCTGAGGGCGTCAGTCGAGGCGGAGTTCTGCGTGGAGGTCTGCCCGGAGTCCTGCGAGGGGCTGTCCGGATACTACGGATCGATCGGTGTGGAGGTCGTCCGTCCTGGACCGGCGCCGGTGGGCTTCGACGCCACCCGCTCCTGGATAACGAGCGTGGCGGAGGCGACGGGCAGGGACCCGTCCCCGGCGCTGGATGTGCTCGGGCGCCGGGAGGACCGCGTTCGCAGGAGGGCGGAGGGCATGAGGTACGGCATGATGCGCATAGGCGGGATGACGTTCTCGGCCTGCGCGCCCAGGTCGGTGCTGGAACCGCTGGCGGCATGGCTGTCCGGGGATCTCTCCATGGTCCCGGTCACGCTCGCGGACGAGGACTCGTTCACGGGCCGTCTGGAACCGGCGGACGTCGTCTTCTGCGACGGGAACGCCGCCCTGAGGATGGAGTCCGGCCGCAGGTGCAGGGCGTCGGTGTCGACGGGAGGGGCGGTCATAGGCTCGGATGGCTTCGTGCCCCGCCCCGTGTACGGCGCAGCCGGCGCGGAGCACATCCTCGACACGGTGCTGAGGGCGTCCAGGGGCCGCTGACGGCCCAGTCGTTGACTATATATGGACGCGCGCGTATGCTCGCGCGGTTATAATGTCCAAAGTCTGCATATGCGTCGCATGGCCGTACTCCAACGGTCCGATCCATCTTGGTCATCTCGCCGGGTCGCTCCTGCCTCCCGACATCTTCAGCAGGTACAACCGCCTCATCGGTAACGAGGTCCTCATGGTCGGAGGATCCGACCAGCACGGCACCCCCATCACTGTCTCCGCCGAGAAGCACAACATGACCCCGGAGGAGTACGCCGACAAGTACCACGAGATCAACAAGAAGGCCATCGAGGACATGGGCATCGAGTTCAGTCTCTTCAACAAGACGCACTGCCCCACCCACTTCGAGGTCGTCCAGAAGATCTTCCTGGACCTGAAGGACAAGGGCTACATCTACCCCAAGGAGACCAACCAGTACTACTGTCCCAAATGCCAGCGTTTCCTGCCCGACAGGTACGTGGAGGGCGTCTGCCCCAAGTGCGGGGCGGAGAAGACCCGCAGCGACCAGTGCGACAGCTGCGGCACCACCTTCGAGCCCGGGGATCTCCTTGAGCCGTACTGCACCCTGTGCGGCACTGCCCCGGAGATCAGGCCCACCGAGCACTTCTTCCTGAAGCTCAGCGCCTTCACCGACAGGCTCAAGGAGTACGTGGCCGACAAGGACTACTGGAGGGCCAACGTCAAGACATTCACCAAGAACTGGCTGGACGAGGGAATCCACGACAGGGCCATCACCAGGGACATGTCCTGGGGAGTCCCGATCCCGGTGGAGGGATGGGAGGACAAGGTCATCTACGTCTGGTTCGAGGCCGACATCGGATACCTCAGCGCCTCCGTGGAGCACTCCAGGATGATCGGCAAGCCCGACGACTGGGAGAGGTTCTGGAAGGACCCCGAGGTCAAATCCTACTACTTCATCGGGAAGGACAACATCCCGTTCCACTCCATCATCTGGCCGTCCATCCTCATGGGGATCGGCGGCGTCAACCTGCCCTACGACATCCCCGCCAACGAGTACCTCATGCTCAGCGGCGGCAAGCTCTCCAAGAGCCGCGGCGGCGCCATCGACGTCCCCAGCGTCCTGGAGAACTTCGACGCGGACCTGGTCAGGTACTACCTGTCTGTCAACATGCCCGACACCCACGACTCCGACTTCTCCTGGGAGGACTTCCAGACCAAGGTCAACAACGAGCTCGTGGCGGCCCTGGGCAACTACTACCACAGGTGCCTCAGCTTCACCAAGAAGAACTTCGGCGCGATCCCGGAGGCCGACCCGTCCGACGACGCGAAGGCGGTGGCCGCGGAGATCGCCAGGACCATGGAGGAGTACAACGAGTGCCTCTCCCACTGCGACTTCAAGAAGGGCATCAAGGCCGTCATGGAGCTGGCCCGCTACGGCAACAGGTACTTCGACTCCGTCAAGCCCTGGGCCCTCGTCAAGGAGGACAAGGACAGGTGCGGGCAGGTTCTTAACACCAACCTGATGCTGGTCAAGGCCCTGGCCGTAATGGCCTGGCCGTTCATGCCCAGGTCCTCCGAGAGGATCTGGGGATTCCTCGGGTACGACGGCTCCATCGAGAAGGCCGGACTGGACGAGGCCCTCAGGCCGGTGAAGGCCGGACAGGAGCTCAGGGAGTCCGTCCCCGTCTACAAGAAGGTGGAGATTAAGCACGAGGAGGAAGAGGAGCCCGCCGAGGAGCCCAAGAAGAAGGAGAAGAAGAAGCAGGAGCAGCCCCAGAAGGAGGCCGCCCCCGCCGGACCCTTCGCAGACTTCAGGAGGATGGACATCAGGGTCGGAACCATCGTGTCCGTGGAGGACCACCCCGACGCCGAGAAGCTGTACATCCTCAAGATCGACGTCGGAGAGGAGCAGCCCAGGCAGATCGTCACCAACCTCAAGACCGTCTACTCCAGGGACCAGATGCTCAACAGGAGGCTCCTGGTCATCGCCAACCTCAAGCCCGCAAAGTTCCGCGGCGTGAAGTCCGACGGAATGCTCATGGCCCTGGACGACGAGGACCTGGGCGGCACCGCCATCAAGCTGCTGAAGCCCTCCGCCGACGTCCCCAACGGGACCAGGATCGACTGCGGACTGGAGTGCTCCTCCTCGAGGATCGAGGTCAAGCACTGCGAGGCCGTGGACATCCGCGTGGGCAAGCTGACCAACGGCCACATCCTGGGCGGCAACGTCCCGGAGGACTGCCCCGACATCTGCGCCCTCGTCTACGACGGGGACGTCAGGGTGCCCATGGGCGACGGCAAGGGATGCTACATCACCGTGGACGACGGCGACTTCATCGACGGTGCGAGGGTCAGATGAAGGCGGACCTCCACGTCCACACATGCTTCTCCAACGACGGGAAGACCACCATGGAGGAGCTGCTCGAGTACGCCGAGCGCCACGGGATCGGCTGCGTGGCCGTGACCGACCACAACGAGTTCGAGGCGTACCCCAGGCTGAAGGACAACGGGAGGATCATAATCATCCCGGCGGAGGAGGTGTCCTCCGCCGAGGGGCACATAGTGGCCCTGGGGATCGACAGGCTCATCCCCAGGGACCTGCCCATACAGGAGACCATCGACCTCATCCACGAGGCCGGCGGGTACGCGTTCGCCGCCCATCCGTACAGGTGGTGGTCGGGGCTCGGGGAGAAGAACACCCTGGAGTACCCCTTCGACGGCATCGAGGCCAGGAACGGCCGCTCCACCCCCAGGGGCAACAGGAGGTCGGAGAAGCTGGCGAAGAGGATCGGCAAGCCCATGACCGCTGGCAGCGACGCCCACTCCCCGCACCGCATCGGGGAGGGCTACGTGGAGCTCCCGGACGACCTGACCACCTGGCAGGAGGTCCTGGACTACATCATGCACAACCCCGCCCCCATCGTCTGCAGCAACAGCCGCCATCTCCAGGCCACCCTCAGGTACGGCATCAAGTCCATCGGCGAGTGGCTGCTCCGCGGCTGCAAGAGGATGTGAGGCCGCTTCCCAAACCGCTTATTTCACTCTAATCTTGTTATTGTGGTCTACATAATTTCATAGGTTGAATTGTGTGAATTATAGGAAAACATTAAATATCATTATCATCGAATATGTAAATCGAGTTGTTCTTCGATGCACATCTTCGACTACCGCTTCCTCAGAGAGCGCTCTGTGTCAATGGAGGTCATGAACCGCGTCGCGAGGCTCGAGGGGTTCAGCCAGCGGACCAGGGTCCTGAGCATGGACCGCGAATCCGTCCTGCAGAGCATGGAGCGCATCGCCCTGGTGATGTCCACACGCGATTCGAACGCCATCGAGGGCATCCGCACCACGGACGAGCGCCTGGTCCCCCTGATCGAGGGAAACTCGAAGCCGAAGGGGCACTCGGAGGCCGAGATCAAGGGCTACGGGGACTGCCTCAGGCACATCCACCGGAACTACGACAGCATAGTGCTGTCACGTGACTCCATCCTGGAGCTGTACGGCATCCTGATGTCGTACACAGATGTGGAATCTGTCTTCAAGACCCGCGACAACGCGATCGTGGACAGGTCCCCCGACGGGAAGGTCCTCCGTGTCCACGAGACCGTCCCGCATCTGGATGTGGAGGAAGCCGTCGGGGACATGCTGGCATCCTACTGGGAGGCCAGGAACGACGACGGGATGAACAACCTGATCCTGATCCCCTGCTTCATCGTGGACTTCCTCCGCATACATCCCTTCATGGACGGGAACGGCCGCATGTCAAGGCTCCTTATGACGCTCCTGCTCCACCAGGAGGGCTACGACGTGTGCAGGTACGTCTCGCTGGAATCCAAGATAAACTCAGACCTGGACTCGTACTACGACGCCCTGGAGGGATCAGAGGTCGGTTGGTTCGAGAACGAATCCACCTACGACCCGTTCATCGAGTACTTCCTCGGGATCCTCTTCCTCTCCTACCGGGAGTACGACAGGCGCATGGCCGCGGCCATAGGCCGGAGGGGGAAGTCCGATGCGGTAAGGGGCGTGGTTCTGAACGTCAACATGCCGGTCTCCAAGAGGGACATAATGGGGATGCTCCCGGAGGTCTCCGAATCGACCATCTCATCAGAACTCAAGAGGATGCTGGACGCGGGGGAGATCGTCAAGAAGGGTTCCACCCGTGCCGCACGCTATATCCGTGCCGGTCGCGGATGATGCACTCACCAATCTGAAACAGGCTAGTTAACGATACAAAACTTCCGGGATCCCGATTTTTTGTATCGTTAATCAAGAAGGGTAATGTGATATTTTTTAGTTGATATTTTATATTTATACTCACATTGCTTATCTGTGATAAGATGGGCAAGAGAGG
>CALUOK010000013.1 GCA_944322255.1 Candidatus Methanomethylophilaceae archaeon | reverse complement strand
TACTAAAGTTCTTTGAACGTCGCTGGAGTGTGATCTAGCAGTTAAACAGGTTTCGTATGAATCAAAATCTCATCCTCCGAAGAAACCCCCTTCTTTTTTCCCATTTTCTCAGTGTTTAGTTCCTTCTAGTTTCTGCTCTACGGTTAAATATGACCAGCGGATAATCCATCCGATGTACATACGCAGAATCGATTCAGGAATCCCATTCGATTCCAGCATATACCTCGTCGTCGGTGAGCGCACCATGCTCGTCGATGCGGGATCCGGTCTCGGCCACCGCAACGTGGCCGATGCCATCCGCAGCATCCTCGGTGAGCGCAACCTGGACATGGTCGTCGCGACCCACTGCCACTACGACCACGTGGGCGGGCTCGCCGCGATCGTCGAGGAGTTCGGCTGCGAGGCGTACGCCGGGGAGCTCGATGCTCAGAGCATCAGGGATGCCGACGACAGGTACACCCTCGCGAGCGCCTTCGACGGCGTCGTCAGACCCGTGGACGTCAGGGACCTGAAGGATGGGGACGTTCTGGACCTAGGAGACTCCAGGTTCCGTGTGATATCCACTCCCGGGCACACCCGGGGCAGCATCTGCCTGTACGACGAGGCCTCCGGCGCCCTGATCTCCGGCGACACCCTCTTCGAGACGGGTGTCGGCAGGACGGATTTCGCCGGCGGTTCCATGACCGACCTCCGCCGGTCCCTTACAGTCTTGAGTAATATTGACATAAGGGAACTGTATCCGGGTCATGGAAAGGAATGCGAAAGCTATGATCCGGCTATGATGGCGCGGATCATGAATCTGGTAGGTATGTGAATGAAGATCATCAAGTGCGATTACTCCCACGGCTTCGACGCCCACTGCGAAGAGGCCGTCGCCGCCGCGGCCGAGGATGTCGCGGCCGGCAGGCTCATCGTCTATCCGACCGAGACCGTGTACGGGATCGGTGCCGACATCTACAACGAGTCGGCGATCAAGAACCTGTACGTCGCCAAGAACAGGCCCTTCGACATGCCGCTCTCTGTGGCGGTGTCCGACAAGGCCATGCTCGAGAGCGTGGCAGTCCTCAACGAGAATGCCGACAAGCTCATCAAGGCGTTCCTCCCCGGTCCCCTGACGATCATAATCAAGAAGCAGCCCAATGTGCCAGACATCGTGACGTCGTCATCCCAGAAGGTCGGCATACGCATCCCCGACAACAGGTTCGCTCTGGAGCTCATCAGGCGCACAGGCCCCATCGTGGCCACGTCCGCCAACCTCCACGGACGCCCGGACGCCGTGGATGTGGACGCCGCCATATCCGACTACGGGGACGCCGTCGACACCTACATCGACGCCGGCCCGTGCACGCTCGGACAGCCCTCGACCATAGTCTGGCTCATGGACAAGGAGGTCGAGATCGTCCGTCAGGGTGCGATCCCGGTCGACAAGATCAAGGAAGTTTTAGAATGCTGAACGAGGATCAGTTGGCGAAGCTCCGCACGGCCGGCAAGGTCGCCGGTGCGGCGAGGGAGCTGGGGCTCTCCATGGTTAAGGAGGGCGTGAAGCTGTACGATGTCGCTCAGGAGGTGGAGGGCTACATCCGCGAACACGGATGTGGTCTGGCCTTCCCCTGCAACATCAGCATAAACGAGATCGCGGCGCACTACACTCCCAGCTGCACGGACAAGTCCGTGTTCCAGGTGGGCGATGTCGTCAAGGTGGACTGCGGTGCGGAGCTGGACGGCTACGTCGGCGACACCGCCGGAACCGTCGAGGTGGGCACGAACACATACAAGGACCTGGTCGAGATCTCCAAGACCGCCAGGAACACCGTGGCGGAGTTCATCGGCGACGGGGTGCCACTCGGCGAGATCGGCCGCGCGGTGCAGATGACCATCGAGAACGCCGGATTCCACCCTATCGTCAACCTCTGCGGCCACCAGATCGAGCAGTACAACCTGCACGCCGGCATGTCGGTCCCCAACTTCGCCAGCGGCGAGGAGACACAGATCAAGGCCGGAATGACCGTGGCCATCGAGCCCTTCGCCACCAACGGGAAGGGCGAGGTCAAGAACGGGAAGCCCGGGAACATTGTCAGGATCCTGAGGGAGAGGCCCATCGCGGACCCCAAGACCCAGGAGTTCTTCGAGTACGTGAAGGGGGAGTTCAAGTCGTTCCCCTTCTGCGCCAGGAGCTGCGACTTCCCGGATGCCGAGAAGCATGTCAGGACACTCATCAGGCACGGCGTGCTGTCGAGCTACGCCCAGCTGGTGGAGGTCGACGGCGGCATCGTGTCGCAGCACGAGTACACGTTCTACATAGACGGAAAGCGCGGTGAGGTCACCACCCTTCCGTAAACGTTTTCAACCAAACCCCTTTCCTCATCCTCCATGCTGGGGTAGCCGAGCCTGGTCAAAGGCGAGGGACTCAAGATCCCTTACCGTAGGGTTTCAAGGGTTCGAATCCCTTCCCCAGCACCATTGTTTCCAGTTATCCTGGTTTTTACGATTCAAATTCGGAACCTCTCTGGTGTGATCTAACCTTTATCGACGATTATCAATAACCTCTTGCTAATATCTGCAACGCCTATTGTCTGATGTCATGAGTGAGAAAATCTCCCGTGACAGTTGGACAAATTCTAAAAAGAACGATGGCGTATCCACAATCAACGGAGGGGAGGATACGAAACCGACCGGTTCATTGGACAACTTCATCGAGATTCGTGAGACCGGCGGATATCTGGCGGACAAGACGATGCTGATTGATCGCATAATGTCCGACAGACACAACAAGGTCTTTCTGTTCTGCAGGCCCCGTCGTTTCGGCAAGTCGATCAACCTCACGATGCTGGACGCATTCCTCAACGTGAAGTACAAGGGCAACACGTGGTTCGACGGGACGCTGATATCAGAGTGCGGTAGCCACGATGACATCAAGAACACGTTTCCGGTCATCTACCTCAACATGAAGACCGTTTCAGGCAAGGATCCAGAGTCTGTTGCCAGACGTTTCGGTCACATCATCCGTTCCGCATACAGGACACATTACTACCTGGAGACGTCCGAAAGACTGCCTGGATTTATGAGAAAGGATGTGTCGAAGAGGTTGGATTACGATCTGTCGGAGTTCGAACCGGACGATCTCGCATCCCTGTCGGAGATGCTGCATCTGCATCACGGCGTTCCAGCCGTGGTTCTGATAGACGAGTATGATGCACCTGTTCACATGGCTCTCGGTATGGAACATTACACCGATGTGATTAGGACTGTGAGGAACACTCTGACGCCTCTGCTTAAGGACAATCCCCATGTCTACAAAGCGGTCCTCGTGGGTGTGCTGAGGGTTGCAAGGGAATCTCTGTTCTCAGGTCTTAACAACCTTGTAGTCAGCGGACCCCTTGAAGGTTCCCGGTTCGCCGACTGTTTCGGGATGACGGAAGACGATGTCATTTCAGCCTGCGATGAAGCAGGGCATCCGGAGAAGTTGGAGGAAATCAGGGAGTATTATGACGGATATCACATTGCCGGTACGGATATCTACAATCCGTACAGCGTCATGAACTACTTCGGCAACGGCATGAAAGCCGAAGGATACTGGGTGGGGACGAGCAGTGAGCGGGACTTCGAAATCCTCCTGTCAGCAGGCAATCCCGATGTGAACGATGCCATGATCACCCTCCTGTCCGGTAAGTCCGTGAGGATGGAACTGGACCGTTCCCTGGCCTTTCCAACATCCGGCATGCTCGACGACATGGATCCCAAGGGTATGTTCACACTGATGGTGCAGTCTGGGTATCTCACAGCGGATTCAGAGGAGGGCGGATTCTATGATGTCAGGGTTCCGAACAAGGAGATCATGACTCATCTGAAGAGCCGTGTTCGTAACTGGTTCGGGCCCGGATGGGCACGTATAGACGGGCTTCTCGGAAGCCTGCTCTCCGGAGACGAATCCAAGGCGGAGGCCAATCTGATGACACTCATCGAGAACCCGCCCAATGACAGAGCGAAGTCCCATGCGGATTCGGTGCACGCCTTCCATCAGATGTTGATAACAGGGATGCTCAGCGTCCATTCTGGATACTATGCGGTGCCGGAGTACCACAGCGGGGACGGAGTGTCCGACATCGCCGTCTTCCCTAAGAGCGGTTCTGGACCATCGGTCATCATCGAGTTGAAGGAGGTCCCTGCGAGAGAGGACATCGAGGATGTGGTGATGTCGGCACTGAGGCAGATCGAGTCCAAGCGCTACACTCTAGGGGTGAAGGGGGAACCTGTGCGCGCATGCGGGATCGCCATAGGGAAGGACCGTGCCGCGGTGCGCATATCCTGAGAATCATCCTCGGAAGAGGGCCTTCCGGAGGGACGTTACGCAAATGTGCCAGCACTCCGTTTTGAGCGCAGACACCGTTATGTACGGGCACATCGTAACGCGACTCCGTGACGACAGAATCCGGGATCTCCAACACCGACAACATCCTGGGGGATCCCAGGAAATCGCTCATGGTCATGGTGGTGCCCATAGCCATCGGCATGCTCGTCCAGGCACTCAACAACCTGGTCGACGCCATATGGGTCTCCAGCCTGGGGACGGGCGCCCTGGCGGCCACCGGCGTGGTATTCCCGTTCTTCTTCATCCTCGTGGGCATCGGCAACGGACTCGGGGTCGGCGCGTCCCAGGCCATAGCCAGACGCATCGGGACAGGCGACCGCGCTGGTGCCAGCGCCGCAGCTGCTCAGGTGATGGTGATCGGGCTGATCGTCGGAGTCGTCATGACCGTGGTCTTCGCTCTCCTGGCGGAGCCGATCTTCACGGTGGCCGGCGCCGGACCGTACCTGGAGGAGACGCTGGCATACGGCATCCCCATCATGCTGTGCTCCCCTATCTACATGGTCAGCTTCATCTTCAGCGCGCTGCTGAGGTCCGAGGGTGCCGCCAAGAAGTCCATGTACATCCAGGTTGCCGGTGTGGCTGCCCACATGGTCCTGGACCCCATCCTGATCTTCGGCCTGGACATGGGCATCACCGGGGCGGCGGTGGCCAGTGCCCTGGCCATGGTCATGGCGTCCCTGATGGCCGTGCGCTACTACCTGTCCGGCGACATGTACGTCAGGTTCAGCTTCCGCGGGTTCAGGTTCGACCATGACCTGGACCGCGACATCCTGAGGGTCGGGATCCCCGCGTCCCTGGAGATGGTCCTGCTGTCGCTTTCCAGCATGTTGATGAACCTCATCCTGGAGTCGGTGGACCCGGTGAGCGGGATAGCCATCTACTCGTCCGGATGGAGGATCCTGAACATCCTCACGATGATCGCCGTGTCCTTCGGATCGGCCCTGGTCCCGATAAGCGCGGCCGCATACGGGCAGCGGAGCTACGGTCGCATACGCGAGGTCTACCTGTTCGCTCTGAAGCGCGGGATCGTCGTGATGATCGCGGTGGCCATCCTCACCGAGGTCGCCGCACCGGCGCTGGTGATGCTGTTCACCTACTCCGACTCGTCCGCCGCGCTGGCGGGTGAGATGACCCACTTCCTGAGGATCTGCGCCCTGTTCCTGCCGTTCTATCTCATCGGCGTGGTGACGTCCAGCATGTTCCAGTCCATAGGTCACGGGCTGTGGTCGCTGTGCGTGTCCACCCTTCGCAACTTCATGAGGATCCCGCTCTGCTTCGTGCTGTCGTTCACCATGTCCCTGACCATGGTCTGGTGCGGCATCACCATGGGCGAGGTGATAGCGTCGTCCATCGTGACTGTCGCGGGGTTCATGGTGCTCAGGCGCCTGAGGGGGGAGCTGGGCGACGACTCGGCGGCCGAGATGACGCGGTCGGGCTGAATCCGTCTCTTCGGGGCCCGTCCCGTTGCGTTCGTATTCGTTCGTATTCGTTCGCGAACGCATGATCTCCGTGAAAACGCATCTTTCGTGAGCGGACGTCTTTCCAGGACATTCCGGGTCACCAACCGGTCATTTCATCTGCCGACAGGATGCCCGGGGCCTATGGTTTTGGACATATCCGGGGCAGATTCTGCACTCCCCACGTCTGAACGGTCGTGCTCATTGGAGTCCCTCGGGACGTTGAGGGGTCACCGGACAACAGTCGTTCGTTTTTCGTTCGCATGCGTTCGTATTCGTTCGTATTCGTTCGCGAACGAATCCAGGGCGACTCTCAGGCCGTTGTGGAGGGTATTCCGGCAAGTTGGGTCGGGACCCATCACAGCCACCGCGTCCCCGCTCCCATCCAATCCTTTATTAATAAGAAGGCCATCGCTCGGCTTACGTAAACTCAGGACCCCCGCTCGTCATGTTCCGGACGGTGAACACTGAGAGCTCCTTCCCATAGGGAACGGGAGCTTGTGCGTACCCCCTCAGGGGGAGGCATTTACGGAGGTTTAGCGCAATGGCTAAGAAGAAAGAGCAGCAGCAGACGGAGGACGAGAACTTCAACTTCATCGTCCGTATCGTCAACACCGACATCGACGGTCAGAAGAAGACCGTTGTCGGACTCCAGAGCATCAAAGGCGTCGGTAAGAGGGTCGCTCAGATCGTCGCCAAGAAAGCGAACGTGGACCCCGCCGTCAGGATGGGATCCCTGTCCGACGAGAAGGTCAAGGAGATCGAGGCCCTCGTCAAGTCCTACGTCGAGTACGCCCCCACCTGGGCCATCAACAGGCAGATGGACTACGAGACCGGTGCCGACATGCACCTGTTCGGAAACGACCTCGACATCATCCAGAAGGACGACATCAACAGGATGAAGATGATCCGCTGCTACCGCGGAATCAGGCACGAGGGCCGCCACAAGGTGCGCGGACAGAGGACCAGGTCCAACGGAAGGCACGGACTCACCATGGGTGTCCAGAGGAAATCCTGAGGTGGTTTGAATGGGAGACCCTAAGTTTTCACGCAAGACATACGACACACCCTCCCACCCCTGGCAGGGCGAGAGGATCAAAGCAGAGGTCGAGGTCGTCCGCGCCTTCGGCCTGAAGAACAAGACCGAGGTCTGGAAGGCCGAGACCATCCTCAGGAACCTGAGGAAGCAGTCCAGGGACCTCCAGGCCCGCCTGAGGACCGGAGACGCCCAGGCCAAGATCGAGGCAGACGCCCTTCTCGCCAAGTGCGGCCGCCTCGGATACCTCCCCGTCGGCTCCAACCTGAACGACATCCTCGCTCTGAAGGACGAGGACGTCCTGTCCAGGCGCCTGCAGACCATCGTCTACGAGAAGGGACTGGCCAGCACCATCAAGCAGGCCAGGCAGATGATCACCCACGGCCACATCTTCATGAACGGCCACAGGGTGACCGTCCCCGGATACCTGGTCACCAGGGCCGAGGAGTCCTCGATCGAGTTCAACCCCGCATCCCCCTTCACCGACGAGATGCACCCCATGAGGATCTCCGCCGAGCAGGCCGCCGCCAACGCAGCGGTCAGGGCCAAGGCGGAGGCGGACCAGGCCGCAGCCGACGCCGCGGCCGCGAAGGCAGACGCCGAGGAGGCGGGAATCACAGCAGAGGACGGTGTTCACTGATGACAGCGAAATGGGGAATTGCCAACATCTACGCCAGCTACAACAACATCATGATCACGCTGACCGACATCACCGGTGCCGAGACCATCACCAAGGCCACCGGCGGAATGGTCGTCAAGCAGGCCAAGGACGAGTCCTCGCCCTACGCGGCCCAGAAGGCAGCCGAGAAGGTCGCCGAGGTCGCCAAGGAGAAGGAGTTCGTCGGTATCCACGTCAGGGTCAGGGCCCCCGGAGGCAACAAATCCGTCTCCCCCGGTCCCGGAGCCCAGGCCGCGATCCGTGCCCTCACCAGGGCCGGCCTGAAGATCGGCAGAATCGAGGATGTCACACCCATACCGCACGACGGTACCAAGAAGAAGGGCGGACGCAGGGGACGCAGGGTCTGAGGGGGATCTCCTATGGACATAGAGATTCTCGAAATGGCCGAGAGGAAGGCCAAGTTCATCCTGAAGAACTCCTCTCCCGCCATGGCGAACGCCCTCAGGAGGACACTCCTCTCCGACATCCCCAAGATGGCCATCGACAAGGTCGAGTTCCACCTGGGACCCATCATGTACGATGACAAGGAGTACGAGAGCGTCACGCCCTTGTTCGACGAGATCATAGCCCACAGGCTGGGAATGGTCCCTGTGCCCACCGATCTGGACCTCTTCGTCCCGCAGAGCGAGTGCGTCTGCGGCGGGGAGGGCTGCCCCAACTGCACCATCATGTACAGCCTGAACAAGATCGGGCCGTGCACAGTGCTGTCCGGAGACCTCGAGCCCCTCGGGAACCCCAACCTCAGGGTGAAGGACGAGTTCATCCCGATCGTCGAGCTCACCGACGGCCAGGCCGTGCTCATCTACGCCACCGCCGTCATGGGCACCGCCAGGAAGCACGTCAAGTGGCAGGTCGCCAACGGCGTCGGCTACAAGTACATGCCCGGTGTCGAGGTCGACCCCGCCAGGGCCGGCGACGAGGACGTCCTGAACTGCGCGGAGATCTGCCCCAAGAAGGTGTTCTCCGTGGAGGACGGGAAGCTGGTCGCCAGGAACCCGCTGGACTGCAGTCTCTGCAGGACCTGCGAGCAGTCCCTCGGCGACAAGGGAGGCGTCAGGATCACCGCCGACGACAGGAACTTCCTGTTCAAGTTCGAGACGGACGGATCCCTCACCGCCCAGCAGGCCCTTGACAAGGCTCTGGAGGTCCTCGCCGACGAGGCCAAGGACTTCAAGGCCCAGCTCGAGTCCCTCTGAAAACCATTCAACGCCCCTCCTCCTGGAGGGGCCAAACCCCACTTCTTATCATCCCGTTCAGCGATGTCGGTACCATGAGGAGATGCCCATTCTGCGGCAAGGTCACCGACGACGACTCACTGGACTTCTGCACCCATTGCGGCGCGTACTTCGTCGTCAGGCCGGGGGGCTCCTCTCCGCCGGACACCACCAGGCTCCCCGAAGACCCACTGGAACGCGGCGAGACGCTGATGGAGGTCGGCAGGTTCTCCGAGGGGGCGGCCGCGTTCAGGGAGGCCCTGCAGGGCCGTCCCGAGGTGGACGACGCCACCTACACGAGGATCGTGGACGCCGTCACCGGCTGCATGCTCGGCATCTCGCTGCAGCCGCAGGCCTACAAGGGGGCGGACATGCCCCTCCTGGCGCAGATGATGCCGGACAGGGAGCTCCTGGTGGACGTCATGAGGCGCCTGGCCGGCAGCCTGGACGTGTGCTCGATACAGAACGGCGTCCTGGGCCTGGCCAACTCCTACATGTACCTGTTCGTGGACACCTTCCACATCTACACCGACGCCCGCGACATGGAGGGGATATGCGAGACGGCCAGGGACGACCTGAGGGCCATGCTGGACCGTGCGATGGGTCTGGTGGACGCATATCCGGGAAGGGGCCCGGGGCCGCTGGAGTGGCTGTCCACGTACAACTCATTCGTGGAGGAGGTCCTGGACACGGTCTCGGACATGGTCGCCGGGCAGACGGTGGAGAACCTCGACAGACTGGCGTCCGCTTGGGCCGACGCGTCCCGTCCGACGTACGCCGTCATGGTCAGTAACGGGTTCCTCCTGACATCCCAGTCTGCCGCCGCCGGCAAGCTGTCGTCGAGGATCCTCAGGAAGACCGGCAACACCCAGCTGAGGGGCTTCGAGAAGGTGTACCTGGCCGGCCCGAAGGGCTGACCGCGGACCTCCCGACGGACCCATGGGCAGAGGTTTATAGGTCGTCCGCATCCCCACGGTCATGAAGACCTGTCCCACCTGTCACTACGATTCCCCAGACGACGCCGAGTTCTGCATGAGGTGCGGAGCCTACTTCCCCAAGCAGGAGGCCCAGCCCGCTCCCGTCCAGGTCCCGAAGGCGGACACGGAGGAGTCCATGGAGCAGGGCTTCAGGGAGATCTCGGAGGACGACTTCGCCGGCGCCGTGTCGAAATGGTCGGAGGCTGTGAAGGGCGGACTGGAGGTCTCCGACGAGACCTACGGCAGGATGCTCTCCGAGTGCGTGGGGGCCATCATGAGGTCGGTCTCCAAGCCCGGCACCCAGAGCCGCGCCGGCGTCGCCGACCTGGCCGTGCTGCTGGACGACAGGGACCTCATCACCGACATACTGGCGGGACTCGACGAGAGGGCGCTCCACCTGGGGTTCCAGAGGGAGCTGATGAACACCGCCAACGAGTACATGTTCCTGTCCATCGAGGCGTTCTCCGTGTACACCGGCCTGGACGACCTGCTGGGCATCTGCGACGAGGCCGTGCGCGTCTTCACCGGCATGTCCGAGAGGGTGGAGTCGCTGGAGCCGGTGGAGTCCAAGTACGACCCCAAGACGTTCCTGCTGAACTACACCCAGTTCTTCCAGATCCTGGGCGGCAGGATAAGGGACGCCATGGGCAAGGTGGACGCCGAGACTCTGGAGTTCCTGTCCGACCACTGGGCGGAGCAGTCCGGATCGAAGTTCTCGGACCTGATCATGGGCGCATCCAACATGAACGCGCAGCTCATCGCTGCCGGCTGGCTGAGCGCCAAGGTGGCCTCGAAGGCCCGCGACATGCAGATAGACTCGTTCATCACGCTCTATCTGGCGCCCGGGATGAAGAGGGACCAGCCGTCCGAGTGATCAGAAGAAGTCGGACAGCTTGCACTTTTTGACCTTGTCGTTGTTGAAGACGGAGTCCATGCTCATCTCGAGGATCTCGACCCTCTCCCTGGTGTAGGTATCGAGACCGTACTTCTCGCCGATGACCTTGGAGATCTCCAGGTACTTCTTCACGCTCGCTTCGTGGACGGTCAGCGTCAAAGCGTTCCCGCACTTGGTGCACTTGCCGGCCAGCGGCATCCTGCGGTACTTCTCCCCGCATTTCGTGCACCTCACGGTCTGGGTGGAGAACGACCTCAGGTTCCCGATCATGTCGGGCAGGAAGTGCTTGTTCAGCACACGCCTCGCAACGTCCTGCTCGTCCACGGCGCGGATCTTCTTCCCCAGCATGAGCTGGGCGTCCATCTTGTCCATCATGGTCTCCAGAGTGGTGTAGGCGGAGTACTTGGGGCCGTCGGAGATGTCGTGGGTGTCGTGGGTGAATCCCAGGTGCTCGTACTGGTCGGGGGTCCCGATCCTGCCGGCGATGAGGTCCATGATCTTCTCGATCTCCTTGGGGTCCTTCATGTCCATGGCAGCCCTGTACAGCTCGATGGGGTACTCCCTGCGGCAGTCCACGTTGTGGGCCTCCTTGTCGATCTCGTTGGGGTCCAGCCTGGTGGTGAGAACCAGCGGTGCGTCCATGAGCCCTCCGCGCCTGTCGGGCAGGAAGGTCCTGGAGAAGTTCAGCAGGCCGTCCATGGCCAGGATGACGCAGTCCTCGTCGCCGTCGCAGTTCCTCCTCTTGGCGGCGTGGAAGAACGGGTGGCCGTAGCATCCGCGCAGGTCGGCGTAGCCGATGATCCTGCACAGGATCCCTCCGGAGGTGTGGGGGGCCAGTCCGAACGTGATGTGGCCGATCAGGTCGTTCCTGTTGCTCACGTTGTAGTACCTCGGAAGGTGGTAGAACTCCTCCAGCTCGTCGTCGACGAACTTGGCCACGTTGACCAGATACGTCCCGCAGTCCTTGGCGGGGATGATGTCCTGCACCTTGAGCTCGCATATCTGCTCCGGGTCGGTCAGGGGGTCGCCGTTCCAGTCGTGGGTGTAGCCCAGCTCGTGGGCCTTCTCGATGCTGAGGCCGATCTCCCTGGGCTTGAAGTGGGTGAGGGGGATGTCGGTCATGTCGAACCTGACCGTGCCGTCCTTGAACGTGCTGATGCAGTTCTTCTGTCTCAGTATGCCCTTCTCCACGGCCTCGCAGGTCTTGGTCTTGGACGTGAGGGTCTCGAGGCACTTCAGGTCGCCCGGGGGCTTCTCCTTCAGGGAGTCGCAGGCGGCCTTGAACTCCTCCTCGAGGTTGATGTTGATCGGAGCGGGACCCAGGTTCCCATACTCGTTCTGCTTGGGGGTGTACGTGGTGTGAGATCCGCACTCCCTGCACCAGTTGCGGTAGGTGTAGGTGCGGCATATCGGGCAGAACCTGTTGCCCACCTCCACCGTCACCTCGGGCTTGCCGCCCTTGCTCTTGGCGGCGTTGCTCTTGGACACGGCGATGGCGGCGATCATCTCGTTCTTCGCGTCGGCGTCCTTGCCGATGGGGAACAGGGCGTGGACCTTGGGGGTCATCTCACGCTCCTTGGCCTTCTCCGGACGGGCCATCCTGGTCCCGATGCGGGTCATGGCCCTGGCGCGGACCTCGTATCCCGCGGCGGCGCTGATGGCCTCCAGGGTGCTGTTGCCCTCGAGCTCCGGGCCGGCCTCCAGGCGGTCTCCGGACACTTTGATCCCGAGGCAGTCCAGCATGGGCAGGGAGTACCTCTCGTCGATGACCACCCTGCCGTCCACGATGCGGTGGAGGGCGCAGAGGTCCTCCAGCATGCGCTTGGACACGGGCTCCCTCTCCACGGACAGGTTCCTCCCGTCGTAGCGGCCGGTGGCGAGCACGTGCTCCCTCAGGGCCTTGATCCTGTCCAGCGGCCAGTCGGACCAGAACAGGTTGAACTTCGGATGCAGCGGGACTCCCAGCTGCGCGCTCATCTCCTTGGCGCGCTCGTAGGTTGGGTCCCTCCAGTCATCGGGCAGCTCGCCCTTCTCGAGGATCTCCAGCCTGTGCCACTCTACGGGGTACCCGCAGGGCACCAGGGTGTGGTTGTTCTCGCAGAACTCCCCGAAGGGGACGAGGATCTCCCCGTTGTCTATGATCTCGGAGACGACGTTCCTGACCTCCAGGACCTCGTCCTTGGTGTGGCAGTACACCAGGTCGCCGTTCTTCAGGAGGAGGGTCGGCCCCTCCAGCTGGTCGCAGGGCGTGACCACGCACGCCTTGCCGGGACGCTCGATCTTGACCTGGGTCCCCAGGGCCATGAACTCGTCCATGGCGTACATGCTGCCTGTGTTGAACGCCAGTGCGGCCAGTCCGGACGTCCTGGCCCTGCCGTACCTGAGCCTGAACCCGCCGACTGCGCAGGGATGCCCGAAGATGGGGCGCCCGGCGACGATGTCCATCAGGTACTTCTCCTTGGGCTCCACGGTGGGCTTCTTGACCTCGCCGGGCTTCTCCTCCTTCGGAGGGGCCTTGTGGGCGTCCAGGAACTTGCCGATGAAGTCCCATCCGTCCAGTCCCAGCTTGTCCACGTGCTTCTTGAGCTTCGACGCCTTCTGGCACATCCCCTCGGCGATGACCAGGCAGGCTCCTCCCCTGACCCTGTTGGTGTCTATGCGGGGCAGGTCCCTGAAACCGGAGATCTCCATCTGCTCGGTACCCTCGCCGTCCACGCACACGGGGCAGTTCCTGACGATGAGGTCTATCTCCTCGGATGTCGGGGTGTACTGGAGGTGCTGGCACTGCTTGTACAGGGGGATCTCCTCGTCGAACCTCGCAATCTCCCCCTCGGTGGGCTGGTACTTTCCGATGCCCAGCTCCGTCCTGACCACGTCCGCGATGAGGACGCTCATGGCCTGGCCGGTACCGCCCGCGGCCCTGATGGGCCCGGCGAAGACCAGGTCGACGTAGTTGGTGCCGTCGGAGTTCTTCCTGATGCGGGTGTCGGCGATCCCCTCCAGGGGCGCCACGAGGATCCCCTCGGTGAGAACGGCCAGCCCCACTCTGACGGCCCTGTCCAGGGCCTTCTCGGTGCTCTCGGCCGGCCTCTTGGCCATCTCCTTGGCCACCATCAGGGCGACCAGCTCGCGGTTCCCGTACTCGGCGGTGAGCCTGCGAATGTCCTCGGCCACGCCGTCGACGTGGTAGTCCTGCAGGAGCTTCTCCACACGGGACGCCAGGTCCTCCGCCTGGGGGATCTCCACGGTCAGCTCCGGGTCGAACCCCATGGAGCGGGCCTTCTCGGCGATGGCGTAGCACTCGTCCTTCTTGGCCGCCAGCTCCGCGAAGTACGCGGCCATCTCGGGACTGATGGCGGGTCCTCCGGCGGTCATTCTTCCTCGGACTCCGCTTCGGCGGCCCTGCGCTTGAAGACGGCCCTGAGCTCCCTCAGGATGGTGTCGGTGAGGACGTCCATGTTCTCGCCGGTCTGGGCGGAGAAGCAGATCCTGCCGTTGTCGGTCTTCATGACGTCGCTCTTGCTCTCGGCGATGATGATCGGCACTCCGGGGAATCCCTTCTCCACGGTCTCCAGCAGCCTCTCCTGCATCTCCAGCGGGAAGCCGCATGTCTCAGAGGGATCGATGACGAACAGCATCACGTCGGTCAGGTACCTCAGGGCGAGGACGGCCTGCTTCTCGATGTCGTTCCTCTCGTCGAACTGCCTGTCCAGCAGCCCGGGTGTGTCGATGATCTGGTACCTGCGCCAGTCGTCCTCGATGTGTCCCACGATGACGCCCTTGGTGGTGAATGGGTACGGGGCGATCTCGGGGGCGGCGGAGGACAGCACGGTGACCAGGTTGCTCTTCCCCACGTTGGGGAACCCGGCCACCACGATGGTGGGCACCTTGGGGTCCACGGCGGGGAGCTTCCTGAACTTGTTCTTGGCCTCCTGCAGGAACAGGAGGTCGTCCGCGATCCTGTCCACGTAGGAGTTGAGCCTTCCGTAGAAGCTCCTCCTGGTGGCCTCGACGATCTCGGGGTCCTTGGTGCGGCGGATGTCCCTCAGGGTGTCGTTCTTCAGCTTGTCTGCCTTGGCGGCGCACCAGTTGACGGCGCCCAGGGCCTTCTTGTAGCGGTCTATGCCGATGACGATGTCGACCAGCTCCGGGAAGAAGTCCTCCTCCTTGTCGAGGCGGGGGAACCTGTCGACGTATCCCTGCAGGGTCGTGACAACGATGTCCCCGGAAGCGGTCACCTTGGCCAGCGCCGTCTTCTTCTTGGAGTCCAGGGCGTTGGTCCCGTTCTTGCGGATCTTGGACGCCCTGTGGAATGCCTTCTCCATGAGCTCTTCCGACGTCAGCACTGTGGGGATCTTGAAGTCCATTCCGGCCATGTCAGGCCCCATCCCTTCCCTCTTTATAATCATAGGGGACGGAAGCGCGGGCGCGCGGGGACTCCGCGAACCTCACGGTCACCAGCATCAGCCACAGGTCGTGGTCCATGCCCTCCCTTGGGGACAGCTTCGAGGGGATGGCCGCCTCCGGGCAGTCGATGGCCCTGATGCCGAACTGGACCTCCGGCCTCCCGGTGTCCGTCCCCAGCAGACGTGTGATCCCGGCGAGGTTGGTCCTGAACGTCACCCCGAGATCCATCTGCGGCAGGTCCGCCCCGCCGGACAGGATCTCCGGGAACCCCACGCCGGCATGGAACGTGACCTCCAGGTCGATGTTCTCGGTGAACATCCCCACCGGGTCTATGGAGTAGGGGTTCTCCGCCCTCAGCACCAGCTCGACGATCTTCCCGGCTATGTAGCGGAGCACGTCCTCCACCAGGCCCCCGTCGGCCCTCAGGGCGATCCTGGCCCCGGCGGATGCGGTGGAGGAGGCGTCGCTGACGTCCACGCTCACGTACACCGATGCCTCCACGATCCTTCCGGCGACGACACCGATCAGCTCCTCCAGGGTGTACCTGACCAGGTGCTGCACGAACTCCTGCAGGGAGTCCAGGTCGGTTATGGTGCCGACCCTGTCGAATGACTTCTCCACAGCCGTCCACACCGAGTCCTTGAGCTCCTTGGCGGACACCAGGCCGCTTCCCGGGTACGGGCTGTTGGACCTGCCCTGGGTGGCGTCGGCGAAAACCCACTCGGTGGACCCGTCGAAGCTCCTCTGCCAGGTCTGACCGTCGTTGGAGGTGTCCTTCTTCGTCGGGGTGCGGTCCACCTCGTTGCCGTCCGGGTCCTTCAGGACCACCGCCTCCCCGTTCTTCGTGTACTTCCCGGAGGAGTTGACCAGGGTGAACTCCGGGTAGATCACCAGGAACTCACCGGGTCCGAGGGTGCCTGAAAGCTCCATGGACTTCGTCCTGCGGTCCGAGGCGGCGAGGAGCGTGTAGCCGTTCAGGTCCACGGACACGGGGGAGTTGTTGAGGAGCTCGATCCACTCGTGCCCCTCGTCGTCCCCGGCGGGGTTGGACTCGAACTCGTTGATGATCAGCCCGTCGTCCATGGGGTCGGAGTACTTCAGGCTGAAGCCGGCGTCGATGGCGACCTTCGCCCCCATCACGGGGATGTTGGACAGCACGTCCCCCAGGCCGGGCACGTCGCTGAGGGCGATGCCCATCTCGTGGTAGCTGTCCAGCTTCGGGGCCACCAGGGAGATGTCCGTGTCCCCGACCTCGCCGTCCATGGTCACCAGGTACTTGCTCCCGCGCATCAGGGGGTCCAGGGTCATGTCCACGCTCCACCCGTCCCCGCTTATGCCGCCCTCGCCGGTGATGACCAGGTTCTCGGCCTTCACGTCGCCCTTCACCTTGAACAGGATCCCGGCGGTGACCACGAGGCCGGCCACCGGCATGGTCAGTGTGACCGACAGCAGCGTCTTGGTGTTCGCGGCCCAGGTGACGACGTCGGTGGCGAACTCCAGGGTGCAGCCGAAGAACTCCAGGACGATGGTCTGCTCGTCCATGCCGATGCTGACCAGGATGTCCAGGGCGGCCTGGGCGAAGGCCTCCTCCAGAGCCGATTCGAACCAGGACTTCAGCTCGGTCAGCGGCCCGATGATGGCGTCGTAGATCCTCGTCAGCTGCTCGGCAACGAAGGACAGGGCCTCCATCAGGGCCTCGGAGACGGCGGTCAGCACGCCTCTGACGGCTTCCATGATCTTCCTGAGGGGTTCGATTATTGGTTCCAGCAGCTCCAGGAGCAGCTCCCACAGGTCGCCGTAGAGGGTGCTGCTCTGCTGGTACTCTATCCCTGCCAGCGCCCATCCGCTGGCGACTGTGACCTCGATGGTGGTGTCCAGGGCCACCGTGTCCCTCATGACGGACGAATCGGTGCCCATGGCCGAGGACAGCGCCCCGCTGCCGGTGACCGTGACGTCCAGCAGGTCGCTGACGTCGATCACGATGACCGTGGAGTACGCGGCGCTGAGCTCGTCCCTGAACCCGACGGTGTGGACGCACCGGGACTCGTCGAAGCGCACCGATTCCACGATGAGGTCGCCCGCGATCTCGGCGTCCAGCTTCTCCACGGTCACCTCCCCGCTGCCGTCATCAAGCCTGAAGTCTGTGGATCCCGGGAGCTCCGTAACCCCGCCGTGGGGGTTCATGGCGTTCATGGATACGATCTCGTCGCACAGCACCTCCGTCCTCTCCATCACCGGGTCGGTGAGGCCGAGGGTCTCAAGCCCCACGGCGCAGACCTCCCTGAGCACGCCCTTGATGAAACCCTCCCCGTCGGCCACCGTCCTCAGGGTGTCGAACACCTCCAGGTCGGAGCTGACCCTCGATTCGTATGAGTGGACCGCCCTCTCCACCTCGGCGGATGACATCAGATCCCCGACGGTGACGTCCGACCCCTCGGGGATGGCCGCCTCGAACGCGGTTGCAAGTCTGGACCTCAGCTCGTCGGAGAGGGTCATCTCGTCCGCATGGGCGGATATCTCGTCGGCTATGGCGCCGTAGAACGGGTCGTAGGTCTCCGCGGACCCCAGGGACGACGAGATGGCGTCCTCCACGATTTCCGCACTGTCCGAGACGGCATCGTCCATCAGAAGCGCCAGGCTCTCCATGAACGAGGTGTCGTCGTGGGGGTCGATGTCGACGTACGCCGTACCGAGGTCTGTCCTCTCGGAGATCCTCACGGCGGCTCCGCGGAGCACGTCGAGGATGAACTCGGTGACGAAGTTCCCGTCCTCCTGGTACCTCTTCCTGAAGTCCTTCAGCCATGGGACGTCGAGGATGTCGACGGTGGGGTTGTCCACAGTCACGGTGATCCCGGAGACGGTCACGGTGGATGTGCCAGCACCCGGATTCCTGTATGTTTCCGCGTCGTGTCCGGCCAGCCCCATGACCTCCTCCACGTACGGGATGACGCTGTAGGCGGCTTCCGTTCCGAGGATGAAAGCCGCAAGGGCCTCCAGCGCGTCCTTCACTGGGAACAGCGCGTCCCAGAGGGCCTCGGCGATCTCGAACCCGCAGATGTAGTCGAACCACCTCAGGGCGATGTCGTCGATCACCGACATCAGGGCCTGGGCGTACACCGCGGACAGGTCCAGGGACACCCCGCCGTCCTCCCCGGCGATCAGGTCCGACAGGTCCACCGAACCCTCCCCGGCGAGGGTCCCGTCGGCATCGCGGAAGCATATCTGGCTCACCGCGTCCAGGGCGTTGCGGTACGCCGCGCGGACGTCGTCCGCGGTGATCACCGAGGAGGTGCCCCTCTCGCCGTACTGGGACATGGCCCCGTATCCGTTCAGGACCCTGTACTGTGCCAGGCTAGTGAGCTGGTAGGTCATCATCTGTGACACCGACACCCCGCCGTCCCCGGTCATGCTCTCGAACAGCGACGCCCTCTCCGCCGACAGCGGGAGCGCGTAGCTGCCGTCGGTGGAGACGTCGACGTCCACATCGCCGGAGCCGTCCTCGGTCTGTATGCGGAGGTGCAGCGTCCCGGTGCCCCTCAGGTACGTGGGGGTGTAGCCGCCCTCCGACGACGCCAGGGACGAGGGCTCCGCCGTCAGCTCCAGCTCGTACCCTGTCAGCTCCGCCCTCACCTGCCCGCTGCGGATGGGGAACTGGAAGTCAAGCCACCTCCCCGACTCCTCCCTGAAAGTCTCCGCCCTCTCCGCCACGGTGTCCGTGGCGTCCGTGACCCCGTTCGTGGCCGTGGACAACCCTCTCACGACGTCCCCCAGCCCGCGGTTCACGTACACCTGGATGTCCGCCACCGCCGCGTCGGCGTCGTCGATGCCGTCCAGGATGCCTCCCGCATCCTCCGATGTGTCCGAGTAGAGGTGCACCGTCGCCACGAGCGCCGTCGAGGCCAGCAGTAGGGCCACCGCGATCACCGCGAAGGGCATCCCTCCCATCCTGTCCATGTTCATGCCCCAGGTCTCGGCTCCCGGGCTTATAACGGGGCATGCGTGCGGTCACGTCACGGGGGATTCGAACATTCACGCGTTCTAAACGCCGTCTGGATACGGTGTTTCGGACCTATTTTATTTAATAATAGACGACTCTCCAACCCATAGTAACATGACGATAACAGCGACTAACTATGCAGTGAAAAAGGGCCTTCCCAAGAAGACCCAGTCCATCTGCCCCGAGTGCGGGAAGATCATCGAGGCCAACATCTTCGCCAAGGACGGCAAGGTGTACATGGAGAAGACCTGCCCCGAGCACGGTGAGTTCTCCGACGTGTACTGGGCCGACGTCGACCTGTACCTCAAGGCCGAGAAGTACGCCTACGACGGGGTCGGAGTGCACAACGCCATGGACCGCACCATCGGGGACGATCCCGACGACACCGTCCACATCGTCATCGACGGACAGAGGATCGACATGCTCTCCTGCTCCGCGATCGCCAACCTGGACCTGACCAACAGGTGCAACATGAACTGCCCCATCTGCTTCGCCAACGCGAACGACGCCGGGTACGTCTACGAGCCCTCCTTCGACGAGGTCCACGAGATGCTGGTCGCCCTCAGGTCCGAGAAGCCCATCAAGTGCACTGCCGTCCAGTTCGCCGGAGGCGAGCCCACGGTCTACCCCAGGTTCGTCGACGTCGTGAGGGACGCCCACGAGCTGGGATTCGCCCAGGTCCAGGTCGCCACCAACGGAATCAAGTTCGCCAAGGACTACGAGTTCCTCAAGGCCTCCAAGGAGGCCGGGCTGAACACCATCTACCTCCAGTTCGACGGCCTCACCGACGAGGTCTACCTGAGGTCCAGGGGCAGGAAGATGATGCACATCAAGATGGGCGTCATCGAGAACTGCAGGAAGCTGAAGGAGGATGGCCTGAAGTCCCCGTCCATCGTGCTCGTCCCCGTGGTGGGAATGGGCATGAACGACGACATCATCGGCGACATCATCAAGTTCGCCTTCGAGAACTCCGACGTCATCAGGGGAGTCAACTTCCAGCCCATCGCCTTCACCGGGAGGGTCACCAACGAGGAGGTCGCCTCCGGAAGGTTCACCCTGCCCGACCTGGTCAGGTGCGTGGAGGAGCAGACCGGATACGCCACCAAGGACGACTGGTATCCCGTCCCCGTCGTGGCCCCCATCTCCAAGTTCGCCTCCATCATCCTCGGACAGACCAAGGTCACGTTCACCACCCACCCCCACTGCGGTATCGCCACCTACCTGTTCCAGGACGACAAGGGCAACGTCGTGCCCTTCCCCAGGTTCGTGGACGTGGGCAGGTTCTCCGCCGGCCTCAACGAGATCGCCGACAAGGCCGAGAACTCCAGGTTCAAGAAGATGTACGTCGCCAAGCTGGTCAAGCTGCTGAACAGCTGCGTCGACGAGAGCAAGATGCCCGAGGGCCTCACCAAGGCGAAGTTCGTCACGCTGATCAAGGACGTCATGTCCGACAAGTCCAAGGACACCCTGGCCGCCTTCTCCTGGAAGATGATGCTGGTCGCCGGAATGCACTTCCAGGACAGCTACAACTACGACATCGAGAGGGTCAGGCGCTGCGGGGTCCACTACATCTCCCCCGACCTGCGCATCTTCCCCTTCTGCGCCTACAACTCCGGTCCCGAGTTCAGGAAGGAGATCGAGGCCAAGTTCTCCGTCCCGCTGGAGGAGTGGAAGAAGACCCATGCCGAGGAGGCCAAGGAGCTGGCCGCCGCGCTCATCGTCCCCAAGGACGAGCAGGCCTGAACCGATTTAACGTAACGGAGTGATGTGAATGAAGGTAGACGTGAACAAATGCCTCCACTGCGGAGGATGCGTGGGGTCCTGCCCCCAGAACGCCATATTCCTGAACGACTTCGTTCTGGAGTTCAACGACGACTGCACGAAATGCGGCAGGTGCGTCAAGCTGTGCCCCGTGGCGGCACTTTCGATGGAGTGATCACATGAGGACATACGATTGCGATGTTGTCGTCGTCGGGGCCGGTCCCGGCGGAAGCATGGCCGCCAGGTACTGCGCCGAGGGCGGACTTAAGACGATCCTTCTGGAGAAGAAGGCCGAGGTCGGAGCGCCCCTCAGGTGCGCCGAGGGCGTCTCCAAGAAATGGCTGGAGGAGGTCGGCATCGAGCCGGAGCCCATGTGGATCCGCGGAGACATGAAGGGGGCGATCATCAAGTCCCCCCAGGGCACCACATTCCAGCTGGACGAGTCCAAGGCCGGTTCCGAGGTCGGATACGTGCTGGAGAGGCACCTCTTCGACAAGGCCCTCGCCAGGGACGCCGCCAAGGCCGGCGCCCAGATCATGATGAGGACCTCCTGCACGGGGATCATCCGCGAGGAGGGCAAGATCGTCGGTGTCAAGGCCAGGAGCATGGGCGAGGAGATCGAGATCCGCGCCAAGTGCGTGGTCGCCGCCGACGGTTTCGAGAGTCAGGTCGGAAGGTGGGCCGGCATCGACACCACCCTCAAGCTGAACGACATCGACTCCTGCATCCAGTACAGGATGGTCAACATCGACTGCGTCCCCGACTACTGCGAGTTCGTCATCGGGTCCGTGGCCCCCGGAGGATACATCTGGATCTTCCCCAAGGGAGAGGGTGTGGCCAACGTGGGAATCGGCGTCATGGGCAGGCTCTGCAAGGGCAACGGCGACGCCAAGTACTACCTGGACAAGTTCATCGCCGAGGACCCCCGCCTGAGCAAGGGACAGATCCTAGAGATCATGGGCGGATTCGTGTCCACCTGCCCCGGACTGGACTGCGCCGTGGACGACAACATCATCCTGGTCGGAGACGCCGCCAGGATCATCGACCCCATCACCGGCGGAGGCATCTGCCACGCCTGCAGGACCGGAATGTACGCAGGGAAGGTCCTGACCGAGTGCGCCAAGACCGGCGACTTCTCCAAGCAGGCCCTGATGCCCTACGAGAAGATGTGGCGCGACAGGATGGAGGACAAGCTGTTCAGGAACTGGATGGCCAAGGAGAAGCTGGCCTCCCTGGACGACGAGACCATCGACGAGCTCATCAAGATGATCAAGGACTCCGACATCGGCGAGGTCAACGTGTACAACCTGTTGAAGGTCGTCAAGGAGAAGTTCCCCAAGGTCGTCGAGGGCTTCGAGGACCTGATCTGAAACCTTTCAGGGGGCTCCGGCCCCCACACCTCTTTTCGTGATGTTCGAAGGACCTCGGTCCTCAGGTTAAATAGCGGGTGCGTGTTTCACCACCCATGTACTGCAAAAACTGCGGCAGGGAGATTGACGCCGACGCCAGGTTCTGTCCCGACTGCGGGTACGACCAGACACGCGTGGGCGGCTCGTCCTACAGGTCCGTGGACGCCGACAGGGTGTACGACAGCACGTCCGTGGAGGCGGAGAAGAAGGAGGCCATGAAGCTCACCCTCATCCTCTCGCTGCTGGCGTCCCTGGTCCTCGGCGTGTGGGGAGGGGTGATCGTCCTGGTCATCATGATCCTGTACTACAACTTCTCCAAGAAGGTGGACACCGACGTGGTCATGGGTTGCATCCTCGGGGGCATCGCCGGAACCGTGGTCGGGTACATCATCAATCTGATAGCCATATCCCTGCTGTTCTCGGCGATGGTGTGAGACGGCGGAAACCCCTTCCTCAAACCCCAATCACTTCTGAATCCTGTGGTATCCCAACGAATTCCTGTCGCCGGCGGCCATGGCCACCAGCTCCGATATGTGTACCGTGGGTATGCCCTCGGGCTGGGCGTCGAACTTGACCAGGCACATGGGGCAGGCCACGACTATCCAGTCCGCCCCCTCGCACTCCCGCTCCCTCTCGTCCATCAGGGGGTTGGAGACAGGGGTGTTCTTCCCGCAGCAGCCCATCGTGTTGTTGACTACCTCGCAGCCCATTGCCTCCACGACCTCCCTCATCAGGCCGGCGTGCTTCATCACGGAGCATCCGGGCTCCAGTCCGACCCTCACGGGGGAGTCGAACCTGGGGAGCCTGTCCATGTGCCTGTGCAGGAACTGCACGATGTGCTCGGCGGGGACGTCGGTGTCGATCAGCTCGTCGCTGCATCCCCCGCAGAGGGTGACGATCACATCGCCACCTGCGGAGTCGCCCATGACTCTTTTGTAATGGACGCGCTCGTCCTCGGTCATCTCGCGGAACTGGACGGGGTGCATGCAACAGGTGTTGCCCTGGAGCTCGCGGCACCCGAAGCCCATGGCCCTGAGGGCAGAGGCGGTGGCGAGGTTCACGTACGGCACCTTGGCCTTGACCACGCATCCCGGCATGACCTGGACCCCGTCGCCGGTCCATCCGGGCTCCGGAGCATCGTCGGCGGGGGACATGGCGTACCCGGTGTCCCTGAACACCTGGGAGACGTGGATCCCCCTGGCCCTGGCGATAAGGTCCTTCATCACGATGGCCGGGTTGGTGTGGGCGCAGACCTCGGAGCAGCAGCCGCATCCGATGCAGGTGTCCAGGTTGCCCTCCCCTCCCTGCATGACCTCCATGGGGTTGAGGCCACCGTGCCTGAAGGAGGGGCAGACTCTCACGCACCTCCCGCAGCCGACGCATCTGGAGCGCAGCCTGCCTATCTCGAAGTCAAGGCTCATGCGATCATCTCGAAAACTGTGGAAGTTGTTTCCCGAAGTGGTTTACGGGTGCAGCATCGCACCCGGCACGCCGGTCCTGACCACGTAAGGGGTTCCTCCCCTGGACCTGATGGCCTCGCAGACCTTCTCAGGCTGGTCGGTGAGGGCGACCATGCACCCTCCCCCGCCGGCTCCGGTGAGCTTGGCGCCGTAGGAGTAGGGCATGGAGGCGTTCACCAGCTTGTTCAGCTCGTTGCTGGACACCCCGAGGATGGACAGCAGCTTGTGGTCCTCTGTCATGAGCCTTCCGAGCTGCTCCACGTCGCCTCTGGCGATGGCGTCGTTGCCCTGGAGGGTGACCTGCTCTATGTCGTCCACGATGTCGACGGCGAAGCTGCTCCTGTCCAGGAACCTCTTCACCTTGCTGACCAGCGGGCCGGTGGGCGCCTTGATCCCGGTGTTGCCGATGACGAAGGTCATGTCCGGAACGTCCACGTCGGAGACGCTCCAGGTCCTCTCGCCGCGTGTGACGGTCCAGAGGTGCCTGTCGGATGCCTCCGGGAGGTTGACAGCTATGCCGCCGCCGTGCACGCAAGCCGAGGCGTCCATGGGGCTGCCGATGCCCTGGGCGTAGAGCTCTGCCTCATAGGCTTCCTCCACCAGGTCGTTCTCGGTCATGTGGCGGTTCTCCTTCTCGCTGAGCGCCAGGGCCAGTGCCGCGGACAGCGCGGCGGAGGACCCGAGGCCGGACCCCACGGGAATCTGGCTCTTGGTCTCGAACTCCAGGCCGCTGGTGACGTTCCTTGTGAGGTACCTGAGGTGGGGCTGACGGCGGAAGTCTATGCGCTCCCCGTTGATGGTGTTGAACCTGGACCCTCTGACCGCGATGGTCATCCTGAGGTCCACTGCCAGAACTATCGCGGGTTTGCCGTAGACCACGGCGTGCTCGCCCAGGATGACGAACTTCCCCGGGGCGGAGGCCCTGTACCAATCGGAGCCGCTCATTCGTCCAGACCGTACCTTCTCATCTCTTCGCGGATGGCGTCGTCGGGGGTCCTGCCGTTGAGGATCGGCTGGGGTATGGACCACCAGGCCTCCTCCATGTCGCCTAGACGGCGCTCGTAGTCCTCGTCGCTCTCGCCGGTCTCCTGCTTGACGCCCATCAGCGCCTTGCGGAGCTCGCCCATCAGGTCCACCTGGTTCTTCATGTTGACCATGCACATCCCGATGTACCCGTCGACGCAGGCGGCCACCTCCTCCCTGGTGTCGGGGGAGAGGCTCTCCATCACGATGTCCAGGACGCTGTTGGCGGTCATCTTGAAGATCAGGTTCTTCTTGGCCTCCTCCGGGAGCTCGGTCTCGGCCTCAACGGTGTCCATCATGTCCTTCAGGAAGAGGTCGGAGAACGCGGACGTCCTGTTGGGGTTCTTCCCGAAGGTCTCCTTCATGTGGGCCTCCTCCTCGCTGATCTCGGGCTCGTCGCCTCCGAATAGCGCGGCGTTTGGATCGAATTCGTCAGCCATGTTTATCTCCTCTCGGTGATGACCTTTGACAATATATCCATTCCCGCGTCTATCTTGGACTCGTCGGCGGCGTAGGAGAACCTGAGGTGCCCCTCGCCGTAGGATCCGAAGGCGGATCCCGGGGTGCATATCAGGCCGTTCCTGGCCAGCTCGTTGGCCAGGTCCGCGGAGCTCATGTCCAGGTCGAAGGACGGGAAGGCGTAGAAGGCGCCGTGGGGGGCGTCCAGGTGCATGCCGGGGATCTCGTTGATCCTCCTGGTGATGAGGTCCCTGCGCGACTTGAACACTCTGCGGGCGTTGTCGAGGTAGGGGCCCATGTGGGGCAGGGCGGCCAGGATGCCGTACATGGCCGGCATGTTGGGGCTGGCGCACACGTGGTACTGCATCTTGATGAGGGTGTCCATGACCTCGTGCTCGGCGCACAGGTAGCCCATCCTCCATCCGGTGACCGCCATCATCTTGGAGAACCCGCTGGCGACCACCGCGCAGTCCAGGCTGTCCAGGAAGGACACCGGCTCGCCCTCGTAGATGAACTCGTTGTAGACCTCGTCGGCCAGGATGGTGATGTTCCTGTCCCTGGCGATGTCGCAGAGGGCCCTCTTGTTCTCCTCGGTGAGGACGCCTCCGGTGGGGTTGGACGGGGTGTTGACCACGATCATGGTGGTCCTCGGGGTGATCTTCGACTGGATGTCGTCGATGTCCGGCTGGAAGGTGCCGTCGTCGGTGAGCCTGTACTCCACGGACCTCCCGCCGGCCAGTTCGGCGTGGGGGCCGTATATGACGAAACCGGGGCTGGGGACCAGCACCTCGTCGCCGGGGTCCACCATGCTCTGGGTGATCTCCAGCAGGGCGGTGGAGCCGCTGGGGGTGATCATGACGTTGTTGCCGTCGATGGGCGAGAACTTGGAGCAGTACTCCGCGACGGCGTTCCTGAGGTCCATGATGCCGGCGGTGGGTCCGTACTTGTTCAGTCCGGCCAGGGCCGCGGCGTTCATCCCCTCGATGGCCTCCTTCGGGGGGTCCAGGTCGGGCTCCCCAAGGCCCAGGTTTATGGAGTCCGGGCCCGCGAGGTCGAACATCTTCCTGATCCCCGACATGGGGATGTCAGCAATCCTTCTGGAGATCTTCATGCGCCCTTAATCGCGCGCGTGCTATTTATTGACACGCCAGCCACGGGCTGTCGTTAAATACGCACAACTCCTACATGCTGTCGGGGAGAAAGGGATGCCCGCATACGATACGGACCTCATCGACGGCAGCTTCGAGAGCGCGCTCCGCGAGGGTGTGCTCGGAGAGGAGTACGAGTTGGTCGGTGTCTACAACGAGGAGCCCGGGGAGGATCCGGGTTTCGAGTACGAGCTTTTCATAGTGTCCGTTGGGTCCGAGGTCTGAGGACCGGGTCACAGAGGACATGACAGTATGTGCCAGCGCAGGCTCCCGCGCGTTCTCCGACGTCATCTGTTCAGGATTACGTAGATTTCCCAGATATCAAACATTACAACAATAACAAATTAAAGTAATTATATCGAGGACGCGGATGATGACCCAGCATGCGGAACCGGATAGGATGGAACGAGACCGGAGCCGGATGCACCCTCTGAAGGAGGTGTGGATCTGAACAAGAGAACCAAGATACTCACAGGGGTCCTGGTGGTCATCGTCGCCGTGGCGGTGCTGGCACTTGCCGTCGGCGGCTCGGACGACCACGACTACGGGGCCCAGGCGAAGCAGGAGATCGACAAGTACGGGTACGACGCGCAGGACCTGGAGTTCCAGGTGGAGCGTGGCACCAACGTGTTCGGGGTGAGCCTGATCAAGCTCACCGGGACGTTCACGTTCGACGGCGAAGCCCACAGCTTCACCATGACGACGTACACCGACCACGAGCTGGCCACCCTGGAGATAGACGGAAGGACGTTCTGGGGCGACGACATGGGCGACGCTGCGTACAACTTCACGGTGGAGGAGATCGGGCCGTTCACCCACGACGACTACGGATTCACCGAGACGGAGAGCCCGGCGGAGGGCATGACCTTCGCCCTGGTGACGGTCACCGTGAAGAACGTGGGACACGCCGACGGGCTGACGCTGACCGCCCCTGAGTTCGAGAACTCCCTGGGCGACCTGTACGGCCGCGACTGGTCCGCCACCACCCACCACGACGACACGTGGGCGAACGTGTCCCTGATGTCGCTGGGCCTTGGCAACACCGCCACGTACAGCCTGGTGTTCGAGGTGCCCGAGGGCACCGTGGACGGTGGGAGGGTCGCGTGGTCCGACCTTGACCTGGACGTGTACGGCTACGTGCTCGACCCGACCCTGGAGCCGGCATGACCGAACGCTCGGACAGGGACGAGGGATGGGACGACGACCCGGAGGACTGTCTGGAGACCCGGCTGGCCATGCTGAGAGACATAATGTCCAGCTACGACCGCTCCATGTTCCTGGACCTCAGGGACTGGGGCTACTCCTCCCGTCTGGCGGAGGCCGCCCGCTTCCTGGGCATCTCCGTGGATGCGTCGGCCGAACCGGCGGGGGAGTCGGGCGGGATACACCGCAGCGAGGCTCATCTGACGGTGTCGTACGGCGGGGAGTCCCGGACCTTCGGCTCGTCCTTCGAGTCCTGCGACCCTGGGGTCTCCGCCCTCATGGCGCTCAAGGGCGCCGCGGAGGCGGCCGGACTGGTGTCCGGGCACGCGCCGGTGCCCGGCGGCAGGGTGTCCCTGGACGTCTGATACCATCGAAACCGGAGGGGGCATCCCCTCCACCTTCAACTTAATTTATCATGAACCCATGCTCGGACGATCACCATGACAGCGGGATTCGACAACGACATGTACCTCAGGACCCAGTCGGAGCACATCAGGGAGCGCATCGCCAGCGTGGGCGGCAAGCTGTACCTGGAGTTCGGCGGCAAGCTCTTCGACGACTACCACGCCTCGAGGGTTCTGCCCGGGTTCATGCCGGACAGCAAGATCCGCATGCTCATGGAGTTCGGCAGTCAGGCCGAGGCCATCGTGGTGATCAACGCGGAGGACATCGTCAGGAACAAGGTCCGCAAGGACATCGGCGTCGGCTACGACCAGGAGGTCCTGAGACTCATCGACTCCTTCCACGACAGGGGGATAGGCGTGTGCGGGCTGGTGATCACCCAGTACAACGGGCAGTCCGCCGCCGACGCGTTCAAGAAGAAGGCGGAGGACCTGGGGCTGAAGGTCTACCGCCACTACCCCATCGCCGGATACCCCTCCAACATCCCGCTCATCGTCTCGGACCAGGGCTACGGCAGGAACGAGTACGTGGAGACCACCAAGCCGCTGGTGGTTGTCACCGCCCCCGGTCCCGGCAGCGGCAAGATGGCCGTGTGCCTCTCCCAGCTGTACCACGAGCACAGGCGCGGGATCAAGGCCGGGTACGCCAAGTTCGAGACGTTCCCTATCTGGAACCTCCCGCTGAACCATCCCGTCAACATCGCGTACGAGGCGGCCACCGCCGACCTCAGCGACAGCAACATGATCGACCCCTTCCACCTGGAGGCCTACGGGAAGACCACCGTGAACTACAACAGGGACATCGAGATCTTCCCGGTCCTGAACGCCATACTCACCGAGATCTCCGGGAAGTCCCCCTACAGGTCCCCCACGGACATGGGCGTGAACATGGCCGGCAACTGCATCGTTGACGACCAGGCGGTGAGGCGCGCCGCCAACAACGAGATCATCAGGCGCTACTTCGCCGCCCTCAGGGACCGCCGCGAGGGGAGGGTGGACGACGAGGCCCTGTTCAGGTCGGAGCTGATCCTGAAGAAGGCCGGGCTGTCCATCGAGTACAGGAGGACCGTGACCGCCGCCAGGGCGATGTCCAGGAGCACCGATAGGCCGGTGGTGGCCGCGGAGCTGTCCGACGGCACAATCGTCATGGGCAAGGCGTCCCCGCTTCTGACCGCCTCCTCCGCAATGATCCTGAACGCGCTGAAGATCCTGGCCGGCATCGACGACGACGTCCTCCTGATCTCGCCGGACGTCATCCGCTCCATGCAGAGGCTGAAGGTGGACTACCTTGGCAACAGGAACCCCCGCCTGCACGTGGACGAGATGCTCGTGGCGCTGTCCATCGCCGCCAACACCGACCCTGTGGTGGAGAGGGCGGTGGCCAAGATCCCGGAGCTTAGGGGCTGCGACGTGCACTCGTCCGTGGTCATCTCCACGGTGGACGAGGGCACCTACAAGAAGCTGGGGATGTACGTGTCCAGCGAGCCGGAGCACCAGACCAAGTGCCTGTTCCACGGTGTCTGAGCCGTCATTCACGGACGGAGCCCATCCGTTCGGCAACAGAGGACGCGGCCTCATCCAGGGTTTCCGACACCTCGGGGTATATCCTGGAGACCATGTCTTTAATTGAGTCCAGGTTAAGGCCCGGGTTGTGGTCGATAGCCACCAGCACGGCTGCGTATGCTGTCGAGTACTCGCTGCCTTTGGATAGGATCTCGGAAAGGGACCTCACGTCCCCGTCGGGGACACGGGTCTCGCCCGATGCCCAATCGACAGTGCCGGCGGCCATGAACATCTCCCCGAGGTCCAGGGAATGGGGGCAGCGGAGGCACTTTGCGAACCTGAACTCCGGACCGTGGCCCCAGTGGTTGAGGATGTCGCATCCGTTCTGCATCGTCACCATGTCTTCGGTGTTGTAAGGGTGAAGAGGCCTTCCTGCAGCTCTCGATACTGCGACCATCAGAGAGGTGGCTGGACTGTCCATGTTATCTGTGTCTTCGATGACGATAAAACTATTTAACGTGTCCATCTGGTAGTGTGCGGGAGCATCAGTAAAGTCAGGAATCAGATTCTGAGGGAGATGTGATCTGTAGCATCTCAATATCTACCAGAAAAAGCGTAATGGCACTTTTTTCCTCGATTAACTCTGAAAACTGACATGCAGAAAGGGGTTTTTCAGGATTAGTGGCACTATTTTCTTCAATTAACGATTTTTGATATTATCAAATAACAATGCTAATTAGTCATTGAAACGGGGGCCCGACATGGGCTGCCAACTGTCCTTTTCTAGACGGACCACTGGGCGGAATCAGTCGTCCTCGCGGAACCAGAGCCCGGTGATGCCGTAGAAGACCTCCTGTGACCACTCGTCGTGGGGTTCCGGGAAGTTCTCCGTGGCCTCCCAGAGCTCCCTGTACAGTCCGTCCCTGGTCTTCTTGTCGGCACCGTAGCCGTCGATCGCGCGGCAGAGAGACTTGATCCGTTTGTTGATGACCTTGTCCTGGATGTAGTTGTAGAACTGGTACACGGCGGTGTACTCGTCGATGTCGTGGTCGTCGGGGTCGAAACTGGTGCGGGCGAGCTCGTCGATCCCCTTCCGGATGTCGGAGAGGTCGGACCCGTCGGACTTCGGTTCGAAGCCGATGTGCCTCATGTACACGGCGGCGCAGTGCTTGCAGCCCATGGGCTTCTTGGAGCAGTCGCAGGTGGCGTCGAAGGAGCCCTCCCTGGCGCGGACGAGGACGACCTTGGTGCCGGCGTCCCTCACCTTCGCGTAGTAGGCGGTGGGGCTGAGCTGGACCACCTCCTGTATGGCGTCCTTCTGGAGCAGCTTCACGGCTGCCTCGTACGTCCTGTCGCCCAGCTCCTTCCTGAGCGCGATCTCGCCTTTGGTCATGTCAGGGGATTAGGTGCATCGTATGGAGAACATTTCGGATGGCCACCATCCAGGATCCACTGGGTTCACCGCCGGAGGGATGACACCACCTCGTCCAGGACGTCCCTCAGGTCGGGATCCACCTCGTACACGATCCCTTTGACAGCCTCAAGGGACCATCCGGGGTTGATGTCAATCGCCGAGAGCATTGTGGCGTAGGCGACGGCATACCTGTCACCCTTAGAGAAGATGTCCTTCAGTGCCTCCACTGATTCCAGCGGGACTTCTGTGGGCTCCTCCCCGGTGACCGTCCCTGCTCTGACGAACTCCCTGTCCAACTCCTCCGAGCGGGGGCAGTGGTAGCACTTGCTGTAGACGAACGTCGGTGAGCATCCCCAGTGGTTGAGGATGTTGCATCCGACCTGCACGGTCACGATGTCGTCCATGACATCGTGTTCAAGGGGTCTGCCCGCGGCTCTGGAGACCGCTGACATCAGTCCGACGGCGTCGTCCACCATGGTATCACTGGTTGTCATCACGTCATCGATATTTAATCCATCCTGGTCCGTTCATCCCGGTGTGCCCGGTTCCCTCGCTGGACGGTTACTTTGATATCATACGAAGGCGTTTATGTCATCGTTTAAGATGTGTCGTGCGTCTTTGACATGCAGATGGACAGGGTTCCGGGCACAATGTCACAGTCGCAGGAGGTCGAGGGTGATGGGAGGCAGCATCGATTACGTCGGGTACGCCTCGTGGAGGTTCATCACAGGGTACGCCGGGTCGGAGGGCTGTCGGCCGACCAAGGCCCTGTTCGACAGGTTCATGACGTCGCTCCACAGGGACCTGAAGGAGGGTCATGGCACGGACATCGGGCTCCCGCACTGCTGGTACGAACAGGGTGACGAGGTGGTCATCAATGAGATGCCGAACCTGCAGTGCGACTACGTGGGGTCCGGAGAGTTCAGGGTCTCGTACAGGGGATGCGTCCCGGAGGTGGACCGCACCGATGCGATCGTCGGTCTGATAGACGGGTCCGCGGACTCGTTCATTTTGGGCTGCTCCGGAGGGGATGAAACCGGGACGGGCGTCTGTGGGATGTACGCGACAGCGCCGTTCGAGTTCCAGACCAGGTTCGCTATGCTGATGGAGAGCCTCGGGACATCCGGGTCGGGACCCGTCGCCGTGGATCTCACGGAGGTCGTGAGGGCGATGTTCGAGGACGCTATGAGCCGCTTCCCCGCGGAGGAGTTCCCGGAGGCGTCGCCCTACGCGGATATGTTCGGAGCCGTGTTCAGGGCCGCGTTGGACTCTGGAGCGACCGCGACGGTGTTGAAGGAAGTCTCGGAGTGCTTCTGGTCCTACTTCTGCCACCATCTGCGCCTCCATGGCAGGTGCCATGAGAACGTGTCCCTGGTGACGCTCGGTGCGTGGGCGGAGGCCGTCCCGGCGGAGACGATGGACTATGAGCGCACGATTCAGAACCAGGCCCATCTGGTGGATCCTGACGGTTCTTCAGGGGAGGCGGTGAGGGAACTTCTCCGTGAGAGGGATCGCCGTGTCAAGGAGGTCTGCGAGCTCATGGACAGGATGGGGGAAGACGGTCCGGAGCCATCGGTCTGACGGCGACCAGGTCATCCGTCATGGGTCCGCACAGTTAGTGTAACTGATCGATCTCCACTGTGACTGTGAACCAGGCTCCGCACTCGCAGCGGTACTGCTCGAATATGCCGTCATCTGTGTCGCCGTTGGACTTCATGTCGGTCGCGGACATCTCGCATCCGCAGACGGGGCAGGCTATGCGCAGGAAGGTCTCGTGGAGTTCCATGGATGCAGAATGGCGTTTCTGTAATATGATATGATCATCGTGGACATCTGTCACATCACTGGGCTGGACCTGCTGAACCTTGTCCAGAAGACGTAGTGTGGTCAGAGTTTACGGACGTACCTGCATCCGTTCCTGTAGTTGGAGCATCCCATGAACCTGCCGTACGGTCCGTTGCGCAGTACCAATGTCCCACCGCACTGCGGACACACACTGCCGCCGGAGTCGGTGAATGCGTTCAGTTCCCTCACGAACTCGGACTCCAGGCCCCTCAGGGTCATGACGTATGTGGCCTTCCGTGCCCTTGTGATCGCAACGTAGAACAGTCTCCTCTCCTCATCTGTCTTGGTGCCGGCACCGCTCAGGAGAAGATCGATCATCGGTGGTTCGGGCCGTTTGTCCGGGAATCCGTACGGTCCGCGGACGTTGTTCAGGACGAACACATGATCCGCCTGGATCCCCTTCGACCCGTGGATGGTCATGAACCGGATGTCACGTCCGGGGTTCCTGCGGTCCGTGACCGTGTACGACTGTTCGCCCAGGCGGGGCTTCCATGTGAATCCGGAGTTCTCCAGGGCGACGATGTCGTGACGGAAGCGACCCAGTATGAGGACGCCCTCCTCCTTCGGGATCGAGGCGATTGTTTTGGAGATCCATCTGCCCCATTCGGTGCGGTTGTCGCAGTCCACGACCTCCAGTCTGCTTCCCCTGTCGATCCCGGGGCGGAGGTTCTTGCGGATCTGGTGGGGGCTGCGGTTCATGAACGAGTTGCTCTCTGAAAGGATGGAACCGGAGAACCTGTACGTGGTCTCGATGCGGCAGATCTCCGACGGCCCCCACCACTTCTCGAAGTCGAGGATGTAGCCGACATCGCTGCCGTTGAAACGGTATATGCTCTGCCAGTCGTCGCCGACACAGAACAGCCTCGCATCTGACGAGTCGCGCAGGGCTCTGAGGAGGGAGTACCTGGAACGGGAGATGTCCTGGTACTCGTCCACCACTATCCACCTGTACGGACTCGGGAACTTTCCGGAGCGGACCAGTCCGGCGGCGTCGTTCAGCATGTCCTCGAAGTCTATCTCGTCCCTGGATCCGAGCTCCTTCTGGTAGGCCTCGAACACCGGCTCCAGTATGCCGACCATCCTGTCCAGCGCCCGCCTTTCCCTGCGGTCGCGGAGTTCGGGGTACGCGGACCTCAGGGGCCTGCCGGTGCCCTTCACGAGCCCGATGGCCGTGGTGACCTGGCTCACCAGGGAGTCCAGGGCGCGGTCGTCCCCGGCCGTGATGAGGGAGTACGCCTCGTTCGGAGACATGGTATGGAATTCCACCCCGTTCCTGCGGAGCTGTTCCTCCAGGGAGTCCAGAAGGTCACCCTCGGAGCGCTGGTAGGCGTACAGCTCGATCAGCCTGGTGCCGTTCTCCCTGTGGAGGGTGCGTTTCCATTCCATCCCCCGACGGTACTCCTCGGACGGGTCATCGTCTTTGGACGATCTCATGAACGGTGCCACGTTCCCCTGACGGTCGATCCCGAAGTACTCTATGTAGAGGTCGGTGCCAGCGATGTGGAAGTCGGGGTGGTACTGGCCGTGCTCGGACGTGCGAGTGTCGACCGGGTATGCCGCCTCGTACTCGTAGCCGACCCCGAGCATCCGCAGGCGGTCCGCTATCTCCGCCTCCCCGTAGCTCTTCACCCTCTCCCCGTTCATGGTGATGAGCGGGTTCTCCAGGATGAAACGCTGGTACTCCTCGCTGGAGCCGAAGTCCGATTCGTCACCGGAGTACCTGCAGTCGCGGACCAGGTACTCGTTGAGCAGCCTCATGTAACGGGAGTCGGACATCTCCCTGGTGATCCGGTCCCGGACGAAGGCGCGGACGTCCATCTTGGAGACCTTGGGCATTATCCCTCCGGACTGGGCGATGATCCTCATGCCCAGGCGGTGGAACGTCGTGACGTCCGCCCTGCATCCGACCTCGGATTCGATGCGTTTCTTTAGGTCGTCCACCGAGTTGTTCGTGAACGAGAGGAACAGGACCTCGTCGGGGGAGGCCCTGCCGGATGAGAAGAGATGCTTCGCCAGACCGACGATGGTCGTGGTCTTGCCGGTGCCGGCACCAGCGATGACAAGTCTGCTGCGGACGTCGGTGGCTATGGCCATGAGCTGCTGATCGTCCAGGTCGTAGCCCTCCACGGGGTTGATTTCCCTGCCGATCCCGGGTGCCAGTGTGGAGGCAAGTTCCCTGTTGTGCCTGTGCACGAGTCCGGGTAGGAAGTCGTAGAGGTCCGTGAACTCTCTGCCGACGTCCTTGAGATGCCTGGATGTCAGGCCAATCCCGAAGAGCAGCCCGGAGGTCTTCCTGCCGATGTCCTGCCTGAGGTCTGACAGGGATGCCATCAGTTGGTGGGCATCTGCAGGTTCGCAGAAGCCCTCTCTGTCGAGCAGGGTTCTGATTTTGGTCGTCGCTCCGGTGCAGTCGGAGATCTCCTTCTGTTGTCTCGGGTTCATGGAATTGATGGATTTGAATCGGTTATGACCAATAGGTTGGTTGTTGAAAACTATAGCGTAGTGATTCACTTTCTTCCTCTAGGTCATATAGCGTTTAGAGTGGATTGAATCTGTAAAGCTTTCCTACGGATGTTATAGAAAAACAAGTCGAACATGAAGTTAAAGTGGTCCAAACGTAGAAAAAAACGTAAGATATATTTAACAATGGCCTTGGTTTACGGGCACCTGGGGATCTACTTTGAATACAGTTCACAAAGACGATGATGGTTTTAAATTCGTCGATCTTTTTGCTGGAATGGGTGGATTCCATCAAGCCATGAGGTATCTTGGAGGAAAATGCATTTTAGCTTCAGAACTAGATGAAGAATGTCGGGCCATTTATCATATTAACTTCAAAAACACCCCCGAGGCCGGAGATATTCGTGAATGTGAGCCGCCAGTAGAGTCATATTCTGTCCTATGTGCCGGGTTCCCATGTCAGCCTTTTAGTAAAGCGGGCCTTCAGAGAGGATTTAGTGACAAAGGCCGCGGAGATCTGTTTTATCAGGTTATGAGATTTGTAGAAGCACAGCCTGATCTCAAATTCATCATTCTTGAGAATGTTCGCAATCTTGCTGACAAGAAGGAGAATTGGAACATCATTGTCTCTTCAATCAAGAATGCGGGCTTTATCGTAACAGAAGATCCTCTAATACTCTCACCCACGGATTTCGGGATTCCGCAATATCGTGAACGTGTATTCATTCTTGCCATTCGTGCGGATATTGCGGACAAATCCAAACTTCCTGAAGGCAAAATTACGATTGAATGTCTTAATATTCAGGGCAGATTCAGGAAGTGTAAAAGCGAACAGGCATTCTCTATTCTCAACAAATATGATAGTGTGGAACTGGAACCATATCGTGTTAATGATGAGATAGTCGAAGTGATTGAAGCATGGGAAGAGTTCAGGAAGAACACCTTCATATGCAAACTAGGGGCTCCTGTTTGGATTCAAGCGTTCGGTGTTGGTATAGATTCTGATTCCAATTTCAAGGTAATGACGGGCTATCATCACATGCCATGTTGGAAACAGAAATTCTATGATAAGAATCGTAAATTGTACAACAATTATCGTGACTTTATAGATCAATGGATTGAGAGATATCATATGCTGGATAGAATCAAACTGTATCAGAAGTTTGAGTGGAATTGTGGTGATGATGACAGATCTATTCACGATACAATAATCCAGGTAAGGCAATCAGGGATACGTTGCAAAAGACCAGATTATTTTCCATCTCTGGTGGCCATCACCAATACGCCCATTGTATGGGATAAAAATGTGGGATTCTACAGATATATAACTCCAAGAGAGGCAGCGAAACTGCAGAGTTTTCATGGAAGATACAAACTTGTGGGTGATGATAAAACATTATATCGTCAATTAGGCAATTCTGTGAATGTCAGGATATTGAAAATACTGGGAAGAAGTCTGTTTAATCTGGAGAAGAGACATGAGCGAGATAACAACCGAGATCAATATAGCGCCTAAGACTGATGTATATGCAGTTTTCAGAAAACTCAATTATGAGCAGGCCAGCGCTTACTCTGAGTTCATCGACAATTCCACTCAGAGTTTCTTCGATCACAGGGAGGAGCTCATGACGGATCCAGATTTTTCTGGTTGTGTAATTGAAATTAACCATGATCCAGTCAATGGTATCATTACCGTAAAGGACAACTGTTTCGGAATGGAACTAGAGGATTTCAAGAGGGCCGTGATTCTCAACAGCAAACCTAGCCAGAGATCACGTAACGAGTATGGTATGGGTCTTAAGACCGCTGCCACATGGTTCGGGTCTAGATGGACTGTTTGTACAACCCGGATGGGTTCAGACGCTGAATACTCTACGACTATTGATGTAGATGAACTCGAAAGATATGCACCAGAAAAGATTCCCGCACACGTCAGAACGGTTCCTCGTAATACTCACTACACTGTAATCACAATAGAGAAACTCAACAAGGATTGCCCTCAAAAGAAATCATTGAATGCGCTTCGTCAGGCGCTTGGTAAAGCATACTGTCGTGATATTCAGAACGATCTTGTTACAATCATGTATAATGACGAGGTGGTTGAATATGAGCGTCCAAATTTTCTAGAGACATTAGATGAAAATGGTCGCAAAAAAGTCTGGAAACAGCAGCTCGATTTCAATGTTGAATACAAGAGTCGCAGTTATCACGTTTCGGGATTTGTTGCCATACGTGACAAAGGAAGTCAGAAGCACGCTGGGTTCATTCTTTTTCGTAACAATAGAGCTGTGTTCGGAGGTTTCAGGGAAACATATAAGCCTGTCGAGATTTTCGAACTTGGAAATTCATTCCAGAGCCAGAGGCTTTATGGTGAGTTCGATCTCGATGATTGGCCTGTTGTCCAGACTAAGGATAAATTTGATTGGGAAGGTGAATTGGAATCTCTGTTTATCTATGGAGTTAAGGAGAGGATTTCAGAAATCATCGAACAGTGTAAAAACTATCGTGTTCCAAAGAAACCCACGGATGCTGGGAAGCCGAAAAATACACCATCAGGTCATCCGAGACTAAATGAAGAACATCCAACGACATCTCCTGTCAAAGAGAGGGATGAGAGTGGAGAAGGTACATTTGCTGCCTCTTCTAAGGATACAAGTGGAGATTCGACACAATCTGGAGTGAAAACCATTCCTGTGGAGGTTGGTTCTTCTATCGAATCATCAGAGGTCGAGAAGAAGGTTTCAAATACAGATTCTAGTTCTTATTCATATAGAGTTAAATGTGGTGAAGATTGGTACAGTTTCAGTGTGAGCAGAAGGGAATTCCCCTCAGAATTCCTATTTGCTAAGTCTACTAAGGGAAATGAATTCAAGATCACAATTAATATCAACCATCCCTTGGTGGTAAAATATGACTCTATCGACAAGTCCATCATAGTGGAGTTTGTAATCTATCTTGCATTATCGGAGAAAATGGTCGAGTTGGACACCTTGAGTGCTTCAATATCGGCCAGTTCTATAAGGGAGAGTCTAAACAAGATATCTTATAGTCCGATAGAGAGGGTGTATGAATGATTAGTATGTCTATCGATGGCCCTGAACGTGGTACTGTCAAAATCGATGGTGAACATGTCAATGTGTTCAGACAAAGTTTGCAGCGTCGCCATTTTCCTGAACAGGCCATTGATAGCATCATTTCGAATGGATTCGAGATTCTATCTCAATGTCCTAATTCTAGCAGTCCTGATGGAACTCATTCCGTCGGAATTATGATTGGGAAGGTCCAGAGTGGGAAGACCTCCAATTTCATAGGACTAACGGCTCTTGCATTAGATAATGAATACAACGTCGTGGTTATTCTCGGAGGAACCAAGGGTAATCTGGTTACTCAGAACAAGGTTCGTATCGAGGAGTATCTTGTCAAGGATAGGGAAAAGCCCAATCCGCTGGTGATTGCAATCGGTGCCAAGAGAGAGAATCCGGACTCATTCAATGTCAATTCAGAATTCCTCAATGATCAGGCCCGTTTTAAGAAAAAAGTCGTTTTGGTTGTTCTAAAGAGAGCCAATAACATAGAGGTCGTTTCTCAAGCTTTGAAGAGTTACAATCCTGAGAATGGTCCTGTGCTTATTATTGATGATGAGGGAGATGAAGCGTCTCTCAACACCAATGCATTCAAGAAGATCAATAAGGCTTTCTCTTCCACATACGAGAGCATAGTCAATCTGATAGAATCTCCTTGTAAGAGTGCGTTTATCACAGTCACCGCAACTCCTCAGGCTAATTTCCTAATCAGAAATGGAGACAGACTGTCTCCAGAATTCGGGGTTCTTGTTCAACCTGGAGATGGTTACTGCGGGTTGTCCGTGTTTCATGGCACCAATATGGATCGGTACTATCGTGAAATAAGTGATAGGGATTCTGAAATAATGGAGGATTTAACCTCGGGTTTTCCGGAATCATTCCGCAGAGCATTTGCCATGTTCTTCGTAGGTGCTGCAATCAGGAATTACCGTGGTGATGCGGACAAGCATGCAATGCTCATCCATACTAGCAGTTCCAAAGATTCTCACACCAAGGTTGCAAACGCTGTAAAAACTCTATTCGAAAACTGGAAAGATCTTGTTTCCATGGAAGAGGAGAGTATTCCTGACGACTCATATCAGAAACTTGATATTTTGTTCAGAGAAGCATATTCTGACCTCAAAACAACAAGCAATAATGCACCTAATTTTGAAGAACTCAAACCATACATATGGAGTGCATTCAAAAGATGCAATCGTAAAATACTGATCTGTAACGGAGATGTGGATGACAGCAATCTGCAGCAATACTACAATTTGAACATATTCGTTGGAGGTAACAAACTCCAGCGCGGCATTACTATTGATGGACTCTCCATAACATACATGACCCGTAGAGCTCAAAAGAAGACCACAGTAGATACGACAGAACAAAGGGCACGTTGGCTTGGATATCGTAGGAAACATCTAGATGTATGTCGTGTATTCACCACAAAACAGATAGCCAACGATTATGCTAGTATCCTTGAACACGAGGATGAGTTCTGGAATCATATCTCCCAGTGGTTAAATGAGGGGTATGGTTTCAAAGAGATTCCTCGTATTATGGTTCTGGCTTCGAACAAGTTGAATTTCACTAGGACCAATGTTGCTCGTTCGGAGAAACTCGACGAATTCGATTGGATCATTCAGAATGTTGTGGTCCTGGATCAAAAGCAATCGGAAGAGAATGTCCGTCTTGCTAATGATTATTGTGAAAAAAAACATACTGATTATGTGAATTGGGGGACAATCAAGCATTATGTTGCCTATGATCTTCCATTCATGCAGGTAATCTCCGAACTATTAAACAGACTCAACCTTCCAGAGACTGAGGGATTCACTCATAAGGGTCTCAATATTTTGAAGACGTTGTTGAATTATTCCGGAGAACAGGTGTTGTGTGATGTTTTTTGGGTGAGAAAAGATAAGCCTCAGGCTCGTAGTATTGACGAGAAGACAGAAAATAAAATAAAAGCGTTGATGTCCGGATCATCTGAAGTATACCCAGGAGACAAAGGATTTGTAGGGGAAGTGGGGAACTATCGGAACGTAAAGGTCCAAATACATTACCTGAGACCGAAAAAATCTGACAATAGTATCGAATATCCAGTAACCACAGCTGTGGCAATCCGTTTCCCTGCTTGTGTATTGGAGAGTTTTGAAGAGCAGCACATTCACATTCGTGCGGGTGACCTTGATGGAAACTGAGCATATCCTAGAGGTGCTGTCAAACTTAGAAATTCCTGCAGATGGCGAGTTCATCTCGCTAGTGTCTGTAGATGAGGATAAAGGTACATATTTCGGAAAAAATCGTGAAGGACATCTTTTTTTCGTAGTGCCTTCCAAGGCCAGATCAGAACATTCTGGTCCGAGTACTTCTAAACTCATTCTCAAACTGGGTCGTAACTGTCATTTCAACAAAGACGGTGTTCTGTTTGAGGCAGTCTCTAATATATTGGAATGCACCAGTAATGTGGATTCAGAAAGGCAATCATTCGTTAGATTATGCTTAGCATTCTCCTCAGGGGATTGTAGTACCAAGTCGCTTATGGAGTTCTTTTCATCTATGATTGCATTGTTTCGCGATTCTGCTAGAGCGAGTGAGTCTGAGATTAATGGACTGTTCTCTGAGTTGTATGCAATCTATCATCTTAAGAATCTTGGATATGATGTTTCTTCATATTGGCAGAAAGATGATCGTAGGAAATTCGATTTCTATATGTCAAGTAATAAGCGTATGGAAGTCAAGTCCACTATGAGCAGTGAACGCAGACACCATTTCAGGCATGAGCAACTCTTGTTTGAGGAATATGAGATTCTTGTGATCTCTATTCTTCTACGTAAAGTCGACTGTGGCATTTCCATGATGGACATGGTCCGTTTTGGTAGGGAGATTTATAAAGATGATTACAAGAGATTGACCCTCATAGACAAGAGAGTGAGCTGCTATTCTGATGAAGAACTTGAGCAAATTGTGTATGATGAACCCTATCTTGAGAATAATATCAGATTCATTCCTGCTGAAGAGATACCTCGTTTCAGCGATGGGCGTCCCGTTGGAGTAACCAATGCCGAGTATGATTCAAATCTTACAATGTGTCCTCCCTTGACGATGGAATCTCTATCAATTTGGATGGGAACACTTTATCTAGATAGTTGAAAAGATTGGATGGTTGATCAAAGTTCAAAACTGAGTAGTAGGGTGGTTGTTTAGGTGGGATGTTAAGATACATTGCCAACGATATCAAAAGATGTTCGTTATGAATCAATGTAGTCTGCTTCTGGTTCTAGTTTGAAAACTCCTGTTGATATTTGAGTAGATGCTAATATTTTTCTTAGTGCTTTGTCCAAAGCAGTGCCATCAAATTCGAATGGTTTCATTGATATAGCACCAACAGCTGGAACTGTGCAATATTTTGTGTTCCAGTCGGATGTGCCAGGATATTCATAGGTATACCATGATTCTTTCTCACCCGGAAAGAGAACAACTGCACCACATGACAAGCGTATGCAGTCGTGATATGCATGCATAGTGAACAGATCATCATTCTTAACATAACCTTTAGTTTCTATCCTATATTTCGCATCTAAGTTGATAATGCATGTTCTCATCTTCTCGTCCCTGATAATCATGGTGTAATCGGGAGTGCAATCATTTATGGAGACTGAGAAGAACTCTTTCTGCATGGGGTCATGCATATACTTCGTATGATGGTGCAGTTCCACTGTCAGTTTCATTGATTTATACTTAATATCTAGTTTCTGAGGAGTGGATTTCGAGGCAGAATCTGACATGTGGTTCAGATGTATATTGACATCAAACCAATATGGTTTCAGTCTGGACTTTGAATTATTACAATCCAGGCAGGCATGCCCCTGTCCATCGATTGAGATCCTTGTGAGGCTTCTGACCAACTGTATGTAACACCAGTCCTCGTACATCTGGCTAAGTCTGCCGGTGTGCCCCTCAAGGGCGTTGGACATGAGGTCAGTGTTCAGACGGACGCTGTATCCCAGCAGAAGATGGAACCTGAAAAGGTCCCGGTATCCACGTCTCATGCGAAGCACTGTTGATTGGACGGGGACAATGTCCATTCTTGATATATTATTGAACCACGGGTCGGAGAGAATTTCGTCTATTGTTGACCTGATTTCTCCTAGGCGGTTCCTTATAAGTTTCTCTTTCATAAGGGAGGTTTCTTGTTCTAGACGTGCCGAAAGCGCATCTAATGTTTCTACGAGGAACCTTACGAACCTGTTCTCCCGTGTGTCCACGGTGATTTTATCCCTTCTGCACATTACGGTCAATGGGCTGTAAGCTCCCATTATGGTTCCTTCTTTAATGGGCTCCAAGTTCCAGGGAGCAAGAATGTCGGGAAGGGAGTCTGGTGATATGTTGTGAGCACATCCGGCAGGTACCTGTTCATCCCAGCCAATGAGCTGTGTGTATGGATTTGATTTGATGAATCTGAAATGATCCCTGAATCTACCTCTTCTGAAGATGTATTCTAGGGCAAGGTACATCTGATATGGCGATTCGTCCGCACAGGTGTCTATTTCGAACGGTTGGTAAAGGTAACCGCTTGGGTTCAGGACTAAGTCTATTGAGTACTCTGCGATGTCTTGAAGCATCTTTTTGTAATCTTTGAAGTACCCCATTTTTTTGGACCGAACCTCGAACGGGCATTCTGCACGGTCGTCTCCCCATGCTGCATCGAAGTAGCCACGACCCACATAGTCGTGAAATTCTAGGACGAAAGTACGTTCTAATTGATCCTCGTCTAATAAGCTAGGATTTAGGTTGAAGTCCTTGTTATTGTTAAGAAAGGGTAGTGGAACTGAACCTCCGGTGTTCATCCGTATCCAGTATGTGGTTTCCTCCAGGAGGAGGATCGCAGGAGCCTCATCCCCAGTATAGAGCACGATTGGGCCCTTTTCATACGCATCATCCACATCATTCACAATCGGGACCTTGCTGTGTTCCCTGTCGATGAATGTCGGTAATTCAGCATCATCAGGGATGTCGGGATAATCACCGCCCTTTGCCCTGAGGGTGATTGTAGCCGCATGTCCGTCCCCGGCTCTCAGTTTTAGAATCAGGGTTGGCCCATCCATTCTATCAGTCAATGAATGAGACGTATCTGTCAATCTTCAGTCTTTCACTCATGTCATCTATCCGATTCTTCGAATCCAGGAGTTCATTACATTCCCCAGCGAGGTACTCCAGACTTTTGGTGATCTCTGTTCCTCCATGAATCTTTGGGATGACCTTCATCAGGACTGCGGAGTCGAGATCGTCCAGGGGGTTGTAGTTCGTTGGGCATCCGGCATGGTTCCATGAGATGTATGTATAGCGGACGATGTCGTCTACCGTCCTGTAGCCAAAGGAACCTAAGTTGCTCATACCCTTATGGATTATTTTCAAACGTTCAGTAAAGGTGGACATGTCCACTCCGGCTGAAGTCATATTCTCCAGAAGAGTGGCTGCTCCTTTTCCTCTAATATCGGCGAGCCTCGACACTTCTGTTATCGGAATAATGTCGTGTTCATTAGTGGGAGCAGTGACCGGCTGTTCACCAAGGGCTCTTCCGATGTCTACGTTCTCGAATCTAATCACGAAAGCTCTGTCTATGACCTTGGGTGAGAATGACCTGGTGGTCTCATCTACATTCACTGTACCTATAACCAATAGGTTCTCGGGGAACCTCAAGTCTTTCTTGGTAATAGGGTCAACTATGATCTTCTCGCCGCTTTCCATGGCCGAAAGAAAATCCGAGAAATAGTACTCGACGGGGGAGAGGTTCATCTCGTCCAGAATCAACACATATAGGTTGTCCGGATCCTCATATGTGCGTCTCAGGAGTTCGACTGTCTTCGTCTCTACGTACTCATTTTTTAGGATATTGTTGTATCCGATGAGGTAGCGGTTCTCGTTCCAGTTGGAACCCACTGCTATGAGCTCGTAGCTTTTGTACCCCTTTCCATTAGACAGGTACTCTGCATAGGCCTGGACTAAACGGGTCTTGCCGCAGCCGCTGACTCCTGCCAGGATGACGAAAGGTCTTGTTTCCAGAGAGATGATGAAACGCCTCACAGTCTTGTAGTCGAAAATCAGTTTGTTATTAATCAGGTATGCTAGGAAGTCCGATGTTGCGATCTTATGGCCCTTCGCTTCCGGTATATCTTCGGTGCTGCGGATGGCCGAAACTATGCTGTTTATGAGTTCTTCTGCACCTTTGATATATCCCTCTAGTGTGCCTTCCTCATATGCATTCCTGTAATCGGACTCTAGCATCATCGGGAAGTACCCGTGTTTCTCTGTGACCATAAGTACGTTCGATATCGGTCTGACCCTGCCTAGGAGTTTATACGTTTTTCTTTGTCTCGGTTTGGAAACGTTCTCCATGAGGAATACTGGCACATGCCCCTCCAACGCTTCGCGGAGTCTTTTGTTTCCCCTCTCGTTGTCGCTTTTGGAGTAGAAGAACACTTTGCCATCATCTGAACGGAAATTGAAGTAACTCTCCTTGGTCGTCAGGACACAGGCCTTGATGACTTTGTCCTTGACACTGCTGTAGTGTTCCTGAGGGTTGCCGGACAGCAGCACAATGTAGGAGTCCTCCCCCTGACGGCGGTATATGATCCCTGCATGTCTGTCCGTTCTGAACTTTGAATTCATCTCTTCCTGAGTCCATGGTTTCCTGGATTCTCGGATGATTTTTTCAAATTCGTCAGGTGTGTAGTGTTCTTCGGTGTTCTGAGTCATGGCAGGACCTAATCAACGCATCCCGAATGGATCGTCTATTGTCCACAGGATGACATAGCTTAGTATTCAATCTGCCGGCGGGCTTGTGTCCGATTTTCTGTCATATGTTGAGGTTTGTCTTCAATCAATGAGTACCATATATAGATCAATTCAACCGTTTAAATTCTCATCAATATGAGAATACAATAACAACATTTAAACCGCAGCTCATCGAAACACCTCTCATGACGCCGTACAACACGATCTTCCTGTCAGACTACGACCGCATCCCGTACTTCCTCGCGAGGATAGTAGACGGGCGCATACCGGCACCCAGGGCGACGGCCAGATACGAGTACGAGGACACCGAGGCACACATAAGCATCACAGAATCCGTTGGGGTCCGGGACAGGGACATGCTCCATGGCGTCATCGCGGCGGCTATGGGGCACATCGTCTCGGAGTCCGACACCGGATACGGCTCGGGGGAGATCTCGGTCTACGGGCCGGTGTCCCTGCTGCGCAGGATCCCGCAGGGAGGGAGGGTGTGAGGGGCACATCCCCCGTACGGACGCACGGACATAACGACGGAGAGGACATGAGGGACCACTACAGGAGAACGGACATCGTCCCGAGGGCGGCACGCCAGGGGAGGGGTGCGGATGAGGACCGTTGCTGACAATCTGAGGATGCTCAGGGACTTCGACGATTCCGGGGACGTGACCGGATGGGTCCCGGTGACGCACAGGATATGGGACTACGAGAACCTCGGATGTGTGCTGTACATCGACCGCGGCATGTCGGTGACCGCCGATGTGTCCGAAGGCGCCGGTGAACTTGATGCGATTACCGTCGTCGGGAAGGGGTTCACAGCCATGGTCTGTCCGTGGATGCACCAGCTGGAACTCTTCGAGACCGGTTTCGGCTATGCGGACAGGTCGGGGACGACGATCATGTACCTCTCGCCGTCGGATCCCGGGAAGCTCGCCCCCATGCCTTCGGAGGACAACCTGGACTCAAGCGGCTGGGACCGGGCAGCAGCGCGGAGGCTGAGGGCCCTTGCGGAGCACTGCGGTTCCGACATCGCCGGAGAATCAGAGGTCGTGCCCCTCGGAGGAGGGATGACCGTGGAGGTGTTCAGAGGCGAGCCGGATGACGATGACTACCCGCCGAACGCCAGGGTCGTGTTCGATGACGGTCATATGCTCCTGGAGTTCAAGGGTCTGCTGTGTCCAGGAGAGGGTTCCGTCATCATAGACCAGTTCGACTCATCGGTGGAGATCCGCCTCCCGACCGGAGGATTGTCGCGATGGATCGTCCGTGCGGCTCGCAGGCTCCAGGCCTGCATCATGGGGCATCCGCAGGGCTGTGGGGATTCTGCAGAGGATGACTGAGATTACAAACATAACAATGAAATGTTAATCTATCGAGGAAGCTTATGGGACAGACGGTGATGAGATGAACATCCGGGTGAGGAACTACTGCAGAGAGGACGATGACGGCGTGAGGCACGTCGACCTCGAAGGCATGGAGCACGACTACAGGTTGGCCATGGGCTGCGAAGATGCCGATGGGGAGTTCACCGAGGAGCAGTGGGGCAACCTGGCCCTGCTGAGGGACTCCGGGAACGTCCTGGCCATGCGCCGGATGGCGGACCACTGTCTCCTCTGCGGAAGGGTCGACGACGCAGGCCGCATCCTGCTGAGGGCGGTCGGCGAGGGGGACACGGAATCGGCGCTGAGGCTGATCTCGGATGGGAGGTTCTCCGACGACACAGGCTGCTCGGACGTTCAGCGTAAGGCGTTCCGTACGGCTGAGGCCTGCTGTGACGGTTTCGTAGAGGAGGCCGTCGATCTGGCAGAGAAGGACGTGGAAGCCTGCGGTGTGCTAGTCCTGTGCGCCAGGAACCGCATCGAGTACGAGGACGACTACATCCGCTTCCTGAACATAGGCCTCCGTCGGGGCTCTCTGGTGGCGAGGCATGCGAAGGCCTCTGACATGCTCCAGCCAGGGTTCCTGGGGGAGCACGTGGAGGATCTGGATGACGCCCTGGGGCTGATGGAGTCGGCCGCGAGGGGGTTCTGGAGGCCCAGGCTGGTGCTCGGACAGATACACTTTACAGGAAGGTACGTGGACCGGGACGAGTCCGAAGCCCTGGACAACATCATCCTCGCATGCCGCATGACGGGGAATCGGTCTCCCCGTGACTGGCTGTCCTACATGGCCGATGTGTCAGGTGGTCCTGAGTGCGATACTCCAGAGGAGGGTGAGCTGTTCGGTCCGCCGTCCTCCTCCGGGATACCGGAGATCGGGGTCCTCAGGGACATCACCGCCATGTGGTACGGGCGCACCCTGTACCAGCCCCTGTCCAGCATGTTCGGGGCGTTCGAGAACGACACGTTCGCATTCCGCCCGTGGGCCGACTCGGTCCCGCGTGACGTGTCGGGGATGTTCATGCCCCCCACACTTCTGTTCAAGCCAACAGGATACCGCGTCGCGGAGCTGTCGGACTGCTGCGGGGCGTACACCTCAGAGCACCTCTCCCGGGACGAATTCAGACACTTGCTGGCACTGTGCATTGACAGCGCCAGGGACTCCATAAGGGGGTTGGGCGCATGATGCCTCCGGAGGTCCTGGAGGCTGCGGTGCGCGCATCCGTGAACCGCGACATGACAGGGTGGGAGAGGCTCCCAGAGTTGGACGAGGACGATACCGTTGCTTTCGGTCTCCGCATCGGATACGGAATGGAGCTCCTATGCGCCCTGGACGTCCGCGACCCTCTGTGGTCACCGTCCTTCGGCATCAGGATCCGCAATGGTCTGATGGTGGATGTGAATCCCGACTTCGAGGCCTTCACAGAGTCCTTCGGGATATCTCTCGTCTGCGACGACGTCGACGTCGACATTAGGATGTCGGTTCCGCTGGACGCGGGGCGTGCTCGTGAGATCATGCTCGAGGACCGCGGACACCCCTCTCCGGAATCCGATGGGCTCGAGGTGCCCTTCTGGGCGAAACCGGGTCTGGATCCGTACGGGATACCCGATGTGCCGCCGGAACCCCTGGAGTTCGACGACGACGCCCTGCAGACGCTCATCGGGATGGCGATCACCGGCGGCATCGCATACGAGACGGTGCCGTTGTGCGACAACCTGCACATCAGACCGAGGACCGCAATCCGCGCGCCGTTCCACTGCGACGCGGTTGTCGAGTTCAGGTACGATCCCGGGCCGTACTCGCTCAGGATCTCCGGCAACCTGATCCCGGCATCCGGAGGGGTGGCGATCGTATCGGACTCCGCGAGGGCGTTCATCCCTGTCGAAGGCTGGAGGAACGACTTCACGTCGAGGTACCTCTCCGGGCACCCGGCGTCGTCGTTCGACGACGCTGTCGATCCCAGGCGCGGTGAGATCGAATCGATACTTGGGGAGGCCGATTCGGACGAGCCGGCCCATTGAAACCGCTTTTGAGAGAGCAGAGTGAGGTAAGACCCACAAGATGGAGGAACGGATGAGAGAGTACATGAGAACAGGACGCAGGATGGGAGAAGAGGGCATCGACGCTTGGAGGGATCGCCATGACCCTGACGGGTGCATGCCGTTCGCAGAGGCGGTCAGCATCATACAGCGCTCGAGGGACGGGCATCTGGACGAATCGGAGATGGAACCGCTGTACGAGAACGAGGACTACAGGCTCGGTATATCGCCGGACGCCTGTCTGCTGATTCACGACAACTGGCACCGCTTCTTCGACGATCCGGGCCCGGTGTCCACCTACGGGCTGCACATGGTCCGCGGATTCGAGGCGCTTCTGGTCGACATGGACATGGACGCCGTCGGTCACGACGGGATAGTCATGGGTTCCAGGTGCGGCAGCGTCCGCATCTCGCCCGATTGTCACGCCGTCGGGACGGCTGAACCCTCCGCACCGGAAGACATCTCAAGGCTGGTCCAGGCGGTCCACGGCTCGCTTCTGGACGCGATCGAACCCGGGATGAGGTTCGATGCCGGATTCGGTGTGAGCCTCGAGGTCGTCCGTCTGTTGGGCGGGGAGCACTGGTCTGACATCGTCATGCGCGCCGATTTCGATGATGGCGGGATCTCTTTTACGATGTACGGCATCCCGATCCCCGGACACGACTGCATCGTGCTGACCCTGGGCTGCTCGGCGCTCCGCATCCCGATCCCGGAGGACGTCGTGAGGGAGGAGTCCCTCGCGTGCGGGAAGGGCGCGGATGCCACTAGGATGTTTCTCGCGGAGCATCCGGTGGGGGACGGTCTGCTGGACGGCCTCGATGATGCGCGTCCGATACCCACGAATCCGACGCGGGTCGATCGCAGTTACAGGGGCGACGAGCGCGAGTACCCGTTCCCAGACATATTCGAGAGATACGAGATCTGGTGGGGTTCGCCGCTCTGCCTCATGAGTCCAAACAACAGCGAGGAGGACAACGAGGTCTTCTCCAACCGCTACTACTGCTGGGACGATCCGGAGACGGTGGAGTCGCAGTCGGAATGCCTGAAGCCGAACTTCCTGTTCAAACCCACGGGGTTCGAGGTCACATGGTACAAGCATCCGTTCAGGAGCATGTGGATGAACCAGGACCTGTCGCCCAGGGAGATCATGCACCTGATGGCGCTGTGCGAGGTGCTCTCCGGCGTCCAGAGGAGTGACTAAGGATGACTTGGCGTCCGGGAAGCCGATCCGTCGGCATCCCGGGCCCTGATATGCAGATGTTGCGGGGCGAGTGGGCACAGGCCTCTCGTCTCAGCGAATCGGAGGTGAAAGTGAATCGTAATATTGCAAAAGAGATAGACGAGTACTGTGAGAGGTATGAATCGGAGCCCAAGTCTCCCTGGTGTGGTACGTTCTCCGTTTGGAATCTGAATCCATTCGCGCACCATGATTACCATGTTCCTGACGAATCTGAATTGGAACGCATGGACAGGGAATATCGGAGTGCGATAGCCGGTTGCGGGGGGCGGTTCAACGAGAAGACGTTGGAAACGCTCGGGGATCTCGTGAGGGAGGACAACCATTTCGCCCTGCGTGGATTGGCGGAGTTCTATGCCAGCACGGGTGATCCCGGACTCGCCCGCAGTTATCTTCTGGATGCGATCATGTGCGGTGATACGGATTCGGCCATACGGAACATTTCGGATCGCAGGCTCTCGCCGTATTCCGATCCGGAATGCTGGTCGGAGCTCGCCTACGCGGTAGGTCCTGCCATTGCCGTCTGCCCTGGGTTCCTGGAGAAGGCAGAGCTGCTTGCTTCGGAGGACCCTTATGCGGCAGGGATAGTCGCAGAGTGGATGAGACGTCAGGACGGATATGACGATGCCTATGCCAGATTCCTGGAATACGGTCTGAAGGACACATCCTCCAGGGCCTCGGTTCTCAGAGCTGATGACATCTGCTATGGGGGATGCCCTCTCACGGAAATCTCCGAACGCGATGTCCGCTGTCTGGAGTATTCCTCGGATCATGGCAGCAGTAGCAGTTCGATCATGCTCGGAAGGATGAGTTTCATAGGAATCTCAGTCGAGAGAAGCATCGAAGATGCGATCTACTATTTCGCGAAGGCCTGCATACAGACAGGGGGTTGGCTGCCCCGCGCATGGATGGCCTATCTCGCATACCCCGAGGCAGGAGTGGCGAGGGGTAATGAAAGCGGATGCAACACCGGTGTGCCGGAATGCACGGTTTTGGATGACTTGATCAAACACGGTGCGAGATGTGATGATTCCAACGGGTACGTTTACGAAGACAATCTGTTCATGTATGGTAGGAAACCGGAGAGGAGCACCGTAAGCGTTCTTCATTTCAAGCCATTGGGAATGGATGTTATTTGGAGCAGATACGGACTGATACCATTATCGGACGAGCTATCCACGTCAGACATCAGATGGATTCTGAGAAACTGCATCGATGATGTCGTCGACGCCATACCCAATCGTGAGCATGAGGGATGGCAGCGTTACGAGGATGTCGATGTCAGATGCAGTCCGTGTTCGGGAGACAGTCCAACATACGATAATCTGGCAGACTACAAGGAAGTCCACCAATCAAGAGGCTTCTTCGAGTATTTCATGGAATCCGGGCTGTTTCTTGAATACGACACGACACCTGTGGAAGCGTGATCCGCATGATTCCCGCGGATGCATGCATCGGGGACGTCGTGAGCCGGAAACACTGGGCGCGCGTGTTCGCAGCTGGTTCGGGCGGTTAACGTCCAGGAGCTGAACCTTTGTTTAATCGATATTCGACAGTGTAAACGAAATGAGTGAGTTGATGGAGTGAAAATGAAGGAAGAACATGGAACCGCAGACAGGACGCAGATGACATAGGCGAGGGGTTCCGATGACTCTTGACATGGGATACATGGAGAAGGTCTGCAGCATCATGGCGGACGCGTCGTCGTACTACGGAGACGCCATCCTGGAGCCGCTTGAGGCGATTGCGGAGAAGGCCCCGGACAGTCCGGGGCACAGCCTCTGCCTGGGCAGGATCATGATGGTCTGTGCCGACAGCGACGAGGAGGTCGCCGCTGCGATGGGGTTCATGAACGGCACCGAGACAGGGAGGAACTGGCTCAACTACGTGGTCAGATGGGATCCCGAAGCCGAGGACAGGGAGGCCGCAGGAAGGGTCCCCACATTCGGGAACGTCGAGACCTGGATCCCCATGGAGATGAATCTCCTGGAGGACATCACCGCGACGAAACACGGGCACTCCGCATACAGCAGGTTCGGGAGCCGGGCGGGAGGGTTCGAGAACGGCACGTTCGTCATCGAGCCCCGCGTGGACCCGGAGGATCCCTATTCCGAACTTTTCACGACGGTCTTCGTGTTCAAGCCCACCGGCCTCAGGGTCACGATGACCGTCGACTCCGAAGACGAATGGATGAAGGAGGAGGCGCAGTGGGACTGCCATTCCAACCAGAACATAACGCCCAGGGGGTTCTCCCACGTCCTCAGACTGTGCGTCGAAAGCGTGTTCGCCACCATAAGGGGGATGGTCCCATGATCTCGGAGCAGAAGCTGGAGTATCTCCTTGGAGCCATCGTCTGCAGGGATCTCACAGGGTGGATGCTGTCGAGAAAGGATGACTTCGGGCATGCGATTGAGTTCACTCTGGATCTCTGCCCCGGCGTGCGCGTGGGATGTACCGCGCACTCCTTCGACCCCCTGTCTCATCTGAGGTTCGGGGTGTATGTGGACATCGGGTTCAGCTTCGCGGTGCATGATCTGGAGGATGTGTCGCTGAGCTGGGGGAACGTGGTGTTCACCGGGGAGTCATCGTCGGTGACCCTCCGCACTGCGGATCACGATGTGACCGGACTGGTCAAGAGGCTCCTCTCAGCGGATCCCAGGCCTCTGATGGATACGGGGCGTGGCACCGTCCCTCTGCGTTACGGCGGATTCATTGCCGAGAGGAGGGAGCGCGTGGATGTACCGCCATGGGACAGCGAGGGGATGTCCAAGGCGATAAGATTCGCCTACCTCCGGGACCGCGATGTGGTCGAGGAGATGAACAACGGCGTAAGCATCAGAAACGACCTGACGGTGGCGGCTAGCAGCCATCCGGTGTGTGGCGAGTTCGAGTTCATGTCCGTCCGTCACAAAGGGGAAGACGTCGAGTTTCGTTTCAGCGGAGCAGTGGATGCGACCTCAGATTCATTCGACCTCTACTCCGAGGAGGGGTGGGTCAACATCCCCGTGGACCACGACATGGTGGGGTCGCTGGTGAACAAGCATCCGTCCGGAACGTCCTGGACCCCGGACTACCTGTCGGATCATCCGTGCAGGGACTACCGCGGAGCAGCTGTGACGCTCCCGCTCGTCGTCCGTGATCCCAAGGGGCCGAACCTCGACAGGGTCGACACATACTGGAGGTGGGAGTATGAAGATGGCGACTGAGGCCGACCTCCGGCGCATGAGGGAGGAGTACGACGCCGTCATCGCCCATTCGGACGGCGAGGTCACGGAGGAGCTGAGGAGCAGGCTGTGGGAGCTCGACGGCAACCTCTTCGCCTGCAGGAGGCTGTGCGATCTCCATCTCGTCGAAGGGGACCTCGAGACGGCGGAGATGGAGCTGTCGGACGCCGCGGCCATGGGGGACGGGGAGTCGATCCGCCGGCTGTTCTCCGACCCGAGGTTCGACTGCCCGACCGGACTCTCGTTTCATCAGGAGCACTTCCTCCACAGCGTCTTCTGGAACGGCGGCGAGCCGGAGGAGGCGGTCACCAGGATCGGCAGGGAGGAGCCCGCCGTGGCGGAGGGCATCCTGATGTGGTGCTGGACCCGGTACCAGGACATGGGCAGGTACTCCGATTGGGTCGGGACCTGCCTGTCGAACGGCTCCCCCAAGGCCATGTTCACCGAGGCCTGGGAGATCCTCCGCCCCGGATTCGAAGGGGTCCACGTGGAACGCCTCGACGTCGCGCTGGACCTGATGGAGAGGTCGGCCGAGACGTTCTGGAGGGCCAGCATGTTCATGGCCATCCTGCACTACGTCGGCAGGTACGTGGAGAGGGACGAGGCGAAGGCCCTGGAGTATGTGGAGCAAGCCCGCGGTCTGGCGGTCGAGGACGTATCCGAGATGTGGCACAGGTTCCTCACGGACGACTACGGGCCGGACGAGTATCCGGAGGTCGACGACATGGGGGTGGTCCGGGGGTTCGACATGTGCGACATCCCGGAGTGGACGGTCCTCCAGGACATGACGTACACATGGGGGAACCGGACGCTGTTCTCCCCTCTCAGGAACGGTCGCGGGGGCTTCGAGAACGAGGTGTTCCGGATGGATCCGGTGTGGAGCAACCTGTCGGGGAATGGACGGTTCGTCCCCGAGTTCATGTTCAAGCCCACCGGGCTGTGCTTCGGGAGCTCCGTCAACCGGAGGATGAGCCACATGAGCGAGCCCGTCAGCAGGCGCCAGCTCCAGGACGTCCTGAGGATATGCATCGACAGCGCCAGGGACTCCGTCAGGGGGCTGGGGAGATGATCCCGATGGATACGGTGGCCATGGTGCTCCGCGCCATGTACCGCAGGGACGCGACCGGATGGCGCGACAAGGGGATCATCGACGGTGTCGACCGCGTCCGCAGGTTCGAGCTGGAGCTGGGTGAGGGCTGCGTGCTCATCGCAGACTTCGACTGTCTGGACGTGTTCGAGACCCCGTCCTTCGGGCTCCGCATGCACAACGGCTTCTCCTTCGAGACCAGCGGGCTCAGGGAGCTGGTGGGGTTCGGATCGGTCCTGGACATCAGGGGAGGGAGGACGCAGGTCCATCTCCCCTACGACGGGCCGTTCCCCCGCTCGATGCTCCCGGAGGTCTTCAACTACGATCCCGGCGAGCCGATGGAGGTCGAGGACGAGGATGATGCGCCCATCTGGTACAACGGCGGCGACGGTCACGGGGAAAACATGTCCGACCCCGTGGGTCCCGGCCACTGGTGCCGCTACGGGCTCGTCCGCCTCGCCAGGCTGGCGATCATGCGCGACCTCTCGGCGGTCGACGGGACGTCCCAGCGTAGCAGTTTCGAGATCTCAGACACTCTGTCGCTCAGGGTGTCGGAACGTCTTGGCGACGAGTTTCCGACGGACGTGGTGCTGGATGTCTGGTTCCATCCGTCGGCGGACCACATCGGCTTCTCCTTCAGCGGTTCGGCGATCCCGGCGGTCGGAGGTGTCGTCATCGCCGGGGAGAACGCCAGGATTCTCATTCCGATGGACGGTTCCGTGCTGGAGGAGGCATCCGAAGGCTATGGGACGATGGGGGACACTCCACGTTTCCTTGTAGAAGTGCGGAACAGCCATAGAGAATGAAGTGCCGACACGACCCGGGGAGCCACTCCCGTTGCATGCTCATCTTCCGATTTCTGGTCGTGCCGGCGGCTCTTCGGAGGCGTGGAGGCTCATCACCACACGGTGGGAGGCACTCCATCGTCCCCTCCGAACCATCGCGGTCCGTCACCGGCTCTTGGTGCGGTGCACGGATCCGCAGGCGGCCGCGTAAAGCACGCAACAATACGCCCGCCACCATGGGAGATCCCTCTCCGACCTGCCGGTGCAGGATCCGGCTCTGTCACAGGGTATCCGACTCTCGTGAGCACTGCGTACTCTACCACCCTTCCCCTGTGACGGGTACGCCGTGTCTAAGGCGCGGCGTCATGCGGATGCCGGGCCGCGACCTCCGGTGGACGCGGTCGCCCGCAGGCGATTTCATCCGCACGTCAGGACGGTGGGCGTCGGTGGGTCCGGACCGCCCGTCCATCCAGCATCCCTCTGCCCCCGACGGTGCCTTTCGGTTGCGTCTCTCTAGGGGAGCGACGGTCCAGGTTTGCCAATTCCTGGTTAGGGCGATGACAGGTTTCCCGGTCACACCGTCGCTTCGGGAGGGCCGGTTCGGCCGGCCAGTCCGCCAGTCCCGGGATTCAGCTAAACAGAGTCGACCGGGCTTCGGCATATCTCCATATCCGTTCCATCTATTTAATATGTATTCTCATAGAAATGAGAATACAACTGATAAATTTATGTACCCCATGGGGATGGAGCCGTTTCGGAGGCCCCCTCTGGAACGCTGGGGGCCGACGACAACACCAAGGAGGACAGAAGCATGACATTCGTCAGGTATCAGCACATAGAGCATCTGGATTCGAGCAACGCCTCGGGACTGACAACCGGCCGCTGCCATGTCTTCCCGAAACTCGACGGCTCCAACGGGAGCGTCTTCGTCGAGGACGGGCAGATCAGGTGCGCCAGCAGGAACATGAAGGTCGACGGCAACCACCCGATGACGAGGTTCGCGGTCGGAAACGAGGGCATCGTCAGGCTCCTGTCCGACCATCCGCAGCTCAGGCTCTACGGGGAGTGGATGGTCCCCCACACGATCAGGAACTACACCCCGGACACGTGGAACAGGCTGTTCGTCTTCGATGTGGTGACGGACACTGGCGAGTTCCACGCGACGATCGCGGAGGACGGCGGGGAGGTGACCCTCGACCACTCCGGTGACCCGTACCTGCCGTACTCCGTCTACTCCAGGCTGCTGGACGCCTACGGCGTGGACTACATCCCGGAGATCGTGGAGATCGACTTCCCGACCAAGGAGGACCTGGAGGCCCTGGCCGACAACGAGAGCGGCTTCAGGGTCGAGGACGGCTCCGCCGGCGAGGGCGTGGTGGTCAAGAGGTACGGCTACAGGAACCCCTTCGGGCAGGAGGTGTGGGCCAAGGTGCTCAGCTCCAAGTTCAGGGCGACCAAGCAGTTCAACCTCTCCCGGAGGGCGGAGACCGACGGGTCCGTGGAGCAGAGGATCGCCGAGAGCGCCGTGACAATGGGCCTGGTGGAGAAGGAGTACGCCAAGATCGCCGTGGAGACCGGCGGGTACGTGCATCCGGGCAGGCTGCTGGGCACCGTCTGGAAGTGCGTGTTCGACGAGTGCCTCTGGGACGCGGTCAAGAAGAACGGCAACCCCACCATCGACTTCAGGAGGCTGAAGGGCTGCGTGGAGACCATGGTGAAGAGGGCCAAGCCGGAGATGTTCGGGGGTGTCGCCGATGGAGATGCCCGACGAGATCTCCGGGAGGCAGGTGGTCCTGTGGGCCCTGATCGGGTCGCACAACTACGGTCTGGAGACCGAATCCAGCGACGAGGACCACATGGCCTTCGTGGCGCCGACGTTCGAGGACCTGTACCGGGGCAGGGCGTACCACGCCCAGTCCGTAACCCTGACCGACGACGTGGTGGTCCACGACGTCAGGAAGGTGCCCGACCTGCTGTGGAAGTCCAACCCGTCCTTCATGGAGGTGCTGTTCTCCAGGGACCTGAGGGTCCCGGAGACCTTCGCGGTTCCGTACATGAACAGGATCGTCAGGATGAGGGACAGCATCGCGGCCATGAACCTGCCGGTGTTCTGGAGGACCACCATGGGGATCCACACCGGGAAGATGAGCAGGCTGGAGAAGGGCACTGAGTCCACGATGCCTCTGGTGGAGAGGTACGGGTACGACACCAAGCAGGCCATGCACGCTGTCAGGTCCCTGCTGGTCCTGGAGAAGTTCGCCGGGAACGGCTTCACGGACTTCGGATCCGCGATAACCGCGACCCCCGCCGAGAGGGAGCTCCTGCTGGGGATCAAGTCCGGGAGGTACACCCTGGACGGGTTCATGGAGCTGGACGCGGAGACGCTGTCCCGTGTCGAGGCGCTGAGGCCACTCTACGAATCCAGGGAGCCTGACAGGGAGACCTTCGGGATCGTCGATGCGACCGTGATGGATCTGGTCAGAGAAGCCCTGGACCAGGAGCAAACGTTTTGAGAAGGGGGCGGGAGACCGCCCCCATGGAATGATCAGTCCATCTCGGACGTGTTGATGAACATCATCTCCTGGTCCGGGGTCAGGCTGTAGACCTTCGTCTTGGAACTGTCGTCGCAGGAGATGTAACCCTTCTTGTAGAGGTCCAGCACCTTCCTGTAGACCTTCTTGTCCGAGAAGCCGGTCTCGTTCATCATCTCCAGCACCGTGCCGCAGCCGTTGACCATGGCCGTGATCAGGGTGACGGAGTCCCCGTCCAGCTTCCCGTAGTTCTTCATGTGCGGGTTCATCTGTCTCCTGCTGGGGCCCGTCTCAGTCCTGAAGGAGTAGTAGACCGCCAGTCTGGCGTTCAGCCCGAAGTAGTTCGCCTGAGCCGCATGGAACGGGCTGGCGAACGTTATGTCCACGGTCAGGGTCTTCTGCGGCATGCTGAGAACGTCGTTCAGTTCGAACATGAAGTCGCGCCCCTCGGGGGACAGGGACCTCACGGCGGCCCTTCCGCCGTTGCCGAACAGGGACACGATGTCCTCCTCGGTACCGTCCCTCTTGCCGTACCTGAAGACCAGGACGTCGGAGTCGGAGTACTGGAGGAGAACATCCCTGATGAAGCTGTCCAGGGCTCTGCCGTCGCCTTGCGGCAGGAACACGATCGTTCTGTCGTTTCTGTCCTCCATATTCTCACTATCACGGGAATAATGAGAAACCATTAATAAACCATTGCATTCTAAGGAGAATCATGAGAGAAGACTCCGCTAGGATGGCTGCCTTCGCGACGGGACAGCCGACAGAGGTCTACCTGGACGACTCCAGGTCCGGGGAGAGGGTGGCGGACGTCTACGAGGTCGACTCCATCTCGTATCCCATAGACGAGGATGAGATCGCGAAGAGGCTGGAGGCATCGGGGAAGAGGAAGCTGGTGTACACCGACGGGCGGACAGTCCATTTCTTCAAGCTGGTGGCCGGGACCGTCGCGGAGATCGCGGTCACACCTTCGGACACCGGCGACATGTCGGCGGAGATCCGTCGCATCCTGTCCGTATTCAAAAGGAACAGCCGCTTCAACAGGGACAATCACCACATCGACCTGCTGAAGGGACTCATCCTGCTGACGCGCGGAGCCGATCCGGACACGGCCGAGGAGGCCGAGGGGGAGCTGCGTCGCATATTCGCGGAGTCCGCCACCGACCTAGATCCCGGGATCGCGGACTGGGACCCCCTCGATCACGCGCTCAAAAGCCTCAGGGAGAACTGCCCCGACGCCGAACCCGGGGAGCTGGGATCCGCCTATCTCGAGGTCTTCAAACACGAGACATGTCGTGACTTCGATTTCGTGGGCACCGACGTCCTCGGAAAGGTCTTCTCATCACTCATCGAAACCCCTTGCACAATGTATCACCTTCTACCCCGCCTCGCCGTCTCCCTTCCATACGGTTCTATCCTTCACGCGTACTCGGAGGGGAGCGAGCAGGTCAGGCTGTTCTGTGTCCTGATGGGCGTGAGGGAAGTCGTCGACGACCGGTCCAGACTGGAGCTCTCGGAGACCGTGGTGGCCTTCGACCTGCTCAGCAAGGGGCGCGATTTCGAGAACTTCCTGGCCGACACCGTCGACCGTATGCCGGAGCACGGAAGGTTGGTGATCGTCAATGCGGGCGGAATACTCTTCGGCATCAGGTCCGAGAGGTTCAGGCAGAAGATCAACAGCGAATGCGCCATGAGGTACGCGATCCGCATCAAGCACGGGTACGGCATCCAGACCTCCATCGACGCCGTGATCCTGGTCATCGAGAAGACCCGGGACGTCGCCCCCACGGAGTTCGTCACGATCCCGGAGAACGTTGACGGCACGGGCGACTGGAGGGAATGGCCCGGGGTCCAGATGTCGTCGACATCCGACTACGGGACCGACTGGGACGCACCGTTCAATGCATGCTACTGCATCATGCCAAGGGAGGGGAACATCCTCGGCAACGTGGCCGAGGTGAGGAAGGGCACGATGATCACGTCCTCGGAGCTGTTCCCATCCAACGCCATCTCGGGAATCCCGTACGTGACCCCCAAGAACCTCACGAAGGACGGTCTGGACCTGTCCATGGCCAAGAAGGCCCCAGGTTCGGTCAGGGCGACGGCCAGGCCGGGGGACATCCTGGTGACATGCAACTCGTCGGTGACCAGGACCTACCGCATGAAGTCCGGCGACCCCGTGGTGGCGCCGTCCTACGCCTTCGCGATAGTCAGGCCCAACAGCGAAATCTACTACCCCGAGTTTCTGGAGCTCTACTTCAGGACCAGGGACTTCCAGGAGCAGGCGGAGGCGAGGCAGTCTGGGGAGATGATGGTCTCCCTCTCCGCGTCCGAGCTCTCCAAGATCGTCATCCCCGACGTGGACCTTGACGCGCAGGCGGACATGATCGACTTCTACAGGGAGGCGGCGATGAACGGCAGAGAGTCCGACCCCGACTACGTGATCTTCGGAAAGGAGACGGACGATGATGGGGAGTGAGGATTTCGATCCCACCGGCATGCTCCTGATAGGCAAGGGGGAGTTATGGCTGTGCTGCTGCGAAGAGCTCGACGGGGCTCTGGAAGGGCAGCTTTTCTACATGCGCAGCCAGATCTTCGATGCGCATTCCTATGAGGACGACGAGATCATCTGCGGCTCATCCGACGTCTGTCCGTTCTGCGGGGCCCGCAACATGCTCCGTTACGGTCATGACGGCTCGAGGCTGGACTGGACCACATGGTATCGCGACCTGAAAGTGTTCGCAGGGGAGATGAGGGAGCGCCTCTCGGAGTTGGAGGCCGAAAGGACGAGGATCTCGGAGACCCTGGGGTGGATGGCCGAGGTCCTTCCCGGCAAGTGCGGCTCCGGCTCACTGTCCGATGACGCGTTATCTGACGCGGATATGATCCTCGGCAACATCGACGACGCCATCGGAAGGCTCAGAACTAGGGTGGAGCTTCTGGAGAAGGCCGTCGAGGGTCTCCGCAGGGAATCCTGCAGGGATGGTTGGGATGACATCGGGAGACAGTGGGAGTGAGAGCGCCCGCGAGCGCGCGGACAGATGCGTCGAGAGCATCCTGGCCGGTCACCGCGCCATAATCAGGCTCTCGGGCAACGAGCACGAGGAGGGTCTGGAGGATGCCGTGTACTCCCAGGGGCCGATACAGGGCCTGATGGACACAGGCGACTTCATCGACGACCCCTTCGCATACGCCGCGCAGGCCATGGAGCGCATATCCACGATGCATCCCTTCGCCGAGGGCAACAAGCGCACGGCATTCTTCACGGCTCTGCGCATCCTGAACTGGGCCGGACGCACCCTGCCGGACACCGAGGAGACATACAGGTTCATGCTGGAGACGTCGATGGGGATGCACGGCGTCGACGAGATCGAGGCGTGGCTGAGGGAGAACTCGGTCACTCGCCGAGTTTTCTGAAGACCATCGGGCACTGGGACATCACTTTCTCCACAACATCGTCGTCGATGTCGCTCAGGCCGAAGTAGCCCTGCTCCGATGCCGTCCTGCGGGTTCCGTCGTCCATGGAGGGGAATCGCCGTCCATGAGATTAACCCAGCGATACGGGCGGAACAAACATTACAAACATTACAAAAGAATGTTATTATCCTTCCTCGCCCATCCAATAATCATGACCGAGGTGAGATTGGAGAGGGACCCCTGCACGGGGGAGACGTTGTACAGACTGACCGCGGTGCGCCAGGACGCATCGGACAGGGACGCCGAGGAGATGAGGGCAGCGGCGGAATCTGGGGATCCGGAGGCGATGTGCCGCTACGCCGAGACCCTGTACGACCGCGGCGATCCGGAATCGGTCCGGTGGTTCAGGAGGGCGGCGGAGGCCGGCGACGGCTACTCCTGCTGGTGCCTGGCAAGCTGTCTCCTGTTCGGGGACGGGACCGACAGGGATCCGGGGGAGGCGGTGACGTGGCTCCTGAAGGCCGCGGGCTCGTACTACATCCCGGTGTTCTACGACCTGGGCGTGTGCGCCCGGGCGGGTCTCGGCACGCCGACGGACGGCGAGGCGGCGGTCCGCTGGTTCAAGAAGGCCGCGGAGCGCGGGAACACGGACGCCCTTTACGAGATCGGCAGGACATACGAACAGGGCCTGGGCGTCGGCAGGTCGTGCTGGGAGGCCTCGATATGGTACGGGCTGGCCGCCCAGAAGGGACACACGCTGGCACAGCACGCGCTGGCGGTGTTCTACGAGGAGGGCCGCGTGGAGAAATCGTACAGGAAGGCCGTGAAGTGGTACACCCTCGCCGCGGAGTCCGGACATGTGCCGTCCCAGACCCGTCTGGCACATCTGTACCTGCATGGTCTCGGGGTCGCCAGGTCGGCGGAGAGGGCTGTGGCGCTGCTGACGAACGCCGCCATGAATGGGGATTCGGGTGCGAAGGATGCGCTGATGCACATCAGGCGTGGGGATTCCGATCACGGCGCTGGTCCCGGGCAAATCACAGGTCCGGAGGAGGTCTGACTCCAGGATCGACGGATTCCCGATCCCCGTCTCGGCGTAATCGCGCATCCGATGAATCACCGCTCAAAGGCTGTCGCCATCGGTAATGCCGTACGGGTCCAGGACCAACAAGCTCAGCGCGGTGACGGTGTCCTCTCTGGGAGCGTTGAACACGTACGTCTCGGACACTAGGATCTCCCTCAGAGGGGTGTCCGACCCCATCGGGGGGTGGACGGTGCCATCGACCGAGGCGTATCCTCTGCAGTACTCCCATCCGAACGCTATGTACGTGACAATCCGGAGCATATCTGTGCTGGAGTTCTCCGACATGACGACGGTTCTGGTCACATCCCCTCGGGGAGGGACAGGGACAGTCTGATGGTGCGCGTGGCCATGGCACCCGTCTCAGGATGCATAAAGTTCGTTCACGCGGGATCCGACTCGGAGGTTTCTTCGTTCTCGGAGGTCGAAGTCCCAGTCGATCCTCTTGGCGCAGAACGCCTCGGACAGCAGCGCCTCCGGCACGAACCTGTCATACTTCCCGCGCCTGAGGGACTCCCGTTCCTCCAGAAGGGCGAACCTGTCGCCCTCCTCCCGGATCCGGTCCAGCCCCTTACGGATCTCCTTCACTGTGAGCCTGGTGTCCATGGCGATGACCAGCGGGCTGTAGGCGTACATCACCCTCACCTCGGGGATCCTGGAGAGCATGCGCCTGAGTGTGTCGAACTGGACCGTCCCCAGCCAGGGGTACACGTCGAAGCCGTCCTCGGTAGGCACGAAAACATCCCCGGCGCCGGAGGCCGCGAATGCCGCCCTGGACGACATCAGCTCATCCCTCGCGGCCGAGTCCAGATACGGGTAGTCCTCGTCCGAGGACAGGACGTCCCTGATCTTCGACACGATCCTGGTGTGCACCACCGGGGGCTCGGACTTCCATCTCACGTCCGCCTCCCCGTCCGTCTCCACGGCCTCGGCCCAGCCGTCGCCCCTCTTGACTACCATCCACACCCTTCCGGCCAGTGCCACCACGGCGCCGACCTCCGGTTCACCCTGCACGGTGCCCACGGTGGACCCGCCGCAGCGGACCTCGGTCTCGCGCCTCACCTCGAACACCGCCGGGAAGTCCCTGCCGAAGGCGGCAGGCTCCCCCCTCGGCCCGACGAGGAGCGTCAGGTCCTGCGTCTGGATCAGCGTCCTCTGGTTGATCATGTGCTTCAGGAGCAGCCTGTAGTCCTCCCTGGAGATCCCGGAGAACGGGGCCAGCGACAGCACCTCGTCGCACAGGTCGTGGAACCTCATGTACCTCCGAGCCGACTTGAGCGCGGCCAGGGTCTGGTGGAACAGCAGCCCGTAGGGCAGCGGGTCCGGCATCAGGGGCTCGGTCCAGCCCTCCCCCAGGTACAGCTCGGTCTCGGCGATCCCCCTGGCCAGCTCCAGGGACACCCCGTCGATCCCGGGGCGCCACTCGGCCTCGTCGTCGTTGCAGAACATCACCAGCTCCTGCCTTCCGCCCCTGCGCCCGGACCTGCCCATCCTCTGGACGAGGCTGGAGCAGGAGAACGGGGCGCCGATCTGGACCACACGGTCCAGCCCCCCGATGTCCATGCCCAGCTCCAGGGTCACGGTGGCGACCACCGTCGCCGGCAGGTCTCCCCTCAGGTCCTCCTCGGCGGTTCTTCTGAGACTTCCGGACAGGGAGCCGTGGTGCACCTTCACGGGGTTGCGGGAGCCCCTGGCCTCGGACACCTTCGCCAGCGACCTGGCGGTCATCTCGGCGGAGGCCCTGCTGTTTGTGAACACTATGCACCCGTAGGGGTCGGTGAGCCTGAACAGCTCGCTGTAGTACTGGGACACCGCCCTCCTCCTGCGCCCCTCCGGGTCCTCGGCGGGGAAGCGGAAGTGCTTGATCCCGATCCTGCAGGACCTGCGGTCGTCGGACGAGACTATGGAGACCTCCCTGTCGGAGCCGGAGCCCAGCCATTCGGCGGCGCCCTCCCTGTCCGACACCGTGGCGGACAGCCCGATCCTCCTGGGGGAGCATCCGCACATGCGCTCGATCCTCTGCAGCTCGCAGATCAGCTGCAGGCCGCGGTCGGAGGCCATGAAGGAGTGCACCTCGTCGATGACCACGAACCTCAGGCCGGAGAACATGCGGGGGACCTCCTCGGCATGGTTGTCCAGGATGCCCTCCAGGGACTCGGGGGTGATCTGCAGGATCCCCTCCGGGCGCTCCATCAGCCTCTCCTTCCTGGATGCGTCCACGTCGCCGTGCCATCCGCTCACCGGGATGCGGGAGTCCCGCAGCATCCGGTCGATGCGGGCGAACTGGTCGTCGATGAGGGCCTTGGTGGGCCCGACGTACAGCGCCCCCACGCCCTCCGGAGGGTTCTCGTAAAGCGATGACACGACCGGTATGAGCGCGGCCTCCGTCTTCCCGGACGACGTCCCCGAGGAGATCAGCAGGTGGTCGTCGGTGTCGAACAGGATGTCGAAGGCCCTCTCCTGGATGTCGCGGAAGGAGGTCCACCCGCTCCTGTGCAGGTGGTCCAGGACGAAGCCGGGCATCAGCCCGGTGCGGTCCGTCATACCTCCAGGTCCTCGATGAGGTCGTCGTCCGGGTCACGGTCCGGCGACACGGTCCTGCCCTCCACCAGCTCGGAGAAGGTCACGTCCGGGTTCTGGTGCATGGTGTCCAGCAGGCTGATGAAGTCCCTGGTGATCTCCCTGGGCGTGACCATGCCCTGGCCTATGGCGCAGGTGACCGTTTTCAGGTATGTTTCCAGCATGGCGTCGTCGATCTCCGAGGAGTACCCGTAGCGCTGCTCGTGCATGCCGCGCAGCGTCCTCAGCAGCACGAAGACCTCCTCGTTGGTCAGCGGCCTCAGGTTGATCACCGGCCCCAGGTAGTTGTCGTAGCCGTTCTCGAACTTGCCGGAGACCAGCCTGGACCTGAGGGCCTCGTAGCTGTACAGGCCCCTGTCGGGGTCCTCTATGAACTCGGGGGTGCCGCACACGTACATGGACAGGTGGGAGGCCTTCCCCTGCATTATGTCGTTGAACATCGAGAGCAGGCGCTCGTAGTTGTTGCTGCGGGAGACCCTGTTCTGGATCTTGTACAGGACCACGCCCTCGTCTATGAACACCACCAGCCCCTTGTAGCCGATGTGCGAGGCGAACTCCGCCCAGATCTTCACGAAGTCGTACCAGTTGGCGTCGGTGACCATGTTGCTCAGGCCCAGGTCCCTGCGGACGTCCGATTTGAGCTCGTACTCCCCCTTCAGCCACCTGAGCGAGGGCATGTCGTCGTTCCC